>NZ_JADIJR010000026.1 GCF_017355365.1 Microbacterium sp. SD291 | reverse complement strand
CGCGTAGGTGCGTCGAAGCGGCGATTTCGGGTACGCGATGGGAGGTGGATGAGGGCGCTCGGGCTACATCGAGCATCCGCCGCGAAGGCCGGGGACTCCACCTCGGTAAACTGGGAGCGACTTTCCAAGGAGCCCAGAATGACTGACGCGTCTGCCGCGCCCGAGACGACCATCGACGCCACTGAAGAGGACGTCCACGAGCAGAAGGCCGTGCGTCTCGCGAAGCGCGAGCGCCTGATCGCGAAGCGCGCGGATGCCGGAGGCGGGGCATTCCCCGTCGGCGTGCCCGTGACGCACTCGATCCCGGCGCTGCGCGCCGAGTACGGCGAGCTCGATGCGGGCGCCGAGACCGGCGTCGTCGTCGGCGTCGCAGGACGTATCGTGTTCAGCCGCAACACCGGCAAGCTCTGCTTCGCGACGCTCCAGGCCGGCGACGGATCGCGCATCCAGGCGATGATCTCCCTCGCGAACGTGGGGGATGAGTCGCTCGCGGACTGGAAGGAGTACGTCGACCTCGGCGACCACGTCTTCGTGCACGGCGAAGTGATCTCCAGTCGCCGCGGCGAGCTGTCGATCATGGCGGACGGCTGGGAGATCGCGTCGAAGGCGATCCTGCCGCTGCCGAACGCCTACTCCGAGCTCAGCGAGGAGGGCCGGGTCCGCAGCCGCTACCTCGACCTGATCGTCCGCGAGCAGGCGCGCAGCACCGTGCGTGCCCGTGCCGCCGTGAACGCGAGCCTGCGAGCCACCTTCGGCAGCCACGACTACCTCGAGGTGGAGACGCCGATGCTGCAGGTGCAGCACGGCGGAGCATCCGCTCGTCCGTTCGTCACGCACTCGAACGCGTTCGACACCGAGCTGTTCCTGCGCATCGCGCCCGAGCTCTACCTGAAGCGCGCCGTCGTCGGCGGCATCGAGCGCGTGTACGAGATCAACCGCAACTTCCGCAACGAGGGCGCCGACTCGACGCACAGCCCCGAATTCGCGATGCTCGAGGCATACCAGGCCTACGGCGACTACAACCAGATGGCGGCGCTCACTCAGGAGCTCGTCCAGCAGGCCGCGATCGCCGTCGCGGGCTCCACCACCGTGACCTGGGCCGACGGCACCGAGTACGATCTCGGGGGCGAGTGGGACCGCATCTCGATGTACGAGTCGCTCTCCGCAGCATCCGGACGCACCGTCACGCCGCAGGATGCGGTGGAGGACCTGATCGCCTTCGCCGAGCAGAACGACGTCGACCTCCCGGCACAGGCGACCCACGGCAAGCTGGTCGAAGAGCTCTGGGAGCACTTCGTGAAGGGCGACCTGGTGCGCCCGACCTTCGTGATGGATTTCCCGGTCGACACCTCGCCCCTGGTGCGCGAGCACCGCTCGATCGAGGGTGTCGTGGAGAAGTGGGACCTGTACATCCGCGGCTTCGAGCTGGCCACCGGGTACTCCGAGCTCGTCGACCCGGTCATCCAGCGTGAGCGTTTCGAGGAGCAGGCGAAGCTCGCCGCCCGCGGTGACGTCGAGGCGATGCCGGTCGACCAGGAGTTCCTGCGGGCGCTCGAGCACGGCATGCCGCCGTCCGGCGGCATGGGCATGGGCATCGACCGCCTGCTGATGGCCATCACCGGCCTCGGCATCCGCGAGACGATCCTCTTCCCGCTGGTCAAGTAGCGGCGGAGTCGGTCCGGCCCCGCCGGAACGCCCACTCCGGAAGCATCGCGGCGCCGATCATCGTCTCCAGGAGCGCCGCCAGGCCGTACTGCGGATCGATCTCCCGAACGAGCTCGAGATAGTGCCCGGCGTGCGTGGCGCGTCCGAGCGCCCACGACAGCCAGGCCGCGGCGGTCAGCGGGCCTCTGCGCGACATCCGCGGTGCCTTCGCGGCCGCGAGGCGGACCACGGCGAGCGCAAGCCGGAGCCGGTCAGGATCCGGGGCGGCACCCTTGCCGAGGAAAACGCTGCCGAGCTCGTCGGGGATCATCGTTCCGGTCTCGGAGAAGGCGAGCTGCGCGTCGAGAGTGCGCAGGCCTCCGGCGAGATCGGTCGCCCACTGGGTGAGGGCGACGTCCCGGAGCAGCGGCCTGTCCATGCACCACAGCAGCGCCGCGGTCGCGAAGACGGGCAGGTCCGCCGGTCGCTCCAGCACCGACTCGAGGAAGGCCGGGATGTCCTCCAGCATCACGAGCGCGGCGATCGCCTGCGGGTTCTCCCGGCCGGTCAGCCGCCCGTTCTCGTCGTGCTCCAGCAGCTCGGCGAGCTCGAGGAGCGCCCGGCCCACCCGTTCCTTCTCGGCCAGGTCCGCATGCGGAAGCTCGGTGCCGGCCAGCTGGTCGCCCGACACATCGCCGACACCCGGGACGACGGGCACCTCGCCGACATCCGCGAGCGGGCTGAGCTCGGGTTCGTCGTCGAGGTAGCTCGACCAGCCGGCGGGGGTCACGCAGAGCGCGTCGACGATGCGGAGCCCTGCCTCGTCGGCGCAGCCGAGAAGCTCGTCGACCTCGACGGCGAACGGGAGCACGAGTCCGTCTCGGGTCGGCTGCGGCGGGTCGTCCGTGTACAGCACGAGGGCCACGGCATCCGTCCCCTCGACGCGGGCGATGAGGCCGACCGCGGCATCCGCGTACTCCTCGATGTCGACCTCCGCCTGCGGGAGGTCGAGGCGCATCGCGCCGTAGGTGCGTTTTCCCTGGAACGGGAGCAGCACGACGCTCTGTCGCGGCGTGAAGCCGGCCAGGGCGGGAACGATGCTGAGGAACTCAGCGGAGTCGGAGGCTCGGAGGAGTGTTGTCATTCCGCGAGTGTGCGAGAACGGCGCCGCCGGTGGCGCGATTCCACAGCGACGGAGCCCGATTCCCGGGAATCCCGGGATGTGCAGGGAGAGTGGGCGCGTACCATGGAGGCATGGAGAACTTCTGGCTCGCAGCGGCATGGTCGATCCTGCCGACCATCGGCGTGAGCCTGGTCTTCTTCTTCGTGCTCCGCGGCATCCTGCGCTTCGACCGCACCGAGCGCAAGGTGCACGCGAAGATCGAGGCGGAGGAGCGGGCGGCTCGCGGCCTGCCGCCGCGCTCCTGAGCGACGTCCGCAGCATCGGTTACTGTGTAGCCAGCGCACCCTCAGCGGTGCGCGCTCCGGCGGCGGCTGTCGCCGCGCCGACTCGCCGAGAGGACCCGGATGACGCCTGACGCCTGGGGATGGTGGGTCGCGGCGTTCCTTCTCGTCCTCGACATCGCCATCCGCATCACGGCCGTCATCATCGTTCCGCGCAATCGGCGCCCCACGGCGGCGATGGCCTGGCTGCTCGCCATCTTCTTCATCCCGTTCGTCGGGGTCCTGCTGTTCCTGCTGATCGGGAATCCGCGGCTGCCGCGCGCACGCCGCCGCAAGCAGGACCAGATCAACGCCTACATCGCCGAGACGAGCGAGCATCTGCACTTCGGCACGCTGCGGCCGGAGGCGCCGAAGTGGTTCCCGCCGCTCGTCGAGATGAACCAGCGGCTCGGCGCGCTGCCGATCTCGGGAGACAACGGCGCGCACCTCATCTCCGGATATCAGCGCTCCCTCGACGAGATGGCGGACGCGATCCGGCAGGCCACCGACTACGTGCACGTCGAGTTCTACATCCTGCAGGCGGATGCCGCCACCGACAACTTCTTCCGCGCGCTGGAAGAGGTGGCGGAGCGGGGCGTCGAGGTGCGGGTGCTGATGGACCACTGGGCCAACCGCTGGAAGCCGCGCTACCGGCAGACCATCCGGAGACTGAACGCGATGGGCGCAGACTGGCACCCGATGCTGCCGGTGCAGCCGTTCAAGGGGCGGATGCAGCGTCCCGATCTGCGCAATCACCGGAAGCTCCTCGTGGTCGACGGCGACGTGGCGTTCGTCGGATCGCAGAACATCACCGACTCGACGTACAACCTCTCGAAGAACATCAGGCGAGGTCTGCACTGGGTCGATCTGATGGCGCGCTTCGACGGACCGGTCGTGCTGAGCGTGAACGCGATCTTCCTCGCCGACTGGTACAGCGAGACGGATGAGGTGCTGTCTGAGATCGACATCACCCATGCGCAGGTCGGCTCGGGCGACCTCGACTGCCAGGTGGTGCCGTCCGGGCCGGGCTTCGAGCTGGAGAACAACCTCCGGCTGTTCCTCGGCCTGCTCTACGCGGCCAAGAAGAAGATCATGATCGTCAGCCCGTACTTCGTCCCGGACGAGGCGCTGCTGCTGGCAGTGACCGCGGCGGTCGACCGCGGGGTCGAGGTCGAGCTGTTCGTCTCGGAAGAGGGCGACCAGGCGATGGTCTACCACGCGCAGCGCAGCTACTACGAGGCGCTGCTGCGCGCCGGCATCCGCATCTGGATGTACCGCAAGCCGTACATCCTGCACACCAAGAGCCTGACGATCGACGACGATGTCGCCGTGATCGGCTCCAGCAACATGGACATGCGCTCCTTCGGTCTCAATCTCGAGGTGTCGATGCTCGTGCGCGGCGAGGAGTTCGTCCGCGAGATGCGCGTCGTGGAGGACGAATACCGGGAGCTCAGCCGCGAGCTCACGCTGGAGGAGTGGCTGCAGCAGCCGCTGCGATCGACCATCCTCGACAACCTCGCCCGGCTCACCTCGGCGCTGCAGTAGTTGCTCGGCCGTTCGGCGCGGAGGATGCTGCGCGGCAAGGCGGATGCCGCGTCAACCGACACTTTCTGCGTGAGCCGCCATGCGCCGCACGGTGTCTCACGCGCGACCGGTGGGTTCACGCTGTGAATGTCGGTTCACGCCGGAAATGTCGGCCGCCCGCAGGTAGCGTGGCAGCATGACCTCCCCGACTCGCCTCGTCGCCGCACTCTCCGCGCTCGCCGCCGCTCTCCTGATCGCGGGCTGCACGACGACCCCCGGAACCGACAGCCCGACGAGCTCGGCGACGCCTTCGGATGCGCCGACATCGGACGGCGACGATGACGCGCAGGACATCGAGGGCGCCCTGCTCGAAGACGGACGCATGTTCGCCGTCGTCACCTGGGGCTCGTCGACGTGCGTGCCGCAGCTCGAGGAGGCGTCGGCCGAGGGGCAGACCGTGCGGGTGAGCGTCGTCGACCCGGAGGGCCAGGACGTCTGCACGATGGACCTCGCCCCGCGCGCGAGCATCGGCGCGCTGCCGGAGGGCGTCGACCCGACGAAGGAGATCACGCTTCAGGTCAAGTACGGGGACATCTCGGACGACGTGGATCTCGACGGGGATGCCGCGTTCGCCGGGACCCCGGGGTCTTCGACCGACTACGCGCCCTCCGCCGGGTGGATCGGCGACGGGACGCTCGTCCTGCTGACCTGGGGATCGTCGGGATGCCCGCCCGTGATCGAGTCGGTCGACGGCGCCGGGAACGCCGGGACGGTCACGTTCGTCACCGACGAGACGCGGATGTGCACCATGGACATGGCCCCGCGCGCCACTGTGATCGCGTTCGGCGATGACCAGGTCGAGGACGACGACTTCACGCTGACCCTGGTCGGCGACGGTCTCGACGGGACGGTGGCGGTTCGCGGCTGAGTTCCCGGCGACGAGAGCAGTCGAGTCAGAGGTTCGCGACCGGGTGCCCTGCCGGCAGCGCCAGCAGTAGTGCGCCGGGGTCGATTCGGCAGCTGATCTGCACCGCCGCCCCGAACTCGTCGCCGTCGAGCTCGATCGGAACCGGCTTGGCCGCAGCGGCCTCCGCCGCCCCGCCGTGGAAGTAGTGCACCGAGGCGTCCTTGCCGCGGCGCTCGAGGACCCGGCGACCGGCGCGGGAGCGCCGGAGCACCGAGTTGTCCCACCAGATCTTGCGCCAGACGCCCAGCCAGCCGAAGGCGCCGGTGGGCTGGATCACCGCGATGTCGAGCACGCCGTCGTCGATCGAGGCCTCCGGGATCAGCGCGATGCCGGCCGGCAGCGTGCCGCAGTTGGCGAACAGGATGCTCTGCACCTTCGTGGTGTGCAGCCGCCCGTCGTCGATCTGGAAGACCGCCCTGAACGGCTCGGCCGTCGCGAGCGAGCGGGCGGCGCCGTCGACGTAGGCGATCCAGCCGACAGACCTCTTCAGGTCCGCTCGCGTGTTCGCGATCATGTCGGCGTCGAGGCCGATGCCGGCGAGCACCACGAACGCGTGCTCCGCCTTCGTCCCGTCGGCGCGGGTCACGTGCGCCCAGCCGATGTCGATCGGATGCCGGAAGTCGCCCAGCGCCGCGCGCACCATCTCGGCCGGGTCCCCGAGAGGAAGCCCGAGGTTCCGCGCGAGCAGGTTGCCGGTGCCGCTCGGCAGGATCGCGAGCGGGACCCCGGTGTTCGCGATGGCCTCCGACACCGCTCGCACGGTGCCGTCGCCGCCTGCGACCAGCACGACGTCGACTCCTCTGGCGAGAGCATCCGCTGTCGCCTGCTGGCCCGCGTCGTCGAGCGTGGTCGGATAGAACGCCGGATACTCCCACCCCGCATCCTTCGAGAGGGCGCGCACCGTGGCCCGCAGCTGCTTCTCGTTCACCTTGATCGGGTTGTAGATGAGCGCCGCCTGTCGCGTGGCGGAGGGGCGCGTCGTCATGGCGCTACTCTAATCCCGGCATCCGGGCGCCTCAGGCGAACCTCGTAGAATCGATGGATGATCGACCTCGCTCTTCTCCGCGACCACCCCGAGATCGTCCGCCGCTCCCAGGCGGCCCGCGGCCACGACCAGCTCTCCGTGGACGTGGCGGTCGAGGCCGATCGATCGCGCCGCGCGGCGCTCGCCGCCTTCGAGGAGCTGCGCGCCGAGCAGAACGCGTTCGGCAAGCAGGTCGCCAAGGCGCCCAAGGACGAGAAGGCGGCGCTCGTGGCGCAGGCCAAGGACCTCTCCGACCGCGTCAAGCAGGCGCAGCAGGCCGCGCACGAGGCGGCGGATGCGGCATCCGCCGCGCTCGCGAAGATCGAGAACGTCGTGATCGACGGCGTTCCGGCCGGCGGCGAGGCCGATTTCGTCGAGCTCCGCCGCGTCGGCGAGGTGCCGGCCTTCGACTTCGAGCCGCGCGATCATCTGGAGCTCGGTGAGATCCTCGGCGCGATCGACATGGAGCGCGGCGCCAAGGTCTCCGGGGCGCGGTTCTACTTCCTCCGCGGCATCGGCGCGCGTCTCGAGATCGCGCTGATGAACCTCGCGCTCGACAAGGCGCTGCAGAACGACTTCATCCCGCTGATCACGCCGACGCTCGTCCGGCCCGAGATCATGCAGGGCACCGGCTTCCTCGGTGAGCACGCCGACGAGGTCTACCACCTCGACAAGGACGACGACCTCTATCTCGTCGGAACCAGCGAGGTCGCGCTCGCCGGCTATCACAAGGACGAGATCGTCGATCTGTCCGACGGCGCCCTGCGCTACGCCGGCTGGTCGACCTGCTATCGCCGCGAGGCCGGCTCGTACGGCAAGGACACCCGCGGCATCATCCGCGTGCATCAGTTCAACAAGCTGGAGATGTTCGTCTACACGACGCCGGAGGATGCCGAGGCCGAGCACCTTCGTCTCGTCGCCCTGCAGGAGGAGATGCTCACCTCCCTCGGCCTCGCGTACCGCGTGATCGATGTGGCCGCGGGCGACCTCGGCTCGAGCGCCGCGCGCAAGTACGACATCGAGGCCTGGGTCCCGACGCAGAGCGCGTTCCGAGAGCTGACGTCGACGTCTAACTGCACGACGTTCCAGGCGCGGCGGCTCGACATCCGGCACCGGCCGGAGGCGGTGGACGGCCAGACCGCGAAGACCCAGCACGTCGCGACCCTGAACGGCACGCTGGCCACCACCCGCTGGATCGTCGCTCTGCTCGAGACCCACCAGCAGCCGGACGGCTCCGTGCGCGTGCCCGAGGTGCTCCGGCCCTACCTCGGCGGACTCGAAGTGCTGGAGCCGCAGGCGTGACGGCGCCTTCGATCGACTCAGGGACCCAGTGGCTCATCGGGCTCGATGTCGACGGCACCATCCTGCTGCAGGACGAGACCATGAGCCCCGGCGTGCCCGAGGCCGTCGCGCGCGTGCGTGACGCCGGGCACGAGGTGACGATCGCGACCGGCCGAAGCTGGATGGCGACCAGGCGGTACGTCGAGGAGCTCGGCCTGATCGCCCAGTATGTGGTGTGCTCGAACGGCGCCGTGACGATGCGCCGGATGGACGACGGATGGGAGCGCTGGAACGTCGAAACCTTCGATCCCTCTCCCGTGCTCGAGCTGCTGCGCGAGCGCCTGCCCGACGCGAGGTACATGGTGGAGCTCGCCTCCGGTCAGCGGCTGTACACCCAGCAGCTCGACGACTGGACGCTCGACGGCGGTCGGCAGGTCGACTTCGACGAGCTCAGCGCGCTCCCGGTCTCGCGCATCGTCGTGGTCTCGCCCGGTCACGATGAGGACGACTTCCACAAGCTGGTGGCGGATGCCGGCCTCAACGAGGTCTCCTATGCCATCGGCTGGACCGCCTGGCTGGACATCGCGCCGCAGGGCGTCGACAAGGGCACCGCGCTCGAGCAGGTGCGTGTCGAGCTCGGCTTCGGCGAGGAGCGGGTGCTGGTCGCCGGCGACGGCCGCAACGACATCGGGATGTTCGGCTGGGCGCGCGGGCTCGGAGGGCGCGCCGTCGCGATGGGTCAGGCGCCCGACGAGGTGAAGGATGCCGCGGGGGAGATCACCGGCCCTGTCGAGGACGGCGGCCTGGCCACCGTTCTTGCCACGGTCCCCACGCCGGCACTGACCGACTGACTCACGGCCTGAGGCTATCGGGTCCAGGTCCCGCTCAGGTCAGCGCGGGAGAATGGAACTCGGCTAGACTCACGGCTTGTCGGCAGATGCGTCTGTCGGGAGGGTTGTCCGAGCGGCCGATGGAGCTGGTCTTGAAAACCAGTGGGCAGAGATGTCTCAAGGGTTCGAATCCCTTACCCTCCGCATCATGGAGTGCGGTGTCCCCGCACCCGCCGCAGACCTGAAGGGCCCCGAGTGAGTCAGAACCCCCGACGTCGTCGCACCATCGCACGTCACGGTCAGCTGCGCACTCCCACCCCGATCAGCCAGCTGCTGAAGTTCATCGCGATCGGCCTGGCCGTCGTGCTCGTCAGTGGGGTCGGCGTCGCGGCCTACGTGCTCTACGACCTCTCCAGCACCGTGACCGCGAACGCGGTGGAGCTCGACGGCACCGAGGACCTGCCGCCGGACATCGGCGAGTTCGAGGGCGGCTTCAACCTCGTCCTCACCGGCGTCGACACCTGCGAGGACGCGTACAAGCAGTACTTCGGAGCCCGCTGCACCGGTCCGGACTCCGAGGGCACGCTCAACGACGTCAACCTTCTCGTCCACGTCTCCGAGGAGCCGCGGCGCATCACGGTCGTCAGCTTCCCGCGCGACCTGCAGGTGCCGATCCCGGAGTGCGAGGACGCGGAGGGCGACGTCCACTCGGCGATGAGCAAGCAATCGATCAACGTCGCGTACACCGACGGCGGCCTCAACTGCGTCGTCAAGACGATCTCCGAACTCACCGGGCAGGAGGTCCAGTTCGCGGCATCCGTCACCTTCGGCGGCGTGATCGAGATCACCAACGCGATCGGCGGCGTCGACGTGTGCCTCGCGACCCCGATCAAGGACAAGTACACCAGCCTCGACATGGCGGCAGGGACGCACACGGTGCAGGGCATCGAGGCGCTCCAGTTCCTGCGCACGCGGCACGGTGTCGGCGACGGCAGCGACCTCGGCCGCATCGGCAACCAGCAGCAGTACATGTCGAGCCTGGTGCGCAAGATGATCAGCGGCGAGACGCTCGGCAACGTGCCGGTCATGCTGAAGCTCGCGAACACGGGTCTGCAGAACATGGAGACCAGCACCTCGCTCGCCAACAACCCGATGACGATCGTGCAGATCGCCCTGGCCGTGAAGTCGGTGCCGTTCGAGGACATCGTGTTCCTGCAGTACCCGTCGCTCACCGATCCGGAGAACGAGAACAAGGTGGTGCCGAACCGTGAGGCCGCCACCGCGATGTGGGACGCGATCAACCAGAACGCGCAGCTGCAGGTGACGCACGAGAACACCGAGACCGACGGCGTCGTCGTGCAGGATCCCGCGCCCGGCACTGTGGCGACTCCGGACCCGACGGCCACACCCGAGAACGTCGTGGCGCTGCCCGACTCGATCAAGGGCAACTCCGCCGCGCAGCAGACCTGCTCCAACGGCAACATCCGCTGACCCTCCCCGACGGTCGGGGCGGCTCAGTGTCGCGGATGCAGCGCGTCGATCAGCTTCTCGACGATGCCGGCCATGTCGACGGTGGGGTCGATCATCCACTGCAGCTGCAGGCCGTCTGTGACGGCCTGCACGACCCGCGCCGTGGTGTCGGCATCGAGAGGTCCTGAGTCGTCGCCGAGGTTCTTCGCGACCACCTCCCGCATCTGCGCGCTGCGCTCGAGGAAGTACTCGTGCGCCGGATGCTCGGGGTCCGCGGCGTCCACCGCGAGCCGGGAGAACAGTTGCACGAGACCTGGCACCTCGGTGTTGTGCCTGATCACCTCGATGAGGCCGGCGCGGGCGTCCTTCGCACCGATGGCCCCGTGGTCGAGCTCGTCCCTCTCGTCGCGCTTTCGCAGCACGGCGGTGAACAGCTCCTCCTTCGTGCCGAAGTAGTGCAGGAGCGCGGCGGGGGTCACGCCGACCACCTCGGCGATCTCCTTGAGGGAGGCGTTCTGGTAGCCCTTGCGGCCGATGACGTCGAGCGCGCTCTCGAGGATCTCCTCGCGCCTGGCGACGCCCTTCGCATATGAACCCCGTCTTGCCATGTCTTCGAGCGTAATCCTGAACAACGTTTGAAATCTAATACTTACCGGCATATAGTTTTCGCAGGACATCGCCGTCGCCCGCGAAAGGAACCCACATGACCGAGATCTCGGCATCAGACCTCACCCTCGAGGAGAAGGCATCGCTCACGAGCGGCGCGGACTTCTGGACGACCAAGGCCGTCGAACGCGCCGGCATCCGGTCGATCATGATGACCGATGGGCCGCACGGCCTTCGCAAGCAGGCCGGCGGCACCGATCACCTCGGCCTCGCGAGCAGCGTGCCCGCGACGTGCTTCCCGCCGGCGGTGGGCATCGGCTCCTCCTGGGACCCCGAGCTCATCGAGCAGGTCGGCGCGGCGATCGGCGTCGAGGCCGCGATCGAGGACGTCGCGGTCGTGCTCGGCCCCGGCATCAACATCAAGCGCTCCCCGCTGTGCGGGCGCAACTTCGAGTACTTCTCCGAGGATCCGATCGTCTCCGGCCTCCTCGGCGCCGCGTCCGTGCGCGGCGTCCAGTCGCAGGGAGTCGGCACCTCGCTCAAGCACTTCGCCGCGAACAACCAGGAGTTCGACCGGATGCGCGCGAGCTCCGACATCGATCCCCGGCCGCTGCGGGAGATCTACCTGCGCGGCTTCGAACGGGTGGTGAAGGATGCCGCGCCGTGGACCGTCATGTGCTCGTACAACCGGCTCAACGGCGTGTGGACCTCGGAGGACCCGTGGCTGCTCACCCGGGTGCTGCGCGACGAGTGGGGCTTCGACGGCCTCGTCGTCTCGGACTGGGGGGCCGTGAACGACCGCGTGACCGGCATCGCCGCGGGTCTCGACCTGGAGATGCCGGCGTCGGGCGGGCGGACGGATGCTCAGCTCGTCGCCGCCGTGCGCGCCGGCGAACTGGACGAGGGCGTGCTCGACACCGCGGCGTCCCGCGCGATCGACCTCGTGCACAGGGCGGCGTCGCGTCCGGCCGCGGACGGCCCGCTCGACGTCGACGCCCACCACGCGCTGGCCCGCGAGGCCGCAGGCCGCTCGATCGTGCTACTGAAGAACGACGGCGCGCTGCTGCCGCTCTCGGCGGACCGGACCGTCGCAGTGATCGGGGCGTTCGCCGCCGAGCCACGATTCCAGGGCGCGGGATCCTCCCTGATCAACCCCACCCGCGTGGATGCCGCGCTCGAAGCCCTCCGTGAGGTCGGCGGCGACCGGGTCGCCTACGCCCCCGGCTTCGCCATCGCGGGCGGCGCGGTCGCGGCATCCGGTCGCACCGCCGAGGAGCTGCAGGCGGAGGCCGTCGAGACGGCGTGCGCCGCCGACGTCGCTGTCGTCTTCCTCGGGCTGCCGGCCGCGGAGGAGTCTGAGGGCTTCGACCGCGATCACATCGACCTGCCCTCCGTTCAGCTCGCCGTGCTCGACGCCGTGCTCGAGGCGAACCCGCACACCGTCGTCGTGCTCTCGAACGGCGGCGTGGTCGCGCTGCCCTTCCACGAGCGCGTCCCCGCGATCGTGGAGAGCTGGCTGCTCGGCCAGGCAGGCGGCAGCGCTGTAGCGGACGTGCTGTACGGCGAGGTCAACCCGTCGGGCAAGCTCACCGAGACCATCCCAGTGCGCCTCGAGGACAACCCCTCGTACGGCAACTTCCCCGGCGAGTTCGGGCACGTCCGCTACGGCGAGGGGCTGCTCGTCGGGTACCGCTGGTACGACGCCAAGGGGCTCGAGGTGACCTACCCGTTCGGGCACGGGCTGTCGTACACGACGTTCTCGTACGGGACGGCCACCGCGTCGGTGACCGAGGCCGGCGACATCGCAGTGCAGGTCGACGTGACCAACACCGGCGACCGTGACGGCCGCGAGGTCGTGCAGGTGTACCTCGCGCCCGTCCGCTCGATCGCGCAGCGCGCGCCGCGCGAGCTGAAGGCGTTCTCGTCCGTGGCGCTCGCCGCGGGGGAGACCCGCACTGTCGGGCTCACCGTGCGCCGAGAGGACCTCGCCTACTGGGACATCCGCGTCGACCGGTTCGTCGTCGAGGGCGGCGACTACACGGTCGAGGTGGCGGCATCGAGCCGCGACATCCGCTCGGCCGTCGTCGTGCCGGTCGAGGGCGACGCGATCAGCCTGCCGCTCACGATGGACTCCTCGGTCGGCGACGTCGTCGCGCACCCGGTCGCGGGTCCGATCGTGATGGGTGCGCTCGGCGGATTCCTGGGCGAGCTGAACGCCACCGACTCGTCGGCGGCTTCGATGATGCCGAACGACGACGCGATGGAGAAGATGATGGCGTCGTTCCCGATCGGACGCCTCATCGGATTCCCCGGCATCGACGTGACCTACGAGCAGGTCGAGCAGCTGCTGGCCGCGGCGAACGAGGGCGTCGCGGTTCCGGCGTGATCGGCGGTGGGCGGCGCCGATGCGCGTAAGCGTGCCTTCGCCACGGCTCTGTCGGCGGAGATCACGGAATGTCGGTCGAGAGAACGATTTCTCGACCGACAATCGTGATTCCGGGCCGACGGATGCGCCGGCTGCCGGCGGTCTCAGCGCTGCGGGTCGAAGCGCAGAGGTGCGTGCGTGCGGGCGACCAGGGCGCGCAGCCCCTCGAGCGTCGCCGGGGCCGCGCCGAGCGCACGCGCCTGCACGAGCACGTTGCCGAGCGCGGTCGCCTCGACCGGCCCCGCCAGCACGGGGAGTCCCGAACGATCCGCCGTCGCCTGGCAGAGCAGGCGGTTGAGCGAGCCGCCGCCGACCAGGTGGATGCGGTCGAGCTCGAGTGAGTCCTCACCGACACGACCGATCATGACACGGCCGCTGGTCGCCCCGAGGTCGACGGCTGCGACGGCGGTCATCGTGAACTCTGGTCATGCGGACGAGAGGAGCGTTTCGTCTCGCTTCGCTCGCTCAACGACCGGGTGGGGAGGGGGGTCATAGGAGAAATGCGGCGGCGACGCCGGAATCGACCGGGATGTGCATGCCGGTGGTGCGACTGAGCTCGGGACCGGTCAGCACGTACACGGCATCCGCCGCGTTCTCGGGCACGACCTCGCGCTTGAGAATCGTGCGGTTCGCGTAGTACTGGCCGAGGTCCTCTTCGGCGACGCCGTAGGTCGCGGCCCGGTTCGCTCCCGAGCCGGAGGCGAAGATGCCAGAGCCGCGGACGACGCCGTCGGGGTTGATGCCGTTGACGCGGATGCCGAACTCGCCGAGTAGGGGTGGCTCCTGATTGTGCAAGGCCGGGACGAGACGGCGCCTTGATCACGTTCATGTAACAACGCTTTGCGTCAACGCGTTTGACGTCCGTACGGTCGCATCAAACGATTGACGCGACTTCAGAACCCGAGCGTCAAACGATTGATGTCGAAGGAGCCGTCCGTGATCACTCTGAAGGACCTCGCCGCTGCGGTGGGCGTATCCGCGTCCGCGGTCTCGCTGGTCCTCAACGATCGTCACGCGGGACGGGTGAATGCAGCGACGGCCGAGCGCATCCGCACGACCGCGGCAGAGATGGGCTACATCCCGAACGTGCTCGCCCGCGGGCTGAGAACCAAGCGCACGCACACGATCGGGCTGCTGTCAGACGGCGTGGCGAGCATCCCCTTCGCGGGAAGGATGCTCGAGGGCGTGCAGACGGCCGCCTGGGATGCCGGCTACCTCGCGATGATCATCGACACGACCAACCGTCCCGAACTGATCGCCCAGTCATCGAAATCACTGCTGCAGCGTGACATCGAGGCTATGATCCTGGCCGCGGAATATCATCGGGTAGTCGAGCTGCCACCTGTTCCGCCGACGATCCCTGTCGTGGTGCTCGACGGCATCCCCGATGATCCGCAGGCGGCGGACAGTGTGGTGCCTGACGAAGCGGGGGGAGCACACGCCGCCGTCAGCCGGCTGATCGCCGCCGGACACCGCCGCATCGGCTTCTGCACTGTCGGGGGTGACCGTTTCATCGCCTCGCGCCTGAGGTGGGACGGATACGAGTCAGCGCTGGCGGAGCAAGGAATCGACCTCGATCCGAAGCTCGTCCTCGCGCTTCCGGACCCGAGCACCTCCCATGCGGTCGAGCCGCTGCGGGAGTGGCTCGCGTCATCCGGCCGTCCGACCGCGCTGTTCTGCTTCTCGGACCAGATCGCGTTCGCGGCGTACCAGGTGTGCGCCGACCTCGGCCTGCGCATACCTGAGGACCTGTCGATCATCGGCTTCGACGACCAGGAGTTCATCGCCGACGCCATGCGGCCGGGGCTGACGACCGTGCGGCTCCCGCATCGTGCCATGGGCGCCTGGGCGGCGCAGCGCGCGATCGACCGCATCCACGGTGACGCCTCTGGCCCACCGGTATCCGTCCGTATTCCGTGTCCGCTCGTAGAGCGAGCGTCTGTCGGCCCGCCGGCCCACTGACCTCACCCTTCCCGACTCCCGGAGACGCACCCGTGTCACCGGTATCCGGCGCGCCCCGGCACGCCACCCCACCGCTCCACCCATCCACCAATCCACCAACGGAGGAAAGCATGGCAACCATCACGCGCACGGCGCTGCGGGTCGCAGTCGGCATCGCAGCAGCTGCCGTCGCAGCGACATCCCTCGTCGCCTGCGGCTCGTCTGACGACGCGGCAGGCGGCGACACCTTCACGATCCTGCAGTACGAGAACCCCGAGACGGCCCAAGGGCAGGGCTGGCAGCTCGCGCTGGAGATCTTCAAGAAGAAGCATCCCGATGTGAAGGTCGACTTCCAGACCACGAGCTTCGACGCGATGCGGCAGAACGCGAAGATCACTCTCACCGGCGACGACGTCCCCGACGTGATCGAGTTCAACAAGGGCAACGCCGACGGCGGCCAGCTCGCCGGGCAGGGGTTGCTCAGCCCGCTCACCGAGCAGGTCGAGAAGTACGGCTGGGACGAGAAGGTGAAGGGCTCGATGCAGGCCTTCGCCCAGTACGACGAGAAAGGACTCGCCGGCTCGGGCGACTGGTACGGGGTCCCCAACATCGGCGAGTACGTGATGTTCTACTACAACAAGGACCTCTTCGCACAGGCGGGAATCACTGCGGAGCCGACGAATCTCGATGAGTTCGAGGCGGCGATGGACAAGCTCCTCGCCGCCGGCGTCACACCGATCTCGTCATCGGCATCCACCAGTCAGGGCTTCAACCAGATGTGGATCTGGTACTCCCTGGTCGCCGCCGAGGCCGATCGCACCGCCATCGACGACTTCATGTTCCTGCGCGAGCCGGTCGACTTCTCGAAGGCGCCCTGGAAGACCGGCGCCGACCGCTTCCAGCAATGGATCGACAAGGGCTATGTCGGCGAGCAGCTCGGCGGCCTGAACTTCGAGCAGGCGACCGTCAACTTCCTCAGCGGGGAGAAGGCGATGCTGATCTGGAACCAGGGTGAGTTCTTCCGTATCCGCGAGCAGGCGACCTTCGAGTGGGACTACTTCACCCTGCCGGGCGCGCACATGCAGATGGGTTCCAGCGGCCACCTGTGGGGCGTTCCCGCGAACGCGAAGAACAAGGAGCTGGCCTACGACTGGATCGACATCACCCTCAGCGAAGAGGTCCAGAACAAGATCGGCCAGCTCGGCGGTCTTCCCCTCGCCGGCGATGCATCGAGCATCGAGGACGAACTGACCCGCGAGTACACCGAGCGGTTCAACGAGCTCGTCGAGGCGGACACGCTGGCGTTCTACCCGGACTACCCGGTACCCGGCTTCCTCGATTTCATCCAGTCGCACATGCAGGCGACGGCGAATGGCAATGAGACCGCCGACGAGTACACGGAAGACCTGCAGAAGTTCTACGACGAGGGCCGCGAAGCCGCGCTCGCAGGCTGATCGCCCGTGGGGCCGCCGGATGAACGGCGGCCCCGCACACTCGCTGAGACCCATTCCGAAGGAGACCTCGATGTCGACGACATCCGTCAGACGCCGTGCACTGGAGCGGCGCGGCACGTACTGGCTCTATCTGCTCCCGCTGGCAGGCGGCTTTCTCGCCGTCGTCGCCGTTCCGTTCGCGATGAACATCTACACGAGCCTGTTCCATTGGAAAGGCGGCCTCGCTCCGATGCGCTGGGCAGGGCTCGAGAACTACACGGACCTCTTCACGGACGACTCCTTCTGGCGCTCGTTCCAGAACACCTTAGCGATGATCGTGGCGATCACCGTCGTCCCGACCATCATCGGGATCCTGCTCGCCGCCCTGCTGTTCGACTACCTCGGCCGCAGGTTCGGCGACAACGTCATCTCCGTGCTGCGCGCGACGTACTACCTGCCGCAGGTGCTGCCCATCGCGGTCGCGGGCTTTCTGTGGGCCTGGATCCTCGACACCCAGAACGGCTCCATCAACCTGTTCCTCAAGTCGGTCGGGACCTCGAGCCTGCCCGACTGGCTGGGCGACTCCCGCCTGGCGATCTTCGGCGTCATGCTCATGCTCATCTGGTTGCAGATCGGCTACCCGGTGGTGATCTTCATGTCTGCGCTGCAACGCGTCGATCCTGAGCTCTACGAGGCGGCCGAGCTCGATGGAGCCGGCTGGTGGCGGCGCTTCGAGGCCATCACGGTCCCGCAGATCCGTCCGGAGATCTTCGTCGTCGTGCTGACCGCGACGATCGCGGCGCTCAAGGTCTTCGCCCCCGTCCTGATCCTGACAGGCGGCGGTCCGGAGGAGTCCACGATCGTCCCGTCGTACTACGCCTACCGGAACTTCTTCGAGCTGTCCCGTGTGGGGTACGGCTCGGCGATCGCCACCGTGATGTCGGTCGTGATCTTCATCGTCGCTGCGGTGATGCTGTGGTGGCAGCACCGCGATAACCGGAATGAGGGCCGATCGTGAGCACCACCCGCGCTGTCATCACCTCCGCAGGCACGAGCTCCCGCATGCCTGATGCCGAGAGCAGGCGCGTCCGGCGCACGCCGATGAACTGGCTGATGCTGGGTCTCGCGATCGCGGTCGCGGTTGCGATGGCGTCGCCGTTCCTGCTGCTCGCGCTCAACGCGTTCAAGACCGGTGCCGACTACTCCACGCATGGCCCGCTCGCCTGGCCCACGACGTTCACGTTCGACGCCTTCGCCAGCTATCTGCAGCGCGTCGACTTCCCGCGGGCGCTGTGGAACTCGATCCTCAGTTCGGCGGTGATCGCCTTCGCCGGCACCGGCCTCGCCCTGCTGGCCTCGTACGCGATCGGGATCGGCCGGATCAGGGCGAACACCGCCATCACCGCCATCCTCCTGATCGCGACGATGATCCCACATGAGGCTCTCATCTACCCGCTGTTCTACGGCGCTCAGGCGACGAAGACGCTCAACACGATCTGGTCGATCGTCATCGTGTTCACCCTGCTGTACGCGGCATTCGGCACGTACATCCTGTCCAGCGTCATGTCGACGTTCCCGAGGGCGCTGCTGGAGGCCGCGGCGATCGACGGCGCGGGGCGCTGGCGGATCCTGTGGCAGGTCGTCTTCCCGATCGTGCGGCCGACCCTCTCGGTGCTTGTCGTCTTCATCTTCATCTGGAGCTGGAACGAGTTCTACATCCCCCTGATCCTGCTGTCCGATCCCGCCTCGCAGACCGTTCCGATCGCCCTGTCCACCCTGCGCGGGCAGCATTCGATCGACATCACCGTGATCAACGCCGGGTCGCTCCTGTCGCTGCTGCCGACGGTCGTCTTCTTCTTCCTCTTCCAGCGGACCATCAGCCGCGGCGTCTCCGCCGGCGCGGTGAAATGACCGCGATCCACCCTTTCAGAACCACAGAGAAAAGAGAGAGAATGCTCACGCAATGGAACCGTCTGCGCAATGACGGGAAGCTGCGCAGCCGCGCGATCAACGCCGAGAACCCGAGGGGCCAGGCCGGCGCAGCGGGCTCCGCGAGCTCGAACCTCGGCCCCGGACGCAAGGGCAGCGCGTGGTACGAGCTCCCGGCCGGGGCGACGCTGACGCTGGCCGACATCGACGGTCCTGGTGTCATCCGGCACATCTGGATGACCGTGACCGATCGCACCGCGGCAGGGCCCTTCGTGCTCCGCGACCTCGTACTCCGGGCGTACTGGGACGGTGCCCCGCATCCGCAGGTGGAGGTGCCACTCGGCGACTTCTTCTGCAACGGGTTCGGGCAGCGTGCGCTCGTGACCTCGGAGCCGATCGTGGTCGCGCCGACCGGCGGCATGAATTCCTACTTCCCGATGCCGTTCCGGACCGGAGCGCGCATCGAGATCGCGAGCGAGCATGGCGCCGCGATCGGGCACGTCTTCTTCCAGATCGATTACACGACCGGAGACGACTTCGACGACTGGCCCGGATACTTCCACGCCCAGTGGAGACGGAGCAACGGGACCACCGCTCTCGGCGAGGACCACGTGATCCTCGACGGCGTCGAAGGCACCGGAACCTACATCGGAACGTACGTGGCCCTCGCCTCGCTCCAGCGCTACTGGTGGGGTGAGGGCGAGGTGAAATTCTTCGTGGACGATGACAGCGACCTGCCGACCCTGTGCAGCACCGGCCTGGAGGACTATGCGGGCGGGGCGTGGGCGTTCCAGGATGCTCTGCGCGCCGAGCCGGAGCCGCAGCCGATCAGGTTCAGCGCGCCGTACTTCGGGTACCCGTTCGCGAGCGGGAAAGACGAGACGAAGGCCTCCGAGTTCTGGACGCCCATGCTTCCGATGCACGCGGTGTACCGCTGGCACCTGCCCGACCCGATCTACTTCCACGAGCGGCTCAAGGTCACGGTGCAGCAGATCGGCACTTGGGACCACGGGCTCTTCGAACGCACCGATGACATCGCGACGACCGCCTACTGGTACCAGACAGAGCTCGGCGGTCGGTTCCCCGACTTGCCGTCGGCTCGTGAGCGCATTCCGCGCTGAGGGGCGGTCCGAGCCGGGGTAGCACTCCGACATCTTCAGGGAGCCGCATCCGCTTTAGGTTATGCTTACCTTGCTTTGCTCGAAGCGCTGTTCACCCCCGAAAGCATCAGCAGCCATGCTCCCGAAGCCGCTCACCCGTGGTCTCTCCCTGCTCGGCGGTCGCCCCGACGCGACCGCGCTCGTCGTCGACGGCATCCCGCTCACCTATGCCGACCTCTCGGATCGTGTCGCCGAGCGCGCAGAGTTCCTCGGCGAGACTCGCCGGCTTGTCATGATCGAGGCGGCCAACGCGCTCGAGCCGATCGTCACCTACCTCGCCGCACTCGAGGGAGGACACCCGGTGCTGCTCGTCGCGGGTGGCGACGACGAGGCGAGCCTCGCCCACCGGGCATCGCTCGCCGCGCGCTTCGATCCCGATGTCATCGCGCACGACGCGACAGGCGACTGGGCGCTCGAGGAGCGCCGGTCCGGCGGTCGGCACGAGTTCCACCCCGAGCTCGCGATGCTCGCCAGCACCTCGGGGTCGACCGGTTCGCCGAAGCTGGTCAGGCTGTCCGGCGAGAACCTGCGCAGCAACGCCGCGGCCATCGCCGAGTACCTGCGTCTCGGGCCGGCCGACCGGGCCGCCACCACGCTCCCGCTGCAGTACTGCTACGGGCTCTCGGTCGTGAACAGCCACCTGCTCGCCGGTGCGAGCCTGCTGCTCACCGATCGCTCCGTCGCCGACGAGCAGTTCTGGTCCGAGGCCGCCGCGCACCGGATCACGTCGTTCGCAGGAGTCCCGTACACGTTCGAGCTGCTCGAGGCCGGTGGCTTCGCCGGGCGCGATCTGCCGAGCCTCCGCTATCTCACGCAGGCAGGCGGCCGGCTCGCGCCGGAGGCGGTGCGGCGCATCGCCCGCCTCGGCGAGGAGCGCGGGTTCGACCTCTTCGTCATGTACGGCCAGACCGAGGCCACCGCGCGCATGGCCTATCTCCCGCCCGAGCTCGCTGTGACCTCGGCCGGCGCGATCGGCATCCCCATCCCCGGCGGCTCGTTCCGGATCGACGCGGGAGACGGAGCGGATGCTGCGCCCGGAAGCACGGGCGAACTGGTCTACGAAGGGCCCAACGTGATGCTCGGCTACGCCGAGACGCCGGAGGACTTCGCGCTCGACCGCACTGTGCACGAGCTGCGCACCGGCGACGTCGCGCGCCTCCGTGAAGACGGACTCCACGAGATCGTCGGCCGGATGAACCGGTTCGTGAAGGTCTTCGGGCTCCGCCTCGACCTCGACCGCGTCGAGCTGCTCCTCGCCGAGGAGGGCATCGACGCGCGCGCCGGGAGCGCCGGCGAGCGGCTGCTGCTGTTCGCCACCTCGGAGCGCACCGCGCAGCGTGCCCGTGAACGCGCCGCCACGCTGCTCGGAATCCCGGCCCACGTCATCGGCGCGTACGCCGTGAGCGAGTTCCCCCGAACCTCAAGCGGGAAGCCCGACAACGCGGCCCTCGTCCGGTTCGCCGAGCTGCAGGACCGCTCGGCGGCCGAGTCTGCGACGGCATCCGCACGGCGCTCGCAGAACGCGCCGACGCCCGACATGGTGCGCGAGCTGTTCGTCACTCTGCTCGCCCGCCCGGATGTCGGGCTCGACGACTCGTTCTCCGGACTCGGCGGCGACTCCCTCAGCTACATCGAGGTGTCGCTGCGCCTCGAGTCTCTGCTGGGCGCGCTCCCGCGCGACTGGCCGACACTCACGGTGCGCGAGCTCGCGGCTCTGGCGACTCCCTCCCGCGACGCCGCCGCGCCGTCGGGGAACTCGGATGCCGGGAAGGCCGGCCGACCGACTCCGCCGACCCGCCGCCTGGTGCGCATGGAGACCCCCGCCGTGCTCCGCGCGATCGCGATCGTACTGATCGTGGGCACGCATGCCGACCTGTTCATGATGAAGGGCGGCGCCCACCTGCTGCTCGCGGTGGCCGGGTACAACCTGGCGAGGTTCCAGCTGGCCCCGGTGCCCGGATCGACGCGGGTGCGGCGGCTCGTCCGCAGCGCCCTGCAGATCGCGGTGCCCGCGGTGCTCTGGATCGGCGCGGTCGCACTCGTCACGGCCCAGTACAGCCCGACGACGGCCCTGCTCGTGAACAACCTGGTCCCCGGCGACGGGCGGTGGAACGAGCAGTGGCAGTTCTGGTTCCTGGAGGCGGCGATCTGGAGCCTGCTCGGGCTCGCGGCGCTGTTCGCCGTGCGGTGCGTAGACCGGCTCGAGCGGCGTGCGCCGTTCGGCTTCGCGCTCGCGGGGCTCGCGATCGCGCTCGCCGTGCGCTTCGCGCTGTCCGGCCTGCACGCCGAGCACGTGGAGCGGTACGCCGCTCCTGTCGTGGTGTGGCTGATCGCGCTGGGCTGGCTCGTCGCCCGTGCGGACACCACGGCCCGCCGGTGGCTGGTCTCTGCGATCGCCGTCGCCAGCGCGTTCGGGTTCTTCGGCGACCCGCTGCGCGAGGGCATCGTCGCCGCCGGCATCCTGCTCCTGATCTGGCTGCCGACCATCCGGATGCCGCGACTGTTCGTGCCGGCGATCGCCACCCTGGCCGGCGCGTCGATGTTCATCTACCTCACGCACTGGCAGGTGTACCCGCCGTTCGAGCAGAGCGCACCGTGGCTCGGCACGCTCCTCTCGCTCGCCGTGGGCATCGCCGCCTGGCGCGTGCACGCGTTCGCGAGCAGCCGCCTTGCCCGACTGCGGTCGGGCCGGGTCGCCGTCGCCTGACATCGGGCGGCGCCCGGCCAGGGCCGCGGCGGGGCGATTTCAAGGCGTGCGGGTGCTTTCGGCTGGTCCGTCGGCCTCGGACCGACGAGATGCATCCCCGGCAGCCCAGCTGGGGCCGGAATCCCCGGCGGGCTCCGCGGGATACAGCACGGCGCCGCCGTCGACCGACACGTGCGCCCGGCCGCCGATCGTGAACCGGGCCGCCGCCCGCCCTGGCACCCGATGGGTCACCTCGGCGTCACCGAGCCTCAGAGTGAGCTCCGCCACCGCGCCCGTCGTGCGGATCTCGAGCACGCGAGCATGCGCAGCGGCGTCGGCCTCGCCGTCGGTCGCCGGAGCCACGCGCAGCTGATCCGGCCGCAGCATCGCGACGACGCCGGCGGAGCCGCGGCTGAGGTCGTGCCGCACCGGGAGACGCCCGAAGGCGCAGTCGACGGCGTCGCCCGCGCGCTCCGCGGGCACGACCACGACCTCACCGAGGAACGCGGCCACTCCCGCGTCGACGGGCGCGTCGAACACCGCCGAGGGCTCGCCCGCCTGCACCAGGCGGCCGCCGGCGAGCACGCCGACCTGCTGGCCGAACGACAGCGCCTCCTCCTGGTCGTGCGTCACGAGCACCGCCGTCACGCCGCTGCGCTCGAGCACATCGATCACCGAGCGCCGGGTGTGCGCCCGCAGCCCCGTGTCCAGTGCGCTGAACGGCTCGTCGAGCAGGATCACCTTCGGGCGCTGGGCGAGGGCCCTGGCGAGCGCGACCCGCTGCTGCTGCCCGCCGGAGAGCTCGTGCGGCATCCGCGCGGTGAGTGCCGGATCCAGCGAGGCGAGCTCCATCAGCTCGCGCACCCGCGCGACGGTCCGAGCAGCGCGGGGCAGGCCGAACGCGATGTTGCGCGCGACCGAGAGATGCGGAAACAGGGCGCCGTCCTGCGCGACGTAGCCGATGCCCCGGCGATGGGCGGGCACCGCAGAGTGCGGCCCGGAGAGCTCCCGGCCGTCGAGCGCGATCGTGCCGGCATCCGGCTGCTCGAATCCGGCGATCAGGCGCAGCAGCGTGCTCTTGCCGCTTCCGGAGGAGCCGACCAGTGCCAGGCGCGTGGAGTCGGCCACCTCGAGGGCGACCTCGCGGAGCACCTCCGTGCCGCCGAACGCCTTGGAGATCCCCCTGAGAGTGAGCGTCATCGGAGACTCCGTCCGGTTGCGTGGGCGAACATCAGGGCGACCGCCGGGATCGAGAGCAGCATCAGCACCAGCGCGTACGGGGCGGCGGCGGGGTAGTCGAGTGAGGATGCCGCAGACCAGAAGCTGGTCGCGACAGTGCGGGTGCCGGTGGGTGCGAGCAGCAGGGTCGCGGTCAGCTCGTTCGCCGCACCCAGCGCGACGAGAGCGGCGCCGGCGCCGATCGCGGGGAGCAGCAGCGGCAGCGTCACCCGCAGGCGTGCCCGGAACGGGGCGACGCCGAGAGACCGAGCCGCCTCCTCGAGGGATTCGGGCACCTGGGCGAGCCCTGCTCTCAGCGGCACCAGTGCCCGCGGCAGGAAGATCACGACGTACGCCGCGACCACCGTGAAAGCGGTCTGGTACAGCGCCGGCGCGACGGCAAGGGTGGTACCGACGAGCGCGAGGGCGACGATGATCGCCGGCAGGCTGCTCGCCAGGTAGGCCGCGCCCTCGAGTGCGCGGGCGAGGCGGCCGGAGTGGCGCACCGACAACCAGGCGATCGGCAGCGCGACGAGCACGGCGCACAGCGCTCCGGCGACGGCGAGGCCGAAGGTCTGTCCCGTCGCCGAGGCCAGGGCGCCGAACTCCGCGGCATCCGCGCGGAGCAGCCAGCGCACGACGCTCGCGAGCGGAACGACGATCGCCGCCGCGAGCAGGGCGATCGAGGCCGTGACCGCGAGCCACGAGGCTCTGCCCAGTGCCAGTCGGGCCGGCGGATGCGGTGAGCCGCCCCCCACGCGCGCATAGCGGGAGCGGCCGCGGGCCAGGGACTCGGCACCGAGCAGCACGAGGCAGAGCAGGACCAGCACGATCCCGAGTGCGGCGGCGTTCGGGCCGGCGAACGTCGCCTGATACGCCACCACGATCGCGGTGGTGAAGGTGTCGAACCGGAGGAACGCGAAGGCGCCGTACTCGGAGAGGAGGTGCAGCGCGACGATGAGCGCGCCGCCGAGGACGGCGAGGCGCAGTTGGGGCAGCACCACGCGGAAGAAGACCATCCAGGAGCCGAGCCCGAGTGCGCGGGCCGACTCCTCGAGCGCCGGATCGAGTCCGCGGATGGCCGCCATCGCGGGGAGATACACGAGCGGGAAGTACGCGAGCACGGCGACCAGCAGCCCGCCCCAGAGCCCGTTGATCGACGGGATGGCGCTCGCCCAGCCGTAGCTCGCCACGAAGGCCGGGATCGCGAGCGGCGCAGCGAATGCGACCGCGAACACCCGCCGTGCGGGCAACGCGGTGCGCTCGACGAGCCACGCGGCGCCCACGCCGAGCACGACGGCGGCCGGCACCCCGATCACGACGAGCAGCGCCGTGTTGACGAGCAGCTCGCCGACCTTGGGGCGGATCACGAGCGTCGCGATCTCGGTCCATCCCATCGCGATCGCGGCGTGCACGACGTAGCCCACCGGGACGAGCGCGCCGGCCGTGAGCACGGCGACGAGCGCGACGAGGCCCCCGGGAGCGCGACGCCTACGCGTCGCGGCGACCGGTGCCAGGGTCGCGCGTCTGCTCAGAGGAGTCCGGCTTCCGTCATGAGATCGATGACCTGCGGCCCGTTCAGCGTCGACGGGTCGATCACGGGTGCGTTCAGGCTGTCCAGGGGCGGCAGCTCGGACTTGGCCGGGATGCCGGACGCGACCGGGTACTCGAAGCTGTAGCCCTCGCCGAGGATCTTCTGGCCCTGCTCCCCGGCGATGAAGGCGAGGAACTGCTGCGCCTCGTCCGGGTGCTGGGCGTTCTTCAGCACTCCGCCGCCGGAGACGCTCACGAAGGCACCCGGGTCCTGGTTGCCGAAGTAGTGCAGCTTCGTGTTGCCGCTGTCCTCTGCCGCGGCATCCTGATCGCGGTACCAGTAGTAGTGGTAGATGACGCCGACGGGCACCTCGCCCGCGTTGACCGCCTTCATCGTGACGATGTTGTTGCGGTACTCGGTGGCGTTCTCGGCCATGCCCTCGAGCCAGTCGCGGGCGCCGTCCTCGCCCTGCGTCTCGAGCACGGCGGAGACGATGGCCTGGAAATCGGCCTTGGCCGGGGCGGCGCCCCAGCGGCCCTTCCACTCGGGATCCGCGAGGTCGAGGAGCGACGCGGGCAGCTCGGCCTCGGAGATCAGGTCGGGGTTGTAGACGACGACGGTCGAACGTGCGGCGATTCCGGTCCATGCCCCGGATGCCGGGCGATACGCCTCCGGCACGAGAGCAAGGGTCTCCTCATCGACGGGTGCGAAGAGCCCCGCCTCCTCGACCAGCGACATCGCGGGGGAGTTCTCGGTGAGGAACACGTCGGCCTTGGATGCCGCGCCCTCCTGCACGAGCTGGTTGCCGAGCTCGCTGTCGTCGCCGTTGCGGAGCACGACCTCGATGCCGGTCTTCTTGGTGAACGCGTCTGCCCACTCCTGGGTGAGCTCCTCGTGCTGCGCGTTGTAGACCACGAGCGCATCGGCGTCGCCGCCGTCGCCCTCGGAACCTGCGGCGCAGCCGGAAAGGAGCAGGGCGGACCCCGCGAGGACGGCCAGGGTCGCGTGACGGACGTGCGCAGGCATGGAGACGAGCCCTTCGATCGGATGAGGAGGTAAGGCAATCCTAAAGCAGGCGTCGTCGGGCGCTGATCTCGAAGTCGTCAGAAGTTGCCGGAATACCCCACTGGGGTATATCGTTATTGTCATCGAGATACCCCGATAGGGTATTCAAGACGGGAAGGATCGGATGATGGCTGTCAGCGAGTACAAGGTGACCGGAATGACCTGCGGGCACTGCGAGATGTCGGTGCGCGAAGAGGTTGAAGGCCTCGGCGGGGTCGACGAGATCCAGGTGAGCGCGCAGAGCGGCAGGCTCGTCGTGTCCGGCTCGGACGTCGACGACGCCAGCGTGATCGCGGCCGTGCAGGAAGCGGGCTACTCGGCGGTGCGGGTCTGATGAACGCGGGCGGGCGCCTCGGCGTCTACGGCGCAGGGCTCGTGGTCGCGTTCGGCGCGGCCTTCGGGCTCGCCGCGCTCGTCGCCCCCGAGCGACCGGCTGAGGCAGGACAGGAGAGCAGTGAGATGAACGGGCACGGACACGACGAGGCGCCGGAGACGGCTGCACACGACGACGCCGCGCACGGAGGCGCCGACCTGAAGGGTCTCTCGCTGAGCGCAGCCGGATACACGCTGTCAGAGGTCGAGGCGCCCGCCTCGGTCAGTGAGGCGGGCACGCTGGCCTTCCGTATCCTGGACGATCACGGGGATCCCGTCACGGAGTACGTCACGGAGCACGACAAGGACCTGCACCTGATCGTGGTGCGCTCCGACGGGTCGCGCTTCCAGCATGTGCACCCCGTCCTCGACGTGAAGACCGGCGTCTGGTCGCTGCCGTGGCAGTGGACGGATGCTGGCAGCTACCGCGTCTACGCCGACTTCACGGCCGAGGGCGCCGACGGCCTCACGCTGACCCGTACGGTCGAGGTCGCGGGCTCCTATGCGGCGATCGTGCCGCAGTCCGCGACGACCGCGCAGGTCGACGGCTACACGGTGTCGCTCGAGGGCGAGATCGTCGCCGGCTCCGCGAGCGAACTGACCCTGTCGGTCTCGCGCGACGGCCAGCCCGTCACGACGCTGGAGCCGTACCTGGGCGCCTTCGGGCACCTGGTCGCGCTGCGTCAGGGCGACCTTGCGTACCTGCACGTGCACCCGGAGGGAGCAGAGCCCGCGGACGGCGAGACCGGAGGCCCGGACATCGCCTTCGTGGCGCAGGCGCCGACCGCCGGACGGTACCTGCTGTACCTCGACTTCCAGATCGATGGCCAGGTGCGCACCGCGCCGTTCGTCGTCGATGCGGCATCCGCCGCGCACGCGCACTGACGGCATCCGTCGTCTCCCGGCACCCAGCAACAGGAAGAAGAAGGACATGAGCAGCACGGCGACGCACGCCGGCGGGACGGGCATCGAGCTGGAGATCGGCGGGATGACCTGCGCCTCCTGCGCGAACCGCATCGAGCGGAAGCTGAACAGGCTCGACGGCGTGCAGGCGAGCGTGAACTACGCGACCGAGAAGGCGCGGGTCACGGTGCCCGACGGCTACGACCCCGCGCTGATCATCGCCGAGGTCGAGAAGACCGGGTACACGGCCGCGCTGCCCAAGCAGCCAGCCGGATCCGGCGACTCGGGGGCGGATGCCGAGCAGCCCGACCTCGAGCTCGTCTCGCTGCGCCAGCGGCTGATCGGCTCGGTCGTGCTCACTCTCCCGGTGATCGCGATGGCGATGATCCCCGCGCTGCAGTTCACCTACTGGCAGTGGGCGTCGCTCGCGCTCGCCGCACCCGTGATCCTCTGGGGCGCCTGGCCGTTCCACCGTGCCGCGTGGCTGAACCTCCGTCACGGGGCCGCCACCATGGACACGCTGATCTCGATGGGCACCGCCGCGGCGCTGCTGTGGTCGCTGTACGCGCTGTTCTTCGGCACTGCGGGCGAGCCGGGGATGACGCATCCGTTCTCGCTCGCGATCGGGCCGTCGGACGGCGCCTCGAACATCTACCTCGAGGTCGGCGCCGGGGTGACCATGTTCATCCTCGCCGGCCGCTACTTCGAGAAGCGGTCCAAGCGCCAGGCGGGAGCGGCGCTGCGCGCGCTGCTCGAACTCGGCGCGAAGGAGGTCGCGGTGCTCCGCGACGGCGTCGAGGTCAGGATCCCGACCGGTGACCTGCGGGTCGGCGACGAGTTCGTCGTCCGCCCGGGGGAGAAGATCGCCACTGACGGCGTCGTGGTCTCCGGCACCTCGGCGGTGGATGCCTCCATGCTCACGGGCGAGTCGGTGCCGGTCGAGGTCGGCGAGGGGGACGCCGTCACGGGCGCCACCGTCAACGCCGGCGGCCGGCTGGTGGTCCGCGCGACGCGGATCGGCGCCGACACGCAGCTCGCGCAGATGGCGAAGCTCGTCGAGGACGCCCAGAGCGGCAAGGCCGAGGCGCAGCGGCTCGCCGACCGCATCTCCGGGGTGTTCGTGCCGATCGTCATCGCGATCGCGGTCGCGACCCTCGGCGCCTGGCTCGGCGCCGGGTTCCCCGCCGCCGTCGCCTTCACCGCCGCGGTCGCCGTGCTCGTGATCGCCTGCCCGTGCGCGCTCGGCCTCGCGACGCCCACCGCCCTGCTCGTCGGCACCGGACGCGGCGCCCAGCTCGGCATCCTGATCAAGGGGCCGGAAGTGCTGGAGTCCACCCGCCGCGTCGACACCGTCGTGCTCGACAAGACCGGCACCGTCACGAGCGGGCGGATGACGCTGGTCGATGTCGTCGCCGAGCCCGGCGTCGACCGCGACGAGCTGCTGCGGCTGGCCGGCGCTGCGGAGCACGCCTCCGAGCATCCGATCGCCCAGGCCATCGCGAAGGCGGCCGCCGCAGCGAGCCCGCTGCCGGAGATCGAGGATTTCCAGAACATCGAGGGCAAGGGCGTGCAGGGCATCGTCGACGGCCACGCGATCGTGGTCGGCCGGGAGTCGCTGCTCGCCGACTGGGCCATGCGCCTGAGCGCCGAGACCGCCTCGGCCAAGGCCGGGGCGGAGGCCGAGGGCAAGACCGTCGTCGCCGTCGGCTGGGATGGCGCAGCGCGCGGCATCCTCGTCGTGGCCGACACCGTCAAGCCCACCAGCGCCGAGGCGATCGCGCAGCTGAAGGCCCTCGGGCTCACGCCGGTGCTCCTCACCGGCGACAACGAGGCCGTCGCCCGGCGGATCGCGGCCGAGGTGGGCATCGACGAGGTCATCGCCGAGGTGCTGCCGCAGGACAAGGTCGATGTCGTCTCCCGCCTGCAGAGCGAGGGCAAGGTCGTGGCCATGGTCGGCGACGGCGTCAACGACGCACCCGCTCTCGCCCAGGCCGACCTCGGCCTCGCGATGGGCACCGGCGCCGACGTCGCGATCGAGGCATCCGACATCACCCTGGTGCGCGGCGACCTGCGGGCCGCCGCCGACGCCATCCGGCTGTCCCGTCGGACCCTCGGCACGATCAAGGCGAACCTGTTCTGGGCGTTCGCGTACAACGTGGCCGCGATCCCGATCGCCGCGCTCGGCATGCTCAACCCGATGCTGGCAGGAGCCGCGATGGCGTTCTCGAGCGTGTTCGTGGTCGGCAACAGCCTGCGCCTGCGCGGGTTCCGGAGTCTCAGCACCTCCAAGACGAAAGCGGTGAACTCATGACGACCGTCGAGCCCCACGCGGAGTCGGTCTGCGAGCAGAACCAGCACGGCTACGTGCAGGACAAGGACCGCTACCTCAACCGGATGAAGCGGATCGAGGGCCAGGCCCGCGGCATCCAGCGGATGATCGAGGACGACACGTACTGCATCGACGTGCTCACCCAGATCAGTGCGATCACGTCGGCGCTGGAGAACGTCGCGCTCGGCCTGCTCAAGGACCACCTCGCCCACTGCCTCGCCGACGCCGTCCGCGAGGGCGGCCAGATCGGCGCCGACAAGCTCGAGGAGGCGTCCGCCGCGATCGCCCGCCTCGTCAGGTCCTGAACCCCTAAGGAAGGAAAACCCATGGAGAACACTCAGACCACTCAGGCTGCGAGCTGCTGCAGCACGGTCAGCACCGCTTCGCCGATCGAAGCCGAAGGACGGACGGATCTGCTCGGCTCGGCGGCCCCGGGGGCTTCCGGATGCTGCGGCGGAGCCTCTGCGGACACGGTGAGGGTCGCCGCAGCGATCGCGTAGCGCCGCGCGCCGCGGCGCCGGCGCGTGACCCCGCGCCGCCTGCGCTCGACCGACAGATCCCGCATGAGACGTACGCACAGGCGTGGTGGCTCGCGCGGGATCTGTCAGTTCAGCGGGCCTCGTGATCAGCGTGAGCGCGCCCGCCGTGAGCGCGCGTCTGTGAGCGGGTACACTCGCGGCATTGCGTGGGAAGAGGTCCAGCGGGTGGCAGTGAGTGTGCGAGAGGTCGCCGCGACGGCGGGTGTGTCGGTCGGAACCGTCTCGAACGTGCTGAACCGGCCCGACAAGGTGGCCGACGGAACCGTCCGCCGCGTGCACGATGCGATCGAGCAGCTCGGATTCGTGCGCAACGACGCGGCGCGCCAGCTCCGTGCGGGGCGCAGCCGCAGCATCGGGCTGATCGTCCTCGATGCAGGCAACCCGTTCTTCGCGGACGTCGCCAGGGGTGCCGCGGCGCGCGCCGACGAAGACCGGCTGTCTGTGCTCCTCGGCAACAGCGACGAGGATCCTGTGCGTGAGGACGGGTACCTGGACCTGTTCCGCGAGCAGCGCGTGAACGGCGTGCTGATCACGCCGGCGTCGGACGACGCCGAGAAGCTGCGCCGCATGCAGGCGGCGGGCACGCCGGTGGTGCTGGTCGATCACGAGATCCCCGGGAGCGGCTATTGCTCGGTGTCGGTCGACGACGTCGAGGGCGGGTACCTGGCAGTGCGGCACCTGCTCGAGATCGGACGGCGCCGGATCGTGTTCGTCGGGGGCCCGTCCGCTCTGGCGCAGGTGGCTCATCGTCTCGCGGGCGCGCGCCGGGCGGTGGGTGAGGTCGCCGACGCGACCCTCGAGGTCATCGAGATGCCCGCGCTGACCGTGCTGAACGGCCGCGCGGCGGGCGAGCAGATCGTCGTTCGTCCGGCCGGCGCCCGGCCCGATGCGCTCTTCGCCGCCAACGACCTGCTCGCCGTCGGCCTGCTGCAGGCCGTGACGATGGACGGCACGCTCCGGGTGCCCGAGGATCTCGCCCTGATCGGCTACGACGACATCGACTTCGCGGAGGCCGCGGTCGTCCCGCTGAGCTCCATCCGCCAGCCCGCGCGTCTCATCGGTCACACCGCCGTCGACCTCCTGCTGCGCTCGATCGACGATCCAGACGGCGAGTACGACCGCAACGTGCGGTTCCGGCCCGAGCTCGTCGTCCGCAGGTCGACCTCGGGCTGAGCATCCCTCCGGGTCGCGTCCGCGATCGTCTCCCGATCGCCGTCTGCCCCGCGTGCGACGACGAGCACATGTCGACGGCCGCGTCCCGCCTGTCGGAAGCCGACCACCTGAAAGCGCCCGGTTCGTGCCTGCTCGCCAGAGGCGTTATGCTTGCAGGGAGCGCCCGATCTTGGGGTCGGCGCCTGGAGACGTCGCATAGTCCGGCCTAGTGCACCACCCTGCTAAGGTGGAGTCCTCGCAAGGGGACCGAGGGTTCAAATCCCTCCGTCTCCGCCAGAAAAAAGCCCAGATCAAGCGATAATTCCGTTTTCGCGAGGCTCGATTTGCGAACACTTTCTGTTCGCAAGTTCGGTGGCGCGCGCCGGCTTCCGGCCTTCTCGGTTCCCTTGCAACCGCAGGTCAGAAGGCGATTCTGGTCGATCATCCGGCCTTTGCTGTGGAGGGATTCGCTCCCTCGCGCATCCCACTCCAAACCCGGCCGGCGAGGCGAGTGTTCGATAGGCCTGCGGTGGGGGCTGAGGCGATCCTGGCGCCAGGGGCCTGACGCCTAGCGTCGTGGCCATGAGCGCCGTTCCGAGGTTCCTCCGGAGACCGTTCGGGCCGGGTGCTTGACATTCTCGCAAAGTTAGTTCTAAAGTTTATTTAGTCCTGAACTAAGTGAGGCCTTCGATGGTGAACCGCCCGACAAATCACCGTACCGACGTGAACCGGTCCGCCATCCTGGCGCACCTGGGTGCCACCGGTCCGGCATCGCGCGCCGAGCTCGCTCGTGCGCTCGACATGTCGCCGGCGCTGATGACGCAGCTCACGAAAGACCTGCTGACAGAGCGTCTTCTCGTAGAGCTCGAGCAAGCGCCCTCAAGCGGTGGTCGTCCCGCCCGGATGCTCGGCCTTGCCGCAACCGCCGGCCGGGCGGTCGGGGTGAAGGTGACCGCGGATCACGTGGCGTTCGTCGAGGTGGGTCTTGACGGGCGCGTGCTGCGCTCGGCCAGCGAGCCGTTCGACGCGCTCGCGAGCACCTACCTTACGGATCTCGTGACGAGGATCCGGCACTTCCTCTCCGGAGGTGGCAGCGCTCCGATGCTCGGTGTCGGCGTGGGTGTGCCCGGCTCCGTCGATCAGCCCGGATCGGGTATCGTGACGGCGCCTCAGCTCGGCTGGAACTCCGTCCCGCTGGGCGAGTCGCTTCGCGCCGCACTCGACCTGCCGGTCATCGTGGAGAACAACGTCAACGCCCTCACAGTGGCGGAGCGCCTGTATGGCAAGGGGCGCGGCCGCGACAATTTCCTGGTCGTCACGATCGGAACCGGGATCGGAGCCGGCATGGCGATTGAGGGAGCCGTTATGCGCGGGTCGACCGGGGGAGTGGGCGAGGTCGGTCACATGCCCGTCTCGGAAGGCGGACCCCGCTGCCGGTGCGGCAACGAGGGCTGCCTCGAGGCGCACATCAGTGAGGCTGCCCTCGTCGACTCAGCGCGCAAGGCGGGCGTCGTCGGTCCGTCGGCAGGAATCGACGTGCTGCGCGCGGCCGCCGATGCGGGCGACAAGGATGCCGTGGCGATCTTCGGCCGTGCCGGACACCTGCTCGGGCGCACGCTGGCGGGCGTCGTCCACCTCGTGGACCCGGCGCTGGTCATCATCCTCGGGGAGGGAACGGCCGCCTGGAGCCACTGGTCGTTCGGGTTCGAACCGGCGTTCCGCTCACACCTCGTCGCCCACCGGCGGGGCATTGCGGTCGAGATCGAGACCTGGCAGGACGACTCGTGGGCCCAAGGTGCGGCAGCGCTCGTCCTCGCGACGCCGTTCGATGACGGCGTCTCGGGCGACCAGGGCCGGCTCATCCGTGAACGATTCGTCGAGAACGCAGGCCGGGCATGAGTACGCTCGGCCAGGCCGGGGTGGCCCGCGCGGGTTCCGCGATACTCCTGGAGGAGCAGGAAGCGGCACCCCCCGCCCGCCGCCCCTTTCGCCGGAGCCGCACGACCAAGCTGCGCTACACCCTCACCGTCCTCGCATTCCTGCTGCCGAGCGCCATCCCGCTCACGCTCTTCGTGATCGGCCCGATGATCGCGGCGGCGTGGATCAGCCTGACGGAGTGGAACCTGCTCACCCCCGCGACGTGGGTCGGCCTGGACAACTACGCGAGCCTGCTGACCGACCCTCGGACGGCAGAGGTCTTCCTCCACACGATCTACTACATCGTCGGGTACCTGCCGCTGGTGTACGTCGGCGGTCTGCTCATCGCGCTCGCCCTCAACACGGCGCTCAAAGGCCGCACGTTCCTCAGAGGCGTTTACTTCCTGCCGGTTGTCACGAGCTGGATCGTCGTCGCGCTCGTGTGGCGTTGGCTGCTCAACCCGAGCAACGGTGTGGTCAACACCGTGCTGGGGTTCTTCGGCATCGACGGCCCCGGGTGGTGGACGGATCCGGCCTGGGCGATGCCCTCCATCATCTTGGCGTCCGCGTGGAAGGACATCGGCTTCGTCATGGTCATCCTGCTCGCGGGTCTGCAGGCGATCGATCGCGAACTGATCGACGCATCGAAGGTGGACGGCGCCGGGCCGTGGCGACGCCTCTTTTCGGTGACCCTTCCGCTGCTGTCACCCGCCACCTTCTTCGTGCTCGTGATCTCGCTCATCAACGGCTTCCAGGTCTTCGACCAGGTGTACGCGATGACGGGTGGGGGACCGGGCGGTGCGACGCAGGTCGTCGTCCAGCAGATCTACGACCTCACCTTCCGCTACGGCGCCGCCGGCGAGGCATCCGCCCTGTCATGGCTCCTGTTCGTCGTCATCCTCGCCGTCACCGTCGTGCAGATCCGCGGCCAGCGGAAGTGGGTCAACTATGGCTGAGATCACGCGTACGCGATCGATCCTGCTCCACGCGGCCGTCATCATCGGCGCGCTAGCTATGTTCTTCCCCTTCTACTGGACGGTCGTCACCTCGCTGAGCCCGGGAACCGGTCTCACGTCGGCTCCTTCGCTCATCCCGGCCGACCCCGGGCTGGAGGCCTACAACCAGCTCTTCTCACAGCTCCCCTTTGCACGCGTCGTCGGGAATAGCCTGCTGCTCGCCACGATCACGACGCTCGTGCAGTTGATCACGAGCGCGACGGCGGCCTACGCGTTCAGCCGTCTGCCCTTCAGGGGCCGCAGCGCCGTCTTCGGTGTCTATCTCGCGACGATGATGATCCCCCTCCAGGTGCTCCTCGTGCCGCTTTTCGCGGAGATGAAGGCGCTCGGACTCATCAACACCTATCTGGGTGCGTTGCTGCCGACCTTCGCCGCCGCGTTCGGCATCTTCCTGCTGCGACAGGCGATGAACCAGATCCCGTTCGAGCTGGACGAGGCCGCGACGCTCGACGGTGCCGGCCACTTCCGGGTGTTCTGGTCCGTGATCCTGCCCAATATCCGCCCCGCACTCGCCACGCTCGCGGTCTTCGCGTTCATGGGGAGCTGGAACAGCTTCCTGTGGCCCCTCGTGATCCTGCGGGCTCCCGAGCTGCAGACCCTCCCCGTGGCTCTGGCCGGCCTGCAGGGCCAGTTCACGACGCAGTGGGACATCGTCATGGCCGGGTCGGTCGTCAGCATCCTCCCGATGCTTGCGCTCTACCTCTTCGCCCAGCGCTACATCATCCAGGGCGTGGCCAACACCGGGCTCAAGTGAGCCGCTCCGCAGTACCCGAGATACAACCCCAACACCTATCAAGGAAGACAGGAACATCATGAGAACCACAGCATTAGCCACTGTCGGCTTCCTGGGCGTCGCTGCCCTCGCCGTGAGCGGCTGCTCCGCCGCCGGCACACCGGAAGATGACGGCGGAGACGTCACCATCAGCTACACGAACTTCATCTCGAACGGCGGCAACGAAGAGAACCTTCAGGCGATCGTCGACGCGTTCGAGGACGAGAACCCAGGCATCACCGTCGATGTCACGACGCTGCCCTATGCCGACTACGGGACGGCGCTGCAGACCGACCTCGCCGCAGGCACGGCGTCGGATGTGTTCGACGTCGAGTACTCGAACTACGCGTCGTATCAGGCGAACGGCGTTCTGGCACCGCTTGAGGTATCGGATACGGGGGTCTACCGGCAGTCGGTGCTGGAGGCGTACGCCACCGACGGCACGCAGTACGCGCTGCCGAGCTCGTTCTCGACAGTCGTCATGTTCTACAACAAGGACATGTTCGAGGCGGCCGGTCTCGAGACGCCCGCCGACGGCTGGACGTGGGACGACGTAGAGTCCGCCGCCGAAACGCTGACCGACGAGGCCGCCGGGGTCTGGGGCGCCCATCAGCCGGTGAGCTTCTACGAGTTCTACAAGGTGCTCGAGCAGAGCGGCGGCAGCTTCCTGGACGAGTCCGGAACCAAGGTCGCCTTCAACACGCCCGAGGGCGTCGAGGCCGCCGAGTGGCTCGTCGGCAAGAGCGGAACCGTCATGCCGACCATCGAACAGGGACAAGGCACACCCGACTTCGACACCAACCTGTTCACCGAGGGCAAGCTCGCCATGCTCTACACCGGCATCTGGATGTTCGGCGCGTTCGCTGACGTGCCGTTCGGGTGGGACATCGCGGTGGAACCCGGCAACACACAGCAGGCCAGCGCGCTCTTCTCCAACGCGGTCGGCGTCTCGGCGCAGTCCGAGAACGGCGAGGCCGCGACGAAGTTCGCCGAGTTCCTCACTTCCAGCGATGTCATGGTGGACACGCGTCTCGAAGCCGGCTGGGAGCTGCCCGCCATCTCCGACGACGCGAAGCTCGAAAGCTACCTGACTCTTGGCAACCCCGACAACCGCCAGGCCGTCTTCGACTCCCTTGAGAACGTCGCACTGCCCCCGGTCGTCGCCGAGGGTCAGCAGGAGATGCAGGACATCATGACCGAGGAGCTGATCGAAGCGCAGTCCGGCCGCAAGAGCGTCGAAGAGGCGCTCGCGTCGGCGGAGGAGCGCATCAACGCCGCAATCGGCGGCTGATCTCGCGGTGGCGGGTCCGGCCCCAACCGGTCGGACCTGCCACCTACCCAGAGGCCACTCGCGGTCCCGAACACCCCCGCGCTGCGCTTGAACCTTTTCCATCTATCCCAGAGAGACGCACGCATGCCTCCCACTACGGATGACCACCGCCTTACGGCGCTCGCTGAACAGAGCGCGGCGCTGATCTCGTCGTTGCAGACGCCGGAAGGCGCCTATCCGGCGAGCCCCACCTTCTCGGCCTATGTCGGCTACAGCTGGTTTCGAGACGGCGCGTTCATCGCCGACGGGATGTCGAGCTGGGGCGAGGCGGCATCCGCGGAGCAATTCTTCGACTGGTGCGCACGAGTCCTCGAGGCACGCTCAGACCACCTGGAGCGCATCGTGGAGGCAGCCTTAGCGGGCCGACCGGTGCCCGACGAGGCCATGCTCCCGACTCGCTTCACCTTCGACGGTCGAGAGGGCGACGATGAGTGGTGGGATTTCCAGCTCGACGGCTACGGCACCTGGCTCTGGGCAGTCGGTGAACACGTCGGCCGGCACGGCGCCGACCCCAGCCGGTGGCGCACTGCGGTCGAGCTCAGCGTCGACTATCTCGTCTCCTCGTGGGATAGACCATGCTACGACTGGTGGGAGGAGCACCCCATGCACCGGCACGGGTCGACCCTCGGCTGCATCGTCGCAGGCCTGCGTGCCGCGCTCGGACTCGGTGTGCTAGACGAGACGCGGGCCTCGGCAGCGACTGCCGCGGCAGCCGCTGCCGAGGCACGCCTCAAGGGTGAGGCTGTCTCCGACGGTCATCTCGCGAAGTGGATCGGCTCGAGCGAAGTCGACGCCAGCCTCGCGGCCGTCGTCGGACTGCTGAACGTCGTGGGTGCCGGGACCGACATCGGCCGCCGCACGATCGACGCCGTCGAGGATGACCTGACCAAGGACGGCGGCGTCCACCGCTACCTGGACGACACGTTCTACGGCGGAGGCCAATGGCCCTTGCTGTCGTGCATGCTCGGACTCGCCCATGCACGGGCAGGGAGCACAGCGCGCGCCCGCGAGCTGCTCGACTGGGCGGCATCGACGGCGGCGACCGACGGCTCGATGCCGGAACAAGTCGACCGCCACTTGCTCGCCCCGACGCGAGTCGACGAATGGGTGGACCGTTGGGGCAGCGTCGCCCAGCCGCTCCTTTGGAGCCACGCCATGCTCATCCGACTCGTGGTGGAACTCGGGTTGCGACCCGATGCCGACGTCCGCCGCGCAACGTCGGATGCCCGCGCATGATCCGCCACCGTCCACTGGGCTCGGGTCACCCCTATTCCATCGACACCGAGCAGCGGTCGCCGATCGACCCCGTCGCAGGCGAGCCGCTCACGATCGGCGCTCGAACGACCCCTGATGTGGAGCGTGTCGACTGCGAGCTCACGGTGGTCGCGCCCGACGGTGCGAAGACGACCCGAATCGTTCCGCTCGCACGCGTCGCCCGCACCTCCCGCGGCCAGACAGTTGATGGAGGTCACCTGGCCTCCGCACAAGCACGTCTCGCGCGCAAGGCCGAAGGCTGGGCGGCGACCATAGACGCACCGCCCGCTGGTAGCCATTTGAGCTACCGCCTCGTGGGCTTCGCCTCGGATGGCGGCGAGCAACACACCCGCTGGTTCCAGACGACGGTATTCGCGTGGCGCTCCGCGTCTGATGACGCCGTCGCCGGCGACGGCAGGCGCCGTGTCATCCCCGGGAGCGTGAGAGTCCTGTCGGATGGCGTGCATGTCTGCCGCGTCCGCTTCGCGCTTCCACTCCGTCCGGGCGAGCACGTCACGGGACTGGGGGAACGCTATGACGCACTGGACCACCGCGGCACGAGCCTTGACTCGGTCGTGTTCGAGCAATACAAGAGCCAGGGGGCGGAGCGCAAGACCTACATGCCGATGCCGTTCGCGCACGTCGTCGGCGCCGATGGCTGGGGCTTCCACATCCGCACATCGCGCCGAGTGTGGTTCGACATCGGCCAAACCGAGCCGGACGCCCTCTGGGTCGAGGTCGAAACGGCGGCGGAAGACGGTGGCGTCGCAGCATCCATCGCCTTCTACGACGGCTCGCCGACCCGCGTGCTCGAGGCATTCCTGGACGAAGTCGGTCGCGCCGAGGAGCTGCCCGAGTGGGTCTTCGAGCTGTGGGCGAGCGGAAACGAGTGGAACACACAGGAGCGCGTCATGCGCGAACTGGACGCACATCGCGAGCACGACATCCCGGTGGGGTCGGTCGTCATCGAAGCGTGGAGCGACGAATCGACGTTCACGGCGTTCCGCGATGCGCGCTATGAGCCTTCATTCGACGGTGCGCCCCATCGCCTCGCCGACTTCGATTTTCCGGCAGAAGGTGCGTGGCCCGACCCGAAGGGCATGGTCGACGACCTGCACACACGCGGTGTGCGCGTGCATCTGTGGCAGATCCCGCTGATGAAGCTGCGACCGCACCCCAAAGGACAGGCAGCAGCCGATGCCGCGGCCGCCGTCGAAGCCGACGTGCTGATCCGCGAACCCGACGCAAAGGGACACCTGCGCCCATACCGCAATCGCGGCTGGTGGTTCCCGCTGTCGTACATGCCCGATCTCACCGACGAGAGCGCAGCGCAGTGGTGGACCGAGAAGCGCCGTTACCTCGTAGAGGAAATCGGCATCGATGGGTTCAAGACTGACGGCGGCGAGCACGCGTGGGGGCGAGAGCTCGTGTACCTCGACGGATCGCACGGCGACGAGGCGAACAGCCGCTTCCCAGTGGCATACGCCAAGGCCTACGGCGACCTCCTCCGCTCGGCCGGTAAAGCGCCCGTCACGTTTAGCCGAGCCGGCTACACGGGCTCACAGGCCCACGGAGCGTTCTGGGCTGGAGATGAGAACTCGACGTGGGACGCCTACCGATGGTCGCTCTTCGCGGGGCTGTCCGCCGCAGCGTCTGGCATCGTCTACTGGGGCTGGGACATCGCCGGCTTCTCCGGCCCGGTGCCGAGCGCAGAACTCTACCTGAGGGCGAGTGCAGCGTCCGCGTTCGTGCCGATCATGCAGTACCACTCTGAGTTCAACCACCACCGGACGCCGTCGCACGACCGCACGCCGTGGAACATCGCCGAACAGTCCGGTGACGATCGGGTTCTTCCGGTCTTCCGCCGATACGCGAAGCTGCGTGAGCGGCTCGTCCCATACCTCGCCGCGGAGGCGCGCGAGTCGATCCGCACTTCCGCGCCGCTCATGCGCGCGCTCTACTTCGATCACCCCACATGGTCCGGCGCCTGGACGCATCCGCTGCAGTGGATGCTCGGCCGAGACCTCTTCATATCGCCGGTCGTCGATGAGGGTGCGACTGCGCATCAAGTAGCGCTCCCGCCTGGGGAGTGGATCGATGTATGGACAGATGAGGCTGTTGCCGGCGCGCAGATGCTGCGGCGTACAGTTCCCATCGACGAGGTTCCCGTCTACTGCCGCGCCGAGGCATGGGCGCGGCTTGCTCCGGTTTTCGAGGATCGCGAGTGACCACGGTCACAGCCCGGCTGTGGCCCCCTGGCACGACGGGATCTTCACCCTCCACCGCAGATCTGCTCGCGCGCGGTGCTCGCCCGGTACCCTGAAGGTATGGGCGTCACGACCAGGTCGAGTCTCGCGTTGCGCGAGGTAATCGACGCGCGCCGCGGCGAACTCGACGCCCTACTTTCGAAGTACGGCGCGAGGAACCCTCGACTGTTCGGGTCCGTCGCTCGCGGCGATGCTGCTGAGGGTAGTGATATCGACATTCTGGTCGAAATGGACCCCGCAGACGGGAACCTCCTCATGAGAGCGAGCGGGCTCATGGAAGAGACCCGGCAGCTGTTCGGCCGAGACGACATCGACATCTTCCCAGTGCAATTGCTCAAGCATCCGATTTCAGAGTCCGCGCTCGTCGACGCGATAGCCCTGTGAGTCGCGGAACCCAGCAACGGATCGCCGACATCCTCCAGGCGATCGACCGATGCAACCGCTACCTCACGTCCCCTGACAAGCCAGGACCGCGACCTCGTCGACATGGCCGAAGATGCCGTTGAAAGAAACCTGCAGATCATCGGCGAAGCCGTCGTCCATCTCCCCGCGGAGATCACCGACACGCATCCAGAGATCGCGTGGCCCCAGATCCGCGGGTTCCGGAACATCCTTGTTCACCAATACTTCGGAGTGGATCCCGACACTGTTCGGGACGTGATCGAGTCGCATCTGCCGGCGCTGGAAGCAGCGCTTCGTGAGCATGCCACGGACTGAGCAGCTGGCTCGATCGCAGTGCAAAGTAGGCGGGTTCACGTGCGAAGAATCTGCGAACAACTGAACACCCGTGTAAGTAAGTGAACCTCCACCAACGAGACCGCAAACCGCGTCAAATCAACGTGAACACACGCGAACCCACCTGAGCGCCATCGCCTGGCTCGGGTTCAAATCCCTCCGTCTCCGCCAGAAATCTCCTGGTCGGTGACTCGCCCCGGTG
>NZ_JADIJR010000025.1 GCF_017355365.1 Microbacterium sp. SD291 | reverse complement strand
GGCTCGCTCGGAGGCTCGGTCGGCGTCGGGTCCGTCGGCGTCGGGTCCGTCGTCTCGAACGGCCGGGAGCCTAGCATCGCGAGCTGCCCGACCACGGGCGCTGCGTCTGCGATCGCGGGGCCCTCGGTGTCGATGGCGGAGCTGATGTGCACGACGATCTCGTCGGATCGCTCCGACGGCAGCGCCGGTGCCGATTCGGGCCGCGGGTCTGCTGGCGGCGCCTCGACGCGTGTGAAGATGGAAACGGCGGCGGCGTCCGCGTTCAGGGGCGCGCCGAAAGGAATCGCCATGCTCACTGCGACGGCGAGTGCCGTCGCGTACGTGATCACGCCGAACGTCGCGTTCGATGAACGCTTCGCTCCGATTACCCGAACCATGACGCGCCTGTCGCTCGATTGGACGAACCTGCAACAACGCGCCGGTGTACACACTCCCGCGTGGCGGTTCCCCCGAACCCCGGCGATGACTTTCCCACCATCTTTCGATGGTCCGGCGAGCCTGATGGTCGTCTGCGACTATGCGGCGAACCGGACGACGCCACGGTAGACCCGCCGCGAGGCTTTCGTCAAGACGCTGATTCAAATTCCTCTGCGGCGCGCGCACATTCTCGAATCGACATCTCCGGATTCCCGGGATTCCGCAGATTCTGCGCGCCGGAAACCTCAGTATTCCTCGATCGGCATCCGGATGAGGGACGAATTAGCGCCGGTCGAACTCGATCTTGGCGCCCGCGAAAGGCTCCCACGCCTCTCGCATCTCGGCCGTGAGCCTGGTCGGCCGGCCGGTGCCGGCATCCACGAGCACGATCACGGCAGCCGAGCGCGCGTAGAGCACGCGTCCATCGCTCTCCGGGTGGTTGAAGACCTCGTAGCAGACCTCGATGCTGGAGCCGCCGAGCTTGCCGAACCACATCTGCACCTCGAGCGGGCGACGCTGGTACGGCACGGGTGCGAGGTACTCGATCTCCTGCCGAGCGATCAGGGTGAGGATGCCCTCCTCGATGCCCGAGTCGAGCACCGCGGTTGACGGTGCCTCCTCGCCGGGGCCCGCGCGCCAGAACGCGCGGACGCGCGCCTCCTCGAGGAGCTTGAGCATCGAGGTGTTGTTGACGTGGTTGAACGCGTCCAGATCTCCCCAGCGGAGGTGGATCGGGATGTGGAGGCGGGGTCCCGGGTCGGAGTCGGACATCTCCGGCTCAGTCGCGGGTGAGCTTGCGATGCGTGGACCGGTGCGGCTTCGCGGCATCCGCGCCGAGGCGCTGGATCTTGTTCTCCTCGTAGGCGTCGAAGTTGCCCTCGAACCAGTACCACCGGTCGGGGTTCTCGTCGGTGCCCTCGTACGCGAGGATGTGCGTCGCGATGCGGTCGAGGAACCACCGGTCGTGGGTGATGACCACGGCGCATCCGGGGAACTCGAGCAGCGCGTTCTCAAGAGAGCTCAGGGTCTCGACGTCGAGGTCGTTGGTCGGCTCGTCGAGGAGGAGGAGGTTGCCGCCCTCCTTGAGGGTCAGCGCGAGGTTCAGGCGGTTGCGCTCTCCACCGGAGAGTACGCCGGCCTTCTTCTGCTGGTCCGGTCCCTTGAAGCCGAATTTCGAGACGTACGCGCGGGACGGGATCTCGGTCTTGCCGACGGTGATGTAGTCGAGCCCGTCCGAGACGACCTCCCACAGGGTCTTGTTCGGGTCGATGTTCGAGCGGGACTGGTCGACGTAGCTGATCTTGACCGTCTCGCCGATCTTCAGGTCACCGCCGTCGAGGGGCTCGAGACCGACGATGGTCTTGAACAGGGTCGTCTTGCCGACGCCGTTCGGGCCGATGACGCCGACGATGCCGTTGGGCGGCAGGCTGAAGCTGAGGCCGTCGATGAGCGAGCGACCGTCGAAGCCCTTCTTGAGCTTCTTCGCCTCGATCACGACGCTGCCCAGACGCGGGCCGGCCGGAATCTGGATCTCCTCGAAGTCGAGCTTCCTGGTGCGCTCCGCCTCGGTCGCCATCTCCTCGTAGCGCGCGAGACGCGCCTTCGACTTGGTCTGACGTCCCTTGGCGCTCGAGCGCACCCACTCCAGCTCCTCCTTGAGGCGCTTGGCGAGCTTGGCGTCCTTCTTGCCCTGGATCTCGAGGCGCTCGCCCTTCTTCTCCAGGTAGGTGGAGTAGTTGCCCTCGTAGCCGATCAGGCGGCCGCGGTCGACCTCGGCGATCCACTCGGCGACGTGGTCGAGGAAGTACCGGTCGTGGGTGATCGCGATCACCGCGCCCTTGTACGCCTGCAGGTGCTGCTCGAGCCAGAGCACGCTCTCGGCGTCGAGGTGGTTGGTGGGCTCGTCGAGGAGCAGCAGGTCGGGCTTCTGCAGCAGGAGCTTGGCGAGAGCGACACGGCGCTTCTCTCCACCGGAGAGCGGCGCGATCGCCGCGTCGCCCGGGGGCGTGCGCAGCGCGTCCATCGCCTGGTCGAGCTGGGAGTCGAGGTCCCAGCCGTCCGCGGCGTCGATCTCCTCCTGGAGTGTGCCCATCTCGGCGAGAAGCGCGTCGAAGTCGGCATCCGGGTCTGCCATCAGGGCGGAGATCTCGTTGAACCGGTCGAGCTTCGCCTTGATCGCGATGCCCTCCTGGATGTTCTCCAGAACGGTCTTCGACTCATCGAGCTCCGGCTCCTGCATGAGGATCCCGACCGAGTAGCCGGGCGAGAGCTTGGCCTCGCCGTTCGAGGGCGTGTCCATTCCCGCCATGATCTTGAGGATCGTCGACTTACCAGCGCCGTTCGGGCCGACCATGCCGATCTTGGCGCCAGGGAGGAATGCCATCGTGACGTCGTCGAGGATGAGCTTCTCACCCACCGCCTTGCGCGCACGAACCATCGAGTAGATGTACTCAGCCACCGAAAACCGCTCCTTCTGTTGGCGTCGAAGATCGACACTCCAGCCTACCGGCCCCGCAGACGGGCGCCGTCGAGCGTTCGCCCAGCCGTCACCAGTCGATCGGGCGCGTGTCTCCGATCAGGCAGCGTCCTTCGGCGAGCTGGGGCATGACCATCGAGACCGGCTCGCCGGTCGAGGGCCCGACCTGCCCGACGAGGCATTCGCTGTCCCCCCACCGCACCGAGAACTGCAGGCTCTCCACCGGTTCGCCGACGGTTGTGAGGTCCTCCGTCACCTGCATCGCGTTCCGGTCGAAGCCCGACGCCACGAGCGCGTCGACATACGCACGTCCGGATCCGCGCTGATCGGACGCCCACACCTGTGCCGTCGTCGCCGCGAACAGCGGAAGATTGTCCGCCGCGGTGCCATCCGCGACGTACGACGGCGACTCGGCTGTGGCGGGCGTGGTCGGAGCCGGGTTCGCATCGGGATCGGCCGGCGTCGACGTGCGCACCGGGCCGACCGGGAGGGGCGTTCCGCAGGCCGTGAGCAGGACTGCCATCGACACGGCCGCAGCCGCCGCGATCGTCGCACGCGAAGCGGAGGCAGGCCATCGGAGCACGATCCGAGTCTATGCGCCGCCTTCCTCCGCCTCGCGGGCTGCAGCCGCAGGCCGCCCCGCGCGGCCCCTGCTCAGTGCAGCACCGAGTCGGCGTTCACGACCTCGTCCTCCGTCGTGGACCAAGACGTGTCGAGCGGGTTCAGCTCGCGGTCCTCGTCCAGAGGATGCTCGTCCTCCGGCTCGCGCGGAGTCGTCGCATCCGCGAGACCTCGCATCGGCTGCTCCATCGACGTGGCGCGCGAGCTTCGCAGGTAGGTCGTGATCCCCCATCGGAGATCGTGTCCGATCGCGTCGGCGTCGATGTCGACGCTCGTGCCGTGCTTCTCGCCTGCCTCCCAGTTGCGGATCTTCAGCCGGCCGGTCACGATGACGCTGTCGCCCGTGCGCAGGGACGCCTTCGCATGCTCGCCGAGCTGGCGGAAGGCGGCGACCGAATACCAGTTGGTGCCGGCATCCACCCAGGTCTGCGTCACGGCGTCGAAGCGACGGTGCGTCGTGGCGAGACGGAAGTTCGTCACCGGGATGCCGCCAGCGGTCCTGCCCTGGGTCGGGTCGGTCGCGACCTTGCCCACGATCGTCAGTGTGTCGGACATGTTGTCTCCTCTGTGGCCCGGGGCGATCGCCCGGATCGCTCCAGAGTGCGGCACCGGGGCGACGTCGAGACCCCTGAAACCCGCGACCGGTGGAGAACTCGTCAGGATCCCCGGTTGCGCAGGAGGAGTGGACGCGAAGCACCCGCGTCCAATGTCGGAGGTCGCTCATATCTTCGAATCAGGAAGGAGAAGTCGATGTCCGACAGCCTGATCACGTCCCTGCCCGAGGTTCCGTATGCGACGCCTCGGCTCTCTTCCCCGCGTGAGCACCTCGTGCGCGCGGCAGCGCACCTGTGGCGGGTGCAGGACCGGAACGGCCGGGTGCTCGGTCACCTGCGCATCATCGCCGACCCACTGGGCATGCGCTATCGCGCGGAGCGCCTGCATCTCGCCACCGGCGCGTTCCGCCTGGTGGGCGATTTCTGGCGGCCGGACGATGCCGTGGCGGCACTGCGCAACGGGTGACCGCGCCGTGCCGAGCACAGGCGAGAAGCTCAAGGCCGCACAGGCCTGGCACCGTCATCAGAACTTCACGCGCATGATGGAGCACCTTCGTGTGAACCCATGCGCCGATTGCGGAGAGAACGACCCCGTGGTCCTCGACTTCGATCACCTCCCCGGAGTCGAGAAGCGGTTCGAGATCGCACGGGCGATCAACTCGTCGACCCGCGCGTGGGCGACGATCCTGCGCGAGATCCAGAAGTGCGAGGTCGTCTGCGCGAACTGTCATCGCCGCAGGACGGCCGCTCGCGCGGGGCATCGGAAACATCTGCTCAGTTGGGGCCTTCCGGTGTCTGCGCCGGAGCAGCCGCATGCGCGCCCTCGGATTCCGCACGGAGGCGGGGCGAAAGGACGCCGCGGATGTCCTTGCCAGCCCTGCCGCGAACGGAGGAACGCTTATGCCCGCGCCTGGCGTGCGAGTTCCAGGGCTTCCGTTTCCGACGAAACAGGCCAGAGTAACGCCGACCGTTGAAGAGTCGGTAGGCTTAAGTCCTACCCCCAGTAGCTCAGCGGAAGAGCATCGATCTTCTAAGTCGCCGGTCGCACGTTCGAATCGTGCCTGGGGGGCCACAGGCCGATGTCTGAGCCGTCGATAGGATGGCGTCATGGTATCTGCCTCCGAGAACGATCGACTCGTCTGGATCGACTGCGAGATGACCGGGCTCGATCTCTCGGTCGACGAGCTCGTCGAGATCGCCGTCGTCATCACCGATTTCGAACTCAATCCCGTGGATCCGGGGTTCCAGGTCGTCATCCGGCCGAGCGAAGCCGCGCTGGCCAACATGAACGATTTCGTGACGAAGATGCACGAGACCTCAGGCTTGATCACCGAGATCCCCCAGGGCGTCTCGTTGGCCGACGCCGAGGCGCAGGTGCTCTCCTACATCAAGCGCTTCGTCCCCCTGGAGCGGAAGGCCCCGCTCGCCGGAAACACCATCGGCACCGATCGGATGTTCCTCGCCAAGTACATGCCGCAGGTCGACCAGTGGCTGCATTACCGCAACGTCGACGTATCCAGCATCAAGGAGCTGTCCCGCCGCTGGTACCCGCGGGTCTTCTTCCAGGCGCCGGTCAAGGACGGCGGGCACCGCGCGCTGGCCGACATCCTCGAGTCGATCCGCGAACTGCGCTACTACCGCCAGGCTGTCTTCGTCGACGAGCCGGGTCCCTCGAGCGACGACGCGCGTGAGATCGCGGCGCGCACGGTGTCAGAGTTCACCCCGAACCTGTAATACACTTATCTGGTTGCCCGCTCCGGTGGGCACATGGTGGGTATAGCTCAGCTGGTAGAGCGCTGGCTTGTGGTGCCGGATGTCGCGGGTTCGAGTCCCGTTACTCACCCCATACGACGAAGGCCCGGGTCGAAAGACTCGGGCCTTCGTCGTATCCTCGATCTAGGATCGGGAATACCCCTCAGGGGTACCAGGTTTGTCCCGGTGAAGCACGAAGGGACCGCCATCATGTCGAACCAGTCGCACGAGCCGATGCCGACCGATCACTCCGCTCACCACGCGAGCAGTGGTCACTCCGCACACGACAACGCGGGAAACGCGTCCCCGGCAGAGCACGGCGAGCACGGCGACCACAGCGCCAATGGCGCCTCCGGCGACCACAGCGCTCATGCCGGGCACGCGAACCACACGGATCGCTTCCGCCGGCTGTTCTGGATCATGCTGGGCATCGCGGTCCCCGTCGTGGTGACGTCGCCGATGTTCGCGATGGTACTCGGCTATCAGGTCCCCGGCTGGGCCGGCTGGATCGCCCCTGTTCTCGGGACGGTCATGTATGTGTGGGGCGGAGCGCCGTTCCTCACCGGAGCCGCCAGCGAGCTACGTGCACGCAAGCCGGGAATGATGCTGCTGATCGGGCTGGCGATCACGGTCGCCTTCCTCGCATCGTGGGGCGCGAGCCTCGGCATCCTGCATCACGAGTTGGAATTCTGGTGGGAGCTCGCACTCCTCATCGTGATCATGCTGCTCGGCCATTGGGTCGAGATGCGATCGCTGGCGCAGACCACCAGCGCACTGGATTCGCTCGCGGCCCTTCTGCCGGATGAGGCTGAGCGCGTCGACGGCGATGATACGACCGTGGTCTCCCCCAGTGATCTCCGTCTCGGCGATGTCGTGGTCGTGCGGCCGGGTGGCCGGCTCCCGGCAGACGGCGTGGTGAGGCAGGGCAGCGCCAGCGTGGACGAGTCGATGATCACGGGCGAGTCGAAGCCTGTGCGGCGCGGGGTCGGCGACCAGGTGGTCGCCGGCACGGTCGCGACCGACTCCGGTCTTCGCGTCGAGATCACCGCGGTGGGCGCCGACACGGCGCTCGCCGGCATCCAGAAGCTCGTCACCGACGCACAGGCGTCGTCGTCCCGCGCTCAGCGGATCGCCGACCGCGCTGCCGCCTGGCTGTTCTGGTTCGCGCTCGGCGCCGCCGTGATCACCGCGGGCGTCTGGGCGCTGGCAGGGATGCCCGACGAAGGCGTGATCCGCACCATCACCGTGCTCGTCATCGCCTGCCCGCACGCGCTCGGCCTCGCCATCCCGCTGGTCGTCTCGATCGCGACAGAGAAGGCGGCCAGGGCCGGCGTTCTGGTGAAGGACCGCCTTGCTCTCGAGACCATGCGCACGGTCGACACTGTTCTGTTCGACAAGACCGGAACGCTCACCGAGGGCGCCCCGGCCGTCACGGGAGTCGAGCCCGTCACCGGTTTCACCCAGGATTCCCTTCTGCGCCTCGCTGCGGCCGCCGAGCGTGATTCGGAGCACCCGCTGGCGAAGGCGATCGTGGGCGCCGCGCTGGCGCGCGACCTGGACCTCCCTGCAGCCGCCGATTTCGTCTCCTCCCCCGCGGTCGGCGTCAGCGCGACCGTCGAAGGCAGGCTCGTCCAGGTCGGAGGGCCGCACCTGCTCGATGAGACCGGAGCCGTCGAGCTCCCCGTCGCCGACGCCTGGCGCGCGGAGGGTGCGATCATCCTCCATGTCCTCATCGACCGCTCGGTCGCCGGCGCCCTCAGGCTCGCGGACGAGATCCGGGACGAATCCGCCCAGGCGGTCGCCGCGCTCCACGCACGCGGCGTCGGGGTCGTGATGATCACGGGCGATGCGCCCGCTGTCGCGGAGCACGTCGCGGACGAGCTCCGCATCGACCGGGTCTTCGCAGGCGTCCGCCCCGAGGACAAGGCGGCGAAGGTGCGCGAACTGCAGGCGGAGGGCAGGAAGGTCGCGATGGTCGGCGACGGCGTGAACGACGCTCCGGCGCTCGCGCAGGCCGACGTCGGCCTCGCGATCGGCGCCGGCACGGACGTGGCGATCGCCTCGGCCGGCGTCATCCTCGCGAGCGACGACCCGCGCACGGTGCTCTCCGTGATCGAGCTCTCCCGGGCGAGCTATCGGAAGATGAGGCAGAACCTGTGGTGGGCCGCAGGCTACAACCTGCTCTCCGTGCCGCTGGCCGCCGGCGTCCTCGCACCGGTCGGGTTCGTGCTGCCGATGTCGGTCGGCGCGGTCCTCATGTCGCTCTCGACGATCGTCGTCGCGGTGAACGCCCAGCTGCTGCGCAGGACCGACCTCCGCCCGGACGCCCTCGTCGACGGCCGGTGACGCGAAGACCGCGCCGCGGGGGCCGGTGAGGCGCGAGCCCTAGACTCGTGAGGTGACACTCGCCATCTGGCTCTCTCTCCTTCCCGCCTGTGTGGTGATCAGCTTCACGCCCGGCGCGGGCGCGATCTTCACGATGTCCAACTCGCTCAGCCAGGGCTGGCGTCGCTCGATCTGGGGCATCGTCGGGCAGCAGCTGGCGCTGATAGTGCACGTCGTGATCGTGGCGGCGGGAGTCGGGCTCATCGTCTCGAGATCCGAGGTGCTGTTCAACGTCATCCGCTATGCGGGCGCGGCGTATCTCGTGTATCTCGGCATCCGCCTGATCCTCGCGAAGCCGGCGGCCTCGGACGACGCGGACGACGCGCTCGTGGACTCCCGGGAGAGCCACTGGTCGATGATGCGCCGTGGCTTCTGGGTGAACCTCCTCAATCCCAAGGCGATCGTGTTCTTCCTCGCCTTCATCCCGCAGTTCATCCGTCTCGACCAGCCGCAGCTGCCGCAGTACCTGACGCTGATCATCACGGTGATCATCGTCGATGTGATCGTGATGTGGGGATTCTTCGCGGCGGCTGCTCGCCCGTTCCGGCGTCTCACCCGATCCGCGCGCGGTCAGCGCACTCTCAACACGGTCTTCGGCGTGCTCTTCATCGCGGTCGCGGGGCTGCTCGTGCTGATTCACTGAATCGGACCGAACCGCTCTCTGGCGCCCGCCGTCTGCCGGTGAGATCATCGCCTCATGGATCGCGCAGAGCTGCGAGCACTTCAGGCGACCGTGCGGGACCGCTACACGGTGGATCCTGCCAAGGCCGCGGTCCCTCTCGCTGCCGAGGGCGATTGGCGCGACGACGGCATCACGACCACTCTGCACACCTGGTCCGGCATCACGCGCGCCGGGCTCCACCCCGCGACAGGAGGCGACGGCCTCGATGCCTGCTCGGGCGACATGCTGGTGGAGGCAGTGCTCGCGTGCGCCGGCGTCACGCTCCGCAGCGTCGCGACGGCGATGGACCTCGAGGTCCGCAGCGCCCATCTGACGGCACGCAGCACCTTCGACGCCCGCGGAACGCTGGGGATTGACCGTACGGTCCCGGTCGGCATCGGGCCGATCGATGTGGTCGCCGAACTCGACTGCGACGCCGATGACGCGACGCTGGCACGGCTCGCCGCCTCCGCCGAGCGCTATTGCGTCGTCGGCCAGAGCCTCAGCAGCCCGGTGCGCATCGAGGTGCGGCGCACGCCGGCGCGGCCGAGCTGACGACCGCTGCCCGTCACCGGCAATAGGCTGGGCCACGATGGAGATGGATGCTGCAGCCTTCGAGGAGCTCGTGATCGCCGAGCTCGATCGCCTGCCGGACGAGATGGTCGATGGGCTCGAGAACGTCGTGTTCGTGGTGGAGGACCGGCCGGAGGACGGCAGCCTCGACCTCTTCGGCCTCTACGACGGACTCGCCCTCACCGAGCGCGGACAGTACGGGATGGGCGAGCTTCCCGACCGGATCATCGTCTACCGCGAGCCGCACCTCGCCGGTAGCGAGTCGGAGGACGAGCTCCGCGATGAGGTCCATACGACGCTCGTCCACGAGATCGCGCACTTCTACGGAATCGACGACGAGCAGCTGCATGAGCTGGGGTGGGCATGAGCGCTTCGATCGCCACGCCGGACCTCGAGGAGGTCACTCATCTCTCGGCAGCGCCGCTCGAGCCCTGGCAGGTCGTCGTCTGGAACGACCCCGTCAACCTCATGAGCTACGTCGTCCGCGTGTTCCGCACCTATTTCGGATACTCGCAGGAGCGCGCGACCCAGCTGATGCTGGCGGTGCACCACGACGGTCACGCGATCGTCGCCACCGGTCCCCGCGAGACCATGGAGGTGCACGCCCAGGCCATGCACGACTACGGGCTGTGGGCGACCGTGCGGAAGGCGAAGGCATGAAGGAGCAGCTGAACGTCCGGATGGCGGTCATCGAGGCCACTCAGCTCGCGCGCCTCGTCGACGACTTCCGCGACCTCGTCGGGCCCGCTCGCGATCACGCCGATCCGGCAGTCGCAAGGCTCACCCCTGACGTGTATCCCGACGACGCGGACGCCTCTCGTGGATTCCGCGACGGCACGAGGAAGGAGCTGCTCGACCGCCGCGCACTCGATGCCGACGTCGTGCTCGCGGGCCTCGCCGGCCTCCGCGCCGACCTCTCCGCACTGTCGGATGAGGAGGCCGTCGCCGAACGCGATCTCACGATCACGGCATCCGATATAGACGCCTGGCTGCGCACCATCACCGCCCTCAGGCTCGTGATCGCCGAGCGCCTCGGGATCGAAGGCGAGGATGAGGACGTGGACGACCCTCGCCACGGCGTGTACGACTGGCTGGCGTATCGTCTCGAGGTGCTGATCGAGGCGGCCGAAGAGCTGCTCTAAGGGATCTCGACGATCCTGGTCGCGAGCGCGCGAGGGTCGTCGCGATCGATGTGACTTCGCTCCTGCGCTGCCCAGCGATCCCAGTGCGGGCGGTAGGTGTCGCCGTCCCGCTCGAGCGCGCGGAATCTCCGCCCTGGTTCGGCCGACTCCACCCAGACCCGGATGTCCGCGATCGGGGCGGTCTCGGGAGTGAGGATGCCGCTGCCCTCGACGATCACGCCGAGAGCAGGATCGACCGCGTGACTCTCCGCCTCCACCTGATGCTCCCAGTCCCAGCGCCGCCAGGTGCCGAGATAGCCGCGGCCGTGGGGACGAAGGATCCACTCCAGGGCTCTCTGGACGCCGGCATCGAGACCGTCCCACCCCGGATAGAGGGAATCCAGGCCGATGAGCTGGACCCGACCGGCCACCGGCCAGGCCGACGCGATCCTTCGCGCGAGCGAGCTCTTGCCGGCACCGCTGCATCCGTCGATCAGCACGACCGGGTTGGCTGCGGCCAGGGCACGGATGTCCTCTGTGATCAGTGCCGCGGCGCGCTCGAGCGCGATCGCGACCGGATCGTCACTTCTTGAGGGCACGGATGACGCGGGAGAGCGCGCGTCCGGCGACCCACAGGAACGGACCGGCGACGACGAGCAGCGTGACGATGTTCGGCTCGAACCGGAGCCCCTCTTCACGGCGCACGTACACGCCGAGGGGAACGGCGATGCCGCCTCCGGTGCCGCCCTCTCCGCCTTCCGCGTTGCCGCCGGCGAATCCGGTGAGAGCCAAGGCCACCGGCGTGACGCTGACGCCGTCGACGTCCTGCGGCTCACCGTACGCGCTCTTCACCCCGAGAGAGGCGGCCTGCTTCCCGAGTTCCAGTGCAATGTTCGGCATGGCACCCACGCTAGTCGACGATGGCCCTGCCGACGTCACCATTCGACGCCGTGAGCCTTCGGATGCGCCGCGCCGCCGTGGCCCTCGCCGCGCCCGAGGTGCCTCGCCCTGGTGATCGTGGAAGACCCGAAGCGGGCGGTCGCGTCGTCGACGGCGCCCTCGACGCGGCGCCAGTCCTCGTCGTCGTCCCACAGCCCGATCCTCCCGCCGCCGGCCGGGAGCAGCTTCTCGGCGCGGACGCCGACCAGTCGCACCGGCTCACGGCTCTCGATCTGATTGAAGAGAGCCTGGGCGGCCTCGCCGATCCGCTGTCCCACCGCGGTCGGCTCGGCGAGGGTCTGGGAGCGACTGATCGTGCGGAAGTCCTGGAAGCGCACCTTGATGGCGACCGTGGACGTCTCCCATCCCGCGCGGCGCAGACGCGCCGCGACGCGGTCAGCCAGCCGCAGCAGCTCTGCACGGAGGAAGACCCGGTCGCTGATGTCCTCGTCGAACGTCTCCTCGTGGCCGATGCTCTTCTCCACGCGGTCGGTCTCCACCGCCCGTGCGTCCTCGCCCCGCGACAGCAGCGACAGGCGCGCGCTCAGTGCCGGCCCGACCGCCCGGTCGAGCATCTCCCGCGACGACTCGCGGATGTCGAGGATGGTGCGGATGCCGCGACCCTCCAGTGACTCCGCCGCTTTGGGGCCCACACCCCACATCGCCCGCACCGGCCGAGGGGCGAGGAACTCCAACGTGTCAGCCGCGGCGACCACGAGCATGCCGTCGGGCTTCGCGATCGTCGATGCCATCTTCGCGACGTGCTTCGTCGCCGCGACGCCGACGCTGCAGCTGATGCCGACCTCGCTCTGCACTCGCTCGCGGACGAGTTGCGCGATGCGCGCCGGGCTCCCCCACAGGCGCCGCACTCCCCCGACGTCGAGGAACGCCTCGTCGACGGACAGCGGCTCGACCAGCGGGGTGAACGACTCGAAGATCGCCATGACCTGCCGGGACACCTCCTGATACCGATGGAAATGCGGCAGCACGACGCGCGCCGACGGACAGAGCCGCAGCGCCTGCGACACCGGCATCGCCGCCCTCACGCCGTAGCGCCGCGCTTCGTAGGAGGCGCTGGACACGACCGAGCGGCCGTCGGGCGCGCCGATGATCAGCGGAAGGCCGCGCAGGCTGGGATCGTCGAGCACCTCGACTGCCGCGTAGAAGGCGTCCATGTCGACGTGCAGGATGCGCGTGCCGGTGTCATCCGCATCAGCGGACGAGACGACGCGCCCTCTGCCGTCACCGTGTCCCATGTCCCCATTGTCCCCCGGACCACCGACATCGGGATCCGGGGGACGCTGCTACTGCGCGGCGCGCTCCAGGACGAGCTCGCGCACGCGCGCGGCATCCGCCTGGCCCTTCATGGCCTTCATCACGGCGCCGATCACGGCGCCGGCTGCCTGCACCTTGCCGTCCTTGATCTTCGCGAGGATGTCTGGCTGGGCCGCGAGCGCCTCGTCGATGGCGGCGATCAGTGCGCCGTCGTCGGAGACCACTGCCAGGCCACGGCCGTCGACGACCTCCTGAGGCGTGCCCTCGCCGGCGATGACGCCCTCGAGCACCTGGCGGGCGAGCTTGTCGGTGAGGGTTCCCGCATCGACGAGCTGCTGAAGAGCCGCGACGTTGGCGGGGCTGACCAGCTCGGCCGCATCCTTCTCCTGCGCGTTCGCGAGACGCGTGATCTCGCCCGTCCACCACTTGCGGGCGGTCGCCGGGGTCGCACCGGCGGCGATCGTCGCCTCGACGACCTCGAGCAGGCCGCCGTTGCGCACGTCCTGGAACTCCAGGTCGGTGAAGCCCCACTCCGCCATCAGGCGGCGTCGGCGGGCCACCGGCTGCTCCGGAAGGCCTGCTCGCAGCTCCTCGATCAGCTCCGCGGCCGGCTCCACAGGGAGCAGGTCGGGCTCGGGGAAGTAGCGGTAGTCATCGGCGTCCGACTTCGGACGACCCGGTGAGGTCGTGCCGGTGTCCTCGTGCCAGTGCCGCGTCTCCTGCGTGATCGTGCCGCCGTCGGCGAGGATCTGCGCCTGACGCTGGATCTCGTACCGCACGGCGCGCTCGACCGAGCGCATCGAGTTGACGTTCTTCGTCTCGGTGCGGGTTCCGAGCGGAGCCGGCGGCTCCCCCTCGGCGGCGCGCGGGCGCAGCGACACGTTCGCGTCGCAGCGCAGGTTGCCGCGCTCCAGTCGCGCTTCCGAGATGCCGAGGCTCCGCACGATGTCACGGATGGTCTGGACGTACGCCTTCGCCACCTCCGGGGCGCGGTGCTCGGTGCCGAAGATCGTCTTGGTGACGATCTCGACGAGCGGGACGCCGGCCCGGTTGTAGTCGACGAGCGAGTACTCGGCACCCTGGATGCGTCCGGTGGAGCCGCCCACGTGGGTGAGCTTGCCGGCGTCCTCCTCCATGTGCGCGCGCTCGATCGGGATCTGCACGATGGTGCCGTCCTCGAGCTCCACCTCGACCGATCCCTCGTACGCGATCGGCTCGTCGTACTGCGAGATCTGATAGTTCTTGCCGAGGTCCGGGTAGAAGTAGTTCTTCCGGGCGAACCGGCTGGACTCCGCGATCGAGCAGCCGAGTGCGAGACCGAGGCTGATCGACGAGCGGATCGCGGTCTCGTTCACGACGGGCAGCGAACCGGGAAGACCGAGATCGACCGGTGCGATGAGCGTGTTCGGCTCTGCCGCGTGGTACAGCTCGTTCGCCGGGTTCGGCGCATCCGAGAACATCTTGGTGTTCGTGTTGAGCTCGACATGCACCTCGAAGCCGAGCACCGGCTCGAACAGCTCGAGCGCCTTGTCGTAGTCCATGAGCTTGGCGGCGGCCATCAGCGGGTCCCTCCCACGAGCTGGGGTGCACGGGTGAGCAGCGGCGCACCCCAGGAGTCGAGCAGCACGGCCTCGAGAGCGGCGCCGACCTTGTAGAGGAGCGCGTCCTCCCGCGCCGGCGCGATGAACTGGATGCCGACGGGCAGCCCGTCCTCGACGGCCAGGCCGCTGGGGATCGAGATGCCGGGGACGCCGGCGAGGTTCACCGGGATCGTGGTGATGTCGTTCAGGTACATCTGCAGCGGGTCGTCGATCTTCTCGCCGATCTTGAACGCCGTGGTCGGCGCAGACGGCGTGGCGATCACGTCGACCTCGGCGAACGCGTTCGCGAAGTCCTGCTGGATCAGGGTGCGGACCTTCTGCGCGCTGCCGTAGTAGGCGTCGTAGTATCCGGCCGACAGGGCGTAGGTGCCGAGGATGATGCGGCGCTTGACCTCGTCGCCGAAGCCCGCGTCGCGGGTCGCCGACATGACGTCCTCGACCGTGGGGTTGCCGTCCGGCGTGACCCGCAGGCCGAAGCGCACGGAGTCGAACTTGGCCAGGTTGCTGGATGCCTCGGCGGGGAGGATCAGGTAGTAGGCGGCGACGCCGTACTCGAAGTGCGGGGCGCCGATCTCGACGATCTCCGCTCCCTGAGCCTCCATCAGCGCGAGCGACTCACGGAAGGATGCCGCGACGCCGGGCTGGAACCCGCTGTCGGGCAGCTCCCGGATGACGCCGACCTTCAGGCCCTTGAGCACGTCACCGCGAGCGCCCTCGCGGGCGGCCTCCGCGAAGGACGGCCACTGATCGCGCAGCGAGGTGGAATCCTTGGGGTCGTGGCCGCCGATCACGTCGTGCAGCAAGCCGGAGTCGAGCACGGTGCGGGTGACGGGGCCGACCTGGTCGAGGCTCGAGGCGAGGGCGATGGCGCCGTAACGGCTGACACCGCCGTAGGTCGGCTTCATGCCGACGGTGCCGGTCACGTGCGCCGGCTGGCGGATCGAGCCGCCGGTGTCGGACCCGAGTGCGAGCGGTGCCTCGAACGCCGCGACGGCCGCAGCGGAGCCTCCGCCGGAGCCGCCGGGGATCCGGTCGAGGTCCCACGGGTTGCGCGTGGGACCGTAGGCGGAATGCTCGGTGGAGGAGCCCATCGCGAACTCGTCCATGTTGGTCTTGCCGAGCGGGATGAGTCCGGCGGCACGGGAGCGCGCGACGACGGTGGCGTCGTAGGGCGAGCGGTAGCCCTCGAGGATCCGCGAGCCGCTGGTCGTCGGCTGGTCGGTGGTGACCAGGACGTCCTTGATCGCGAGCGGCACGCCGGCGATCGGGCCGAGCTGCTCCCCCGCGGCGCGGCGCGCGTCGATGTCGGCGGCTGCGGCCAGCGCGCCCTCGTTCACGTGCAGGAAGGCGTGGACGGCGCCGTCGACCGCGGCGATGCGGTCGAGGTGCGCCTGGGTGGCCTCGACGCTGGAGATCTCGCGCGAGGCGAGCTTGTCGGCGAGCTCCGCCGCGGTCAGCCGGATGATGTCGCTCACTGCTCTTCTCCCAGGATCGCGGTGACGCGGAAACGGCCGTCGGCGGCATCGGGTGCGTTCTGGAGCACCTGCTCATGCGTGAGCGTCTGCCCGACCTCGTCGGGGCGGAAGACGTTGCTCAGCGGAATCGGGTGACTCGTCGCGGCGACGTCGGCGGTCGCGACCTCGGACACCTTCGCGATGTTGTCGACGATGGCGTCGAGCTGGCCGGTGAGCCGCGTCACCTCGTCGTCGTTCAGCTGGATGCGCGCGAGCACGCCGAGATGGCGCACAAGTTCAGGGGTGATTTCAGACACCCCCCAAGTCTAGTCAGCGCGCTCACCGCTCCCGTCCCGGTTCCGGTGCAGGGGGTTCCCGCGCGGAGCTAGGGTGGGCGGGTGAGCACGTTCCAGCCTCCTCGTCCGTGGGTCGCCAGCTACGCCGAGGGCGTCCCGGATGACCTCCCGCCCGTCTCCGGTTCGCTGATCGACATCGTCGCCGCATCCGTCCGTGACTATCCCGATGCTCCGGCGCTGCAGTTCTTCGGCCGCGAGACGACATATGCGCAGCTGCAGGACTCGGTCGACCGCGCCGCCGCAGGGCTCCGCGATCTCGGCGTGCGCGCCGGCGACCCCGTCGCGATCGTGCTGCCGAACTGCCCGCAGCACATCATCGCGTTCTACGCGGTGCTGAGGCTCGGCGCCGTCGTCGTCGAGCACAACCCGCTGTACACGCCGCGCGAGCTGCGCAAGCAGTTCGAGGATCATGGTGCGAAGCACGCGATCGTGTGGAACAAGGTCGTCGCCTCGGTGCAGGACTTCCCCGCCGACCTGGCCGTGACGAACCTCATCTCCGTCGACGTCACTCGGGCGATGCCTCTGCTCACCCGCGTCGCGCTGCGTCTGCCCGTGGCGAAGGCGCGCGAGTCGCGAGCGGCGCTCACCGAGAAGGTCCGCGGCACCGTCACGTGGGATTCGCTGGTGGCCTCATCCCCCATCCCTGCAACCCACCCCACCCCCGAGACGGACGATCTCGCGATCATCCAGTACACGTCCGGAACCACCGGCACCCCGAAGGGCGCGTCGCTCACGCACCGCAACCTGCTCGCGAACGCTGCGCAGGCACAGGCGTGGGTGCCGTCGATCCAGCGCGGAGACGGCTGCGTCGTGTACGCCGTGCTCCCGATGTTCCATGCCTACGGCCTGACGCTGTGCCTCACCTTCGCGATGTCGATGGGCGCGCGTCTCGTGCTGTTCCCGAAGTTCGACCCGGATCTCGTGCTCGACGTCATGAAGAAGCATCCGGCGACATTCCTCCCGCTGGTGCCGCCGATCGCGGACCGGCTGCTGACGGCGGCGAAAGCCAAGGGCGTCTCGCTCGACGGCGTCGCGGTGGCGATCTCGGGTGCCATGGCGCTGCCGCACGAGCTGGTCGTGCCGTTCGAAGCGGCGACGCACGGGTATCTCGTCGAGGGCTACGGGCTCAGCGAGTGCTCCCCCGTGCTGATGGCGAATCCCGTCGCAGAGCACCGGGTGCCGGGCACCGTGGGCCTCCCGCTGCCTGGCACCGAGTGCCGCGTGGTCGACCCCGAGAACCCCACCGTCGACGTGCCGGCCGGCTCGCCCGGCGAGCTGATCGTCCGGGGCCCCCAGGTGTTCGGCGGCTACTACGGCAAGCCGGAGGAGACCGAGGCGGTCTTCGTCGACGGCTGGTTCCGCACCGGCGACATCGTCACGGTGGACGAGGGCGGCTTCATCCGGATCGTCGACCGCATCAAGGAGCTCATCATCACCGGCGGCTTCAACGTCGCCCCGACCGAGGTCGAGAACGCCCTGCGACAGCATCCGCAGGTCTCGGATGCCGCGGTCGTCGGCCTTCCGAGCGGGCACTCCGGCGAGGAGGTGGTCGCGGCCATCGTCGTCGACGGCGCGACGGATGTCGACGTCGAGGCGATCCGCGAGTTCGCCCGCAGCATCCTGACCCCGTACAAGGTGCCGCGGCGCGTCTTCGTGGTCGACGAGCTGCCGAAATCGCTGATCGGGAAGGTGCTGCGGCGGCAGGTCAGGGAGAGGCTTCTGGCGCTCACGAGCGGTTCCTGACCTCGCGCCCAGGTGCGGCGGGCGGGATCACGCTACCCTTGGTCAGTGACTGAAGAAGACGCTGTGCCCACCGACGCCCCCGCGACCCCCGGATTCGAGGAGCTCGGCATCACCGGCCCCGTCCTCAAGGCCATCAAGGATCTCGGCTACGAGACCCCCTCTCCCATCCAGGCCGCCACGATCCCGACCCTTCTCGCAGGGCGTGACGTGGTCGGCATGGCCCAGACCGGAACAGGCAAGACGGCCGCCTTCGCGCTGCCGGTGCTCGAGCGGCTCGACGTGTCGCAGAAGACCCCGCAGGCCCTCGTGCTCGCGCCGACCCGTGAGCTCGCCCTGCAGGTCTGCGAGGCGTTCGAGTCGTACGCGTCGAAGATGAAGGGCGTGCACGTCCTCCCGGTCTACGGCGGCCAGGGCTACGGTGTGCAGCTGTCCGCTCTCCGCCGTGGAGTGCACGTGATCGTCGGAACGCCCGGCCGCATCATGGACCACCTCGCCAAGGGCACCCTCGACCTCTCCGAGCTGCAGTACCTCGTGCTCGACGAGGCCGACGAGATGCTGAAGATGGGCTTCGCGGAGGACGTCGAGCAGATCCTCGCGCAGACTCCGGAGGAGAAGCAGGTCGCCCTGTTCTCCGCCACGATGCCCCCGCAGATCCGCCGGCTCGCGCAGCAGTACCTGCGCGACCCCGAAGAGATCAGCATCAAGTCGAAGACCGCGACCGGCACCAACATCACCCAGCGGTATCTGGTGGTCTCCTATGCGCAGAAGGTCGACGCGCTCACCCGCATCCTCGAGGTGGAGAACTTCGACGGGATGATCGTCTTCGTCCGGACGAAGAACGAGACCGAGACACTCGCCGAGAAGCTCCGCGCCCGCGGGTACTCGGCAGCCGCGATCAACGGCGATGTGCCGCAGGTGCAGCGCGAGCGCAGCGTCAACCAGCTGAAGGACGGCAAGCTCGACATCCTCGTCGCCACCGACGTCGCCGCTCGTGGTCTCGACGTCGAGCGCATCAGCCACGTCATCAACTTCGACATCCCCACCGACACCGAGTCGTACGTGCACCGCATCGGCCGCACGGGTCGCGCCGGCCGCACCGGCGATGCGATCAGCTTCATCACGCCGCGCGAGCGCTACCTGCTGAAGTCCATCGAGAAGGCCACGCGTCAGCAGCCGGCTCAGATGCAGCTGCCGAGCACGGAGGACGTCAACACGACGCGCCTGGCGCGCTTCGACGACGCGATCACGACCGCACTGTCGGAGACGGGGCGGATCGAGGCGTTCCGCGACATCGTCGCGCACTACGTGCGCCACCACGACGTCCCCGAGGGTGATGTGGCCGCCGCTCTCGCCGTCGTCGCCCAAGGCGACACGCCACTGCTGCTCGACCCGTCCAACGACGCGCTCTCCAAGTCCGTCGAGGCCGACAACCGTCCGCCCCGCGAACGCTCCACCCGTGACGCGCGCGAGCCCCGCACGGAGCGCCGCGGCCGCGGAGACTACTCCGCGTACCGGATCGAGGTCGGGCGCCGTCATCGCGTCGAGCCACGGCAGATCGTCGGCGCGCTCGCGAACGAGGGGGGCCTCGGCCGCGACGACTTCGGCGCGATCAACATCCGCCCCGACTTCTCGATCGTGGAACTGCCGGCGAACCTCGATGCGTCGGTGCTCGAAAAGCTCCGCGACACGCGCATCTCAGGCCGCCTGATCGAGATCAAGCCGGATCGCGGACCGGGTGCACGTCGTGCGCCCCGGGACGGCGAGCACGGTGATCGGCGCGAGCGCCCGTCGTACGGCTCACGCGACGACCGCCCGGCACGGAGCGACCGTGACGACAAGCCGTTCCGCAAGCCGCGTCACAAGGGCTGAGCGCCTCGGGACGGCGATGCGGATCCATCTCGCGACACCGGCCGACGTCGACGATCTGGCGCGCCTGAAGTGGGTCGATCGCGCCTCAGGTGAGGCGGCGTCGTCGTTCGACTCCTTCGTCACGGGGTTCGCCGAGTGGTGGCGCGCGCATCGCTCCACGCACTCCGCGTTCATCGCCCGCACCGATCAGGACGAGATCGCCGGTGCCGCGTGGATCGCGCTGCTGCCGCGCGTGCCGAGTCCCGGTGCGTTGAACCGCCTGTCTGCGGATGTCCAGAGCGTGTTCGTTCTGCCCGAGCATCGCGGTCGCGGCTTCGGCTCATCACTCGTCGAAGCCGCGTACGCGCACGCTGCCGAGGCGGGCGCCGGTCGCATCACCGTGCACTCCAGCAGCCGAGCCGTTCCCGTGTATCGTCGCCTCGGCTTCGATTCCTCGACACGGCTCATGCAGCGCGCGGTGGAAGACTGAGCCGAGGCGCCGGCACGCGCATCATGGGTCTTCGCGAGACGAAGCGCGGCTCCGCCACCCCCTGGGAGCGTCTCGTCGCCGGCGAACGCGGTTCCCTTCTGACGTGCTCCAGGCGATCGTTGCCGCAGGATGATCATGTGGATGGATTCAGCGGCATGACTTCCGTCAGAGTGATCGTGCGCGGCCGAGTGCAGGGCGTCGGCTTCCGCTGGTTCACGCGAGAGGCCGCAGAGGCAGCCGGAGCGACCGGGTGGGTGCGCAATCGCCGTGACGGCTCGGTCGAAGCGCTGCTCCGCGGCGACGCAGAAGCAGTCGACACGGTGATCGACGCCATGCGCGACGGCCCGCGTCATGCCCTCGTCTCAGAGCTTGTGGCGAAGCAGGAGCAGGACACGGAGCCGGGTACCGACAAAGACCTGAAGCACGACGCCTCTGCCAACGGCTTCGAGATCCACCCGACCGCCTGAGTGCCCCGCGCAGGCACTGGGACATGGTCGCAGCTATCTTGGTGCCATGACGACGATCCGATGGGCGACGCCCGATGACGCGCACGGCGTCGCGATCGTGCACGTGGACGCCTGGCGCACGGCGTACGCCGGACTGATCGATCAGCAGGTGCTCGATGCTCAGAGCGTCGAGCATCGCACGGCCATGTGGCGGAACTGGATCGAGCGCTCACTTGCCGGCGAAAGCACCGACGCCTACGGCCCCGTGCCGCACCGGCTGCTGGTCGCGCAGATCGAAGGCCGGATCATCGGCTGGGCCGGCTTCGGTGGAGGGCGAGACGCCGACTCGACGCATCAGGGCGAGCTTGCCGGGCTGTACGCCTATCCGTCCACGTGGTCGCAGGGAATCGGTCACGCGCTGATCAGCCGGGCCGAGGACGAACTGCGCGCCGAGGGGTGGACCGAGGCCTACCTCTGGGTCCTCAAAGGCAATGACCGGGCCATCCGCTTCTACGAGCGCCACGGGTGGATCGCCGACGGCCGCGAGAAGCGAGGCGAGGGCGGCAGCGTGCAGGGGCTGCACGAGATCCGCCACTCCCGTCGGCTCAGCTATCCAGCGCGTCCGGCCCTTCGGTGACGAGGATGTGGAACTGCGCAGCGTCCAGGATGCGGATGCCGAGCTCCTCCGCCTTGCCGAGCTTGGAGCCGGCACCGGGACCTGCCGCGACGAAATCGGTCTTCTTGGATACGCTCGACGCGGCCTTCCCGCCCGCCTTGATGATGGCCTCCTGCGCGCCGTCACGGGAGTAGCCCTCCAGCGAGCCTGTGGCGACGACCGTGAGGCCCTCGAGCACTCCTCCTTCGACGACGGCAGCGCCGGGGCCAGGGTGACCCGGTGTGGCCCATTGCACTCCTGCATCCGCCCACCGCTGCACGATCTCCTGGTGCCAGTCGACCTCGAACCAGGCCAGCAGTGAATCGGCGATGATGCCGCCGACCCCTTCCACCGCGGCGAGCTCCTCACGCGAGGCCCCGCGAATCGCGTCAAGGGAGCCGAACCACTGCGCCAGCGCGCGCGCGGCCACCGGGCCGACGTGGCGGATGTTCAGGGAGACCAGCAGCCGCCAGAGCTCCTTGGTCTTCGCCTTCTCCAGCTCCGCGAGCAGCGTCAGCGCCTGCGATGACGGCTGCGGCCCCTCCAGGCCGGACTTCTTCTCCGCGGCGGTCGGATTCCGGCGGAAGGGCGCGCGGGTCTTGACGAGCCCGTCGTCGTCCTCCTTCGGAAGCCCCGTCTCGGCATCTTTCACGACCAGTTCGATCGGCACCAGCTCCTCGAGTGTCAGCGCGAACAGCCCGGCCTCGGTCTCCAGCGGCGGCGCCGCGGGCGACGTCGGCTGCGTGAGGGCGGCCGCGGTCACCTCGCCGAGAGCCTCGACATCGAGCGCCCCGCGCGAGCCGATGTGCTCCACGCGTCCGCGCACCTGCGCAGGGCAGGAACGGGCGTTCGGGCAGCGGAGGTCGATGTCGCCCTCCTTCATCGGGCGCAGAGGCGTGCCGCACTCCGGGCATCCGACCGGCATCACGAACTCGCGCTCCGTGCCGTCCCGCTTCTCCACCACCGGCCCGAGCACCTCGGGGATGACGTCGCCGGCCTTGCGCAGCACGACGGTGTCGCCGATCAGCACTCCCTTCGCCTTCACGACGTCCTTGTTGTGAAGTGTCGCCTGGCGCACGACCGACCCCGCGACATGGGCGGGTGCCATGACGGCGAACGGAGTCGCACGGCCAGTGCGGCCCACCGACACCACGATGTCGAGGAGCTTCGTCTGCACCTCCTCCGGCGGGTACTTGTAGGCGATGGCCCAGCGAGGCGCCCGGCTCGTCATGCCCAGCTCGTCGTGCAGGGCAAGCTCGTCGACCTTGACGACGATGCCGTCCAGCTCATGCTCGATGTCGTGCCGGTGCTCGCCGAAGTGCTCGACGAACGCGACGACCTCGTCGATCCCCTGGCACACCCTGGTGTGCGCACTCGTGGGAAGTCCCCACCCGGCGAGGAGTTCGTAGACCTCGCTCTGCGAAGACACCGGCGGATTCTCCCAGGCACCGATGCCGTGAACGTACATCGCGAGGGACTCGATACGCAGGAGACCCGCCTCCAGCTCCAGGCCGGCCTTCTTGTCGAGCTGCTGCCGAAGTCCGCCGCTGGCGGCATTGCGCGGGTTCGCGAAAGCGGGGAACCGGCGCGCGGCCGCAGTGCGGTTCTTCTCCTCGTCGAACGGCCTCTTCGCTCCCACACGAGATTCCCATCGACCCAGCGCGTCCGCGTAGGCGCGATCGCGGAACGCCGCCTGCGCCGCGTTGAGACGCTCGAACGCCGCGACCGGGATGAACACCTCGCCGCGGACCTCGACGATCCGCGGGTGGCCGGTGCCGCTGAGCCTCCGGGGGATCTCGGGAAGCCGGAGCGCGTTCTCGGTGACGATCTCGCCGACTCTGCCGTCGCCCCGCGTCGCGGCAGACGTCAGCACGCCGTTCTCGTAGCGGAGGTTGATCGCGAGGCCGTCGATCTTCAGCTCGGTGAGCCAGGCGACATCGCGCCCCGCCGAGGCGCGGGTCTTCGCCGCCCACTCCGTCAGCTCCTCGACGGAGAAGACGTTGTCGAGGCTCAGCATCCGCTCGGCGTGCTCGATGGTCGCGAGCCCCGTCGCCTCGGCCGCGCCGACCATCTGGGTGGGCGAGTCCTGGCCCTGCAGCTCGGGGTGCAGCCGCTCGAGCTCCTCGAGCCGATGCATCCAGCCGTCATACGTCGCGTCGTCGACGACCGAGGTGTCGCGGCCGTAGTACGCGTCCTTCGCCTCGAGTATGCGGGTGGTCAGCTCCTCGGCCTCGATGCGAGCGTCTTCCAGCGAGATGTTGTCCGGCACCCCGTCAGTCTACGAGCGAGGGCCGACATCGAGAGGGCGACTGCACGCGGACTGCTACGCCTCGACGGGAACCGCCGACACCGTCCGGTCGATCGTGAACTGGCCCAGAACCCGCGTGCCGACGTAGAGCACGGCGGTCTGCCCAGGCGCGACGCCGTCGAGCGGCACCTCCGGCACCACGCGGACGCCCTCCGGCGTCACATGGGCGGTCGCCGCCACCGGCTCGGCATGGGCGCGGATCTGCACATCGCACGCGAAAGACGACGTTGAGGGCTCGCTCCCCGCCCAGCTGAACCGCTCCCCCGCGATCTCGCCGATCGCGAGCGCCTCCTTCGGGCCGACGACGACCGTGTTCGACACAGGGCGGACCTCGAGCACGAAGCGCGGCTTGCCGTCCGCGGCGGGCACCCCGAGCTTCAGGCCGCGACGCTGCCCGACCGTGAAGGCGTGCGCGCCCTCATGCGACCCGACGACGGCCCCGGAACGGTCGACGATCTCGCCGGTGGCCGTGCCGACCTTCTCCGCCAGCCAGCCGCGCGTGTCGCCGTCGGGGATGAAGCAGATGTCGTGGCTGTCCGGCTTCTGCGCCACGCTGAGTCCTCGCTCGGCGGCCTCGGCGCGCACGAGCGCCTTCGACGGCGTCGACCCGAGCGGGAAGTACGTGTGAGCGAGCTGCTCGGCCGTGAGCACGCCCAGCACGTAGGACTGGTCCTTCGCGTTGTCGGAGGCGCGGTGCAGCTCGAGCCCCGATTCCGTGGTGATCAGCGTCGCATAGTGCCCCGTGCACACCGCGTCGAAGCCGAGCTCCAGAGCGCGCTCCAGCAGAGCCGCGAACTTGATCTTCTCGTTGCACCGCATGCAGGGGTTCGGAGTGCGACCCGCCTGATACTCGGAGACGAAGTCGGCGATCACATCGTCACGGAAGCGCTCCGAGAAGTCCCAGACGTAGAACGGGATGCCGAGCACGTCTGCCGCGCGCCGGGCGTCGAGAGCATCCTCGATCGTGCAGCAGCCGCGGCTGCCGGTGCGCAGCGTGCCGCCCGCCCTGGAGAGCGCGAGGTGCACGCCGACGACGTCGTGCCCCGCCTCCACGGCCCGTGCAGCCGCGACGGCGGAGTCCACTCCACCGCTCATCGCCGCAAGTATCCGCATGCGACCAGTCTACGAGCGCTCACCTGTGCCGGACCCGGATGCCCGCGCACAGGCGTCGGCGATCGCGTCCAGCACCGCACCGACGTCGGCGTCGGTCGACGTGCGCCCCAGCGTGAACCTCAGCACACTCCGGGCGTCCTGCTCGCTGCGGCCCATGGCCATCACCACATGAGACGGTTCGGCGACGCCGGCCTGGCATGCGGACCCGGTGGATGCGGCGATACCCGCCATGTCGAGCAGGAACAGCAGGCTCTCCCCCACTGCGCCCGGGAACAGGATCTGCGCATTCCCCGGCAGGCGATGCACTGGATCTCCGAGCAGCACGGCAGACGGGACCCTGGAGCGGATGCCGTCGACGAGACGATCGCGCAGCAGCCCCAGCCGTGCGCCCTCCGACACCCGCTCGGCTTCTGCCAGCTCCAGTGCCGTCGCGAACGCCGCCGCCCCCGCGACATCCTGCGTGCCCGCTCGCAGGCCGCGCTGCTGCGCTCCCCCCCGCAGCAGCGCGGTCAGCCGGGCGCTGCGCGCCACGACCAGCGCGCCGACGCCGACGGGCGCCCCGATCTTGTGCCCGGCGACGCTCATGGCCACGAGGCCCGTCCCAGGTGCAGCATCCGCCCTCAAACCCCGGAAGGAAAGCGGCAGATGCCCGAGAGCGGCGACGGCATCCAGATGCAGCGGGGTCTCGATCGCCGCGGATGCCGCAGACATCGCCGCGGCGTCGTTGATCGTCCCCGCCTCGTTGTTGGCGATCAGCGCGGTCGCGAGCGCCGCACCGGGAAGCCGTGCGGCGAACTCCGAGGGGAGGATGCCCGCGGTCGAGGTCACGGGCACCCCGCGGAGTGCAGCGCCTTCGGCGATCAGCGCCTGAACCGTGTCCATGGTGGCGTGGTGCTCGGCATCCGGCATCACGATCGCGTCCGTGCCGTCGGCCCTGGAGCGCCACAGTCCCTGCAGGGCGAGGTTGATCGACTCGGTCCCTCCCGAGGTGAGCACGATCTCGATCGGATCGCAGCCGAGCATCTCGGCGATCCGCTCCCGCGACTCCTCGAGCAGCCGGCGCGCGTCCTGACCCGCACCGTGCGTGGACGACGCGTTGCCGACCGTCTCGCTCGCAGACAGCCATGCCTGGCGCGCCTCAGGGCGCAGAGGCGTCGTCGCCGCGTGATCGAGGTAGTGCCGCATCCCTCTACTCTCTCCCAGATCGGGACAGTCCGGCACCGTCGGCGGCACATGGAACTGAGTGCGGCCTGATTTGAGACTGGAACGCCGACCTCTAATGTGTACTCATGCCCGAAACCCGAGAGCTCACCGCACCCGGCGCGACAGAGCTCGCCACGCCAGAGCGCACTCCGCCTGGCGGAGCCGAACTCGACGACCTCGGCGTCCGTCTGCACGACGGCGTCGGCACGCTGCGCGTCTGGTCGCAGAACGCGTCATCCGTCGAGCTCGTCGTCTTCGACGAGACCGACCTCGACTGGGTGACGGACCAGGCCGACCTTGAGCGGCTGCCCGGCGGCGTCTGGGAGGTCACGACCGAGCTGCTGCAGCCCGGCACGCGGTACGCTCTGCGAGTCGGCGGACCGCACGGTCCCGGCAACACCTTCAATCCGGAGACCCTGCTCCTCGATCCGTACGCGCGCGGCCTCGCCCAGGGCGACGGCTACGAGGAGTGGCGCTCGGTCGTCATCGTCGACGGTTTCGACTGGGGAGAATCCCGGAAGCCGCGCGTACCTCTGGACCGCACTGTGATCTACGAGGGCCATCTGAAGGGCCTCACCAAGAGGCATCCCGACGTGCCGCCGGCGCTTCACGGCACCTACGCGGGTCTCGCGCACCCGGCGATGATCGCGTACCTCCATGAACTGGGCATCACCTCGGTGGAGCTGCTCCCGATTCATGCCTTCGTCTCGGAGCCGCGTCTTCTCGAACGCGGACTCAGCAACTACTGGGGATACAACACCCTCAACTTCTTCGCCCCGCACGCCGCGTATGCGACCGAGAAGGCTCGGAACGAGGGCCCGGAGGCCGTGCTCGCCGAGTTCAAGGGAATGGTGCGGCTCCTTCACGAAGCCGGACTCGAGATCATCCTCGACGTCGTGTACAACCACACCGCGGAGGAGGGCCTCGGCGGCCCCCGCTGGAACCTGCGCGGCATCGACAACGCCGGCTACTACCGCCAGGATGCCTCCGGCGCATACATCGACACCACCGGCGTCGGAAACACCCTGAACACCTCCACGCCCGCAGGGGCCCGTCTCGTGCTCGACTCGCTGCGCTACTGGGCCGAGGAGATGCAGATCGACGGCTTCCGATTCGATCTCGCCACCGCGATCGCCCGCGACGGTACGCACACCTACACGCCGGAGCATCCGCTGCTCACCGCGATCGCCGATGACCCGGTGCTCAAGGAGACCAAGCTCATCGCCGAGCCCTGGGACGTGGGTCTCGGCGGCTGGCAGACGGGCAACTTCCCCTCCGGATGGCACGAGTGGAACGACCGGTACCGCGACCGCGTCCGCAACTTCTGGCTGAGCGACATCGACTACGCCCGCCGCGCGTCGGCTCCCGTCGGGATCGGCGGGTTCGCGACGCGGCTGGCCGGCTCATCCAACACCTTCTCCGAGCAGCGCGGCCCGCTCGCGAGCATCAACTTCGTCACCGCGCACGACGGATTCACGATGCACGACCTCGTCGCCTACGACGTGAAGCACAATGAGGCCAACGGCGAGCACAACCGCGACGGCGCGGACATGAACCGCTCGTTCAACCACGGCATCGAGGGACCGACGGACGACCAGGCGATCCTCGCCGCCCGCCGCAAGGCGATGCGCAACCTGCTGGGCACCCTGCTGCTGTCGGCCGGCATCCCGATGCTCACGGCCGGCGACGAGGTCGGGCGCACGCAGCGCGGGAACAACAACGCCTACGCCCAGGACACGGCGATGACGTGGCTGAGCTGGGACGCGGAGCCGTGGCAGGAGGATCTGCGCGCTCACGTCACCCGCCTGATCGCACTGCGTGCCGCAAACCCCGCGCTGCGGCCCAGCCGCTACGCCCGGCTCGGTGAGCACATCCCCAACGCCTCGGTCATGGACTGGTTCGGCCCGAACGGCGAGACGATGGAGAGCGAGCAGTGGGCCGACCCCAGCCACCGCACGCTGCAGTACGTCGCAGCCTCCACGCCCGACACCGAGGCGTTCAACCGCATCCTGCTGATCGTGCACGGCACGGAGGCCCCCATCGACGTCCGGCTCCCCGATGAGCTGGAGGGAGCGACCCGGTTCGTGTCGCTCTGGTCGAGCGCTGAAGAGCGCCCCTCCGCCGAGGAAGAGGTGTTCGCACCGGGTGACGTGCTGCCGATCCCGGGGACCTCGATGAGGCTCTTCCGGGTCGAGTGACGACGCGCGCGACGCGCCCTGTCATCGCGCTACCCGCCATGCGGGCATAGCGGTACATTCGGGGTGTGGCAGCACGTGCGAGTACCCGACCAGCGGAGCTTCGAAGCCCCGCCCAGATCCCCCTGCGTCCGCTGGGGCCGACTTCGGATCCGGAGGGGCTCCGCGCCACTCGGCTCCCGCTGGTGAACGGCACGCCGTCCGTGCCGGGCGGCTTCCCGCCGAAGGCGTTCGTCGGCGAGGTGGTGCCGTTCAGCGTCGTCTCGTTCCGCGAGGGCCACGACATCATCGGCGTCCAGCTCCGTCTCACCTCCCCGTCGGGTGCGGAGAGCCTGCACCGCCTCAGCCCGCGCAAGGACGGCACCGACACCTGGGGCGCCGAACTCGCGGTCGACGTGCAGGGCGCATGGACGTTCCGATTCGAGAGCTTCTCGGATGACTTCGCCACCTGGGCGCACGCGGCCGACCTCAAGGTCGCGGCCGGCGTCGACGTTCCGGTGATGGCCGCTCTCGGCGCTGAGCTGCTCCGCAGGGCCGCGGCCGAGAAGGACCGCCCTGCGGCGCAGCGCAAGCGCCTCGAGGCGGGCGCGGTGGCTCTCGACGCAGGAGAGGCCGCGACCGCGCTCGCGATGTCGACCGATCCCGAGCTCGCGCACATCTTCGCCGAACGCCCTCTGACAACGCTGCGGTCGGCGTCAGCGCTGCAGACCCTGCTGGTCGAGCGCGCCGCAGCGGGCGTCGGGGCCTGGTACGAGTTCTTCCCGCGCTCGGAAGGAGCGAAGCGACTCAAGGACGGCACGGTCAAGACGGGCACCTTCCGCACCGCGGCGAAGCGGCTCCCCGCGGTCGCCGCCATGGGGTTCGACGTCATCTACCTGGTGCCGATCCACCCGATCGGCACGACGAACCGCAAGGGCCGCAACAACATGCTCACCACTGAGCCGGGCGACCCGGGTTCCCCGTACGCGATCGGCGCCCCGGAGGGAGGGCACGACGCGATCCATCCCGACCTGGGCAAGCCCGCAGACTTCCGAGCCTTCGTCCGCGCCGCGCACAAGGAGGGGCTCGAGGTCGCACTCGACCTCGCCCTGCAGGCCTCGCCGGATCACCCGTGGGTCGCCGAGCATCCGGAATGGTTCACGACGCTGCCGGACGGCACGATCGCATACGCCGAGAACCCGCCGAAGAAGTACCAGGACATCTACCCCCTGAACTTCGACAACGACCCGGAGGGCATCTATCAGGAGATGCTCCGGATCGTCCAGCACTGGGTCGGTCAGGGCGTGAAGATCTTCCGCGTCGACAACCCGCACACCAAGCCGCTCCAGTTCTGGGAATGGCTGATCGCCACCGTGAACGCCGCGGATCCGGACGTGATCTTCCTCGCCGAGGCGTTCACCCGCCCCGCCGTGATGCGGGCGCTGGCCGCCGTGGGGTTCCAGCAGAGCTACAGCTACTTCACGTGGCGCAACACCAAGGCAGAGCTCGAGGAGTTCCTCACGACCGTCTCACGTGACACCAGCGACTACATGCGGCCGAACCTCTTCGTGAACACGCATGACATCCTCACGGAGTATCTGCAGTTCGGCGGTCGTGCCGCGTACCGGATCCGCGCGTGCATCGCCGCCACCGCGGCGCCCGTCTACGGGGTGTATGCGGGCTACGAGCTCTTCGAGAACGTCGCCCGGCCCGGCTCCGAGGAGAACATCGACAACGAGAAGTACGAGTACAAGGTCAGGGACTGGGCGGGCGCGGAGGCGGCGGGGAACTCGCTCGCGCCGCTCCTGCGCCGGCTCAACGGGATCCGTGCCGCGCATCCGGCGCTCCGCCAGCTGCGGAACCTCTCCGTGCACTGGAGCGATGACGACGCGGTGCTGGTGTACAGCAAGCATCTCGACGCCGCGTACACAGGCACAGGGGAAGCCGACACCCTGATCGTCGTCGCCAACGTGGATCCGCACTCCGTGCGCGAGACCACGGTCCATCTGGACACCACGGTCTGGGGAGTGCCGCTCGGCGAGAGCTTCGAGGTCGAGGACCTCATCACCGGTGCTGTCTGGACCTGGGCAGACCACAACTACGTGCGCCTCGACGCCTTCGCCGAGCCGGTGCACATCCTGAAGGTGAGGACACGAGCATGAGCTATGTGGAAGACGTGACGGCATCCGCCGACTGGGCCGCCGTCGCAGCGGCATCGCATCACGAACCGCACTCGGTTCTCGGTGCGCATCCTTTCAAGGACGCGGCCGATCGCACGATCACCGTCATCCGGGTGCGCCGGCCCCTCGCTTCGACCGTCGCCGCAGTGTTCGCCGACGGCAGCCGTCTCGATCTCGAGCACGTGGCGCACGGCCTCTGGGAGGCGCAGCACGACGGCCCGCCGGTCGCGTACCGCATCGCCACCGCCTATGACGACGGTGACGAGATCATCGCCGGCGATCCCTATCGGCACCTGCCCTCTCTCGGCGACATCGACCTGCACCTCATCGCGGAGGGACGTCACGAGAGGCTCTGGGAGGTGCTCGGCGCACACCCGCGCACCCTCGGGGGCGACACCGGCGTCTCGTTCGCCGTCTGGGCTCCGAACGCGACCGCGGTGCGCGTCGTCGGCGATCACAACGGCTGGAACGGCGAATCGCACGCGATGCGGTCGATGGGCGTCAGCGGCGTCTGGGAGCTCTTCATCCCCGACCTCTCCCCCGGCGCCAAGTACAAGTACGAGATCCGCACCCGCGGCGGCGGCTGGACCCTCAAGGCCGACCCGATGGCGCAGGCCGCTCAAGTGCCCCCGGAGACCGCGTCCGTCGTCACGAGATCCTCCTATCAGTGGTCGGATGGCGCGTGGATGACGCGCCGGGCCGCCACCCACGCTGTGGCCCAGCCGCTCTCCGTGTACGAGGTGCACCTCGGATCCTGGCGGCACGGCCTCGGCTACCGGGACGCGGCAGACGCGCTCATCGCCCACGTGACCGAGGCCGGGTTCACCCACGTCGAGTTCATGCCGCTGGCCGAGCATCCGTTCGGCGGCTCCTGGGGTTACCAGATCAGCGGCTACTACGCGCCGACGAGCCGTTTCGGCAGCCCGGACGACCTCCGCCACCTGATCGACCGTCTGCACCAGGCCGGCATCGGCGTGATCATGGACTGGGTGCCAGGGCACTTCCCGAAGGACGCGTTCGCGCTGGCTAAGTTCGACGGGCAAGCCCTGTACGAGCATCCCGACCCCCGCCGGGGCGAGCACCAGGACTGGGGCACCCTGATCTTCGACTACGGCCGCCCCGAGGTCCGTGGCTTCCTCGTGGCGAACGCGCTGTACTGGTTCAGCGAGTTCCACGTCGACGGACTGCGCGTGGATGCCGTCGCCTCGATGCTCTACCTCGACTACTCCCGCGAGGACGGCGAATGGGAGCCGAACATCCACGGCGGCAGGGAGAACCTGGAGGCGATCCGGTTCCTGCAGGAGGTCAACGCGACCGCCTACCGGCTGCACCCCGGCATCATGATGATCGCCGAGGAGTCCACCAGCTTCCCCGGCGTCACGGCGCCGACGGACCACGCGGGGCTCGGCTTCGGGTTCAAGTGGAACATGGGCTGGATGAACGACTCGCTCCAGTACATCGAACGCGACCCGATGTACCGCTCGCATCACGAGGGCGAGATGACGTTCTCGTTCGTCTACGCGTTCGGCGAGAACTACCTCCTCCCGATCAGTCATGACGAGGTGGTGCACGGCAAGGGGAGTCTGGTGGCGAAGATGCCGGGCGACCACTGGCACAAGCTGGCCAACACCCGCGCGTACCTCGCCTACATGTGGGGGCACCCTGGCAAGAAGCTGCTCTTCATGGGCCAGGAGTTCGGTCAGCTCGCAGAGTGGTCGGAGTCCCGCGAGCTCGACTGGTGGCTGCTCGACCAGCCGTCGCACCGGCAGCTGCAGAGCTTCGTCGGCGTGCTCAACCGCACCTACCGCGCACAGGCTCCGCTGTGGGAGCGCGACAACGACGCATCGTCGTTCTCGCGTCTGGGCGCGCCCGCCTGGGAGCCGACGGTGATCGCTTTCGAGCGTCGCGACGCCCACGGCGGACGCCTGGTCGTCGTGAGCAACTTCGCCGGTGTCGAGCGGACGGGACATCGCCTCGAGCTGCCGCGCCAGGGCGTCTGGAACGAGATCCTCAACACGGATGCCGCGGACTACGGCGGGAGGGGGTCGGGCAACCTCGGCATGGTCGTCGCGCGGTCCGAGAACGACGGTCCGCCGACCGCGACGATCACGCTGCCGGCGCTCTCCACGATCTGGCTGCGCCATCAGGGCGACCCGCACGTGCCGACCATCAACCACGGCTGATGCGGCGCGGGCCCCGCCTCCGGTGATGGAGGCGGGGCCCGCGTGCGTCACGACGCCGGCGCGGTCAGAACAGCAGCGAGGAGAGCCTGTTGCGCGCCGACACGACACGCGGATCGGAGGCTCCGATCAGGCCGAACAGCTCGACGAGCCGCTCGCGCACCGGCGCGCGCCCGTCGGAGGGAAGCTGCTGGAAGAGATCGAGGAGCCTTCCGAACGCGTCCTCCACGTGCCCGCCGGCGAGGTCGAGGTCGGCGACGTCGAACTGCGCCTGCACGTCGAGCGGGGCGGCTGCGGCCGCCGCGCGGGCCGACTGCAGATCCAGTCCCTGCACGCGGTCGAGGAGCCGCACCTGGCCGAGCCCGGCGATCGCGTCCTCGTCGCGCGGGTTCTCCGCGAGCGCCTTCTCGTATGCGGTGATCGCGGCGGGATAGTCGCCGGCCTCGATCGCGGCATACGCCTCGGCATGGAGCGGCGGAAGCGGCGGCTCCTCGGGAGCGGATGCAGTGGCCTCGCCACCGTCACCGCCGCCCTCGCCGAGGTCGAGGGTGCCGGTGACGCCGTTCTGCGCGGCGACCTGCAGCAGCTGGGCGAACACCTCGCGCACCTGCTGCTCCGGCACGGCACCGGTGAACATCGGCACCGGCTGGCCCGCGATGAGGGCGACGACCATCGGGATGGACTGCGCCCGGAAGCCCTGTGCGAGCTGCGGGTTGGCGTCGACGTCGACCTTGGCCAGGAGCACCCGGCCGCCCAGCTCCCTGGTCACCTTCTCGATGATCGGGCTCAGCTGCTTGCACGGCCCGCACCACTCGGCCCAGAGGTCGACGACCACCGGCACGGTGCGGGAGATCTCGAGGATCTGCCCGAAGGACTCGTCGGTCGCATCGACGACCACGTCCGTGAGCCCGGGGGCAGGAGCGGCAGGCGCGCCCGGTCCCCCGGCTGTCGCGGCCGGACGGTTGCGCAGCGTGGACAGATCGACGGCGCCGCGCAGTGCGGCGGGAGAGATGTCGCTCATTTGATCACCTCGACGGAGAGAAGGTCCTGGTGCACGGCCAGGAGACGGATCTGTTCGGTCGAGCCCTGCGCGGGCACCGAGAAGAACAGCTGGAAGGAGTAGGTCGTCTTCACGCCCTTCGACGACTCTTCCACGCCCGTGAGCGCCTTCGCCTGTGCGTTCTCGCCGAAGCGGATGACCGCGTCGGCCGAGGTCGGGGTCACCGACTCGGTGTCGACGAGCGACACCGCGACGATCGCGCCGCTGTCCAGATTCGTCATGGACACGGGCGGTGACGCGGCGGGTAGCATGTCGAAGGCGGTGTCCGACGTCTCGGATGCGCCCTGGTCGGCCAGGTTCTGCACCACCGTCTGCCGGCTGTCGCGGATGGACTGCGCCAGATTCAGGGCCAGTTCGTCGAAGAGGCCGTACGAGGCGCTCTTCTCCCCCGCGTCGACGACGTCGGCGAAGGTCGCGGCGAGCTCGCCCGGTGCGACGTTCAGGAACGCGGTCTCGTCCGGCACCAGCGAAGTGCCGAGCCAGGCCGCGGCGACATCGGGGAACACCGCTTCCGCGGCCATCTCCGCCATGTCGGTGACCTTGTAATTCGACCACGGGTCCTGCTGCGTCATCGTCAGGACCACGGGCGGGACGGTGTCGTCGCCCTTGCTCTTCGACAGGATCAGGACGGTGCGGGGCCAGCGATCGGTGGCCTCGGGAAGGACGACCTCGACGTCGTCGGACGGGATGGCGACGGGCGGAGCCGTGTCGGGCAGCGCTGTGCGCAGCGCGTACTCGGTAGTCCGCGCGGCCAGCGCCGATCCATCGAGGCGGGTCTTTGCGAGCTCGATGTCGAGCGCGGTGTCGGCCTCCACGAGGGTCGCCGACGCCTCCTTGATGATGCGCTTCGCCTGGGCCTCGGTCACGGCAGGAGGCTTCTGGTTCTCCGGGGCGATGATCGTCGGGCTGGGCGACGGCGTCGGCGAGGCGTCGCCGAACTGCGGCCACGAATCGGCCGAGCATCCGGCGGCGAGCAGCGCCGTCAGTCCGAGTGCCGGGAGGGCGAGCATCCGGCGTCGCCGCGACGCGCGCCCTGCACGCATCTCGGTTCTGGCTTCGGGCTTCTCTTCGCCCTGCGCGGTCGGCTTCTCGGTCTCCGGCGCGTCTGCGGTGGGCTCGGGACCGGGGCCGTCGATCGCCGCACGCTCTGCAGGCGGAAGCGCCTCGAGATCGATCGGCTCGGTGACGGGCATCGGACCAGGACCCTTGCGCCGGGGGCCGCGTCCGCGGCGCTGGTGCCGGATGCCGAGCACGTAGAGGACGAGCCCTGCGAGGAGCACAGCGGCGCCGAGAGCCATCAGCGGACCCGCCAGCGGCGTGGAGCTGTCGATCGGCCAGGAGACGACGATGTCGTCGGGCGCGGCCTTCGTGCCGTCATAGGCGATGATCACGCTGACGCCGTCGGGGAGCTGCATCTTGTCGGCGATCAGCGCGTCCTCGTCGGTGAAGGAATCCAGCCACAGATCGGAGCCCGCCGGATTGCGTCCTGCGAACTCGGCGACGGCGTCGCCCTCCGCCGCCGGCGTCTCCACGGGCGCCGGGGTCGCCGTCGGCTCCTCCGCGCCGTCACCGGAGCCGCCCGTCGCGGAGGACGCCACGAACGCGACGTCGAGCTTCCCGCCCTTGCCGGCGGTGACGTGGTTGTACTCGGAGTCGGCGAGCCAGGCCTCCAGGTCGGCCGTGCGGCCGTACGCCGCGAAGATCTCTCCCTCGCCGCGGATCAGCAGGGTCTGCGCCCCGGGGTGCTCGCGGAGGACTTCGCCGTCCATCAGCACGAACGGCGCGGGCTCCTCCACCTCGACGGCGACCTGCTGAGAGGAAGGTCCCATGAAGATGGTCCGTTGCGCGATGCCCGCACCGATCAGAACCGTGGCCAGCACGAAGGCCACGACGGCCCATACGAAACGCACGAATAGTCTCCTCACGCGACCAGGGCATCCGCCCGAGCCGCAACACTCGACATTTCAGACTAGCGAAAGCACCTGTGTGTTGCCCACCAGGGAGACCTGCGCGCCGCACGGCACGTCGTCGTCATCAGCTCTGCGCCGCTCGATAGCCTTGCAGCATCCGCATTCCCGAGGAGCAGCGATGAAGATCCACAGCCCGTTCCGCACCGCCCTCGTGGCGACGCTCGGCGTGGGACTCGGCATCCTGCTCATCGGGAGCCTGCAGAGCCTGTCCACGGTCCTGCTCTACGTGGGCACCGCGCTGTTCCTCAGCCTCGGCCTCGATCCGCTGGTGTCGCTCCTCGAGCGCAAGCGCCTCCCGCGGTGGCTCGCCGTGCTCGTCACGATCCTTGCGGTGCTCGGCGTCTTCTCCGGCGTCGTGCTGGTCGTGCTCCCGGTGCTGGTGGATCAGATCTCGCAGCTGATCGCCCAGATCACGGCCATCGTGCAGCGCGGGACGTTCCTCGACGACCTTCGCGAGTGGATGCTGGACACGTTCCCCAATCTCAAGGTGGACGAGGTGTTCGAGTTCGTCGCGACGTGGCTGGACACCAACCTCACCGAGATCGGCGGCTCGATCGGCCAGGGCGTGCTGGTCGCGAGCGGGGCGGTCATCAGCGGCCTCTTCGGCGCCTTCATCGTGCTGATCCTGACGATCTACCTCACCGCGTCGACGCCGTCGCTCAAGAGGGCCGTCTACCAGCTCGTACCGGCATCCAGGCGCGAGCGCTTCGTCGATCTCTCCGAGCAGATCACCGACTCCGTCGGCTACTACGTGATGGGTCAGGTGACGCTCGGCGTCATCAACGGCGTGCTCAGCATGATCTACCTGACCATCATCGACGCACCTTTCACCGCGGTGCTCGCCGTCGTGGCCTTCTTCTTCTCGCTCATCCCCCTGGTCGGCACGCTCACCGGATCCACGATCATCGTGCTCGTCTGCCTGATTCCCGGTCTCGGGTCACCGCAGATCGCCCTCGCCGCGGGAATCTACTACCTCATCTACATGCAGATCGAGGCGTACGTGATCTCGCCGCGCATCATGAGCCGCGCTGTCGCCGTTCCGGGAGCGGTCGTCGTGGTCGCGGCACTCGCCGGAGGGAGCCTGCTCGGCCTGCTCGGCGCCCTCATCGCGATCCCGGTCGCGGCGAGCATCCTCATCATCTACCGGCAGGTGCTCATCCCTCGTATGAACGAGCTCTGACGGCGGTTCGCGTCGGAGGCCCTACCGGGGCCAGTGCGTCGCCAGCGGCAGCGCAACCGGGTTCACGGCGGCGACGATCTCGGTGAGAACGCGGCGGGTCTGGCTCTCCCCCACCCAGAGATGCTTGCCGCCCTCGACGGCGATCAGCCGCGCGTGCGGGATGCCCGCGAACCTGTCCTGCGCCTCCGCAGGACGCAGGTAGTCGTCGAACTCGGGCACCAGGATGACGACCTCATGGTCGGTGCGCGCCCAGGCTGCGACCTCGGCAGCGGTCGCCCGGTGCAGCGGCGGCGAGAGCAGGATGATCCCCTCGATGTCGTGCTCCCGGCCATACTTCAGGGCAAGCTCTGTGCCGAAGGACCAGCCGAGCAGCCAGGGACGGGGAAGCGCGCGATCCCGGACGAAGTCCATCGCCGCCGCCACGTCGAACTGCTCCGCCGCGCCTCCGTCGAAGGTGCCCTCGCTCGTCCCCCGCTGCGATGTGGTGCCGCGGGTGTTGAAACGGAGCACCGCGAGATCTGCCAGGGCCGGCAGCCGCCCGGCCGCCTTGCGGAGGATGTGCGAATCCATGAACCCGCCTGCGGTCGGCAGCGGATGCAGCGTCACGAGAGTCGCGACAGGCGCCGTCTTCTGCGGCAGCGCGAGTTCACCGACCAGCGTCAGCTCATCCGCCGTCGACAGTTCGATGTCCTCGCGGAGCGCCGGCAGTTCCAGCGGCCCTCGGATCTCCATGGTCACGCGATCCTCCAACAGTGAGTGTGCCAGTGCCGGCGCGCGGCGAGGTCGGCGGCATCGCCGAGCACACCGTCGGAGCGCCAGGCCACGAGGTGGGCGACGCCCGGTTCGATGCCGCGTCCGCATCCGGGGCAGCTGTACTCCTTCAGCGCCTGCGGTGCCGAGACGGGCTGCACGGTCCATTCGACCCCGCGCCGGATCTCGGTCCGCTTCCAGGAGGCGAGCAGCCGGTCCAGCGAGTCGTCGGAGTCAGGGCGCGATGGAGTCCGTCGGCGGGAGCGTGGCATGACGCCTGCTCACCACCAGTGGTTGTTCGACCAGAACGCCTGCGCGCCCGCCCAGCTGCCGTAGCGGCCGGTGGCGTAGTCATTCGCCCAGCGCAGGTTGTCGACCGGGTCGTAGCCGTTCCCCGGGACCTTGCTGCAGGGCAGCGCCTGCACGAGGCCGCAGGCACCCGACGAGCTGTTGGTCGCATTCGGGTTCCAGCCGCTCTCGCGGGAGACGATGTAATCGACGTAGCCCCAGTCGGACTCGGCGATGCCGGCAGCCGCCATCCACTCAGCCGGAGCGCCTCCGCCGGTGTAGAACAGCGGGCCGCCCCCTCCACCGCCGCCACGGGACGCGGCCGGCTCGGGCGTGGGCGTCGGCTTGGGCGTGACGTAGACCGTGAACGCACCACGCGCGACGGGAGCGATCGCCGCGCCCTCGACCGTCACGGTGAGGTTCTGCGTGTCGCCGAGCGCCGCCGAGTACACCGATTCCGGTGCGGTCTCCGCGACCGGCTCCGCGAGCGCGACGCCCGTCGGCGCCACCATCGCCGCGGCGAATCCCACGACCGCGAGACCGGCGACGAAGCCGGCGACCCTGTGACGGCGGGTACTCCTTCGAGCCGAGAGAGCCGCGGGCGAGGGGACCGGCAGGACGTCTTCTCGTTCGATGGTCAAGTCGTTTCGGGAGTTCACGATGCCTGACATTCTACGCACAGGTCGCTGGGACGACCATGGGAGGCTTCAGCGGACGGCGAGGATCACATCGACGACGGCGTCCAGCAGCGCATCGACCTGCTCCTCGCGGTACCCGCCGCGCTGCATCCGGAAGGCCGCCGAGCGCAACTGCTCCGCGGTGAGCGGCTCGCCGTCACGGAGATACCGGACGATGCGCGTGGCGACATGATCGACCTCGTCGATGCGGTAGCCGAAGCCGAGGAGGCCGGTTCGCGCGAACCGCTGGCGCTGCGGCCGGGCGAGGTGATCGAGGATCACCTGCGCGTCCTCGCGCGCCTGGTCCACCCAGGCTCCTGCTCCCTGCGTGCGGACCACCCGGTCGCGCTCACGTCCTGCGAGGGCATCCTCGACACGGCCGAGTGCCGCATCGACTTCGGCGACGACGTACCCGCCCTTGACGAGCGGGAAGGACGCGACGCGCACCTCGGCCGCGGTCAGGTCGCCGTTCCCCTCGAAAGCCTGTCGCGCGGCCGTGAGGAATGTGTCGACCGCCGCACGGTGATAGCCGAGATCACGGCCGCCTGCGAGGGAGAACGCCGGTCGCGCCTGCGCGCCCGCGTCCAGGACATCGTCCGAGGCCATCAGAGCACCACCCAGGGAGAGAAGAGGAAATAGAGGCAAAGCGCGGGGATCGTCGAGGGCAGGATGCTGTCGAGCCGGTCGAGGAGCCCGCCGTGCCCCGGTAGCCAGGAGCTCATGTCCTTGATGCCGAGGTCGCGCTTGAGCATCGACTCGCCGAGGTCTCCCAGTGTCGCCGAGAGCAGGATCGCGCCGCCGAACAGGACGCCCGCCCACCATGGCAGCTCGAGGAGGAAGAGGGCGAGGAGAACTCCGGCCGCGATCGAGGCGATCACAGCACCCCCGAAGCCCTCCCAGGTCTTCTTAGGACTGATCTTCGGCGCCATCGGATGACGGCCGAACGCGAGACCGGCGGCGTACGCCCCGGTGTCGGCGGCCACGGCGACCACGATGAAGCCCAGCACCCACCACTGGCCGCCCTCCTGCTTGAGCAGGATCAGCGCGACGGCGGCGAGGAACGGGACGTACACCTGCACGAAGCCGCCGATGACGGCATCCGCCAGAACGTCGCCGTAGGTGCGTCCGTCCTTGGCGACCATCTGGGCGACGAGTCGCCACACGATCACGAACGCGACGGCGAAGAACAGCAGCACCCACACCAGCCACACCTGGACGAAGTACGCCGAGAGGACGAGGAGGCCCGCGGCGATCAGCTGCGGCACCACGTCGATCCGGCGCCCGGAGCTGCGCAGCGCGCGGGAGAGCTCGAAGACGCCGAGGAGCGCGGCGGCGAGGGCGAACGGGACGAACAGGGCCTTGATGAACAGCAGGGAGCCGAGCACGGCCGCGCCGAACGCGAGCCCGATGACGATCGCGAGGATCAGGTCGCGTCCGGTGCGCTGCTTGATGCGCTCGTTCGCCTGGTCGAGCTGATCCTTGGCATGGGACACGTGGGTGCCCAGCTCGTCGCGCGCGGCGCGCCACTGCTCACGGATCGCATGGTGATCGGCCGTGTCCAGACCGGGCTCAACCGGCCCGGTCTCATCGGGGGGCAGCGGCGGGCGCGGAGGGATGCTGGAGGAATCGAACGCGGGGAACGCCGGATCCGCGAGCGGGACGCCGTCGGCCGGCGTCCCCGCGTCGCGCGCCTCTCGGCGTGTCTGCGGCTTGCCGCGTTCGGCGTCGGTTGGATCGTCGGACATGCCGCCTACACCTCGAGGAGTTCAGCCTCTTTGCGCTTGAGTGCGTCGTCGATGAGGTCGACGTGCTGGCGCGTGAGGGCGTCGAGTTCCTTCTCGCCCCGGGCGATCTCGTCTTCTCCGAGCTCGCTCTTCAGAGCGTCGAGCTCGTCCTTGGCCTTGCGGCGGATGCCGCGGACGTGGACCTTCGCGTCCTCCGCCTTGGTCTTCACGAGCTTGACGTACTCCTTGCGACGCTCTGCCGTCAGCTCGGGCATCGTGACCCGCACGAGGTTGCCGTCGTTGGTCGGGTTCGCGCCGAGGTTCGGCATGTCGCGGATCGCCTGCTCGATCCCCTTCAGCGCCGACTTGTCGTACGGCGTGATGATGAGGGTGCGCGCCTCCTGGTTGGCCAGGGAGGCGAGCTGTGCGAGCGGGGTCGGGGTCCCGTAGTAGTCGACGAGCACCTTCTGGAACAGCTGCGGGTTCGCGCGGCCGGTTCGGACCGTTGCGAAGTCCTCCTTGGCGGCTTCGACCGCCCGCGACATGCGAGAGGTGGTTTCAGCGAGGACGTCCGCGATCACGGTGACTCCTATCGTCGGGGTGTTCTGTGAATTCTATCGGTCGAAGCCGTCGCGCCCTGGAAGGCGCTCAGGCGGTGACCAGCGTGCCGATGGGCTCGCCGAGCAGCGCGCGCGTCACGTTGCCGGCCGGCTCCATGCCGAACACGCGCATGTCCATGTTGTTGTCCATGCAGAGGCTGAAGGCGGTCGAGTCCACGACCTTGAGACCGCGCTGCAGTGCGTCGCGGTACGTCACGCGGTCGATGCGCTCGGCGTCGGCGTGCTTGTTCGGGTCGGCGGTGTAGATCGCGTCGACGCCGTTCTTCGCGACGAGCACCTCCTGGGCGCCGATCTCGAGCGCACGCTGCGCCGCGACCGTGTCGGTCGAGAAGTAGGGCAGCCCGGCGCCGGCGCCGAAGACGACGACGCGGCCCTTCTCCATGTGGCGCTCGGCGCGCAGCGGGATGTAGGGCTCGGCGACCTGGGTCATCGAGATCGCCGACTGCACGCGCGTCGGAGCGCCGGCCTGCTCGAGGAAGTCCTGCAGGGCAAGGGCGTTCATGACGGTCCCGAGCATGCCCATGTAGTCCGCGCGACCACGGTCCATGCCGCGCTGGCTGAGTTCGGCGCCGCGGAAGAAGTTGCCTCCGCCGACGACGATCGCGATCTCGACGCGATCGACCGCTGCCGCGATGTCACGGGCGATCTGGCTGACGACGTCGGGGTTCACTCCCAGCTGGCCGGCTCCGAATGCCTCACCGGAGAGCTTCAGAAGGACGCGGCGGCGTCCGGTGCGTTCGGTCATGGGTGTGTTGTCCTCTCGTCCCGATTCAAGATAGTGCCTTCTGGGCATGAAGAAGGGGTTCGGATCGCGTCGATCCGAACCCCTTCCGCAGTGTTACGCGCCGACCTTGAAGCGCGCGAAGTCCGTCACGGTGATACCGGCGTCCTTCGCCACCTGGGCGACAGAGATCTTGCTGTCCTTGGCGTAGTCCTGCTCGAGCAGGGCGACCTGCTTGATGAACGCGGACACGCGCCCCTCGACGATCTTGGGCAGAGCCGCCTCCGGCTTGCCCTCGTTGCGCGAGATCTCGGTGACGATCTCGCGCTCCTTCTCGACGGCGTCGGTCGGGACGTCCTCGCGGGACAGGTACGACGGGTTCGCGAACGAGATGTGCTGCGCGATGCTGCGAGCGGTCTCATCGTCTTCACCCGTGTAGGCGACGACGACGCCGATCTGCGGCGGCAGGTCCTTGCTGGTGCGGTGCATGTACACCTCGACCTTGTCGCCCGAGATCGTGCGCACGCGGCGCAGTTCGACCTTCTCGCCGATGATCGCGGCCTCTTCCGAGATGACCGTCTCGACGGTCTTGTCGCCCGCCTGGGCGGCGAGTCCGGCCTCGACCGAGTCCGCCTTGACGGCGGCGACGGCGTCGGCGACCTTGTCTGACAGCGCGATGAAACGCTCGTTCTTCGCGACGAAGTCGGTCTCGCAGGCGAGCTCGATGAGCGTCACTGCGCCGTCCTGTTCGCGAGCGACGATGAGGCCCTCGCTGGTGGAACGGTCAGCGCGCTTCGCGTTGCCCTTGGCACCCTTCAGGCGCAGGATCTCGGTGGCCTTCTCGACGTCTCCGTCAGCCTCCTCGAGCGCCTTCTTGGTGTCGACCATTCCCGTGCCGAGCTGCTCACGCAGCGCCTTGAGGTCGGCGATGGTGAAGTTGGCCATGTGTGGTGGCTCCTTGCTTCGTGATGTGGGTGTGCGTGGTGTCGCGGGGATTACTTGGCGTCGGCCTCGACGACCTCGGCCTCGGCGGCCTCGGTCTCGACGGCCTCGGTCTCGACGGCTGCGTCCTCGGCCGGAGCCTCAGCAGCAGCCTCCTCGGCGGCAGCTTCCTCGGCGGGAGCCTCGGCAGCGGGAGCCTCAGCAGCGGGAGCCTCAGCGGTCTCCTCGGCCGGGGTCTCGAGGAGCTCGCGCTCCCAGTCGGCCAGCGGCTCAGCGTCGCCGGTCTCCGGGTTGTGCTTCTGCTGCAGGCCCTCGGCCGCGGCGTCCGCGATGATGCGGGTCAGCAGCGAGACGGAGCGGATCGCGTCGTCGTTGCCGGGGATCGGGTACTGGAAGTCGTCCGGGTCCGCGTTCGTGTCGAGGATGCCGATCACCGGGATGCCGAGCTTCTTGGCCTCGTCGATGGCGAGGTGCTCGCGCTTGGCGTCGACGACCCAGATCGCCGAAGGCGTCTTGGTGAGGTTGCGGATTCCGCCGAGCGACTTGTGCAGCTTGTCGAGCTCGCGCTTCTTGAGCAGGAGCTCCTTCTTGGTGAAGCCGCTGTTCGCCGGGGTCTCGTAGTCGAGCTCCTCGAGCTCCTTCATGCGTGCGAGACGCTTGGAGATCGTCTGGAAGTTGGTGAGGAGTCCACCGAGCCAGCGCTGGTTGACGAAGGGCTGGCCCACGCGGGTCGCCTGCTCGGCGAGGATCTCCTGCGCCTGCTTCTTCGTGCCGACGAAGAGGATCGTGCCGCCGTGGGCGACGGTCTCCTTGACGAAGTCGTAGGCCTTGTCGATGTAGCCCAGCGACTGCTGCAGGTCGATGATGTGGATGCCGCTGCGCTCGGTGAGGATGAAGCGCTTCACCTTCGGGTTCCACCGGCGGGTCTGGTGTCCGAAGTGCACGCCGCTGTCGAGCAGCTGGCGGATGGTGACCACAGCCATGGTCGTCTCCTTGTTCTGGCGCTGAGCGCCGTTGAGGTTTCTGCCGATCTGCTGATCGGACTTCCTGGTGCCCGGCGCACACCCGCCCGCTCGTGAGTGGGACCTGTGGGTGTGGATGCCGCGACCTCTGCCTGTGCAGGCGCCGGTCGCTCTGGGCACGCGTAGTCACCCCGATTTCGAGGTGCTCGTCCAGCATACAGGATGCCGCCGCATGACTCACCCTGCACGCCATGGCGGCTCCGGCATCCCTCCTCATCCGCCGTGGCTCGGCCGGATCCGCCGAACCGGCTCCCGGACGGCAGCGGAGGATGGGCGGCATGCGCATCCGCGAACGTCCGGCCCCCGCCCTGCTCATGCTCGCGGCCGTGCTCCTGGCCGTGCTCGTGACCCCGGCCGGTGACGTCGCGCCTGCCCACGCGGCGGCGTCCGTGGCCGCGGGACCGACGAACGCGGATCCGGCCACAGAGGAGGAGCACCCCGTGTGGGAGTGGCCGTTCGCCGGGGCGCGAGACGTCGCGGTGCCCTACCGCGCACCAGCGCACGAATACGGCGCCGGCCATCGCGGCGTGGACGTGGTGGCGTCTCCCGACAGGTCGGTGCGCGCGCCCGCGGACGGCGTCGTCGCGTTCCGCGGCACGGTCGTCGATCGTCCGCTGCTCACGATCGAGCATGCGGGAGGGTACGTCTCCACGTTCGAGCCGCTCTCGTCGACGCTCTCCCCCGGTGACGTCGTCTCCGCGGGCGATGTGATCGGCACTGTGGATGCCGGAGGCCACGCGCCTTCCGGGACGATGCACCTGGGCGTGCGGCTCGACGGCGACTACATCAACCCGATGCTGATGTTCGGCGACGTGCCGCGCGCGATCCTGCTCCCCTGTTGCCGGCCGCTGTGAGCTGTGGCAGACGTCGACCGCGACGCGGTTCAGGCGCGGGGGTGCGCGAGACGGTAGGTCGCCGTCAGCCGCTCGGCTGACACATGCGTGTAGATCTGGGTGGTCCCGAGACTCGCGTGTCCGAGGATCTCCTGGACTGCGCGCAGGTCCGCTCCGCCGTCGAGCAGGTGGGTCGCGGCGGTGTGGCGCAGCGCGTGCGGACCGATCGTGGCCGCTCCGACGTGGGGGGCGAGCACCTCGGCGACCAGCGTGTAGACGGCGCGCGCGCCGATCCGACCGCCTCTCGCGCCGAGGAACAGCGCCGGGGAAGCCTTGTCCGAGCGGGAGGCGAGTGCAGGCCGCCCCCTGGTCAGGTAGGCACCGACGGCGTCTCGGGCGGGAATCCCGTATGGGACGACTCTCTCCTTGGATCCCTTGCCGAGGACTCGACCGGTGCCGCGATCGAGGTCGAGGTCGTCGATGTCCAGACCGCACAGCTCCGACACGCGGATGCCGGCGCCGTACAGCATCTCGAGGATCGCGTGATCCCGCAGGGCGTGCGGGTCTCCCCCGGCGGCTGCGGCGCGCTGCTGATCGAGGAGTGCGGTCATGGCATCCGCGGAGGCCACGGTCGGGAGGGTGCGTCCGCGCTTGGGCGCGATCAGCCGCACGCTCGGATCGTGCTCGACGAGCCCCTGTTCCTGCGCCCAGCTGAAGAACGACCTGGCGGCGGCCGCCCGCCGGGCGAGCGTCGACCGCGCGTCGCCGCGCTGCGTGGCGCGCCAGAGCCAGTCGCGCAGCGTCTCGAGGTCGATGGCCGACAGATCGGCGTCGCCGGCCGAGACTCCGAGGTCGCGCAGATCGGAGCGATAGGCGCGCACCGTCGCGGGCGACAGCCGACGCACCTGCAGCAGGTGATCGGCGAACGCCTCGGCGGCCGAGCGGAACTCCATGGTGACAGCATGCCCGGGGGCCGTCTGACGCACGCGTCGCCTCGCCGCCGAACGGGCGACCGGCGCTCGCACACCCCTGCCCTCAGCGGCTCGCGGCCGCCGCTCCCGCCCGTCGCCAGCCGGTCTCGGCACGGATGACGGCGCCTTCGAGCTCCAGCAGGCCGAGCAGCGCGCCGACCCGCTCTGGCGAGAGTCCGCTGCGTCGCACGAGTTCGTCGGCAGGGAGTCGCGCTCGCGTGCTCAAGGCGTCGAGCAGGCGCAGCCGGTCAGGGTCGGCGATGTCGCCGCTCGGCGCAGTCGATGCTCCCTCGCCCCACAGTTCGCGGATCTCGGCCGCCGTCGTCACGCAGCGGGCATCGTACTCGCGCAGCAGCCGATGGCATCCGGCCGATGTGGCTGAG
>NZ_JADIJR010000024.1 GCF_017355365.1 Microbacterium sp. SD291 | reverse complement strand
GCTAGGGCGTCGAGGTTTCGGACGTGAACTTTCACGCAGGCATCGCCCGCGCAAGTAGGCTTGTCCCCGGCATCCCAACCGTCTTTCCTGAGGAGCACACGCATGGGCGCACACGACGCCGTCATCGAGATCCCGCGCGGCAGCCGCGTGAAGTACGAGGTCGACCACGAGACCGGGCGAGTGCACCTCGACCGCGTGCTCTACACGACCTTCGGATACCCGGCCGACTACGGCTACTTCGACAACACGCTCGGCGAGGACGGCGACCCGCTCGACGTGCTCGTGCTCCTCGACCACGCCATCTACCCCGGCGTCGTCGTCGAGGTCCGCCCGGTCGCGGTGCTGAAGATGAGCGATGAGGCCGGCGGCGACGACAAGCTCGTCGCCGTCCTGTCGAAGGACCCGCGCTGGGCGCACATCCAGGACATCGGCGACATCGCCGACTACACGAAGAAGGAGATCGAGCACTTCTTCGAGCACTACAAGGACCTCGAGCCGAACAAGTGGGTCAAGGTCGACGAGTGGGGCGACGCCGCCGAGGCGCAGCGCATCCTCGACGAGGCGATCGTCCGCTTCGGCGAGGGCGATCACTGACACATCGCGGCGGGCCGCTGAGCCCGTCGACGCGAAGACCCCCGGTTCCGCTCAGCGGCCGGGGGTCTTCTCGATGTCGGTGGTCTTGAACGCCGGCAGAGCGGATGCTCAGACGGAGACCCCTCGGTCCCCGAGGAACGCGATCGGGTTCGTGTACGCGCCGTTGATGTAGACCTCGAAGTGCAGGTGGCAGCCCGCGGATGCGCCGGTGTTGCCCGCGTAGGCGATGACCTGACCGGCCTCGACCCACTGGCCGTTGCGCACGGCGAAGCCGCCGTCCCTGATGTGCGCGTACCCGGTGGCGACTCCGTCGCCGTGCTGGATGCGGAGGTAGTTGCCGTATCCGCGGCCGTAGAACCGGGCATCCACCGTGCCGGAGTGGGCGGCGTAGATCGCCGCGCCGCAGCCGTTTGCGAGGTCGACGCCGTAGTGGAACGTGGAGCAGCCCGTGCAAGGGGCGGGGCGGGAGCCGTAGCCGGAGCTGCGGTAGCCGCCGTGCGGGCGGACCCAGCCGCTGCTGCTCGGGGCTCCGCCGCCGCCACCGCTGCCGGCGTTCGCCGCAGCCTCGGCGGCCGCGATCGCCGCGAGTCGCTGGCGCTCCTTCTCGCGCTCCTCGACGCCCTGCTTGTAGCTCGCCAGGGTGGATGCCGTGGCGTTCTTCAGCGCGTCGAGCTGCGCCTGCATGGTGGCGAGGTTCGCGGACTGCTCGTCGAGAGCCGCCTGCGCGGCATCCGCAGCGGCCTGCGCCGCGATCATCTTCTGCTCGGCGATCTGCTGCAGACGGTCGCGCTCATTGCGCGCGACGACGGCCTGATCGCTGAGCGACTGGGCGCTGTCGCGCGCTGCGACCGCGTTGTCGTAGACGGTCTGGTTGTACTGGTAGAGCTTGTCCATCGAGCCGAGGCGCGAGAGCAGCTCGTCGGCGTTGGCGGCCGAGCCGGCGAAGAACAGCTCGAGAGCGGTGTCGTCCCCGCCGTTCCGGTACAACTGCGCGGCCACCTGGCCCGCCTTGCGGATCGACTCGTCGGCAACGACCGTCTGCGCGTCGGCCTGCGACTGGAGCTGCTCGGCCTCGGCGATCGCGGCGAAGTACTCCTGCTGCGCGTCGTAGAACTCGTCTCCGGCGACCCGCGCGGCCTCCTGCGTCTGGGCGACCTTCTGCGTCAGCGACTGGATGAGTCCCTGGATGCGGGTGACCTCAGCGGCCTTGGCCGCCTCGTTGCTCATCGCGTTCTGCACGTCGTCCCAACTCGGGTACGACGCGGCGTAGGCGGCGGTGACGCCGGATGCGACGCCGAACGCGCTCAGTGCTGCGACGCCGAGGACCCCGAGGCTGATGGCGCTGCGCCTCGAGACGGTGCGATCCTTCCAGAAAGCGCGGCTCTCCTTCGGCGTGGGCGCACAGCCGCAATCGTCGGATGCCGCAGCCGCAGCATCCGCAATGGATCGCTCGTCGTTCACGCGGCCCCTTTCGCCGGTTTCACAGATGCCACAATAACAACAACTTTCACATCTGCAACAGGTCTGCGACGGATGCTCGGGCACACTGGACAGGAACCATCGTCCTCTTGAACACGCCCGGGAGGAAGAGGGCGCGCCCTCGATTCGCGATTTGCCTCAGACATCCCTTATGCTTGAGCGTCGGCAAGGAAGTCCCCCGGGACTGACTCGGCCCCATCGTTTAGCGGCCTAGGACGCCGCCCTTTCACGGCGGTAGCACGGGTTCGAATCCCGTTGGGGTCACTCTTACCGATACAATTGAAAACAAGTATGGCCCTGTAGCGCAGTTGGTTAGCGTGCCGCCCTGTCACGGCGGAGGTCGCGGGTTCAAGTCCCGTCAGGGTCGCTCTAAGCGACGGGCCTTCTTTCGAGAAGGCCCTTTCGTCTAGATGCGACAGATTCACCGGTCGCACGGCTCTGTAGCTCAGTTGGTAGAGCGCACGACTGAAAATCGTGAGGTCACGGGATCGACGCCCGTCGGAGCCACAGGGTGATCATTACAATCACCTTAGAAACCCTCGCCTAGCTTCTACATGGCGGGGGTTTTGCTTTGCCCTGGTGAGGCGCGGTTCCCGCCTTCGATCGACCGATTCGCCGCGCGAGCGGCGCGCCGAGAGAAGGCGCGGTAACCCGAGCTGTGAGAACCTTCTCTTTCAAGGGCGACCGAACGGCCGCCCGCTGGAGTAGGTAGCGTCGCTACGGGACGCACCCCCGGCTAACTCATTCACCCGAGAATCGACGCACCAATGAGTGATGATGCCCCGGCCCCGCGCCGCATCGAGCTGACGCTCGTCAAGCCGTGGTTCGCGCTGTACTCGGGAATCAAGCCCACGCTCGTCATCGCCGGCCGCGGCCAGCCGACGCAATGGGGTCTCGGCACCTGGCAGATTCCCTCCGATCACACCGTGACGATCGGGGTGTTCCTCTTCAATCGACTTTGGCGCTTCGGCCATGCCGAGTTCGCGCTGGAGCCCGATCACGCGCCGGCCCTCGTATATGGCGCACCGTTGCTGCCCTTCCGTCGCGGGCGGATCCGACTGGACTCCGATAGCCATTGATCTCGCCTGGGTCCCCCAGGTTCATCAGGATGAACTCCCCTCGACCTGAGTTGATCACCCAGACAGTCGTCGTCGATGCCGCCGCGATCGGCAGCGCAATGGCAGCAGCGATCACCGGAATGGACCACGCTCCAGCGGTCAAAGCGGTTCGGCGCGAGACTTCGTCGTCACGCGCGCCACCTCGATACGCTCATCTCATGCTCGACACGCTCACCGGATTCGCCGTGGTGGCTCTGGCGATCGCGCTGGGCTGGGTCATCGGCCGGATCGATCTCCTCGGTCCTCACGCGCGTCACGTACTCGGGCGACTGATCTTCTTCGTCCTCTCGCCGTTCCTGCTCTTCGTCGTGCTCGCGCACGCCGACGCGAAGCTGCTGTTCTCGGCTCTCCTCCCCGTCTCGGCGATCGCTGCGGTCGCCGTCATCGCGGTGTACGCGCTCATCGCCAAGTACGTCTGGAAGCGTCCGGTCGGTATGGCGGTGATCGGTGCCCTCTCCTCCGGGCAGGTGAACTCCAACAACATCGGCATCCCGCTGTCCCTGTACCTGCTCGGCAGCGCCGCCTACCCTGCCCCCGTGATCCTGATGCAGCTGCTGGTCTTCACGCCGATCTCCCTGACGATCCTCGATGCGGTCACGAGCGACCAGGTCTCGCTGCGACGCACGCTCACGCGCACCGCGACCAACCCGATCATCATCGGCTCCCTCCTCGGCACCATCGTCTCGGTCTTCGGCCTCTCCGTTCCCGAGATCGTGATGGCCCCGGCACAGCTGATCGCGGATGCCGCGGTGCCGGTGCTCCTGATCAGCTACGGCATCTCGCTGCACGGACAGCGCGTGCTGGGCACCAGCGGCCACCGCCGCGATGTGGTGCTCGCGTCCGGCCTGAAGCTCATCGCGATGCCGCTCATCGCCTGGGCGGTCGCCGAGTTCGTATTCGGGCTGTCGGATGCCGAGGTGCTGATCGTCGTCGTCCTCGCGGCGCTCCCGACGGCGCAGAACGTCTTCAACTACTCCCAGCGCTACGACGTCGGCGAGGCGATCTCCCGCGACACGGTCTTCCTCACCACGATCGGATGCCTGCCGGTGCTGGTGCTCATCATGGCGCTGCTCGGCTGACCCGTAGGTTGGTTCCGTGGACAATCCCGTGCTCCTCTTCTCGGTGATCGCCGTCGTGATCGTCGCCGCGATGCTGCTGCCGCGCTGGATCCGGCGGTGGTCGAGAGCTGCCGGCGAACGCTCGGAGCAGAGGTCGGGGGCATCCCGGCGGACGAGGATCCTCGCCGACCTCGGCACGACCGTCGTGATCCGCGCGTCCGAGTCCGCGGCCCGCGAGGTCGTCGACGAGGTCGTCCGCCGGCATCCTCGGCAGTTCACCGCGCTCGCCGACGGCAGCTACGGCATCCGCTTCGTCGAGGCCGACGACGGCGTCGCACGTCTGGTCGCCGACCCTGGCGGCACACGACTGCAGGCCGAGCGGGTGCGCGAGTACCTCGGGATGCCGAAGACCTCGGACTTCTGGAACGACTTCCGCGCGCACGTGGCGTCGGAAGCAGCCGGCAGGGGGATCTCCGTCGCCGATGGCCCCCGTCTGCTGTACGTCCGCGGCGAGCCGGAGAAGGACGGCGCCGCCACCTGGAGAGCACAGGCCTGACCCCGCGCGCAACGGCCTCACAACTCCCAGCATGCGGAGCTAGGCTGGGATGCACGCCACCGCACGAACCAGCCCATGAACCAGCCTTCACCGCGGTGGCGCTCCCCTTCTTCGGCCTGTGCGTCCCCAGCGCTCGGCGCCGCGGCCCTGCCAGAAAGGCTGACCATGAGTGAATCCCCCGTCGGTGACGCACGCACGCCCGACTTCTTCGACAAGCTGATCGAGGAGTCCCCCCGCGAGCCGTCCACGTTCACCGCCTCGTTCCGCGGGTATGACAAGGGCGAGGTCGACTCCGCGCTGAGCACGCTGCGCAACCAGTTGCAGCAGGCGAAGGCCGACCTCGCCGACGCGGAGGCCCGCCACGAGGATGCGCTCGAGACCGCCCTGGAGGCGACCCGCGCCGAGGAGCGCTCGGTCCGCGAGTCCCTGGAGTCCGAGCTCACGGCGGCGAAGGCGAAGGTCGCGGAGGCCGAGCAGCAGGTCTCGACCCTCACCAACGAGCTCGTCGACCTCCCCCGCCCCGAGGGCAAGGAGGCTCCGTCTCGCGAGCAGTTCGAGGCGATCCTCCGGGTCGCCGAGGAGCAGGCGAACGTGCTCATCCAGAACGCCGCAGTGCAGGCCGACCGCCTCATGGCAGCCGCTCGCGAAGAGGTCACCTCGCAGCGCGCCGAGGCCGAGGCGGATGCCGCCCGCGTCATCGCGCACGCCCAGCACGACGCCGACCAGATCCGCCTGAAGATCGACACCGAGTACACGGCCCACGAGGCGCGGCTCGAGCGCGAGGCGACGCACGCCGCGGAGAAGGTGCACCAGGCCACGCAGGAGGCCACCGCGATCCGCACCGAATCCGAGAAGGGCGCGGCCGCGCTCCGCTCGCTCGTCACTCGCGAGACCGCGCAGCTGCGGGCGGATGCCGAGCGCGACGTCCGCGAGATGAACGCCCGGGTGCTCGAGTTCGAAGAGACCCTCACCCGCCGTCAGGACGACGCGCAGCAGGAGTTCCTGGTGCTGCACAACCAGGCCGTCGCGCACGCCGAGCGCATCACTGCCGACGCGAACGAGCAGGTCGCGGCGTCCCTGGAGCACGCGCAGCGGATCTCCGCCAAGGCCGACGACTACGAGCGTCTGATGCGCTCGCAGGCGCAGACCATCGAGGCCGACGCGCAGCTGCGCTCCCGCGACACGCTCGACCGTGCACGCGTGAAGGCCCAGAAGATCGTCGACTCGGTCACCGGCCACACCTCGTCGGTCCTGCGCGACGCCGAGGACCACGCCCGCAAGCTCCGCTGGCAGCAGCAGCAGCTGGCGAGCTTCATGGCGGAGGTCCGCGAGCTGATCCGCCCCGACGGCATCTTCAGCGACGAGGCTCCCGCGGCCGCAGTCGCCGCCGCTGCGGACGCCCCGACGGATGCCGCCACGACGGATGACGACGAGGACGCCATCGAGACGATCGACGCCGAGATCGTCGAGGCCGATGCCGGCGTCGTCGATTCCGTGCCGTCCGACGAGTTCCTCGGCGACGAGGTGCTCGACGACGAGCTGCTGGATGACGACGCCCCGATCATCGACGGCAAGATCACGATCGATGTGGTCGAGGCCGAGGAGCCCGCTTCGCGCTGAGCAACCTGAACCCGATCGGGGCGTGGGCGGACTTCCGCCCACGCCCCGATCCGTTTCGGATCACCCGAGGCGCGTCCCGCACACGCAGAAGGCCCCATCCGATCAGCGGATGGAGCCTTCTGCGCTGTGCGAGCGTCGAGCGTTACGCGCGACCGAACTGCGCGGAGGCAGGGCAGTCGAACGGGTCGGCACCCGCGGCCAGGCCGACGCGGTTCAGGTACTCGATGACGATGGCGTAGGAGCGGCCGAGGCTGGTCTCCGTGTACGGCACGTCGTTCGATGCGCAGTAGTCGCGGACGATCTCGCGCGCCTTCGACAGGTGCGGGCGGGGCATGTTCGGGAACAGGTGGTGCTCGACCTGGTAGTTGAGACCGCCCATGAGCGCCGTCGCCCACCAGCCGCCACGGATGTTGCGCGAGGTGCGGACCTGCTTCGAGAAGAAGTCGAGTCGTGCGTTGGGGTCGATGATCGGCATGCCCTTGTGGTTCGGCGCGAAGGAGGCCCCCATGTAGACGCCGAAGACCGCGAGCTGCACGCCCATGAAGGCGAACGCCATGCCGAGCGGCAGCATCAGGAACACCGGCACCAGGATGATCGCGAAGCGCAGCGCGATGATTCCGAGCTCGATCCAGCGGCCCTTCACGTTCTTCTTCGTGAGGAGGTGCTTCAGCCCGATGTAGTGCAGGTTCAGGCCCTCGAGGGTGAGGAGCGGGAAGAACAGCCATCCCTGCTTGCGGGTGATCAGGCGGATCAGGCCTCGCGACTTCGCGGCATCCGTCTCGAGGAACGAGATCGTGTCGACCTCGATGTCCGGGTCCTTGCCGACCTGGTTCGGGTTGCCGTGGTGCTTGGTGTGCTTCGAGTCCCACCACGAGTAGCTCATGCCGATGCTGCCGGCGAGGATGCGTGCGAGCCTGAAGTTCGCGGGCCCCGAGGTCAGGATCTGCCGGTGCGCGGCCTCGTGCGAGAGGAAGGCGATCTGGGTGAAGATGATGCCGAGGGCACCGGCGATGAGCAGTTGGAACCAGCTGTCGCCCAGGAGGATGAAACCGGTCACGGCTCCGCCGAGCGCCAGGACGATACCCGAGGCGACGGCGATGTAGAACCAGGTCGCGCGCTGAAGAAGGCCGGTCTCGCGGACGACCTGCGACACCTTCTTGTACGCCTGCGCCATCGGCGGGAAGTCTGCGTTGCCGGAGTACGTCTGGCGCACCGGACCGAGGATTGCTGCGGTCTTTTCGACCTGGGTGATGGAGATGATGCTCTCCTGTCGATCGGAGCCCTTGAGCTGTGAAAGCCAAGGGCGGACGCCGTTCGCTTTACCTCAGGGTAGCCCTGCCCGTATGCGCCTGAGGGAATACGCGACGACCTCTCAGCCGATGCCCGGGAGTGGGTCAGGCGCGGGCCCGCCGCGGCCTCCGCGGGAACACACGGGGCAGGCGCAGGATGCGAGGCCGCCGGGCCTCGTGCAGTCCCTCGAGGGCGCGGAAGGCGTCGTCGAGGATCTCGAAGGCGCCGAGCTCGTTGCCCTGGTGGTCGCGGACGAGGTGGAGGGTGCCGTCGAACTCGACGAAACCGGCGAACTCGCCGCCGCGCGTCGCGACATGCACATCGGCGTCGGCCTGTTTCCAGGTCAACGGGTCGGATGGGGGAAAAGTGGTGGTGTTCATGGTGATGCTCATTGCTCTGTGGCGGGCGCACGTCGGCGCGCCTCGCGATTTCTGAAGATCGGGGCGGATGCCGCGCGCGTCGATGTGCGTGGTCCGGAATGGCCCTGATCAGTGGCTACGTGGCGGCCTAGAGGGGCAGAACACTCACGTTGCGTCACTCAGTCTAGCAGAATCGCTCCTGGTCAGATCGAGTGCGGCTTTCCGCCGCCGAGCCGATGGGGCTGTGGCGGACGGATGACGAGCACGACGACGATGACCACCAGGATCGCGGTCGTCAGCAGGACCGACTGCGGCAGCAGGGCTCCGAGCAGTACGAGGGCGGCGCCGATCGGGATGACGGCGTTCACCACGCCGTCGGCGTTGTCGCGGATCGCGATCAGCCAGATGCCGATCAGGAACACCGCGACGGGGACGGCGATCGTGAGCGCCGCCTCGAGGCCCGCCACGTGGCTCTCGTGGGTCAGGATGTCGATCTGCACCTCGATGCCGGCCGACATCGCCGCCGCGGCCGCGAACACGAAGTAGTGCGTGTAGCCGTACCTCAGCGAGCGGGCGAAGCTCGTGATCGCCCGGTGGTGCGGCGGCCAGAAGTAGATCCACCAGAGCGCCGCGGTCATCAGTAGCGTGAGCACGGAGATCAGGATCAGCGGAGCCAGCGCCTCGACCTTCTGGAGCGCGTCGATGATCGCGTTCGCCGAGGCCAGCAGGCTCTCGCCGAGAACGATGAGGGTGAAGAGTCCGTAGCGCTCGGTGATGTGCTGCGGATGCCACGGCGTCTGGTGCCGATACTCGGCGAAGACCGGGACCAGGATCTCGATGAGCGCGAACAGCGCGAAGGCGCCGATCCGCAGCTCGGCCGGGATGAAGAGGAACAGGAACCACAGCACCTGCACGGCCGCGATGCCGAGGGCGTATCGGATCGTGGCCGAGCGCAGCGCACCGCCGCAGCCGGAGGCCCGCAGCCACTGGCAGATCATCGCCACGCGCATCACCACGTATCCGATGACCGGCACGGTGAAGTCGCCCTCGCCGAAGGCGGCCGGCACTCCGGCAGCGAGGATCAGCACGCCGCCCATCTGGACGATGGTGAGGACACGATAGAGCCAGTCGTCCGTGTCGAACGACGTCGCGAACCAGGTGAAGTTCATCCACGCCCACCAGATGGCGAAGAAGAGCATCGCGTAGGAGGTGATGCCGTGCACGAAGTCGCCGTGGCTGAGTGCGTGATGCAGCTGCACCGACGCCGTGCTCACCGCCACGACGAAGACGAGGTCGAAGAACAGCTCGAGCGTGCTGGCGGGGCGATGAGCCTGCCCCGGATCCCGCGGCAGCATCCTGACGAGGCGGGAGCGCGTCCTGGTGGTGTCGGTCACCGCATCAGAATAGACCGCCGGTGCGTACGCCTTCCGCAGCCGTATGCCACTCTGGACGGGTGAAAGGCATTATTCTCGCCGGCGGTTCCGGGACACGATTGCATCCGATCACGCTCGGAGTGTCGAAGCAGCTCATCCCGGTGTACGACAAGCCGATGATCTACTACCCGCTGTCCACGCTGATGCTCGCCGGCATCCGCGACATCCTGGTGATCACGACGCCGCACGACGCCGCGCATTTCGAACGGCTCCTGGGCGACGGCTCGCAGTTCGGCGTCCGCCTCACCTTCGCGACGCAGCCGGCACCCGACGGGCTCGCGCAGGCCTTCACGATCGGAGCGGATTTCATCGGAGGCGACAGCGTCGCGCTCGTGCTGGGCGACAACCTGCTCTACGGCCCCGGCCTCGGCACGCAGCTCAAGCGGTTCTCCGATCTCGACGGCGGGTCGATCTTCGCGTACTGGGTCGCCGAGCCGCAGGCCTACGGCGTGGTCGAATTCGACGGCGATGGGAAGGCGGTCTCGCTCGAGGAGAAGCCTGCGCAGCCGAAGAGCAGCTATGCCGTGCCCGGCCTGTACTTCTACGACAACGACGTCGTGGAGATCGCCGCGAACCTCGCGCCGAGTGCGCGCGGCGAGTATGAGATCACGGACGTGAACAGCGAGTACCTGCGCCGGGGGAGGCTCCACGTCGAGGTGCTCCCCCGCGGCACCGCCTGGCTCGACACCGGCACGTTCGATCAGATGACGGATGCCGCCGAGTACGTGCGAACCATGGAGCGGCGCACCGGCATGAAGATCGGAGTGCCGGAGGAGGTCGCCTGGCGGCAGGGGTTCATCGACGACGCCGAGCTGCAGGCCAGAGCCGAGCGGCTCGTCAAGTCGGGCTACGGCGGGTACCTCCTCGATCTGCTCGAACGGGGCGTGCGATGAACCGGCTGCTCGTCACCGGCGGTGCCGGCTTCATCGGCTCGAACTTCGTGCACCACGTCATCCGCAGCACCGACGCCCACGTGACAGTCCTCGACAAGCTGACCTATGCCGGCAACCGGGCGTCTCTCGCCGGTCTGCCCGACGACAGGCTCCGGTTCGTGCAGGGCGACATCGCCGACGCCGAGCTGGTCGACGGCCTGTTCGCGGATGCCGACGCGGTGGTGCACTATGCCGCCGAATCGCACAACGACAACTCGCTGCACGACCCGCGGCCGTTCCTGGACACCAACATCGTCGGCACCTACACACTGCTGGAAGCCGCTCGCCGGCACGACGTGCGCTTCCATCACATCTCCACCGACGAGGTGTACGGCGATCTGGAGCTCGACGACCCCGAACGGTTCACCGAGTCGACGCCCTACAACCCGTCGTCGCCGTACTCGTCCACGAAGGCGGGCAGCGACCTGCTCGTGCGCGCCTGGGTGCGCTCCTTCGGAGTGAGGGCGACGATCTCGAACTGCTCGAACAACTACGGGCCGTACCAGCACGTCGAGAAGTTCATCCCGCGGCAGATCACGAACGTGATCCGGGGCATCCGCCCGAAGCTGTACGGCGCGGGGCGGAACGTGCGCGACTGGATCCATGCCGAGGATCACTCCTCCGCGGTGCTGACGATCCTCGAGCGCGGCGTGATCGGCGAGACCTACCTGATCGGCGCGGACGGCGAGAAGGACAACAAGTCGGTCGTCGAGATGATCCTGACCGCCATGGGTCAGCCCGCCGATGCGTACGACGAGGTCACCGACCGCGCCGGACACGATCTGCGCTACGCGATCGACTCCACGAAGCTGCGGACAGAGCTCGGCTGGACGCCCGGCCACGCGGACTTCGAGTCGGGACTGGCGTCGACCATCGAGTGGTACCGCGACAACGAGTACTGGTGGGCGCCCGCCAAGGACGCCACCGAGTCCTTCTACGCGTCCAAGGGGCAGTGAGGGCGTGATGACCGAGTTCGGCAAGACGTTCACCGTGACCGAGACCGCCATCCCCGGTCTCCTCGTCGTCGAGCTTCCGGTGCACGGCGACTCCCGCGGCTGGTTCAAGGAGAACTGGCAGCGCGAGAAGATGGTCGCCGCTGGTCTTCCGGACTTCGGGCCGGTGCAGAACAACATCTCGTTCAATGAGACGGTCGGCACCACCCGCGGCATCCACGCGGAACCCTGGGACAAATGGGTTTCCGTCGCGACGGGCCGGATCTTCGGCGCCTGGGTCGACCTGCGCGAAGGAGACAGCTTCGGCACCGTCTTCACGATCGAGATCGACCCGTCCAGGGCGATCTACGTGCCCCGCGGCGTCGGCAATTCGTACCAGACCCTCGAGCCGGCCACCTCGTACGCCTACCTCGTCAACGACCACTGGTCGCCCGAGGCCGAGTACTCGTTCCTGAACCTCGCCGACGAGACCGTCGCCATCGACTGGCCGATTCCGCTCGACCGGGTCGAGATATCGGCGAAGGACCGGGACCACCCCCGCCTTTCCGACGTCACACCGGTATCCCCGCGGAAGACCCTCGTGATCGGCGCCGGCGGCCAGCTCGGCCGGGCGCTGCGCGCGGAGTTCGGCGACACGGACCGCTTCGAGTACGCCACGAGAGCAGACCTGGAGCTCGGCGCCCGCGCCCTCGACAGCACCCGGAGCTGGCGCGACTACGACACGATCGTCAACGCCGCCGCGTACACGGCGGTCGACCTCGCCGAGACGGCAGAGGGACGCACGGACGCCTGGGCCGCCAACGTGCACGGCACGGCAGCCCTCGCCCGCATCGCCGCCGAGCACCGGATCACCCTCGTGCACGTCTCCAGCGACTACGTCTTCGACGGCACGAAGGACGGCCAGTACACCGAGGACGATGCCGTGTGCCCGCTCGGCGTCTACGGGCAGACCAAGGCGGCAGCGGATGCCGTCGTCGCCACCATCCCCCGGCACTACATCGTGCGCACCTCCTGGGTGATCGGCGACGGACCGAACTTCGTGCGCACCATGACCTCGCTGGCCGCACGCGGGATCGCGCCGCGCGTCGTCGCTGATCAGGTCGGCCGCCTCACGTTCGCGTCCGACCTCGCCGGGGCCATCGCCCATCTGCTGCGCACCGGCGCGCCCTACGGCGTCTACAACGTGACCGGATCCGGCGAGCCGCGCTCGTGGGCCGACATCGCCCGCACCGTGTACCGCCTCACCGGGTACGACCCTGCGCTGATCACGGGTGTGTCGACGGCCGAATACTTCGCGGGCCATGCCGGCCCGATCGCGCCCCGTCCGCGCAACAGTCTGCTGTCGCTCGACCGGATCACGGCGACAGGCTGGACCCCGCAGGACGCGGACGCGGCGCTGTCCGCCCACCTCGCGGCGAGCGCGGACGTCGACGCCTAGAGCTCTCCCGGCCGCATGGCCTCGGCGTCGATCGCGCGCAGGACGCGGAGCGCGGCCGTGTCGACGGGCGGCTCGCCCTCGGCATCCGCCTTCCGCCGCCTGCGGGGCGCGTAGACGACCAGCGAGTGGAACAGAAATCGCGCGAAGAAGGCGACGATGAGCGACAGCCCGGTCGCGAGCACGCTCGAGACGTGCCAGGACTCGACCATCAGCACCATCACCGGGATGCGCAGCGCGGCCTCGACGTTGTTGAAGGCGAACGACGTGAGGAAGCGGATGCCGAGCGCTCTGGCGCCCGTGCGCATGTCGGCGAAGACGAACCGCTCCTGCAGGATGAAGTTGCCGATGATCGTCACCTCGGCGCCGATGATCGCCGCCCAGATGTAGGGCACGCCGGCCGTCGTCAGCAGCCACATGATGCCGAGGTTGGCGACGGCGCCGACCGCGCCGATCAGGGCGAACAGCGACATCTTGCCGAACCGCAGGCGGGCCAGGTGCGCGACGAACGTGGCTCCCTGACGCAGGCTCGCCTTCGACGTGCCGTGGCGGCGCTCGCCGAACGCCATCGGCACCTCGGCGATCCGCAGGTCGGTGCGGGCGAGGATCTCGAGCAGGATCTTGAAGCCCTGCGGCCTGAGCGTCGAGACGTCGAGCGCGCGGCGGTCGACGAGGAAGAACCCCGTCATGGGGTCGGTGCTGCGGGCGAGCCGGATCGGGAACATCGCCTTGGTGAGCCAGGTGGCGGCCCTCGAGACGCCGAAGCGGACGGCCGTTCCGAGGCCGCTCGTGTCCCCGCCGCCGATGTAGCGCGAGGCGGCGACCACGTCGACGTCGCCCTCGTCATGGCGGGCGAGCAGCGCGGGGAGCAGCTCGGGCGGATGCTGCAGGTCGCCGTCCATCACGATGCAGACGTCGGATGCCGCGGCCAGAAGACCCGCGGTCACGGCGCCGCCGAGGCCGCCGGTGTTCTCGGCGCGACGGATGACGCGGATCGGCAGAGGCGCATCCGCTGCGACACGCGCGATCTCGTCGGCGGTGTCGTCGGTGCTGTCGTCGACGAAGAGGATCTCCGCGTCCCGCCCGGCGAGCGCGTCGGCGGTGCGCACCACGAGCTCCGCGATGTTGTCGCGCTCGTTGAACGTCGGCACGATGACGGTGATCCCTGTGCCTGTGGCCCCGGTACCCACTTTCCTCCCCTCCCCCACGCGCAGCTCGGCTGCGGCATCCATCGTTTCACGGCTTCCCAGCAGCGGGAAACCGGCCGAGGCGTGCTCGGGACCGTGCGGCGGCTCTCGGAGCCCTCCCTGCCTGCGGGCCGTAGGCTTGATGCATGACTTCTCCTGCCGATCTCCCCGCATCCGAACTCCCGGCTTCCGAGCTCACGGTGTTCGGCGCGGACTGGTGCCGCGACTGCATCCGCACCAAGAAGCAGCTCGATGAGCTGGGTGTCGACTACACCTACGTCGACCTGGTCGCCGACCCCTCCGCCGCCGACATCGCCAAGGACATCTCCGGCCGCACGAACATCCCGGTCGTGCTCTACCCGGACGCCTCGCACCACGTCGAGCCGTCGAACGCGGACGTCGAGTCGAAGCTGCGCGAGCTCGCCCTGATCTGAGCCCGACTCCGCGTCTCCGGATGCGCGCCCGGCGGCATAGGCTGGCATCCAGCCCGAAGGAGACGCCGATGACTTCTGCGACCACACCCGCCACCTCGAAGGGCGCCGCGGCCTCCGCCAAGGCGCCGGAACTGCCCGAGGGTGAGCGCGAGCGTCTCGACGCGGCGGTCGGCGATCTGCAGACCGGCGCCGCGGTCTGGTCTGCGCTGACCCTCGCGCAGCGCGTCACGCTGTTGCAGTCCGTGCGCGCGAGCGTGGCGGCGACCACGGAGGACTGGGCGAACACCGCCGCCTCCTCGAAGGGGCTCGACGGCCGCCACCCGCTCCGCGGCGAGGAGTGGCTCAGCGGCCCCTACAGCGTGCTCGGAGCGCTCGACGCCTACATCGAGACGCTCTCGCGCCTCGCGAGCGGCCGGAACCCGCTCGACGGCATCCGCATCGACCGTGCACCCGGCGGCCGCACGCGCGTGCACGCCTTCCCGCTCACGGGCATCGACCGGTTCCTGCTCTCCGGGTTCACCGGCGAGGTCTGGCTGACACCGGGCATCACGCCGAACGGCGCACGCGCCGGTGCAGGGCTCGCGCAGCGGACCCCGAACGCCTCCGGAGGCGTCGGGCTCGTGCTGGGCGCGGGCAACGTGACGTCGATCCCGGTGCTCGACGTTCTCTACGAGCTCCTCGCGCACAACCGCACCGCGCTGCTCAAGGTCAACCCGACCCAGGATGCTCTGGTGCCGGTCTACAAGCGGGCCCTCGCTCCGCTCATCGAGCCGGGCTTCCTTCGCATCGTGCGCGGCGGCCCGGCCGTCGGCGCCCATCTCACCGGCCACCCTGATCTCGTCCACGTGCACATCACCGGTTCGGGCGCGACCTTCGACGCGATCGTGTGGGGCGCCGGCGCCCCCGCGAAGCGGCGTCGCCGCGAAGGCCGCCCGCAGCTGAAGAAGCCGATCACCGCCGAGCTCGGAGGGGTGTCGCCGATCATCGTCGTTCCCGGCGAGTGGACGGATGCCGACATCACCCACCAGGCCGAGCACATCGCCACGATGCGCCTGCAGAACGCCGGGCACAACTGCATCGCGGGGCAGGTCGTGATCATGTCGGCGGATTGGGCGCAGGCTGAGGCCTTCCGCGCCGCGCTCCGTCGCGCCTATGCGACGGCGCCTGAGCGTCCCATCTGGTACCCCGGATCGACTTCGCGGATGCAGCAGGCGAGCGATGCGTACCCCGATGCGCTGACGCTGGGCGATCGCCTCCTCGTCGAGATCGACGGGAGCGACGATGCGGATGCTCTCCAGAGCACCGAGTACTTCGCACCTGTGCTCGGCGTGGTCTCCCTGACGGGCACCGGCCAGCAGTTCCTCGACGCCGCGGTCGCCTACGCCAACGATGAGCTGCAGGGCACGCTCGGCGCGAACCTGCTGATCGACCCGGCGACGGAGAGGTCGCTCGGATCCGGTTTCGAGCGGTCGATCGCCGCGCTCCGCTACGGCTCGATCGCGATCAACACCTGGACCGCGCTGGGGTTCATCCTCCCGACGGTCACCTGGGGTGCATTCCCCGGCGGCACGATCGAGGACGTCGGCAGCGGCATCGGCGTCGTTCACAACGCGCTGCTGCTCGACAGCGTCGAGCGCTCAGTGGTCCGCGGCCCGTTCCGGCCGCTGCCGCGATGGATCGGCGGGGTCCTCACCCGGTCGAAGGACCGAGGGCGGATCACGATCCTCCCGAAGCCGCCGTGGTTCGTGTCGGCGCGCACCGGCGCGGAGGTGAGCGAGGGCCTCACGCGCTTCCGCGCGACCGGCGGCGTACCCGGTCTCGTCCGCACGTTGCTGGAGGCGCTCCGCGCCTGACCACCCGTCTGTTTGCGTCTGATGCATGCTCCCGGGCCTCCGGAGCATGCGTTCGACGCAAACAGACGGTCTTGGTGAGTGGGTCAGCGGGGGGCGAAGCGATCGGTGGCTGCGCGCAGCGCGCGCTGGATGCCGGGTTCGGCCGCGGAGTGCCCTGCATCGTCGACCACGACGAGCTCGGCCTCGGGCCAGGCGCGGTGCAGATCCCACGCGGTCATCATCGGCGTGCACACATCGTGACGCCCCTGCACGATCACGGCGGGGATATGGCGGATGCCGTCGACCCCGGCGATCAGCTGCCCCTCCTCCCACCAGCCCCGATGGACGAAGAAGTGATTCTCGATGCGTGCGAAGGCCGTCGCCGTGCGAGGGTCGGCCATCGCGGCGATCTGAGCGGCATCCGGCTCGAGCGTCACGGTCGACGACTCCCAGGTCGACCATGCGACGGCGGCCGGCACGTGCACGGCGGGGTCGGGGTCGAACAGGCGCCGGTGGTACGCCTCGATCATCCGGTTGCGCTCCAGCACCGGGATGGGCGCGATGAAGTCCTCCCACAGGTCGGGGAAGAGCGCCGCGGCGCCACCCTCGTAGAACCACTCCAGCTCCTCGCGGCGCAGCGTGAAGATGCCGCGGAGGATGAGTTCGGTGACGGCATCCGGATGGGCCTGCGCATACGCGAGAGCCAGCGCGCTCCCCCAGGAGCCGCCGAAGACCTGCCACCTCTCGATCCCGAGGTTCTTTCGCAGCAGCTCGATGTCGGCGATCAGGTGCGCAGTCGTGACGAATCGCAGGTCGGCGTCCGGCTCGCTCGCGTGCGGGGTGCTGCGACCACAGCCACGCTGATCGAGCAGCACGATGCGATACCGCTCCGGATCGAAGAAGCGCCGGTGCCAGGGAGACGTCCCTCCACCGGGGCCGCCGTGCAGGAAGACGACCGGCTTCCCCTCCGGATTCCCGCTGATCTCCCAGTGCACCCGATGGCCGTCTCCGACCAGCAGGCTGCCCTCTTCATACGGCTCGGTCTGCGGATAGAGCTCATCCAGTCTCATCGTCATCGATCCCCCGGTCACTGCGATCACCACTGGCTCAACGCTAGCGCGACGGTTCCGGAATCGCCGACACGACGCCTTACAGCTGGTCTCCGGGGAGCGTGAACGGCTGGGCGCAGACACCGAGTCCGTTCTTGTAGCCGTTCGCGAACCAGAACTTCCGCTGGTCGCTCGAACCGTGCGTGAAGCTCTCCGGGTTCACGAAGCCCGACTGCTCCTGGATGTGGTCGTCGCCGACCGTGAACGCGGCGTTGAGCGCGTCATCCAGCTGCGCGTCGGTCGGCTTCAGCAGGTACGGGTCGCCGTCGGCATCCGTCTCCTCCGTCATGCGCCCGATCCAGGCGCCGGCGTAACAGTCGGCCTGCAGCTCCATGCGCACGCCGTTGCTGTCTGGACCTGTGCCGTTGTTCGGGTAGTCGCGCATCGTCCCCGTGATGTTCTGGATGTGGTGACCCCACTCGTGCGCCACGATGTACAGCTGCGCGAGGTCACCGGCGGATGCTCCGAACTGCTGCTGCATGAGCGAGAAGAACGTCGGGTCGAGGTAGACGCCTTCCTCGGGCGGGCAGTAGAACGGGCCGACCGCGTTGGATGCCGTGCCGCACTGCGTCGGGGTGGAGCCGTCGACGACCGTGAGCTGCGGCGCCCGGTAGCCTTCCATGTTCTCGCCCCAGAAGGCGTCGAGGGCGACCTGCGCGCCCGCCATGCGGCAGTCGACGTCCTCGTTCGCGTCCTGCCCGGTCTTGCAGTCCTCGATCACGGATCCGCCGGACGTCCCGGTGCCGCCGCCCGGGTCGGTCACCCCGCCGAGAAGACCGGTGAGGTCGATGCCCAGGAGCGGGCCTGCGATCAGGGCGATGATCCCGAGGACTCCGACGCCGCCGGCTCCGGCGACGACAGCGCCGCGTCCGCGGCGGCGGGTGGTGTTGCCCGAGATGTCGGCATCCGGATTGAAGGTCATGGGATGAGATTACTCCGCCCCTCGCCGCAGTGTTCAGTCGTAGGCTCGACGCATGAGCACCACGATCACCATCACGGGCGCCGGCGGACAGATCGGGTACGCGCTGCTGTTCCGCATCGCGGCCGGCGACATGCTCGGTCCTGACGAGAAGGTGCGCCTGCGGCTGCTCGAGATCCCGCAGGGCCTCGGCGCCGCGGAGGGAGCCGCCCTCGAACTGCAGGACGGCGCCTTCGATCTCCTCGAGCACGTCGAGGTGACGGATGACGCGGCGGTCGGCTTCGACGGGTGCGACATCGCGCTGCTGGTCGGCGCCCGGCCCCGTGGTCCCGGCATGGAGCGCGGTGACCTGCTGGCCGCGAACGGCGGGATCTTCGGACCGCAGGGCGCGGCGATCGCGGCGAACGCCGACCGGGGTGTGCGTGTCGCGGTGGTCGGCAACCCGGCGAACACGAACGCGCTGATCGCCGCGGCGTCCGCAGACGGCGTACCCGCCGAGCGCTTCACCGCTCTCACCAGGCTCGACGAGAACCGGGCCCGCGCGCAGCTCGCGCAGGCGCTCGGGGTTCCCGTCGACACCGTGCGACGCGTCCCGATCTGGGGCAACCACTCGGCGACGCAGTTCCCCGACGTCTCGCACGCCACGGTCGGCGGAAAGCCGGTCGGCGAGGCGCTCGAGCAGATCGTCGGCGACGTGCCGACCTGGCTCGACAGCACCTTCATCCCCCGCGTCGCGAAGCGCGGCGCGGAGATCATCCGGGTGCGCGGTTCCTCCTCGGTCGCGTCCGCCGCCAGCGCCACCATCGACCACGTCCGCGACTGGGTCCTCGGCACACGCGACTGGACGTCGGCGGGCGTCGTCTCGCACGGCGAGTACGGGGTGCCGGAGGGCCTGATCTCGTCCTTCCCCGTCACTTCGGAGAACGGCGAGTGGCGCATCGTCGAGGGGCTGGAGATCAGCGAGCGCTCGCGAGCGCGCATCGACGCATCGGTCGCCGAGCTGGTCGAGGAGCGAGAGGCCGTGCGGGCGCTCGGAATGCTGTGAAGCGGTCACCGGCCGGCCCCTGAGCAGGGCAGAATGGATGCTGGAGGTGCGCGATGAGCGATACGACAGATCCCATGAAGACGACGGCATCGGTCGATGATGCCCTCACCAGCCCGCTGCACCTTCCGCATCCGGCCGCGGAGTGCCCGAAGTGCTTCACCGAGCTGCAGCAGAACCGCGACTTCTGGTCCGCCCGTCCGGACGGCTCACGCCTGGTCGGTCTCGTCGTCTCCCGCGAGGGGATGCCGTCCGTCGTCGAGCAGCGCGAGGACCTCACTCGCTTCGGCGTGCCGATCGAGGGCTTCCGCCACCCGGCGCCCGACATCCTCGAGAGCTGGAGCGATCGTCTCTCCCGCCTCATCTCGACGCTGAAGCCCGGTGACGTGCTCGTCGTCGCGAACATCCAGGCCCTGGGCCGGGATGCCGAGGAGGGTGCACGCACCGTCGCCGAGCTGCGCCGTCACGGCATCATCGTCAAGGTCCTCAGCCACAACGCCAGGCACCTGGCCGACGCCGTCCGCTAGACGGCGAAGGCCCCAGCTCAGGAGCCGTACGGAGCCACCGGGAACCCGGTCGTCTCGGGCTGCGGCAGAATCGGCGTGCCGTCCTCGTTGCGGTAGATCGGGCTGCCCTGCTCCGGAAAGTAGAAGCGCGGCTGCCAGCCGGGGCCTTCGAACGCCGGGAAGCGTCTCGACGCACCCTCGTAGACGAGTCCGCCGAACACCATGTCCGAGAGCTCTCCCGCGTCGCCGGGGAAGCATCCCGGGGACGCGGACACCTCGATCGCTCCGCGAGACGGACGGATCGTCACGACCCCGCGGCCCACCGCTCCTCCGGTGCCGATGACGTTCACCTCCTGACTCTCGCCTTCACCGAAGGCGGCGACTTCTGCCTCCATTCCGGCATTCTCGAACGCCGTCGTCGCCGCGCCGACCACGGTGTCGACGTCGAGTTCGTCCGGCTCGAGCAGCCGGACCCAGGAGTAGGCGTACCCGGAGAGCTCGCCCCCGATCCGGCAGGCGATCGGCGACGCTCCATACGATTCCACGCTCCAGTCACCCTGGTGAATGGCCATGATCACCGAGTGCATAGTCGTGGCGTATCGGACGTAACGATCCTCGCCGTCCCGGTACAGCCCGTCGCCGGTCGGGGCCGAAGATCCGCAACCTGTCACCATCACCACCATCCCGGCGGCGAGCGCCACCATCAGTCCACGTCGGATGCCGCCGCGCATCAGTCCACCGTCCGTTCAGAAGTCGATGAAAGCGTACTCGTCGCTGATCCACCAGTTGCTCGCATCCCAGAAGCCCTCCGTACTGCCTTCGCCTCCGCGCTCGGTTCCCGGTTCACCCGTCCGAATGATCTGAGACACGTTGTAGAACGACTCCGACCCCGGTTCCAGGTAGGCGCCGGGTCCGAGTGCGTCGTGACCGGTGGCCGCCGGCAGCGAGCTGCCGCCGCCGTCCATACCCCCATCGCTGTCGAACACGATGACGCCGGACTGCGTCTCGGGCGAGACGGAGTGTCCGATGGCGGTGCCGCGTCCGATGCGCGCGACCGCGTCGTCCTCCGACAGCGTCGCGTACACCTGCGGGCCGCCTTCGGCGCTCAGGTTCGCGAGGACGGCGTCTTCATTCGGGAAGCCGGCCGAGCCGACGGCGATGAAGGACGTGACGCCGAGACCATCCTCGGCCGATCCGATCGCGAGTGCGGCGGTCGTGCTGCCGTACGAATGCGCGACGACGTTGACCTCGGCGTCGGGGACGACGTCGCGCAGGCCCTGAAGGAACGAGGTGAGCGCTGCCGCGCCGTCCTCCGCGCGCGACATGCCCGGCTCTTCGACCAGGTTCGGGGTGTCATACCCGAACCACACGACCGTCGCCGATCCGGGTCCGACTGCGCGGTTGAGCGCCCGTGCCGACTCACCCCACGCGTGCAGGTCGCCGACGCTCCCGTTCATGCCCGGCACGAGCGTGCTGATGTCGGATGCCGTCGCGAGGTCCCCGTGGGCGATCGCCGCGGTGACCTGCGCCGATCCGTCCGGATCGAAGCTGATCAGGCTCGGCCTCGGAGTGCCTTCCGCCTCGAGCGCGCGGCGGATCGCCGCGAGCTCGTCGCGGCGATCCCCGGGCGGCTCCGTGGCGAGCATGGAGTCGAGACGACGCCTGTTCGCCTCGGCACGCACGTCGTAGGGGATTCCGTCGAGGTTTCCGATGATGTCAGGGCGAGCAGTCAGCAGCTGGTCGTGCATCTCGGGGTGCGCGTTCCACAGCGCGAGGATCTCGGCGGGGCTCTCCGCGCCGAGCATCCTCTCGAGAACGCTCCTGGCCTCGGCGGTCATGGGCACCGGGGACCCGCCGGCGAGCGCCGTGAGCGCGTCGTCGTACGCGTCGTCCCAGCTCGCGTAGTGGCCTTCGTACTCGGTCCACAGAGCGGAGAGCGCCTCCGCGGCGCGATCGCGGGCGTCGATCACCTCGCTCGCCACCCCCCGCGTCGCGGCGATCATCGCCTCGTCGTCGCCGCTGCTCACGGCGATGCTCGCGGCGTCATCTGCTTCCGCCGCGTCGCTCTCCAGGAGCGCCCATTCGGCATGGGCCCGCTCGATGTCGTCGATCAGCGCATTGGCGCGGGCCGCATGCAGCTCGCACGCCGACGCGTAGTCCCGGAGCACCCGTGCGAGCAGGGTCGCCTCGCTCATTCCGGGACCGAGCGCCGTGAGCAGGCGGCCCCCTTCGCCTCGCACCGCCGTGACCGCCTGTCCCACTCCCGGCAGGCCGGTCGCGGCGGTGGCCGAGGTGCACAGGTCGTCCAGGCGATCGTGCACCCGGCTGAGGTGGAGCGAACACCACTCCATGGTGCCCACGTCGCCCTCGATCCGGGCGAGGGCGTATCCGCGAGCCGGCGATGTCAAGGTCATCCGGACTCCACCCCGGTGAGCTCGACGTCGAGATCGGTGTATCGGTCGGCGACGCGCTGCGCTGACGCGGCGAGTTCCCCGCCCGCTTCGACATGTGCCGAGACCGCTGAGCGCAGCGCCCGGAGGCGCCGGGCCACCTCGAGGCGCAGCAGTGCGCGATGGGCGGGGTTCTGGATGCCGAGATCCTCGGCATCCAGATCGGCGGACTCGGTCAGCAGAGCGTGCACTGCGGTGCCGACCATGCTCGACGCACTGGACAACTCCGCACGGAATATCTCGACGTCACTCATCCGTTCCCCTCGCGATCCGGGGCCAGACTATGGGCGCTTCGCTCCGGCGGCCATGGGCACGGGTGCCCATGGCGCGGCCATCCGGTGAGCGGGCCCGACCGCGATCAGTCGCCGTCGGGGTCCGGCTGGCTGCGCAGACTCTCGTCGTCGAGCAGCGGGAGGTCGGCGCGGGTGACCACCTGCGAGGTCACCGCGTACTCGACGAGCCGGGCACGCCGGTTGGTCGCGAGCTTGCCGGGGCCGCCGCGAAGGCCCTGTACGCCCATGCGGTCGAGCTTGTCGCAGACATTGTCGAGCTTGCGGTTGAACTTGCTCATCGTCCAGCCGAGGCGCTTGGCCGCGTCACTCGACGACGGCAGCTCGTTCATGCTGACGCCCTCTCGGCGGAGCATCGGCTCGGCGAGGGCGACCATGAGCTGCTTCTGCAGCGGCGTGAAGCTGGCGGGCATCACGGTGGTCTCGCCGCTCATGGATGCCTCGACCTGATGCGACACCTCGTACGGGGCCTGCTCGGTGTGCATGCTCAGCTCGTAGGTGACGGGGCCGGCGGTGAACACGATCACGCTGCGCTCGAAGACGAGCGGCATCCGCGCGCCGGGTGACAACCAGGACTGCACGGCGCCACCGGCGCTGGAGATCGTCGCCGCGAGACGCACGCCGATGTTCGCGAGCCACCACAGCCCGTCACGGTGCTGCAGCTCGAGGAAGTGCCGGTGCAGATACGGGTTGTCGTCGATCTCGAGATCGCCCTCGCGCCCGATGATGTAGGGCCGGTCCGGAGGCAGATCGTGCCATTCCCCGGCGAACTCCAGATGAAGCGGTGCCGGCGTCTTCAGGACGGCCGGCGCAACGGCGTCGTCGAGCTCCAAGGCAGGATTCAGATCAGTCACGGTGCTACCCCCTGCGCAACATACTGCCACGCGGGCGCGGAAAGCTGCGTCCGGCCTGCGCATGACCCTCCATCTTGCTGAGCCGTCCGGGAGGTCAGTCGACGAGTCCGGCCTTCTTCGCCTCCTCCTGCATCTTGGTGATCCGCCGGTTGGTGTACTCGATCATGCTGATGAAGTACTGGCCGAAGCTGTCGAAGGTGTCGATGAGCTCGCCCTCGGCAAGCCAGAGCACCTTGGGTCCGACCGAGCCATCGTCGATCAGCATCACGAAGACGTCCGCCTGCTCGAGGCTCGCCGCGATCGGCAGAAGGCTCTCGGTCGAACGGCCGAGCTCCTCCAGGAGCTCCGGTGCGTACTCGAAAGCCTCGAGCGCTGCGTCCCGCAGCGGTCCGGCGACGAGTTCTGTGGTGCCGAGGAGCGTGATGCTCTGGTGGAAGCACTTCCAGCCGTCCGCGAAGCTGAGGAACCCCCGATGCTCCCGGTCGAACCTGACGCCAAGAGCCTGCTCTGCGACATGGATCGACTCCTCCGTCGCCGCGACCTCAGGAAGATGGTTCGGGAAGATGCCCTTCGGGTCCCATGCAGCGAGGTTCTGCTTCACCATCACCATCTCGACGATGGGCGGACGCCAGTCTTCGATCACCATCACGACGGGTACGACCCTCCATAGACGAATTCAGTCGGCTGATAGCCAATAGGGTAACGCAGCGATTGTGAGCCGAGACTCGTGTTCACCGACGGATCCAGATCGAGCCATGAGTGCGGGTCGGGCCGGCCTGTCCACGTCGTGTCCGGAACATGCCCGGCATGGCCGCTGTAGGCGCCGCCCGCCCGCTCCGCCGCCGCTGCGGCCGATGCGTCATCGCGAAGCTGACCTGCCGTGCTGACGCGCCCGTTCGGCGCGAGGTATCCGTCATTCAGCGCGTCGTTGCTGCCGTCGACATATGCATTGATCTGCGCCTGCTGCTCCGGGGTCGCACCCTTCCTCGGATCGTAGAACACCACCGGACCGGAAGTCTCTCCGTCTCCGGGCTTGTGAGGCGTCGCGGAGTAGTCCGGCTTGTCGGGCTTGCCGTCGAAGGTGTCCTGCCCCTTGACCTTCTTGACGATGCCGTCGACATGGCTGGTGATGTTGTCGGCCACCTGATGCAGCTTGTCCTTCGCGGCGCCGAACCCTTTGAGCGCGGCCTGTCTCAACTCCCGCATGATCGGCTTGATCGCGGACATCAATCATCTCCACCGAAGTCGAGGGCAGAGAACTCCGAGAAGAAGTTCGACGTCAACGTCTGAATATCCGCCCCATGCAGCTTCATCGACGACTGCGCATCCTCCAACGCCTGCAGATCCGCATAGAACTCATCCGAGTCCCCCACCTGCCCCTCCACCATCGGCGCATCCAGAATCGCATCGATCACCGCAGGCAACTGCTCCGCCAACGGCTCGATCGCCATCGGCGCCAGCTGATTCAACAACTGCTCCACCGCGATATCCACCGCCGCATTCAACAGCTTCTTCTTGATGATCAGCATCGGCCCCGCACCCACCGCCGTGATCGGATTCGTCAGCATCGCCACCAACGTGATCATCGTCGTCGTCACGTCGACGATCACCTTCATCTTCAACGCGAAGATCGCATCCGCCCCGATATCCATCGCCGCCGCCGCCGGCGGCATGATATCGATCAGCTTCTGCAGATTCTGCGAACGATTCGTCGTCCACGCACTCAACGTCGCCGGCCCCGCCTGCCCCCGCATCGCCCCCGCGACATCACCACTCATCTGACGATCGACCGACTGGATCACACCCTCCAGATCAGAACCGAAGCCCCGCACCAGAGTCGCCCCCTTGCGCACCTCATCCTCATCGATATCCGGCCACTCAAAACCCAGCTTCTCCATCACCCAGACAAGCTCATTCGGCAACATCATTCCCACGATCGCACCTCCGCACTCGAATGTACTTTCCGAGAGCGGGTCACACCATGGGTAGCACTTCCCACGTTCCGTCCCCGGGTGCCGGTGGAATCAGTCGCCCGGGACGCTGATCTCGATGCTGACGAAACGCGAGTCCGGGATGGTCTTGATCTCGACCTTCGCGCCCTCCAGGGAACCGGGAGCCAGATCGAAGCGGGCCTCGATCTCGGCGTGGCTGAGGCCGCTGAGATCTCCTGCCTCGCCGGCCGGCGCGAGGAATCTCATGTCGCCCTCGCTCTTCGCGCCGTACTTGTCGGGATTGTCCTGCCCGATCGCGTCCTCGTAGAGCTCCTCCACGATCTGCTTCGGCACGTCCTTCGGGACGCCCTTGATCTCGTCGAGTACGTCGCCGGGAAGACCCCTCACGTCGTTGCCGACCGACCGGCCGAGGTCGCGCGCGGCGTCGTAGTCCGGATCGCGGTGCCGCCCCTCGTACCCGAGCGTCTCGATCCCGCGTCGCACGTCGTCACGGATGTCGTAGTCCTTCGCGTGCGACGTGGGCCCTTTGCCGTCGCCGCGGTGCTTGGGCTTGTAGTCGGCGTTGCGCCGATCGAGGCCGCGGATGGCGTCGGCATCCGCTCTGTGCTTGCCGCCGCGCTTGCGGAAAGCCCCGGAGAAGCCCTTCTTGAACTCGTGGCCGGCGCCGTCGACGGCATCCATGATGTCCCGGATCGTCTTCTTCAGCGACATGTCAGTCTCCCGAGATCTGCAGGTTGGCGAGGTCGGCGAGGAGGCGATCCGTGAGCTCCTCGACGTCTGCGGCATTCGCGTCCATCTCGGCGGCTGCCTCCTCGAGCGCCGTGAGGTCGGCGTAGAACTCGTCGGCGTCGCCGATGTTGTCCTCGACGACCGGAGCGTCGAGCAGCGCCATCACGAGGCCCGGCACCTGCTCGGCGAGCGGCTCGAGCGCGAGGGGCAGCACCTCGTCGATCACCTTCTCCAGCGTCGCCTCCATCGCCATCGAGAAGAGCTTCTTGCGTGCCAGGATCAGCAGGGCCGCACCGCCCGCGCCGAACGGCCCGGCCGCCAGCAGCGGGATCAGCTGCATCAGGGTCAGCGTGACGTCGGCGATCACCTTGACCTTGAGTGCGAACACGATGTCGGCGGCGATGTCGATACCGGTGGATGCCGGGCCGAGGACATCGAGCAGCTGCTGCACGTTCTCGGAGCGGTTACGGTTCCATCCGGCCACGTGGGCCGCGCCCGCCTGACCGCGCATCGCGACCGCGAGATCGCCGTTGATGCGACGATCCGCCGTCTGCACGAGGGTCTCCATGTCGTCGCGGTAGCCGCGCACGTAGACGGCGGCCTTGCGCACCTCGTCCTCATCGATGTCGGGCCATTCCAGGCCCATCTTGTCCATCACCCAGATGAGCTCGTTCGGCAGCATCATTCCCACGGCGACCACCTCCGCACTCGACGCTACCGAGGAGGTCGAGAACGGGCGATGGGGAGATCAGCCCATCACGGGATCCGTCGTCAGTCCGCCTGAAGCACTTGCCGAGCGTCATTCGCGCCGAACGTTGCGGCGGACTCCTCGTCGTTCCGACCGGGATAGTTCTTCAGGAAGCGGACAGCTCGAGGCCTTCCGATACGAAATAGCGAATCGGTGCGAGTTCCGTTCGCATGACTCTGTCGCCGGCCTGCTCGATGAACTCCGCGAATCCCATCACGCCGAGGGCGCCCTGTCTGCTGGCGATGATCACGTTGTCGACCACAGGCAGGAGTGCGGCTGTGCCGCTGAGCCAGGTGGCGAACGTGACGGTGACGCCAGTGTCAAGCCTCTCCAGCTTCGGCTCGAGAACCCGCACCTCACCCGCGTCGAGCGCGGACTTCTGCTCCGCATAGGCGCGGATCCCGAACTCGCGCGTCACCCGGGTGATCCGCTCGGCGAGCGCCGGGAACCTCTCCCGCCAGGGGAACGGGAACCACTTTGCTCCGGGGTTGCCGATCGGATGGATGCTGGCGAGCCGTGTTCCGGTGCGGATCAGCTCCTCGGCCGCCTCCAGCGCCCGCTCGAATCCGCGTTCGTCGTCGGCACCCGTGACGATCACGTGCGCCTGCGCAAGCCGGGTGACCACGAGGTCACCCTCGACGTTCAGCCGTTCGGCCCGAGACGGGTCCACCAGGATCGCCGCCGCCTGCTCCTCCTCTGTGATCTCTGCCACGCCTTGCACTGCGTCGACCTCGAGCGGCGGAGTCGATGAGAGCGCAGACTGCAGCGCGTCGGCGAAAGCAACGCCCCAGCCCTCGACCTGCGCGACCGACGCGGGGCCGTCATCACCCATCCGAACGCCGACGTACAGCTCGCCCGCCACGAACTGGACGTACGGCATCTCGTCCTTCGGCATCGTGAGATCGAGGATGCCCAGTTCGGTCGCATCGAACATCTGCAGCCGAAGCCCGTCTCGCACAGCGGCGAAGTCGGAGTCGTCAGTCATTCTTCGTGCCGCTCAGGAGCAGCTGATGAGCTTCGAACACCTGCCGCGACCTCGTACACCGCGAGGTACTCGGAACCCAGCCGCAAACGCAAGTAACCATCGATGGCCTCGAGCGCTGCTCGCACTTCGTCCCGGGTGCCGCGGATCGTCAGCCTGTGCCCGAGGACTCTGGACACCGATGCGTCTCCGCCCAGGAGGACTCTGAATCCCCAGCTCCCCCGGCCGTAGTCGTCGTACGAGCCGCGCACTGCGAACGCGTCGTACAGAACGAAACCGAGTTCAGTATCCGACTTCTTGCGCGCCTGCGTCGCGGCGGGGAGATGCTCGCCGACCAGGTCGAGCACATCGTCCGCAGTCAGGTCATCGTGTGGCATTCTCGCTCCGGGCCTACTCGGCGCGGGCCCTCGCTTCGAGCGCCCGATGGTATTTCGTGCCCTGGCGTACCTTCTGAAGGACGTGCTCGAGCGCATCCGATTCGTCATCGAACGTCGCGAGGGTGGATCCCATCACGCCGCCTCGCTCATTGGCGACGTACACTTTCCATCCGGATGCGTCCCGGTCGAGGACGACGACCTCAGCACGAAGCTTGCCCGCTCCGTACAGCACCGGTGTCTCGAGGTTCTCCTCATGCACGATGTCCATGAGTTCCTTGGTGTCCATCAATCCACCTCCCGGATCAATCCGAGCAAATCTAGCATCTCGACGCTCACGGGAAGCTTGTCCTGCGTCGCCCCGCCCGGCAGGTTCCACGCCGGGATGGCTGCGGCCTCGCCCCGCGCGACGGGCGAGAGATCGTTCACATCCTGCCCGAAGTAATCGAGGCCCTGATCGACGATCTCACGGTCAGAGTCGCTGAGCTGGTCGTAGTTGGCCCTGGCGTCGCCGAGCTCCGCGACCCATTCATACTCATGACGGGCATTCGGATTCTCGAAGTACGGCATCGAACGGCTCTCATAGGAGAACGGCCCGTCCTCGCCGATCGGGGACACGAAGGACCCCCGCGGATTGCCGTAGCGATCGAATCGATCTCCCGGCTGAGGGTAGTGATCCTCGGACTTCGGATTGCCGTCGTTGTCCAGGACGAAGCCGTCTTTCGGCGCCTGATCCCAGTCGATGTTGCCTTCGGCGTCGAGTGTCTCAGGTCGGGGAGTCAGCTCGTCGGAACCGCCGTGGGGCCTCGACCCCGACCCGGAACCGCCGGGCCCGTCGAACACGTCCTGGCCCTTCACCTTCGCGACGACCTCGTCGACGTGGCGGGTGATGTTCTCGGCCACCTGATGCAGCTTGTCCTTCGCGGCGCCGAACCCTTTGAGCGCGGCCTGTCTCAACTCCCGCATGATCGGCTTGATCGCGGACATCAATCATCTCCACCGAAGTCGAGGGCAGAGAACTCCGAGAAGAAGTTCGACGTCAACGTCTGAATATCCGCCCCATGCAGCTTCATCGACGACTGCGCATCCTCCAACGCCTGCAGATCCGCATAGAACTCATCCGAGTCCCCCACCTGCCCCTCCACCATCGGCGCATCCAGAATCGCATCGATCACCGCAGGCAACTGCTCCGCCAACGGCTCGATCGCCATCGGCGCCAGCTGATTCAACAACTGCTCCACCGCGATATCCACCGCCGCATTCAACAGCTTCTTCTTGATGATCAGCATCGGCCCCGCACCCACCGCCGTGATCGGATTCGTCAGCATCGCCACCAACGTGATCATCGTCGTCGTCACATCGACGATCACCTTCATCTTCAACGCGAAGATCGCATCCGCCCCGATATCCATCGCCGCCGCCGCCGGCGGCATGATATCGATCAGCTTCTGCAGATTCTGCGAACGATTCGTCGTCCACGCACTCAACGTCGCCGGCCCCGCCTGCCCCCGCATCGCCCCCGCGACATCACCACTCATCTGACGATCGACCGACTGGATCACACCCTCCAGATCAGAACCGAAGCCCCGCACCAGAGTCGCCCCCTTGCGCACCTCATCCTCATCGATATCCGGCCACTCAAAACCCAGCTTCTCCATCACCCAGACAAGCTCATTCGGCAACATCATTCCCACGATCGCACCTCCGCACTCGACACTACTGAGAACGTCGTGCAGCGGCGATGGGGAGATCAGCCCATCGCCGGATCACTCCGGCCGCGAGGAGCGAGGAGGCTCACCGGGGACGAAGTAGCGCGCTGGGGAGAGCCCGGTGCGCACGACCGCTTCGCCAGCCGCATCCAGGAACTGGTTCAGGGTCGCGACGCTGACGGTGCCGGCCGGATCGGCGACGATGACGTTGTCGACCACCGGGAGCAGTGTCGCGGTGCCCTTCGGCCAGGTCGCGAAGGTCGAGGTGACCCCTGTGTCGAGCACCTGGATCTTCGGATCCGCGATGTGCACATCGGGACGCCGGAGCGCGACGCCCTGTGCCTCGTAGGCGCGCACGCTGAAGAGGCGGATCATGCGCTGGAACCGCATCGCCAGCGAGGGGACGCGCTCGCTCCACGAGAAGGGCGCCCATGCGCCGTCAGCGAGAACGAGCGGATGCGCGCTCACCAGCGGACCACCCGAGTCGTACAGCTCCTCGGCGAGATCGAGAACGCGCTCCAGCCCTGCCTCATCCTCCGCGCCGACGATTGCGAGCCGCTGCCGGGACAGCGCGAACACGACGGGGTCGCCGTCCAGCGCGCGTGCTGCGGCCCGTGACGGTTCGAGCAGGACCGATGCCGCCACCCGCTCATCCTCGACGACGATCACGCCATCGACGGCCTCGGGGAGCGCTGCCGCCGACGCGACGGCCGACGCCACCACCTCACGGAACTCGGTCGACCACCCCTCGGCCTGGCCCTGCGTGATCGCCACACCATCCGGCTCCTCATCGAGACCGACGAAGAGCTCACCGCCGACGTACTCCACCCGAGGGTGCACCTCGCCCGGAGCGGTGATCGCCAGCACGCCGAGCTCGCTCGCGCCGTAGATCCGCGGAACCATGATCACCGCGACGTTCCCGAAGGCACCTGTCATGAATCCCGCTCCTGTTCGTCCGCCTCTGCAAGGCTACCCGCCGCACCGACATCGGCGCCCGTCGTCGACGCGTAGAGCTCGACGACCTCCGACCACGACCATCGCACGTCGATCCCGCGCATCGATTTCCGGGCGTGCCGCTCGGACACCCAGCTCGACGGCACGATGTGGAGGGCGAGCGATGCGTCCTCTGCGCCGGCATCCCCGGTCCAGACCAGCGCGAGGCCGACAGCGTCCGTGTACGTCCAGGAGTTGACCCGGGTGGCACCGGCCGCCGTGAGCGCGGTGAGATAGGAGCGGATGCTGTCGCCCCGGAACTCCTTCAGTTCGTCGAGCACCCGCCAGTTCCCCGCCCAGTGCATCCCGGCGGATTGCATCTTCGAAGCGAATGCGGCGATCTCGGCCGTTGAGGCCCCGCTGCCGTCGCCGCCCCAGGCGAGCGGCAGGATCTTCGCCTGACCGCGGACCAGGACGGGGTTGCACGGCGAGAGCCAGCCGTCATGCTCCGCGCCGACGGCAGTTGCCGGCAGCCCATCGCCCCGCGTCAGGAATGCACGCCCCTCGTAGGGGAGGATCGCCCCGCGGCTCACGGACGACGGCCCGAACGCGGAGGCCTCGTCTCGACTCAGATCCAGATCAAGGTTCATTTCGGGACCTAGAGGTCGAGTCCGCGGGGGCTCCCGGGCCAGAATGACGGCTCGAAGCCGCCGTTGTTCAGGCCCGTCGCAGTTTCGGGGATGCTGATGACGGCCTCGGGGATGCCGCTCGGCAGGTAACCGCCGGGAATCCACATGTCGGCATCCGTTCCACCTTCATTCCCGGACGGCATCTGCAGTCCGTCGAGCTCGTGCGGCGCGAAGTCGCGAAGCTCCACCTCCGCCCCGACGAAGAAGTCCGCGGGGAGGCCGAGCGCTTCACTGAGCTTGACCGGGTCTCCGTCGGCCGCCTTGATGACGGCATCCAGTTGATCGGTCGGGAACACGTACGTCGTGCCGTTGTTGCCCGGCCCCCAGTCGTCGAGGCTGTCCTTCTTGTAGATCCTCGTCGCACCGTTCTCGAACTGATCGAGGTGCTTCTTGATGTAATCGGCCTCAAGATACTCGGATGGGTCAGGTCGATTGCCCTTGCCCCAGGCGACGACCTCGTCTGGCTCCCACTTCCCGTCCCTCTTCCATCCGTCCTGCAGCGGATGCACCACACCGGCGGAATCGAGGTTCTGCACATCGCTCGTGTTGCGCTTCTGCTTCTGTCCGTGCTTGCGGAACATCTCCGCCAGTTGCTTGACGTGCACCGGTGCATCATCGAGCGCCCGCAGCAGCGGCCGGATCGCGTCGTCGGCGATGCCTTTACCCATTGGTCAGTCTCCCGTGATGTTCAGGCTGGAAAGGTCGGCCATCAGCCGCTCGGTCAGAGTCTCGACGTCGGAGGCATGCTGCTCCATCTCGCCTTCGGCTTGCTCCAGCGCCTGCAGGTCGGCGTAGAACTCGTCAGGGTCGCCGGCGACCGCCTCGACGATCGGCGATTCCAGAGCAGCCATCATCACGGCGGGCAGCTGCTCCGTCAGCGGCTCGATGGCCATCGGCAGCAGCTGGTTCAGCAGCTGCTCCACCGCGATGTCCACCGCGGCGTTCAGAAGCTTCTTCTTGATGATGAGCATCGGCCCCGCACCCACCGCGGTGATGGGGTTCGTGAGCATGCCGACGAGAGTGAACATCGTCACTGTCACGTCCGCGATCACCTTGAGCTTGAGTCCGAAGACCACGTCGGCGGCGATGTCCATAGCGGGCGGGACCGGGCCGAGCAGATCGAGCAGCTTGTCGAGGTTCTGCGAACGGTTCGTGTTCCACGCGCTCACATACGACGGCCCCGCCTGCCCTCGCATGGCCGCCGCGAGGTCGCCGTTGACCTTGCGGTCCATGGCCTGCAGCTTCCCCTCGAGCTCGTCGCGGAAGCTGCTGACCATCCCTGCGCCACGGCGCAGCTCATCCTCGTCGACGTCAGGCCAGTCGAAGCCGAGCTTCTCCATGATCCAGATCAACTCATCCGGCAACATCATTCCCACGGCACAACCTCCACAAAGGACCCTACGAGACGCGAACGATCCCTCGCGATGGGGAGAACAACCCACTCCGCAGCTCTCACGGCTCGACCACCCACTGCGCGACGCCGTATGTCAGCGGAGCCGCCGCGCCGCTGCGCCCCGCGACACCGCTCACGCCGCGATCGACGATCGTCACCCGGGGGTTGACCGCGATCGGAAGCGCGACGGCTGCGCGGACGATCGACGCCTCGATCCGGGCCAGCAGATCCCGCGCCTCATAGACGTCGGTCGTCTGGGCCAGCTGCACGATGAGCGCGTCCCGATCCGCGTCCGCGTGCCATGAGCCGGCACTGCCCCAGCGCTCGGCGATCTGCGCCGGCGTCTGCGGGATCGGCGTCCGCTGGATCACGGCATCCCAGCCACCGCTCGCGAGCGCGGCGCCGAAGTCGTCGCTGCCGCAGTCGGCGACGCTCCAGCCCGCCTCGGCCACCGCCTCCTTGAGACCTGCGAAGGCCCCGGCCGCGAACTCGCTTCCGCGGTCGTAGAGCACGCAGACGCGGGCGCCGTCGGCGATCCCCGCGGCTTCCCGCTCGAGCGCGGGTTCGTCGTCTGTCGTCCCGAGCGTCCCGGTGAAGCCCGAGTCCTCGTTCACGATGTCATAGGCGCGGGAGCCGGGCGCCGAGATCATCGAGGTGGTGCCGGTGTAGGCCGTCGACCAGACGCCCGCACCGCGCTCCGACAGCGCCGTCGGAGGCGCCGCATGCATGAAGGCGGTCCGGGCCTGCGTCTGCGTGAACACGCCGGACGGTCTCAGCAGCAGGGCCCAGAGCGTGCCGTCGTGGGTCGTCTCGACGAGGAGGTCCTTGCGCTCGAGTTCACGGATCGCCTCACGGTTCGCCGTCACCGGCGCCACCTGAACCACGTCCAGCGTCTCGCCGAGCGCCGAGAGCGGTTCGGCCCCTGGGGGCACCAGCTCTATCCGTGCGACGTTGGCGGTCGCGACGCCGCGGTACGCCGCGTTCGGAACGAGGCTCACGCTCTGGCCCTCTTCGGCACCGCTGACCTCGTCGACGAGGAACGGGCCGCTGGAGAGCAGCAGATCGGCGGGGATCTTCTTCGCGCCGGACACCTCGAAGTCCTCGTTCCAGACCTGGGCGATCTTCTCGAGCGCGGCTTCGTCCGCTTCCTGGACGGCCCGGATGACGGCCTGCTTGGCCTCCATCGGATCGTCGATCCCGAAGGCGCGCTCTCCGACGACGTGAGCCGGCACCGGCACCGTGACCGCCTGCTGCCAGCCGATCGTCGGCGCTTCGAAGGTGACCTCGATCGCGCGTGCGAACTCGTCGAGTACGGGAGCGTCGGGGGCGGCATCCGGTTCTGCAGCACCCTCCGCATCAGCGCCGTCCGCCGCGGCGCCGTCTTCCTTCGGGAAGAAGCCGGATGCTCCGGCCCAGCCGAGCATCAGGTCGGCGGCGTCCAGCGGGATGCCGTCCGACCAGACCGGCTCGGCCAGGTCGTACCGAACCGTGAAGGGATCGTCAGCCACGATCGAGATCGATCCGAACCCCTGATCGGGAACGAACTCTCCATCGATCATGTCGCCGAAGTCGCCCCTGATCGTCTCGGCGACGTCGACATTCCCCGGCGAGGGAGCGGCGGCGGCATTCATCGACGTGAGCTCGCCCGACCACGCCACGGTGATCTCCGTGCCAGGGACGACGCTCTCCGGCAGAGTGGGCGCGCAGGCGACCAGACCGACTGCGAGCAGCACGGCGGTCGGTGCCGCGATGCGGCGGGCCCCCCTCATACGGCGACCGTCACACGTAGTCGGTGCTGTCGTCGGCTTCAGCCGCCGACTCGCGGAAGGGCTCGCTCTCTTCGCTCTCCAGCCAGGCACGCGCGTGCTCCAGCAGCGTCGCCGGCGAATCCTCGGCCTCCGCCGCGGAGGAGAACGGTCCGATCACGTCCTCCGAAGGGCGCTCATCCGCGACCACCACCGACTGGGTCGACAGGCTGTACCAGTAGTAACTCTGCGTTGCGCTCATCGGTGCTTTCCTTCCGTTCCTGTTCGATTCTAAGCGCGGCCTCGTGCACGCCCCGCGCAAAGCGAAGAGGTCGTGGCGTCGGTTCTCCGACCGACGTCACGACCTCTGTCCACGCAGTGGCTCAGGCGCCGCCGGCGAGCTCCGAGTCGGTGTCGCGGATCTTGTCAGCCATCCGGTCGAGAGCCTCGGCCATGTCGTTCACGGCCTCAGCGGCGTCGTCCAGCGACGAGGTGAGCTCGTTGTACGCCGTGGAGTACGCCTCGGAGGCGTTCTCCGTCTTGAAGCCGTCCTGCACGAGGTCGTCGATGACGCCCTGCAGCTCCTTCAGGGTGTCGGTGACGGTGCTGCGTCCGTCGCGGAGACGCGCGGCCGCGCTCTCCATCTCGCTGTACGTTGCGCCAAAGTCATGGGCCATGAGATCCGCCTCCAGTTAGTCTTCTTCAGGCCGTTCAGGCCTCTTACGTCGAGATTAGCCAACGATCCCAGGGACACAAATGGGGAGCGGTACCCATGAACCTCTACCCATGCCCGGACAGGGGCTCAGCGGCGTCGGGGTGCGCAGGTCACCCGAGAGAGAGTTCTCGGAGGACGTAGGGTGCCGGAACAGCGTCCGTGAGGAAGTAGGCGTAGAACACCTCGGCCGCCTCGTCGGCGGTGAAGACCTCGTGCGGATGGACTCTCGTGCTGTGCCTGCCATCGTCCCAGCTGATGACCTCTGCGGGGTTCGCGATCTGCTCCCCGCCCGGCTTGCCGATGACGTACTGATGAGCGGAGCCGTCCGCTTCGAGACGGCGCAGCTCGAGGGTCATCGCCTCCGCGGAGCCCGCACTCTGGATGTACTCATCGGAGAGAGGGATGTCGTCCAGCAGATCTGCTTCCTCGGGTGCGCGCCAGAGGGAGTAGGCCCAGAAGGATGAGCCGTTCATGCGGTTGAGGGCGAATCTGATCGCCTCCGGGTACGGGCGCACGCTGTCGATGAGCGGCCCCCGGCTGATCCCGTTGCTCTGCACGACATGAGTACGGCGTGTCATCTCACACTCTCCAGAATGACCTCGACGATCTCGATGGTCTTGCTGTCCGGCGGCGGAAGTGTCGCCGTCGCCGGTCGTTCTCTACTCACCGTACCGTCGAAGCTCCGCTGGCCGGGGTCGCGGGTGGCATCACCACTCTTCACCTCGATCCCCGTATACGTCCCGTCGGCGTTCTTGAAGAGGCCGTCGTAGAAGCGACCCTGGTCAGCGTCCGTGCCGTCCCGTCGATGCCCGTCGATCGTCGCGCGGACCTGAGTCCGGATGATGTCCACGCCTTCACGGTCGGCGACCTGGTCCAGCCCCAGCTGCTCCTTGTCCACCCATGGCCTGTTCTCACTGCCGACGAAGTGGCCGTAGTCGTCACGCCCGTCGCCGCGGTCGACGCCGCGCCGCTTCTGCGGCAGGTTCGGGGCCTCATCGAACGTGTCGGTCTCCTCGACGCCGTCCTTGTTGCGCTTCTGCTTCTTCATGAGCCCGGTCGGCACATCGGCCACCGGTCTCAGCGCATGACCGACGTCCCTGAGTGCGCGCCCGGCGGCGTCGCCGATCTCGTCTGCTCTGCCGGCCATGTCAGCTCCCCGTGATGTTCAGGCCGGACAGATCGGCGATCAGCCGATCGATCAGGCTGTCGATGTCGGCCGAGCTCACATCGAAGTCGGACTGCGCCTGCTCGAGGGCCTGCAGATCGGCGTAGAACTCGTCGGTGTCCCCGACGACCGCCTCGACCACCGGGGCGTCCAGCGCTGCGGCGATCGCCGCAGGCAGCTCCTCTGCGAGCGGCTCGATCATCATCGGAAGCAGATGCCCCAGCGCCTCTTCCACCGCGATGTCGACGGCCGCGTTCAGCAGCTTCTTCTTGATGATCAGCATCGGCCCCGCACCCACTGCGGTGATCGGATTCGTCAGCATCCCCACCAGGGCGATCATCGTCGTGGTGACATCAGCGATCACCTTGATCTTCAGCCCCGTCACCACGGTGGCCGCGACGTCGATGGCCGGGGGGACAGGGCCGAGCACGTCGATGACCTTCTGCAGGTTCTGCGATCGGTTCGTGTTCCACGCCGACACGAACGCCGGCCCCGCCTGCCCGCGCATGGCTGCGGCGAGATCGCCGTTGACCTTGCGGTCGACCGCCTGGATCGCGCCCTCGAACTCGTCGCGGAACGTGCTGATGATGTCCCCGCCGCGGCGCAGCTCGTCCTCATCCACATCCGGCCATTCGAAGCCGAGCTTCTCCATCACCCAGATGAGCTCATCCGGCAACATCATCCCCATCGCGCATCCTCCTGGCTCGACCCTAGACGCGGTGATGCCGCGTCGCCGATGGGGAGAACTGCCCCGGTCACGCGGAAGGCGGCTCCGGCACGAACGGCATCTGCATGGTGATGGCCCGGCCGGCCTGGACGAAGATGCCGCGACCCACAGGGAAGTCCGTCCGCTTGACGCGGCCGAACGGCGTCTTGAAGATCGCCTCGCCGTCGTACGTGTCTGGCTTGAGCACGATGCCCTGCCGGCCGCTCTTCCACTCGCCGAGCACGCCGATGCTGCCGCTGGCGCGGCTGATCTCGGCCTCGCCGATCAGCAGGTGATCGCTGTTGTTCATCGCCTGCAGCAGCGCGCGCATCGGGCGATCGGCCGGGCCGTCAGCCAGGTGCGGGATGTCCTCGATCACGATCATGATGCGGCCGGCCGGCGAGTCGCTCACGACCAGCTCGGCGAGCTCCTCGGCCAGAGCCTTCTCGTCCTCCGGACGCGTGGCGCTGCGCACCCACGGCCGGAAGTCCTTCAGCTCCGAGCGGCGGCTGCCGAAGTGGTACATCTGCACATTCGGGTTGAACCGCTCCATCGCCACGACGAGCGCCCTCAGCGCGTTCGTCTTGCCGGACGCCGGCGGCCCCGAGATCACGAACGACCCGATGGGCTCGAATCCGTGCGCGGCCAGGGTGTCGTCGGCGACGCCGAACACCGGCATCCCGTTGACCTGCGTCGGCATGTCGGTCGCGGGGACCATCGTGGGCAGCGCACCGATCTCGGGGAGATCCCGCACGCCCTCCGCGCGCAGCCGCTCGCCGAGAGCGGTCAGCGCCTTCGTCTGCTCGACGGCGTTGGCCGTGCCGCCGAGCACGGCGATCTGGGCCTCGTGACCGTCGACGACCGCGCGGCCCGGCACCGACTGGTCGTCGAGCACGTCCCTCGGCGTTCCGAGCAGCATGTACTGGCTGGGGTCTCCCATGCGCAGGACGACACGGCGGGCGATGTTCGCGGCCACGGCGCTCGGCACCGCGTTGCCGCGGTCGGCGGTGATCACCGTGTGGATTCCCAGCGTGCGTCCCTCACCCAGGATGCGCATGAAGATGCGATAGAACGGCCCTCGGCCTGGCGCGACCTCCCAGTCCTTCTTGAACTCGGGGTAGTTGTCGATCAGCAGGATGATGCGCGGCATCCGCGGGTCCCGCAGTTCGCGGTACTCCTGAACCGAGGCGGCGCTGGCCGCCGAGAAGGCGGCGGAGCGGCGATCCATCTCGCCGTCGAGGGTGCGCAGCAGACGCTGGATGCGCTCGACGTCACCGCCGTCGACGACCGAGCCGACGTGCGGGAGTGCGGCGAGCGCCCCCAGCGCACCGGTGGCGAAGTCGAGGCAGTACACCTGCACGCGTCCGAGGTCGGGCCGCATTCCGGCGGCCGTGCCGATCGTCTTCAGCAGGGTCGACTTGCCCGACCCGGAGGTGCCGTAGATGACCATCGAGCCGTCACGGTCGGGGACGAACACGGCCGCCTGCTGCTGCTGCTTCTCCGGCACGTCCACCAGCGCGATCGGGATGCGGGCGTCGCCCTCGTTCGGCAGGTCGCTCAGATCCACGACGGTCGCCAGGTCGTCGAGCCACGGACGACGGGGGCGCGGAAGCGCCGCGAAGTCGCTGGCGCGGATGAGGGTCGACACGATCCGCTTCTGATCGTTCGGGCCCAGGTCCTCCTCGTGCGTGTCCGACTCGGCCGGGGCATCCGACTCCCATTCTGCGGTCGCGCCGAAGCGCAGCTCCGACACGCGCACCTCGGCGGCAGCCGTGTCGTCGTCGGTCGTCCATCCGCCCGCGTAGGCCGACTGGAACGGCACGAGACGACCCGGCCCTGTCTTCGCGATCGCGCGGCCGGGGATCGATGCGGGGAAGGATGCCGCGACGGCGTCGTCGACGACGTCGCGGGAGTCGGCCTCGTCCGCCATGCGCAGTGCGATGCGCAGGTTGGTGTTGGCACGGAGGTTGTCCTTGATGACACCGGCCGGCCGCTGGGTCGCCATGATCAGGTGGATGCCGAGGGAGCGGCCCCGCTGGGCGATGTCCACCACGCCGTCGACGAACTCCGGCATCTCGGAGGCGAGCGCTGCGAACTCGTCGATCACCAGGACGAGGGCAGGCGGGCTCTCCGGATCCTGCCTCTTCTCGAGCTCGAGCAGGTCCTTGGCCTTCTTGCGGTTGAGCAGGTGCTCGCGGTGCTGCAGCTCGGCCCGCAGGCTGGTCAGCGCGCGGCGGACGAGGTGAGGGCTGAGGTCGGTCACGAGGCCGACGCAGTGCGGCAGCTCCACGCAGTCGGCGAAGGCCGACCCGCCCTTGTAGTCGACGAACAGGAACGTCACCCGGTCGGGGCTGTGCGCCGCAGCCATGCCCAGCACCCACGCCTGCAGGAACTCCGACTTTCCGGCACCGGTGGTGCCGCCGACGAGGGCGTGGGGGCCGTGGGTGCGCAGATCGAGCGCCATCGCGTCGCTCGCGCCCTGCCCGATGATCGCCCGGAGCGTGCCGGACTTCTTCAGCCGCGGCCGCGGGTTCGGGGAGCGGTCGATGATCGTGTTGTTCTGCCGCCAGCGCTCGATCACGACGTGCGGATCCTCGGCGATCGCCGGGTCGACGAGCTGGAGGAACATGACCGCGCTCGGGATGTCGGACGAGTCGTGCGTGACCGTGCTCGCGTCCTGCACCGGGGCCAGCCGCCGGGCGAGCATGTGCATGTAGGCGTTGGAGACGCCCTCGACGCGCACGTTCTCGAAGTTCTCGCCGTTGCGGACGAGTCCGACGCGCGCGTTCTCGAGACCCGTGGTCACGTCGATGTAGCTGCGGCACACGGCCGGCAGCGACTCGACGGTCGGCGATACGAACACCGCGTGCACGCCGTGGTCGGCGCCGCGCTCGAGCACATCCGTGAGGCGTCCGCGGTCGACCGGCGCGTCGCTGGTGACGAAGACCACGACGGACAGCGGCGGAGTCTTCTGGTGGTCGCTTGCGGCACGGGAGACGTCCGTGCCGTACAGCAGCGGATTCCACTCCTCCTTGAACGGACCTCGGGGCTCGCCTGTGCGCTCTCCCCCTGCCCGGCGCACGTACTCCTCGAGCGAGCTGAGCAGCGCGGCGCTGGTGGGCGCCGAGTCCGCGAGCGCGATGTCGCGGAAGGGACTCATCTCACCGGAGGTGTGCGGCATCCACTTGAGCCAGTCCAGCTCCGGCACCCAGGCGGAATCGGCGAACGCGACGGTGACGACGTCGTTCGGCGCGTGCAGGCCCAGGAGCTGGACGGCGATGCCGCGCATGGTGTCGGCCACGGGCCCCTGGGGCCCGGCGATGCCGATCGACCCGGCATCGGCGAGCTTGTCGAACACGGGCACGTCCTCGACGAACTCGTAGCGCTCACGAAGCCGGTCGACGCGATCGATGAAGTCCGGCAGGCCGTCCGGCGTATCGGCGTCGTCGATCGTGTTGCGGGCGGGGAGACGGCAGCTGCCGAGCCGCAGGCCGAGGAAGTTCCAGTGCTCGGGCCGTCGCGTCCACAGCAACGGCCCGAGCCGCATCGCGTGATCGAAGACCTCGGCGACCGGCGGGGCCTCCGCGTTGCGGGCGGCCTCCTCCTCGGGCTTGCCGTGGAAGAAGTCCTCCTCGAGCTGCTCGTACTGGCGCTCGAAGAGCGCGAACTCGTGGCTCTCGCCCTTCTTGCTCTGCACGGACTGGTTGATGATGTTCATGAACGCCATGAGAGGCGTCATCGCGATCATGAGCAGCGAGCGCGGATTGCCGTTCATCGCGAACAGCACGGCGCCCATCATGATCGGCGCGATGAGGATCGGCCACGGGAACATCTTGCTGATCTTCTCGGCTGGCAGGCGCGGCATCTTGAACAGCGTGCCGGGATAGCGCACCTCGACGCGCGGGCTCCGGTTGAACTGGAGACCGCCACCGCGCTCGATGATCGGCTCTTCGGATGCCGAGCCGTCGAAGGAGCGTGCGAGACGGAGCATCAGCGTGGTGCCGCCGATCACGAAGGGCTCGCCCTCCTCGACCCGGACGCGCTGGACGGCGATGCCGTCGACCAGGACGCCGTTCGCCGAGTTCAGGTCGACGACCTCGATGTGCGTGCCGATCTCGAGTCGCGCGTGCCGCTTCGAGACCATGGGGTCGGGAAGGACGACGTCGTTCACGGCATCCCGGCCGAGGAACACGTGGCCTGCCGTGATGGGGAACTCCTGGCCGGCGAGCGCACCGGCGGTCGCGATGAGCACGCCCACGATCTCTCGCTGGCCGGCGGCGGAGTAGTTCGGCCCGTAGTTGACGATGGATGCCGCGAACCCGGATCCGATCGGCGCCTCGCCGATCGGGACGTCGGGCTGCAGGGGGATCAGCCGCTCACCGGCGGGAGGCGCGACCGCGAGCGTCAGCACGTCGCCCTCGGCGACGGACGTCGACCGGGTCGGATCCGCTTCGGCGACGTGACGGGCCACGTCGCCTGCTGTGGCGGTGGAGTCGGTCGTGATCACGATGTCGACAGGGTCGCCCCCCTGACGATGCAGGGTCAGCTTCAGCCTCATCCGTCTACCTCAATCCCACTGGTCTCGCCAGCGACCATCATCTTGCGTTCATCCGCGTCACGCCCTGACCACGGCGGCCACGCGGTCGCCGAGCCGGATCATGTCGCCGTCCGTCGTCGGCACCGGCGTGCCCGCCGGGAGTGCGTATTCGGCACCGGCCCTGATCAGTCCGGACCCGTTCGTCGAGCGGCAGTCGACGACCTCGAGCCCGCCCTCGATCGGGCGCACCAGCATATGCGTCTTCGAGAGCGACCGGCTGTCGTCCGCCAGCGCGATCGGTCGCGCACCGGGATGCTCGGTCGCGCTCGGGTTGCGCCCGAGCAGCACCGGCTCGGTGATCAGGATGCTCTCACCGGTGTCGAATCGCAGTCCGAAGCGCACCTGCGGCACGGGCTGGGATGCAGCGGCCGGCTGCGGCACGGGAGCGGGCTGCTGCGCCGGCGCAGCGGGCTGCGCTGCGGGAGCCGGCGCGGGCTGTGGGGCAGGAGCCGGCGCGGGTTGCGGTGCAGGCACTGGCGCGGCCTGCGGGGCCTGGGGAACGCTGCCGACCACGGGGCTCTCGTGCGGTCTCGCCATGCCGAGCACGCCCGCGCTGATCCGGCTTCCCGGCCGGTACTCCGGCTGTGCCCTCGGATCCATGGGCGTGGCCAGCGAGGGGAGCGCCGAGCGCTCCGGCACCGGGTCGATCTTGATCATCTTGCGCGCGACGCGCATGCGCTTCTCGTCGTACGGGTTGAGGCCCTCACGGACGTCGACGAGCCACACGCCCGACGCCTTGTCGTGCCATCCGCGACCTCGCCCCTGCGGGTCGAACGTCGGCGACAGCAGCATGAGCGCCTGACCGACCACCGGCAGCACGCCCGACGCGGCGACGATGAGGAATCGCAGCAGCACCCGTCCGAGCTTGGGGCGCGCGAGGGTGCGGACGTTCACGGTCCGGATGCCGGCGATGGCCTTGCCGACCGTCATCCCCTTGGTCCCGTGGAGCGCCCACTGGACGATGCCGGAGACCAGGGTGAGCAGCACCGTGACGCCGGCCATCACCACGGCGAGGACGAAGGACGGGTGGTTGACGAGCCCGTACTGGGAGATCGCGCCGGTTGCGAACTTGAGCAGCAGCGGGATCGCGCCGAGCCACAGCGGCAGCTGCAGCACCAGCCAGATGGCGCCGTCGCAGAACGCCGCGAGCACGCGGCGGCCGAAGGGGGCGCGGAGCATCCCGAGCGCAGCCGCGTACGCGGGATCCGGGCGTCCGGCGGCGTCGACACCCTCGATCGTCGGCTTCTTGTCGTCGATCTCCCAGATCATGCCGTCGGATGCCTCCCCCGCGCGATTGACGCCGTCTGCGGCTGTGGTCAAGATTACTGAGTTCCCCTCAGGTAGAGATTCGGGCGGCGGATCAGCCGACGCATCCGCGCACGGGTTCCGAGGCGCGTCCGTCGTCCCGCCGCAGCATCACGTCGATGCAGACCTTCCCGTCACCGGCGGTGAACTGCGCCTCCGGCTTCTCGGATCGCTGCAGATCGACCTCGCCCGAGACGTCGACGACGTACCAGATGAAGGTGTCACCCTCCTGCGGATCCTTGCTCGTCCAGGTGAAGGCGACCTGCTCGCCCTGTCTGGTGCCGGCGAGATCGGTCACCTTCGGCACGAGATCGGACACGACGTCGGGCGGCGGCTCCGACTCCGTCACCTCCGGGGGCGTCTCGATGCCCGCCACGAGGATGTTCAGCCCCACGATCGCGCCGACCAGGAGCACGAAGCCGACGGCGACGAGCGAGATCCACAGCGCCTTGCGGCTGGGCGGTCCCGCGGGAGCCTGCGGCTCGGCGACAGGGGCGACGGAAGGTGCCATCTGCAGAGGAGCGGATGCCGCGGCATCCGGAGTCACGACCCGCGGTCCGCGCAGGATGGTGCGGTCCTCGGCATCCGGAGCCGGCGTCGGCGCGCTGGGCGCGCGCATCTGCGTCTCGTCCACCGCCGAGCCGAGCGGGGCCGGCGAGTCGAAGCGCGGCACATCGGTGTACGCCGCAGTCGGCTGCTTGCGTTGCGTCGTCGCCGACGGGCGCGTGAAGGACGCGACGTCGGGGTCGATGCTGACGATCTGCCGCACCCTGGTCAGGCCGTCGTTGTCGTCGTCGAGGTCCTCCGCCGGCGGGTGCTCGTCGACGATGTCGATCGGCGTCACCGAATGCGAGAGCTCGATCTGCACCTTCTGCAGGGCGCGGGCGAAGGCGACCGCACTCGGGAACCGGTCGTCCGGGTTCTTCGCCATGGACCGTTCGAGGACGCGCTGCAGGCTCTCCGGCGAATCGGGCCGCCCGAGCCCCGGCAGCGCCGCACGCTCGATGCGCTCGATGAGGTCGGCGCTGGAGTTCCGCTCCCCCGGGCGCTCGAACGGGGAGCGACCGGCCAGGAGCGTGAAGATCGTGGCGCCGAGGGCCCACACATCGGTGCGGTGGCCGCTCCGCGGCGGCTCCGCGAAGGACTCGGGAGGAGACCACGGGATGGACATGCCCGAGGCCTCGCCCATCGCATCGTTCGTCGAGGCGATGCCGAAGTCGGTGAGCGCCGGGCGGTTGTACTCGGTGACGAGGATGTTCGCCGGCTTGATGTCCCGATGCAGGACGCCCGCGCGGTGCGCGGTCTCGACGGCACCGGCGACCTGCACGCCGACGCGGAGCGCCTCCGCCACCGAGAACGCCTCGCGCCGCGCTCGCAGCTGCAGGTTCGGCCGCGGGCAGTACTCCATGACCAGGTACGGTCGGCCGTCGCCCGCGACGCCGGACTGGTAGATGGTGACGATCGCCGGGTGCGTCGAGAGCATCGCCATCACGTTCGCCTCGTCGGCGAACTCCTTCGCGGCGGTGCTGGAGGTGCGATCGGCGAGCAGCACCTTCACCGCGACCCGCCGACGAGGCATCTGCTGCTCGTACAGGAACACGTCGGCGAAGCCGCCGGTGCCGAGCGGCTCCACGTAGGTGAAGCCGGGCAGCTCCGGCGGCGGGGAGGGGCGACGACTCACGGCAGATCCTCGAAGGCGACGGTCACTCCGTCTCCCAGGTCGACGACATCGCCGGAGAGGACGAGCGTCTGCTCCCCGGGGTGCAGACGGACGGGGTCGGCACCGGGGCGCAGCAGCGTCGAGCCGTTGGTCGTGTGCAGATCGATGACCACGACGGTGTCACCCTCTGGGCGGATCTCGAGGTGGCTGCGGGAGATGTCCTGCTGCGGGCTGTCCACCGCGACCAGGTGCGGCATGTTGGCGCCGCTGGCCCTCGTCGAGCGCGGACGGCGCCCGATGATCACCGTGCGATCGAGGGCGACGACCTGCCCTGTCGACACCTGGATGCGCCCTGCGCCGGCGGCCGCGACCGGAATCACCTGCGTCGGCGCCTCGCTCTCGGCCGGCTGTCCCTGCCGACGGAGTGCGCGCAGCTCTGCCGCCGAGATGGTGGCGCCGTCGTGATCGCCTTCCCCTCCCAGCGCTGCGGGTGCTGCTGCGGGTGCGACCAGAGGTGCGGCGGCCGCCGGCGACGAGGCGGTGTGCACCGTCTCGCCCCACAGCTGATCGAAGTCCTCGTCGGAGGGAGCCAGCGTCACCTCGCTCGGCAGCAGCGCGCTGTCGTCGGCCTTCGCCTCGGCCGGCTCGGGAGTGGCGTCGTCGGCATCCGCAGCGTCAGGTGCCGGCACCGGCTCAACGACGGCCGGCTCGTCAGCGGGCGGCTCGTCAGCGGCCGGCTCGTCAGCGGCCGGCTCGTCAGCGGGCGGCTCGTCAGCGGTGATCGCGGGGATGCTCTCGGTGGCGGTCTCCGTCGCGTCAGCGCCTTCCGCTGCGGGCGCGTCGCCGCCGTCCGCGGCGGCGGGTGCTTCGACCTCGGGAGCTTCGGCCTCTGGAGCCTCGGCCTCGGGGGTCTCGGCCTCGGAGGAGGACGCCCCCGGGAGGGATCCCGCTGCCGCGCCCGCAGCCGCTCCGAACGTGGCGAGCTGCGGCGCCTTCGCGCCCGCGAGCACGGCGGCGGAGACACCGGCGGCCTCGGATTCGACGACCGGCACGGGGCCCGGCGCGGCGGTGAGCGGCTCGGCGTCGCTCGGCTCGAGGTCGGCGATCACGGCCGCGGCGCGGACGATGCCGCCCTGCACGGGAAGTCCGGACGCGGTCTCGGTCTGCTCGACGGTGATCTCGACGCGGGATGCCCCGGCCACGAAGCGCTCGCTCCACGTCGTCACCTCGGCGCCGGAGAGCTCCTTCGCCTCGTCGCCCGTCGTGCTCACCCTGGCGGCGACGCCGCCTCGCAGCGCGATCCGCACATCGGAGCCCTCGGCGACCGCGGCCGCGAACGGGGGAAGCTCGGTGAACGATCCGCCTGCCTGGGTCGTGAGCACGTCGACCACCGTCGCGAGGGTCTTCGCCATCGGGAGGCGCTCCCAGAGCTGCGCGATCACATCGCCGGGGACGTCAGGCGGCAGCGCGACCAGCGCGCCGGGGATCACGATCAGATACCACTGTCCTGGTCGGTACGTCGTCTGCATCAGAGAGCCCCTCCTGCTGCTGCTTCACGCGGGCGCGTGTCCATGTCGATGTCGTTCTCGTCCGTTTCGAGAAGCGTTCCCGGCCGCGAGGCGACCGAGACGGCGTCTGCGATGACGACCGTGATGTTGTCGCGTCCGCCTGCGTCGACCGCCTCGGTGATCAGCAGATCGGCCGCCGTCTGCGGGTCGGGCACGGTCTGCAGCACCTCCCGGATGCGAGCATCCGGGATCTCCGAGGTGAGTCCGTCCGAGCAGATCATGATCCGATCGCCCATCTCCGCGGGGAACAGCCAGTAGTCGGCGTCGCCCGTGCTGCTCGCGCCGATCGCCCTGGTGATGATGTTGCGGCGCCGATCGGTCGCGGCATCCTCCGGGGACAGTTCCCCCGACTCGATGAGCTCCTGGACGACGGAGTGATCGACGGTGATCTGCTCGAGTTCGCCGTCGGCCAGACGATACGTGCGCGAGTCGCCGATGTTGACGGCGAGCCAGTACCCCATGCCGTCGACCGTGGCGACGACCACGCCGCTGAGGGTGGTGCCGGCCCGGCCGTTGCCCGACGTCGAGAGATCCTCCACGCCCTCGCGCGCCTGTGCGACCGCGAGACGGACCTCGTCGAGTTCGAGGGATGCACGTCCGACGAAGCGGGCGAACTCGGCGATCACGGTCGCGCTCGCGCGCTCGCCTGCTTCGTGCCCGCCCATGCCGTCGGCGACGACGAAGACGGGAGCGCTGGCGAGATACGAGTCCTCGTTCAGAGCACGCCGGAGCCCCGGGTGCGTCGCCGAGCCGGAGCTGACGATCAGTCCGGGCCTCACGCGTAGCCGCCGATCGTGACGATCCGGTCGCCGATCTCGATGGCGTCGCCGAGGCGCACCGGCACGCGCTGCCCTGCCGGGCATGCGATCCGCTGACCATCGCGCACGATCGTCATGCCATTCGTGGAGTGGCGGTCGAGCACCCAGCCGCCGGCGTTCTCCGCGGCGGCCTCGAAGTGGGTCTTCGACAGCGAGAGGGTCTCGTCGCGCACCGACACCACGACTGCGCCGTCTTCCGGCGCGGGGTTGCGCCCGAAGACGGTCCGTCGCGAGACGGAGACGCGGGTGCCGTCGTCCCAGGTGAACACCAGGCGGTGCCCGGGGAT
>NZ_JADIJR010000023.1 GCF_017355365.1 Microbacterium sp. SD291 | reverse complement strand
GCCACCCTGTCTCGCTTGTCAAATCGGCGCGCCATGCGAATCTGAGATCCGCTGCGCAGCTGAAGACAGCCGCAGAAGGGGTGGATCTCCCATCCTAGACGCACGCGTCTGTTCTCACAAGTGAGGGATCGGGAGGTGGTTCTCCGCTTGAGGGGGGTGAAGCTCTCGGCTTCTCCGCTTCCCTGTGGGGCGAACAAGTAATAAGTTACGCGGATCCAGGGGTTCTGGCAAATCGAGCCACCCCACCCGGGCGTGTCGTGACGGCGCACAGAAGGTTTCTCCCAGTCCAGTGGGCAAATCGCCCCCAGCTGCGCCCGGGCGTACGATCGCAGCATGCCATCGACGTCGCGCATCGGGCCCGCAGCGATCCTTCTCGAGCGCGTCTGGAGTGAGCTCGCCGGCGACGACGATTCCGTTCCCCCTGGCAGCGTCGCGGACCGCAGGGTGCCACTGCCTTCACGACTCGCGGTCGGAGAGCTGGCTTCCGCCAGCGTCTCGGCGGCGGCACTCGCCGCCGGCATCCGCGTCGCGCCAGATCCGTCTCGCATCGCACTCTCGTATCGCAGCGACCGACTTCTGACGATCGGGGCAGCCGCGCCCGACGTCTGGTCGCCCCTCTCCGGGTTCTGGCGCAGCCGCGACGGCTGGGTGCGCACGCACGGCAACTACCCGCATCATGCGCGAGGGCTTCTCGCTGCGCTGGGAGTGACGGGCGATCCCGAGCTCGTGCGCGCCGCACTCGCCGAGCGCACCTCCGCCGAGGCGATCACCGCGATCACGGCGACGGGCGGTCTCGCGGTGACGGTCGCCCCCGAGGACGACGCTCACGACGCGGCGCTCCGCACGACTCCCCTGCTGGGAGTGCAGCGCATCGAGGCGACTCGCGCGGAGTCGACGCGCCCGTTGCAGGCCGGCCTTCCGCTCACCGGCTTCCGCGTGCTCGACCTCACCCGCGTGATCGCCGGCCCCGTCTGCACGCGCACCCTCGCCCTGCTCGGCGCGGACGTGCTGCGCATAGATCCGCCCGAGCCGCCCGAGCCCGAATGGCAGCACCTCGACACCGGACACGGCAAGCGCTCAGCGGTGCTCGACGCGCGCTCCCCCGTCATGCACGAGCTCCTCGACCGCGCGGATGCGGTCGTGCTCGGCTATCGCCCCGCCGCACTCGGCCGTCTCGGTCTCGATCCCGCGACGATCGCCGAACGGCATCCCGGTCTCGTGATCGCCCAGCTCAGCGCGTGGGGCGTGGAGCATCCGGACCGTGCAGGCTTCGACAGCCTGGTCCAGGCTGAATCCGGCATAGCGCTCGTCGAATCCCCCGACGGCGAACGCCCCGGCGTGCTTCCGGCGCAGGCTCTCGATCACAGCGCGGGCTATCTGCTCGCGGCATCCGTGGTCCGACTGCTCGACCGGCGCAGCCGCGAGGGCGGCACATGGCACGTCAGCACCTCCCTGCGGCGGATCGCCGCCGAGCTCCTCGGGATGCCGCGTCGTTCGCAGCCGGATACCGAGATCGACATCGATCCTGCGCCGCATATCGCGACGTTCCGGGTCGGGTCGCGGACGCTGACCACAGCCCGCCCCGCCCTGCCGGGGCTCGAGTTCCGCGCACCGCGGCCGTGGGGCGCGGATCAGCCGCGCTGGTGACGGTGCCGGAACGGCGGCAGCACCAGGCAGAGCCCGAGGGTGAGGGCTCCCCACACCGCGCACGCCGGTGGCAGCACCCGGTAGCCGAGGTGCTGCGGCGTGAACCCATCGGTGAACGGACCGTACGCGGCGAGGCCCACCGCCCATGCCGTCAGCAGGATGACCGGCAGCGAGACCCACCAGGCGATGCGGATGCCGGCCGGCAGCGCCCGCGTGACGTCCGACCGCGGGGAGGTCCCCGCCAGACGCACGACCGCCCACACGCCGATGATGGCGAGGCCGCCGATGCTGGAGCCGTGCTGCAGCCACTTGAACCCGGTCAGCGGACCCCACATGGAGTCGAGCGCAGGCAGCACCTCGACGCCCCATCGACCCTCGTGCGTGAACGAGTCCCAGACGATGTGCGACACCACGCCGAGCAGGAGCGAGACCGCGAGCAGCAGCGGGAAGATCGGGCCGGCACCGATGCCGACGGCCCGGCGCAGAGCAGCGAGTCCACTCGTCGCCCAGTCCGCGGGGAGGCGTCGCGCCAGCCGGAGTGGCGCGAGCTCGAGTGCCGCCGGCCGCAGCACGACCCGCCAGACGAGAAACAGGCCGAAGGCGAGCAGCGCGGTCCACGCGATGTTCGCATAGGTGTGGGTGAACGAGTAGTCCACGCCCGCGCCGCGCACGAACAGCGGCAGGTCCGGAGTCATCGCGCCGATCGCGATCGCCGCGGGTACGAGCGGCGTGCGCACGAACGGGAGCGCGATCAGCGCGTGACTCGGGGTGAACGGCATCCGCTCTGAGGGCTCAGCCGATGAAGACGCCGGCGAGGGTCTTCTTGCCGCGACGGAGCACGGAGACTCCCCCGGGCAGCGAACCCTGCACCAGTGCTGCCTCGTCGTCGACCTTGTCGCCGTCGAGCGAGACGCCTCCCTGGCCGATCGCACGCCGGGCCTCGGACAGGCTCGACACCAGCTCGGTCGCGACCAGCGCCTCGACGACGGACGTCCCCGCGGCGACGGTCGCGTTCGGAAGCTCCTCCAGCGCGGTCCGCAGCGTCGACGCGTCGAGCGCGGTCAGATCGCCCTGCCCGAACAGCGCCTCGGATGCCGCGATCACGGCCGCGGTCGCATCGATGCCGTGCACGGTCGCGACGACCTCGAGTGCGAGTCGCTTCTGCGCGGCGCGACGGAACGGCTCCGTCTCGACCAGGGCCGCGTACTCCTCGATCTCGGCCCTGCTGAGGAACGTGAACACCTTCAGCCGCTCGATCACGTCGTCGTCCGTCGTGCTGAGCCAGAACTGGTACATGCGGTACGGGCTGCACATGTCGGCATCCAGCCAGATCGCGTTGCCCTCGCTCTTGCCGAACTTCGTGCCGTCGCTGTTCGTGATCAGCGGGGTGCCGATCGCGTGTGCGGAGACCCCCTCGGCGCGCCGGATGAGGTCCGTGCCGCTGGTGAGGTTGCCCCACTGGTCGCTGCCGCCGGTCTGCAGGACGCAGTCGTACTGGCGGTAGAGCTCGAGGAAGTCCATCCCCTGCAGGATCTGGTAGCTGAACTCGGTGTAGCTGATGCCCTCGTCGGAGTTCAGGCGCGCGGCGACCGCGTCCTTCTTCAGCATCGTGCCGACCCGGTAGTACTTTCCGATCTCGCGCAGGAAGTCGATCGCCGACAGCGGCGCCGTCCAGTCGAGGTTGTTCACGATGCGCGCGGCGTTGTCGCCGTCGAAGCTGAGGTAGCGCTCGACCTGGGCGCGCAGGCGACCGACCCAGTCCTCGACGGTCTCGCGGGTGTTCAGCGTGCGCTCCGCCGTCGGGCGGGGATCGCCGATGAGTCCGGTCGAGCCGCCGACGAGACCTAGCGGCTTGTGCCCGGCGAGCTGGATGCGACGCAGGGTGAGCAGCTGCACCAGGTTTCCGAGGTGCAGGCTGGGAGCCGTCGGGTCGAATCCGCAGTAATACGTGATGGGGTCTCCCGCGAGCAGGGCGCGCAGCGCCTCCTGGTCGGTGGACACGTGGACGAGGCCGCGCCATACGAGTTCGTCCCACACGTTCTCGAACGTGGGATCGATCGCAGGGGCCGCGGTCGTCAGAGCGGGATTTGACACGCGCTCAAGGCTATCAGCGGCAGGCGGGTCAGCTGTGCGCCGCCCACCAGACCAGGAAGGCCGCGCCCAGCGCGATCACCCAGCTGACCAGGCTGCCCACGAGGAAGTACTCGGCACGAGCACCGGTCTCGCCGTCGCGCGAGATCTCCGGGAACCGGACGATGCCCTTCGCCGCCAGCATCGCGGCGAGCACCGGATACGCCGCCGCGAGGGTCAGGATCAGCACGAGCATCCGCTCGAGAGGGCCGATCAGGCGGCCGCCCTTGAAGCCGTTGCGCCGGTCGGGGGCCGTTGCTGCGGCATCCGCGACGAAGGCCGGGTCGGCGGCCTTCGCCGCATCGTCACCCGCCGCGGCGACGCCCGGCGCGACCGCCGCAGCGAGGTTCACGTCGATCGGCCGCCAGGTGTGCTCGCCGTCGAGGGCGGCGCGCACCACCAGGTTCGAGGACTCGAGGAGGAACACGGATGCGCCGAGCACGAGCATCGCGAGATCGAAGGAGACGTCGCCGAAGGGCGAGCGCAGGCTCCACACCTCGCCGATCAGGCCGGCTTCGGCGCGAGAGCCGATCCAGACCACGGCGCCGATGCTGGCGACTCCGAGCAGGACGGCGGGCCAGAAGCCCAGTGGCGCCACCCTGTCGTCGGGCATGCACCAGATCCAGAGCGCGCCGACCACGAGTGCGGCGATCATCGGCAGCAGCGCGTCACTCACGCTGCCGAGCAGCAGCAGGATGATGGCGACGGCGAGGTGGCCGATCCAGCGGCGGGGCGCGAACTGACGCACGAGATCGGCGGCGCCGACGGCGAGCAGGAGGAATCCGGCGACGATCATCGCGACTCCTCCCGCAGGGCTGCGACGCCTTCGAGGATCGCCGCTGTCCCCGCGCGCTTCAGCGACTTGGACACGCTGGGCTGAGAGATGCCCTCCCCGATCGCGAGCTCCTGCTGCGATCGTCCGATCAGGCGGCCGTAGGTGAGGCGCCGCTCGCGCTCGTTCATGGCGCCGACGAGTTCGTCGCGCACGAGGAGATAGGCGTTGGATGCCGCGATCGTGTGCTCCATGACCTCATCCTGCCCCGGGGCGCCGACAATCCATGTGCGCGTGCGCGGCACGGCGCGACCCTCGCGGTCGTGCACCGTCTCGATCGCGGCGCGTGCGGCGTACCAGCCTGGCCCGTCGGCGAGCTCCCCGTGCACGGAACTGACCGCCCTGACCTCGCCGATCCCGATCCCGAACCGGAAGGCGATGCCGTCGGGCAGTCTGAGCTGGATCATCAGCAGGGAGATCATCGCGTCGCCGAGGTCCCGGTAGACGCCCTGCTGCTCGTCTCCGACGGTGGGCGTCAGAGGCTGCACCGCGAGCGGGAGGTCGATCTCGACGGCGGCGATGGTCTCGTCCAGCACCTGCTGCGCGGCCGAGCGATCGTCGAGCCTGCGGGACCCCACGATGTCGGCGAGCACTGCGATGACCATGAACATAACCATATCACGAATAACTCTAGATTTATGCCCTATCTGTCTATACTCTGAGTGTCATGCCTGAATCGAACATCATCGCCTGGACCGAAGGCGCCTGGACCCACGCTCCCGTCGCACTCTCCGCAGACGGCCATCTCGATGTCACCGCCGCCGAGGGAAGCGACGCGTGGCGTCGGACCGCCTACGGCTTCGTGCACGACACCGAGCATGCCCTCCTCGCACCTCTCGCCGTCGGAGAGGCGATCGAGGTCTCGTTCCGCGCACCCTGGGACGGCCAGTTCGATCAGGCCGGCGCCTTCGTGCGGATCGACGAGGAGCGCTGGGTCAAGGCGGGCGTCGAGTACGCCGACGGTCATCTCGGGCTGGGCGCCGTCGTCACCGACCGGAACTCGGACTGGTCCGTCGGGTGGGTCGACGAATGGCACGGCAGCGAGATCACCGTGCGCGTGAGCCGCTGGCCGGATGCACTCATCGTGCGCGCCCGCGCCGACGAAGGCGAATGGCGGCTGGTGCGGGTGGCTCCGTTCGACGGCGACGCCGAGGCATCCGCCGGCCCGTTCCTGGCCGCTCCCACCCGCGCCGGGCTCACCGTGCGGTTCACGCGGTGGGAGCGGAGCGCGGCGGACGCGGCCCTGCACTGAGGACGGTCGATGACGATTCACGGAGCCGGTGACGATTCACGGAGGAATGGCAACTGATCCTCCGCTGATCGTCATGAACTCATCGGTTCGTCGTCGTCGTCACTCGCTCTGCACATTCACCAGTTCACAAGAATCCGTCCACAGCCGCGCTTTCGAGCACCGTTCCGGTGGACCGATGCGGCACGGTTGTTCGCATGCTCTCAGCCAAGGACACCATCGACAGACTCGGCGGGATCGCCCGAGGCTCCACCCTGCAGGGACTCGGGTTCACCCGGCAGTCGCTCGCCGCGCAGGTCAGGGGCGGATCCATAGAGCGTATCCGCGGTGGCGTGTTCGCCACTGCTTCGCTCAGCTCCGAGGTGAAGGCGGCCATCGAGCACGGCGGAGCCCTCAGCTGCGCGAGCGTGCTGCGCCGTCACAGGATCTGGGTGCTGCCCGCGGCTGACGGTCCGCACGTATGGCTGGGACCGAAGCAGCACCCACTCCGGCACGCGACGTGCACGTGCACGTCGCACTACTACTCGGGCGAACCGCCGCTCGGGTCGGTGACGATCGACACAGCCCTGCTCCATCTGCGTCGGTGTGCAGGCGACGAGGCCTTCTTCGCCGCGTTCGAATCTGCTTGGCGACTCGGGAAGATCACCAGGGCGACACGAATGCGGATCCGCGCTGCGCTGCCGAGAACGGCACGCTGGCTCGTCGATCTCGCCCGCGCGGATGCCGACAGCGGACTCGAATCGCTTCTGAGGCTGCGCTTGCACGTACTCGGGATCCGACTGGACTGTCAGGTCGAGATCGATGGGGTGGGGAGAGTCGATTTCGTGATCGCCGGGCGACTGATCCTGGAAGCAGACGGTGAAGACAATCATGGGAAGCCCGAGCATCGCCATCGCGATCTGGCGCGGGATGCCGCGGCATCCGCACTCGGCTACGAGACCCTTAGGTTCGACTATGCGCAGATCGTCCATCACTGGCCGACTGTGCAGGCGGCCCTTCTCGGCGCCCTGCGCCGGCTCCGACTGATCCGCTGATGATTCACGGATTCACCATGACGGATCACGGAGACGATGACGGATCACGGAGACGACTCACGAGAACCTCCGTGAATCGTCACGACCTCCGCGAATCGTCATCGCCGCCTAGAGACCGAGGGCGTGCGCCGCGGCCTGCGCCCTGGCGACGAGCTCGGCGCGCTGCTCGGCGACGCGAACGGGAGCCGTGCCGCCGGCACCGGTGCGCGAAGCCACCGAGCCCTCGATCGTGAGGACCTCGCGGACCTCGGGCACCAGATGATCCGAGACCGAGAGCAGCAGCTCGTCGGATGCGTCCTCCAGGCCGATCCCCTGCTCCTCGCACGCCCGGACCAGCGCACCGGAGACCTCGTGGGCGTCACGGAACGGCACCCGGCGCTTGACCAGCCATTCGGCGACATCCGTAGCGAGCGAGAAGCCCTGCGGCGCGAGCGCCGCCATGCGCTGCGTGTCGAACCGCAGCGTGGCGATCATGCCCGCGAACGCGGGGAGGACGACCTCGAGGGTCTGGACCGAGTCGAAGACCGGCTCCTTGTCCTCCTGCAGATCGCGGTTGTACGCGAGCGGGAGTCCCTTGAGCGTCGCCATGAGACCCGACAGGTTGCCGATCAGGCGACCCGACTTGCCGCGGGCGAGCTCCGCGATGTCGGGATTCTTCTTCTGCGGCATGATGCTCGACCCGGTCGAGTAGCTGTCGTGCAGCGTGACGAAGCCGAACTCGCGGGTGTTCCAGAGGATGATCTCCTCCGCGAGGCGAGACAGATCGACGCCGGTCATCGCGGTGACGAACGCGAACTCGGCGACCACGTCGCGGGCCGACGTGCCGTCCAGCGAGTTCTCCGCCGGACGGTCGAGACCCAGCTCCGCAGCGACCAGCGCCGGGTCCAGACCGAGGGTCGACCCCGCGAGCGCTCCCCCGCCGTACGGCGAGACGCCGGCGCGCCGGCGCCAGTCGACCAGGCGCTCGAGCTCCCGCACCAGCGGCCAGCCGTGCGCGAGCAGGTGGTGGGCGAGCAGCACGGGCTGCGCGTGCTGCAGGTGCGTGCGCCCCGGCAGGATCGCGTCGGGGTGCGCCTCGGCCTGGGCGACCAGCGCGTCGACCACGCGGAGGATGTCACGGGCGATCACGCGGGCGTGGTCGATCAGGTACATCCGCACGAGCGTGGCGATCTGGTCGTTCCGGCTGCGACCTGCCCGCAGGCGTCCGCCCAGCTCCGACCCGAGCTCGGCGATCAGCGCCTGCTCGAGTGCGCCGTGCACGTCCTCGTCCGAGGGGAGCGGGACGATGGTCCCGTCGGCGACCTTGCGCGCGACGGCCTCCAGTCCCTCGTGCATCCTGGCCTCCTCGTCGGCCTCGAGGTATCCCGCCGCGGCGAGCGCCTTGGCGTGCGCGTGCGAGCCCGCGATGTCGTAGGGCGCGAGGATCCAGTCGAAGTGCGTCGAGCGGCTGAGTTCGGCGAGCTCCGCAGAGGGTCCGCTGGCGAAGCGGGCGCCCCAGAGCGCGCCCTCGTTCGTGCCGTCGCTCTTCGAGTCGGTCATCACGCGACCTGCCCGTTCTTCTCGAGCAGCCAGATCAGCAGAGCCTTCTGCGCATGCAGGCGATTCTCCGCCTCGTCCCAGACCACGCTCTGCGGGCCGTCGATGACCTCGGAGTCGACCTCGTAGCCGCGGTCTGCGGGCAGGCAGTGGATGAAGATCGCCTCGGAGTCGGCGAGGGTCATCGTCTCCGGCGTCACCTTGTAGCCGCCGAGATCGCGGATGCGCGCGATCTTCTCCTCCTCCTTGCCCATCGACACCCAGGTGTCGGTGACGATGACGTCGGCGCCGGCCGCCGCCTCGACCGGGTCGGTGTAGAGCGTGATGGAGCCGCCGGTCTCGGCCGCGCGGCGGTCGGCCGCCTCGACCACGTCGGCCCTGGGCGCGTACTCCGCAGGAGACGCCATCCGCACGTGCATGCCCGCGGTGACTCCCGCGAGCGCGTACGAGTGCGCCATGTTGCTCTGCGCGTCGCCGAAGAATGTCAGCGTCAGGCCCTTCAGCTCGCCCTTGTGCTCGCGGATCGTGAGCAGGTCCGCGAGCAGTTGGCAGGGGTGGAAGTCGTCGGAGAGCGCGTTGATGACCGGCACCCGGGTGCCGGCGGCCATCTCCTCGAGCCCCGCCTGCGCATAGGTGCGCCAGACGATGGCGGCCACTTGGCGCTCGAGCACCCGCGCGGTGTCTGACGGGGTCTCCTTGCCGCCGAGCTGACTGTTCGCCGTCGAGATGATGAGCGGCGATCCACCGAGATCCGCGATGCCGACCGCGAACGAGACGCGGGTGCGGGTCGAGGACTTGTCGAAGATCACGGCGACCGTCTGCGGCCCGGCCAGGGCCTTGTTCGCCCAGCGGTCCTTCTTCAGCTCGATCGCGAGGTCGATGATCTCCGCCTGCTCGGCGGGGGTGAGGTCGTCGTCACGCAGCAGGTGGCGGGTCACGGTTCAGGCCTTTCCGGAGGTGGTGAGGGATGCGGCGACATCGGCGAGCGCGGCGGCGAACAGCTCGCGGAACTCGGCCAGCTCGGCGTCGCCGATGTTGAGAGCCGGCGCGATGCGGACGGTCTCGGGGTTCGCGGCGTTGATGATGAGGCCGCGCTCCTGCGCCGCGGAGACCACATCTCCCGCCACGGGTGCGGACAGTGCGACGCCGATCAGGAGGCCGCGTCCGCGGACGCCGGCGATCAGCGGCGAGTCGAGGCCGGAGATGATCTCCTGCAGCTCGGTGCCGCGACGGGCGGCGTTGTCGACCAGCCCCGCGCGCTCGATCTCCGCGAGCACCGCGTCGGCGACCGCGGTCGCCAGCGGGTTCCCGCCGAACGTCGAGCCGTGGGATCCGGGCGTGAAGAGCGCGCTCGCTGCGCCGTAGGTGACGAGCGCCCCGATCGGGAAGCCACCGCCGATCCCCTTCGCGAGGGTGATGGCGTCGGGCGTGATGCCCTCGTGGCTGAAACCGAACCAGGCGCCGGTGCGACCCGCCCCTGTCTGGATCTCGTCGACGATGAGCAGCGCGCCGTGTGCGAGGGTGAGCGCCCGAGCGGCCGCGAGGTAGCCGTCCGGCAGCTCGACGACGCCGGCCTCGCCCTGGATCGGCTCGACGATGACGGCGGCGACGCGGTCGTCGATGGCCTGCTCCAGCGCGTCGATCGTCGCCGGGATGTGCTCGACCCCGCCGGGCATCGGCTCGAACGGCGCACGCATCGAGGCCTTCGCGGTCATGGCGAGCGAGCCCATGGTGCGACCGTGGAAGCCGTTCTCCAGAGCGATGATGCGGGGCTTCTCCGTGCCGCCGTGCAGGCGGGCCAGCTTGAACGCCGCCTCGTTCGCCTCGGCGCCGGAGTTCGAGAAGAACACACGACCGTCGATGCCGGCACCCGCGAGCCGCTTGAGGCGTGCAGCGAGGGCGAGCTGCGGCGGGGTCGCGAAGTAGTTCGACACGTGTGCGAGGGTCGCGGCCTGCCTCGAGACGGCGTCGACGAACACGGGGTGCGCGTGCCCGAGCGAGGTCACCGCGATCCCCGCGAGGAAGTCGAGGTGGCGCCTTCCCTCAGAGTCCCAGAGGTAGGAGCCTTCGCCGCGGACCAGCATCGCCAGGCGCGGTCCCGCGTTCAGGACCAGGTGGCTCGCCGCGTCATCCTGCCAGTTGCTCATGCTTTCGACTCCGTGCTTCCCATGACCACTTCTGTTCCGATTCCCTTGCTGGTGAAGAGCTCGACGAGCACCGAGTGCGGCACCCGTCCGTCGATGATCGCCGCGGCGTCCACGCCGCCCTCGACCGCGTCGAGGCATGCCCGCATCTTCGGGATCATGCCGGACTCCAGGCCCGGCAGCATCTCGATCAGCGCGTCCGAGGTGAGGTGCGACACGAGAGAGTCGCGGTTCGGCCAGTCGGCGTAGAGCCCTGGCACGTCGGTGAGGATGACCAGCTTGCTGGCGTTCAGCGCCACCGCGAGAGCCGCGGCCGCGGCATCCGCGTTGACGTTGAGAGACTGCCCGGGGTGGTCGAGATCCGGCGCGATGCTGGAGACCACGGGCACCCGCCCTGCGGCGAGGTGGTCGAGCACAGGCGTCGGGTCGACCTCGACGACGTCGCCGACGCGTCCGAGGTCGATCTCCTCGCCGTCGATCATGACCCCGCGGCGGCGTCCGCCGAAGAGTCCGGCGTCCTCGCCGCTGAGCCCCGTCGCGATGGGACCGTGGGAGTTGATCTTCGACACCAGCTGCGGGTTCACCTGGCCGGTGAGCACCATGCGCACCACGCCGATCGCCTCGGTGTTGGTGACCCGGTAGCCGCCCTTGAACTCGCTCGGGATCTCCAGCCGCTGCAGCATGTCGGAGATCTGCGGGCCGCCGCCGTGCACGACGACCGGCAGCACGCCGACATAGCGTAGGTACGCGATGTCCTGCGCGAACGCCTCCTGCAGCTCGTCGGAGACCATCGCGTTCCCGCCGTACTTGACGACGACGATCTGGTCGCGGAACTTCTTCAGCCACGGCAGCGACTCGATGAGCGTGCCCGCCTTGACGGCCGCGACGTCGGGCGTGGTGTCCTGGATGTCGGTCATGAGGCGTACGCACTGTTCTCGTGCACGTAGTCGTGGGTGAGGTCGTTGGTGAGGATCGTCGCGGTGGCGTCGCCCACCTTCAGGTCGATGACCAGGTGCGTGGCCCGCGGGGTCAGGTCGACCTCGTCGCGCGGGCGATCGGGCCCGCCCTCGCTGCACACGCGCACGCCGTTCATCCAGACGTCGACGTCATAGGGGTCGAACTGGGCGGCGGTGGTGCCGATCGCAGCCAGCACCCGACCCCAGTTCGGGTCGTTGCCGAAGATCGCGGCCTTGAAGAGGTTGTTGCGCGCGACCGAGCGGCCCACCTCGACGGCGTCGGCCTCGGATGCCGCGTGCTGCACCTCGATCGTGATGTCATGGCTCGCGCCCTCCGCGTCGCCCTGCAGCTTCACCGCCAGCTCCTGGCAGAGCTCCGCCAGCGCTGCCGCGAACTCGTCGAGATCCGGCACGATCCCGGAGGCGCCGTTGGCGAGCAGGGTGACCTGGTCGTTGGTCGACATGCAGCCGTCGGAGTCGAGCCGGTCGAACGTCCGCCCCGTCGCGCCGCGGAGCGCCGCGTCCGCCTCGAGCGGCTCGAGGACGGCATCCGTCGTGATGACGACGAGCATGGTCGCAAGCCCCGGCGCGAGCATCCCCGCGCCCTTCGCCATACCGCCGATCGTCCATCCGTCGCGACTGACGACGGCCGTCTTGGCCACCGTGTCCGTGGTCATGATCGCCTGCGCCGCGCGCTCTCCCCCGTCGGCGCTGAGCTCGGCGATCGCCTGCTCGGTGCCCGCGAGCACCTTGCCGCGGAAGACCTCGTCGCCGACGCCGATCAGCCCGGTCGAGCAGATCAGCACGTCGCCGGCGCTGACGCCGAGGAGCTCGGCCGCCTTCTCCGCGGTCTGGTGCGTGGTCTGGAACCCGAAGCTGCCTGTGAAGCAGTTCGCGCCGCCCGAGTTGAGGACGACGGCCTCCACGATGCGGTCGGCGACGGCCTGCTGCGACCAGATGATCGGGTTCGCCTTCGCCCTGTTGCTGGTGAAGACCGCGGCGCCGACCTTTCGGGGGCCGCGGTTGACGACGACGGCCACATCGGGCTTGCCTGTGGACTTCAGGCCGGCGGCGACGCCTGCCGCCTCGAATCCTGCGGGTGCGGTGACGCTCACGGCGCGACTCCGTTCACTGAGAGGGCGCGGGCCTCTGGCAGACCCAGCGCGATGTTCATGGACTGGATGGCGGCTCCCGCGGTGCCCTTGACGAGGTTGTCGACAGCGGTGACGACGGTGACGCGGTTCGCGGCGCGGTCGATGGCGAGGCCGATCAGCGCCGTGTTGGCGCCGATCACGTCGGCGGTGCGCGGGAAGTGCCCCTCCGGCAGCATCTGCACGAAGGTCTCGTCGCCGTATGCGTCCTGCCAGGCGTCGCGGATCTGCGCGTCGCTCACGCCGTCGACGATCGGGGCGGAGGAGGTGGCGAGGATGCCGCGTGACATCGGCACCAGCACAGGGGTGAACGAGATGCGGATGCCGTCGGCGTCCCAGCCCTGAGCCCGTCGAAGGGCCGCGCCGAGCGCCTGGCGGATCTCGGGGATGTGCCGGTGCGTGCCGCCGACCGCGTACGGGTTGGCGCTGCCGAGGATCTCACTGGCGAGCAGATTCGGCTTCAGGCTCTTGCCCGCACCCGAAGGGCCGACCGCGAGGACGCTCACGATGTCCGCGGGATCGATGACCCCTGCGGCGACACCCGGCACCAGGCTGAGGCTCACAGTCGAGGCATTGCACCCGGGGGCGGCGATGCGCGTGGCGCCGCGGAGGTGCTCGCGCTGCTTCGTCCCTTCGACGATCAGCTCGGGCACGCCGTAGGTCCACGGGTCGTGGAAGACCCCGCCGTAGAAGGCGTCCCACGAGTCCTTCGAGGTGAGCCGGTGGTCAGCGCCCGCGTCGATGATCAGCGGAACGGAGCCGAGCGCGTCGGTGTACTGCCCGGACTGGCCATGCGGCAGTGCGAGGAACACGATGTCGTGGCCGGAGAGGATCTCGGGAGTCGTGTCCTGCAGGGTGAGGTGGGCGAGCGAGCGCAGGTGCGGCTGGTGCTCGATGAGCGGCTGTCCCGCGTTCGAATGCGCCGTGACGGTGCGGATCTCGATGTCGGGGTGATCGGCGAGGAGGCGCAGAATCTCGCCGCCCGCATAGCCGGATGCGCCGGAGACGGCGACGGTGTACGTCATGCTTCTACCTTAACGGTCATGCTTTTCGACAAGCTCTCGCTTCTCGGCAGGCAAGGGGTCGGGGGCCGGGGCGGCGACACCGGCTCTCGACCGCCGTGCATGTGCAGGCAGGAGCGCAGGGTCGCCTAGAGTCGGCGGCCGCCGCGGCGTCGGTGCACAGCGATGACGCTCGGAACGAGCGTCAGTGTCGCGGTGGCGGCCGAAGGCATGCCGCGACGATAGCGCGGGCGCGACGGCATCCGCAAATCACGCGCGTAACACCGGAGCTCAGGGCACGATCGCGAAGAACGCGAGCTCGTGAGCGCTGGAGGTCTCGAAGGCCCGCAGCATGCGCTCCCGCAGCGCGGGATCCGCCGCTGCGGCCGCCTGCGTCACGAACTCGATCGCCCGCTCGGTCGCCTCCTCGAACACCGGATCGGCGTACGTGGTGAGCCAGGAGGCGTACGGATGCTCGGCCTGACGCGCGTACTCCCCGAACTCCCCCGCATGCAGGCGCCGCCCGAGGTCGGTGTAGAGCCAGAAGCACGGCAGGATCGCCGCGATGAGCTCGGCGTGGTCGCCGCCGAACGCCACGGAGCGCAGGTGATCGAGGTAGGCCGTGGTCGCAGCCGAGGGCTCCGCGGCGAACGTCGCGCCGTCGCCGGGTCCGAGCCACGACGAGTGCAGCTCGAGCTCTCCGGCGATCGAGCCGTGCGCCGCGTTCGCCCAGAACGACTGCTCGGCCGAGGTGGGCGCGAGACGCGCCGCCTCGGCCAGCACCCGCGCGTACTCGCGGAGGTACAGTGCGTCCTGCCCGAGGTAGAACAGGAACGGCTCCCGGTGCAGCGTGCCGTCGGCGAGTGCGCGGACGAACGGCAGCTCGTCGATGCCGGATCGGATGCCGGAGATGTGCTGCCACCAGTCATGCGCGATCGACTCGGGCGCGGGCCGGGTGTCGACGCCCCCGCGCGACCACATGCCCGCGAAGTGGCTGACCGGTCCGTGCCCCTGGCCGACCATCAGCCCTGCGCCGGCGCGCAGCGACTCGCGCAGCCAGGAGCGGGTGGCAGCGACGGCATCCGCCGGGTCCTCGCCGAGTGCGAGGCGAGTGGTCAGCGCCGCGGACAGCGAGCATCCGGTGCCGTGCGTGTTCCCGGTGACGATCCGGGCGCCGCCGAACTCCCGGCGGACGCCCTTCGCCGCGTCGACGAGCGCGTCCGGCGTCTGGTCCGCGTCGAGATGTCCGCCCTTGACGAGGATGGTGGCGCCGATTCGGGCCGACAGCTCCTCGGCCGCGTCCAGCGCGTCGGTCCAGCCGGTGACCGGTCGGCCTGCCAGCACTGCGAGCTCGGCGAGGTTCGGCGTCACGATGTGCGCGCGTGTCAGGAGGGCGGCGAGCGCCGTCTCCGCATCGGCGTCGAGCAGGCGGTCACCGCTCGTGGCCACCATCACCGGGTCGAGGACGACGACAGGCGGGCGGACTGCGTCGAGCCAGCCGGCGACCACGCCGATGACCTCCGCGCTGGCCAGCATCCCGATCTTCACCGCATCGACGACGATGTCGTCGGAGATCGCCTCCAGTTGCGCGCGGAGGAACTCGGGCGGCGGCACGTGCACGCCGCGCACGCCGCAGGTGTTCTGCGCGGTCAGGGCGGTGATCACCGCCATGCCGTAGCCGCCGTTCGCGGCGATCGACTTGAGATCCGCCTGGATGCCGGCGCCTCCGGAGGGGTCGCTGCCCGCGATGCTGAGCACGCGGGGCGCTGCGACCCCAGGTTCGAGACGCTCGAGGACGGTGGAGGCGGACGCTGGACGCAGAAGATCGCTCATGCGACATCCCTTCGCTAGTGCTAACTAGATCAGGTTCGACGGGTCTGTTCTCAGCCGCGGTCGCGGCACCCCGTGTCACTGCTGGCAGTCTAGCGACGCTCCGCCCCTGGCGCGGGAGGCCGGCTCAGGGAAGGATCGCGAGCAGAGCGAGCTCGTCTGGCCTGGTCAGCCCCGCGCGACGCTCCCGGTCGACGCCACGGGCACGCTCGTCCGCGACGACACGCGCGATCGTATCGTCGAGTGCGCGCAGCGAGCCCCCGGCGGCGCGGAATCGCACGTTCGACCGGGTCATGAAGCCCGTCATGTCCTCGGGCAGCCAGAGCGGCAGCGATCGCTCGCCCGCCCAGGGCTGGACGCCCTGTTGGAGAAGCCACGCCTCGTCCGCCACGCCGAGATCACCGACGTGTCCCGCGGCAGCGCGCACCCGATCGAGAACCTCCTCGAGCGGGCGCACGTCGCCGATCGCATTCACCGCACCGGAGGAACTCGCTGTCACGATGAACTCGGCGACGTCGGCGACGTCGATCACCTGGGTGCTCCGCCCGTCGAGCGGAGGGAGGAGCACGGGCTCCTCCCCCGCACGGAGGAAGGCCGCGGCCCAGTAGCCGAAGCGATCGCTCGGGTCGCCGTCCCCGACGATGAGTCCTGGGCGCACGACGAGGGCCCGCCCTCCGAGGGCGAGCACTGCGTCCTCCCCCGCGACCTTCTGCGCACCGTATTCGTAGTCGTCTCCTGGGCGCGCGGGCGGATGCCGTGGCGCCGACTCGTCCGCGCAGACTGTGGCATCGTCGGCGTAGACGGACATCGATGACACGTGGACCCACCGGCCGGCGCGGTCGCCGAGGGCCGCGACCGCCGCCTCCACATGGTCGGCCCGGGAGGAGACGTCGACGATCACGTCCCAGTCACAGCCGGACACGGCGGCGTAGGCGTCGGCCGAGTCCCGGTCGCCCGTCACCAGGACCGCACCGTCGGGGGCGGGCCGCCCGCCGCGCGCCAGACAGGTCACCGTGGCGCCCGCGTCGAGCCACCGCCGCGCCACGCGCCCGGAGAGCCAGCCGGTACCGCCGAGGATCAGCACATCCGTCATGCGTCCATGTCAGCAGCATCCGCACGCGCGCGGAACCCCTTCCGCTCAGAGCAGACGCAACTCCGCGCAGGCGCGACCCCGCGCATCGGAACGGGTGCCGATCACTCGCGCAGCGTCGCGCCGAACCTCTCGGTCGCGACCGCGACGCCGGCGAGCTTGGCGTCGGTGGCCTCGGCCGCCGTCAGTGTGCGGTCGTCTGCGCGGAAGCGCAGCGCGAAGGTGAGGCTCTTCTCGCCCTCGCTGACGCCGTCACCGCGGTAGTCGTCCACCAGGCGGATCGCCTCGAGGAGTGCGCCCGCCCCCTCGGAGAGCGCCGCCCGCACATCGCCTGCGGGGACGTCTGCCGGGAGCACGAGTGAGACGTCCTGCGTGGCGGCGGGGTAGGTGGACAGCGACGCGGCGACGGTGCGGTCGCCGGCGAGCGCGAGGATGCCGTCGAGATCGAGCTCGAGCACGACGGCGCGGCCGGGAAGGTCCGCACCCTCGGCGACCTCGGGGTGGAGCTCGCCTACGTACCCGACCTCGACGTCACCGACGCGCAGCGCCCCAGTGCGTCCGGGGTGGAGGGCCGCGCGCTGCGCCTGGACGACGTCGATCTCGACGCCGGCGGCAGCGGCGATCACTCGCACGGCGTCCAGCGCCTCGGAGAGTCCGACGGGCTCGGCGGCGCGGCCGGGCTGACGCGCGACGACGTTGCCGGTCAGGAGCGCCGCGACGTGCCGGTGCTGCGGCGGGATAGACGCGTTCAGCGCGGCGAGGGTGTCGTCCGACGGACGAGCGCCGAGAGGGGGGACCTCATCGGTGCCGTAGGCGACGCCGGGCTCGGGCAGGAACACGGTCCCGGTCTCGAAGATCGCGAGATCCGTGAGACCGCGGGAGATGTTGCGGTGCGCGATCTGCAGGAGCCCCGGGATGAGAGAGCGCCGCAGGAACGGGTTCGCCCCGTCGAGCGCGTTGGCCATGCGGATGCTCGGGATGTGCTCCCCCGTCGCCGAGCCGTGCAAGTCGTTCTGCGCCTCGTTCGTGAACGGGAACGCCGGAGTCTCGACGAAACCGGCGGCGGCCAGAGCGTTCGCCACACGGCGGCGGCCCTGCTGGTGCGCGGTGAGGCCACGACCCGACGGCGGAGTCGGCAGCACGGAGGGGATGCGGTCGAGTCCGTGGATGCGCGCGACCTCCTCGGCGAGCGACCACCTGTCGGTGAGGTCGGGGCGCCAGGTCGGCGGGATGACCACCCATCCGGACTGGGGCCCTGAGCCTGTCGAAGGGTCGGTCGCGGTGACCTCGGCCCCGATCGTGGTCAGGGCGCCGGTGATCTCGGCATCCGTGTAGTCGACGCCGATGAGGCCCTGCACGAAGCCGGCCGGCAGCTCGATCTCCGCGATGAAGACCTCGGCGAACAGGGCGCCGCCCTCTTCGGTCAGCGTGCCGCCCGCCAGCTCGACCATGAGGTCGGCCACGCGGCGGGCCGCGACGAACGGGACGAGCGGGTCGACGCCGCGCTCGAAGCGCTTGGAGGCTTCGCTGGGCAGCTTGTGACGGCGGGCCGAGCGGGCGATCGTCGTCGGATCGAACGACGCCGCCTCGATCAGCACGTTGCGGGTCGTCGCGGACATCTCGGTGGTGCCGCCGCCCATGACGCCGGCAAGGCCGATCGGACCGGACTCGTCGGTGATGAGCAGATCCTCGACGTGGAGCGCGCGCTGCTGCCCGTCGAGGGTCGTCATCGTCTCCCCGGGAGTCGCCCGCCGGACGGTGATGCCGCCGGTGAGCTTGTCGAGGTCGTAGCCGTGGATCGGGTTGCCGAGCTCGAGCATCACATAGTTCGTGATGTCGATGAGGATGCCGAGGGAGCGCATGCCGGCCAGCGTGAGGCGTGCGATCATCCACGGCGGCGTCGGACGTGAGGGGTCGACGCCGCGGACGACGCGCGTGACGAACTCACTCGCGCCGACGTTCCCGCGGACGGGGGCGGCGTCGTCGACGATCGCGGTGTGCCCGGTACCTGGCTGCAGCTCCGCGAAGTCGCGCTCCGCCGGGTCGCGGAATGCCGCGCCGGTGGCGTGCGAGTACTCGCGGGCGACGCCGCGCACCGAGAAGGCGTAGCCGCGGTCGGGGGTGACGTTGATGTCGACGGCGACGTCGTCGAGGCCGAGCAGCGCGATCGCGTCGGTGCCGACCGGCGCGTCGACGCCGAGCTCGGCGAGGATCAGGATGCCGTTGTGCTCGTCGCCGAGCCCGAGCTCCCGCGCGGAGGCGATCATGCCGTCGGACACGTGCCCGTAGGTCTTGCGCGCAGCGATCGGGAACGGACCGGGGAGCACCGCACCAGGCAGCGTCACGACGACCTTGTCGCCGACTGCGAAGTTGTGCGCACCGCAGACGATGCCGCGCATGCCGCCCTGCTCCGGGCCGACATCGACCTGGCACCAGCGGATCGTCTTGCCGTTCGACTGCGGCTCCTCCTCGAAGGACACGACCTGCCCGACGACGACGGGACCCGAGATCTCGAAGCGGTGGATGTCCTCCTCTTCGAAGCCGACGGTCACCATCGCCGCGAGGACGTCCTCGGGCGTGGCATCCGCTGCCAGATCGACGTACTCACGCAGCCACGAAAGCGGGACGCGCATCACACCACCATCCCGTACTGCTCGCTGAATCGGACATCGCCCTCGGCCATGTCGCGCATGTCCTGTACGTCGCTGCGGAACATCAGCCCGCGCTCCACGCCCATGCCGAACGCGAAGCCGCTGTACACCTCGGGGTCGATCCCCGCAGCCCGAAGCACGTTCGGGTTGACCATGCCGCAGCCACCCCACTCGATCCAGCGGGCGCCGCCCTTGAAGGTCGGGTGCCACAGGTCGAGTTCGGCCGACGGCTCGGTGAAGGGGAAGAAGTTCGTGCGGAAGCGGGTCTTCGCCTCCGGTCCGAAAAGCTGCCGTGCGACGTGGTCGAGGGTGCCCTTGAGGTGCGCCATCGAGATGTCCTTGTCGACGACCAGGCCCTCGAACTGGGTGAACACGGGCAGGTGCGTGGCGTCGAACTCGTCGGTGCGGTACACGCGGCCGGGGCAGAGCACGTAGATCGGCACCTCGCGCTCGAGCATCGAGCGCACCTGAACCGGGCTCGTGTGCGTGCGCATCACGAGGTGGCGTGAGGCCGGGTCGACGTAGAAGGTGTCCTGCTCCTGGCGTGCGGGGTGGTCTACGTCGAAGTTCAGGGCGTCGAAGTTGAACCACTCGTGCTCGAGCTCGGGTCCCTCCGCGATCTCCCATCCCATGCCGACGAAGATGTCCGAGATCTGGTCGCTGAGGAGGGTGAGCGGATGCCGCGCGCCCACGCGCGTGCGGGAGGGCACCGCGGTGATGTCGACGCGTTCGGCTTCGAGGCGCGCTGTGACCTCGGCTGCGGCGAGCTCGGCCTCCTTGGCGGCGAGCGCCTGTGAGACCTGGCCACGGCCCTGGCCGACCAGCTTGCCGAACGCGGCCTTGTTCTCGGGGGCGACCTGGCGCATCGAGGCGTTCAGGACGGCCAGCGGCGATCCGTCGGCGACGTGCGCGGCGCGGGCGGCCTTCAGCTCGGCGGTGTCGCCCGCGGCGGCGATGGCCTCGAGCGCTGCGGCGACAGCGGCCTCGACCGCTTCGGGGGTGATCTCAGGTACGTCAGACACGAGAACTGAGTCTACCGGGGGCGACGTCGCGCTCCCGTCCGTGGCGCAGGGAGGCGCCGGCGCACGGTCATACCGCGGCTGTCGAGCCGCCGTCCAAGCCGCTACCCCGCTGGAGCGTGATGAGCCGGGTGTTGGTGCCGCCATCATGCCGGCGCGGATCGTCGTCCGGGTCCTGAGCGATGGCCTGGACCTTGGGCGAGCGGCGCGTGCGGACCTCGACCCACTTGGCGATGCCGGAGAGGATGAGGCACATGATGATGTAGATGCCGCCGATGATGAACGCGGACTGCAGGATCGGACGGCCCTGCTGGGAGGTCAGCTGCTTGGCGTAGTAGAGGAGCTCGGGATACGTGATGATGAACCCGAGCGCGGTGTCCTTCATGGTGACGACCAGCTGGGCGACGATCACCGGGAGCATGGCGCGGATCGCCTGCGGCAGCAGGATGAGCCGCATCACCCCGCTCTTGCGGAGGCCGATGGCGTATCCGGCCTCCTTCTGCCCCCTGGGCAGCGACTCGACGCCGGCGCGGAGCACCTCGGCGAGCACGGAGCCGTTGTAGACCATGAGCGCGATCACCACGGCGTAGTACGGCTCCATCTTGATGCCGACCACGGGAAGGCCGTAGTAGAGCAGCATCATGAACACCAGCACCGGCACGGCGCGGAAGAACTCGGTGATGACGGTGACGGGCACCCGCACCCAGGCGTGGTCGGAGAGGCGCCCGATCGCGAGCACGAATCCGAGGACGATGCTGAGCACCGCCGCGGCGGCGAAGGCGGCGAGTGTGTTGCCGAGCGCCTTGAAGATGCCGGCCCAGACTGCGGAGAACGTGAACACGTACCACTTCTCCGGGGCGAACTGGCCGGTCTCGATCATGCGGTACACGACGAAGCCGATCGCGGCGAGCACGACGGCGATCGTGGCGACGGCGAGGATGCGGTTGCGTGCGATCGCCCGGGGCCCTGGCACGTCGTACAGTACGGAGCTCATCGCGCGATCCTCCATCGGTTCTCGAGATGGCGCTGCAGCCAGCTCAGCAGCATCACCAGGGCGACGAACACCACCGCGACCCAGAGGAGGACCTCCATCGGGTTGCCAGGGCGGTCGGCAGAGTCGTTGACGGTCGAGCGGAGCGCTGCGAGCTCCGCCACCGAGAAGCCGGCAGCGACCGTGGTGTTCTTCAGCAGGGCGATGAACACGCTCATCATCGGCGGGACGACCGAGCGGAACGCCTGCGGCAGGATGACGAGGGTCATGACCTGCCCGAACGGCAGCCCGATCGCTCGCGCCGCCTCGGCCTGCCCGACCGGCACCGTGTTGATGCCCGCCCGCAGCACCTCGGCCACGTAGGTGGCCGTGTAGATGCCGATCGCCAGGATGCCGAGGACCAGATTGGAGAGCTTCGGCAGCCCGAGCTGGGGGTAGCCGAAGACGAAGAAGAAGAAGACGAGGGTGAGTGGCGTGTTCCTCACGGTGTTGACGTACAGGGTTCCGACGCCTCGTGCGATCGGCACCGGCGAGACGCGCATCGCGCCGACGATGATGCCGAGCACGAGCGCGATGACCCCACCTCCGAGGAAGACGATCAGCGTGTTGCCGATCGCCTCTCCCCACAGGTCGAGGTTTCCGAAGATGACGTCCACGCCACCCTCCCCTTCTTCAGGCTCTGCTGGAAACTGTGCGGGGTGGCCTCCTGCGGGAGACCACCCCGTTCCGATCAGTACGCGTCGACCGCGGGCTGCTCGACCTCGATGCCGGACTCGCCGAGGTTCTTGTCGAAGATGGCCTGCCAGATGTCGCCGCCCTCCGTGAAGAGGTCGTTGATGTGCGCGCGGAGCGCGTCATCACCCTTCTGGAGTCCGACGCCGTAGCGCTCCTCGGTGAACAGACCGCCGGTGACCTTGACCTCGTCCGGGTACTGCGCCGCGTAGCCGATCAGGATGGCCTGGTCGGTGGTGACCGCGTCGACCTTGCCGTCGATCAGGTCCTGCACGCAGGCGGAGTACAGGTCGTACTCCTGCGTCTTGATGTCGGGGAAATTCGCCTTGATGTTCTGGATCGGCGTGGAGCCGGTCGCCGAGCACACGGTCTTGCCGTTGAAGTCCTCGAGCGCCTCGGCATCCTCGGCGTCGGCCGCGATGAGCAGGCCCTGACCGGTGATGAAGTACGGACCCGCGAAGTCGATGAGCTCCTTGCGCTTGTCGTTGATCGAGTAGGTGCCGACGTAGTAGTCGATGTCGCCGTTCGTGATCGCCTGCTCGCGGTTGGCGGAGGCGATCGGCTTGAATTCGATCTTGTCCTCGTCGTAGCCGAGCGAGGCCGCGATCCAGCGCGCGATGTCGATGTCGAAGCCGGTGCGCTCGTTGGTCGTCACGTCGAGGTAGCCGAGACCCGGCTGGTCCTCCTTGACGCCCACGATCACCTTGTCTCGCTCGGTGATCGCGTCGAAGGTGGGGCTGCCTTCCAGCTGCACGTCCTCGGCGACCTCGAACCACGTGGTCTCCTCGCCGCCTTCCTCGCCGCCTTCCGTGCCTCCACCGGGGGTGGACGGGCTGCCGCTGTTGCAGGCGGTCAGCGCGAGCAGCGCGGCGGTCGCGATGCCGATGCCTGCCAGTGTCCGTGTACGTCGCATGTGCGTCTCCTTCGTGTGCTGTGTGTGCAGGGTCTGTGGGTCGTGGTCAGTGCGTGAGGAGCTTCGAGAGGAAGTCCTTGGCACGGTCGCTCTTCGGGTTCGTGAAGAACTCCTCAGGCGTCGCCTCCTCGACGATCCGGCCGTCCGCCATGAAGACGACGCGGTTCGCGGCCTTGCGCGCGAAGCCCATCTCGTGGGTGACGACGATCATCGTCATGCCTTCCTTCGCGAGTCCGACCATGACGTCGAGGACCTCGTTGATCATCTCGGGGTCGAGCGCGCTGGTGGGCTCGTCGAAGAGCATGACCTTGGGCCGCATCGCCAGTGCCCTGGCGATCGCGACGCGCTGCTGCTGGCCACCCGAGAGCTGCGCCGGCAGCTTGGAGGCCTGCTGGGCGACGCCGACGCGCTCGAGGAGCGCCATCGCCTCCTTGTCGGCAGCCGCCTTCTTCAGTCCGCGGACCTTGATCGGCCCGAGTGTGACGTTCTCGAGGATCGTCAGATGGGCGAAGAGGTTGAACGACTGGAAAACCATGCCGACGTCGGCGCGCAGGTGCGCGAGCCCCTTGCCCTCGGCGGGCAGCTCCTTGCCGTCGATGCGGATCGTGCCGCTGGTGATCGTCTCCAGGCGGTTGATCGTGCGGCAGAGCGTCGACTTTCCCGAACCGGACGGGCCGATCACGACGACGACCTCGCCCGCGTTCACGGTCAGGTCGATGTCGGTGAGCGCCTGGAAATCGCCGTAGTGCTTCTGAACGTTCTCAACCACCACGAGAGGCTTACCAGAGGTCATCATTTCTCCAAACTAGCCAGGTCGACCGTCGCGCTCCAGGCACCTGCGTCGAGATTTACACGTTCGTGACCACGAGGACGCACCATCGGAACAGGCGCGCCGAAGTGCCCCACGGCCTGCCCCCGCAGGCCGTGGGGGCGTTCCCGCCTCCTCGTCTCTCCCCCCGGGGAGACGGGACGGCAGGCTGTCGCAGACGCACTGGGCACCGGCGTGCGGGTGCGGCGTGTGCTCACTGGCATCTGAATTCTCCGTCGAATCGAGCGCGATCGAGTCTCAGAGTGGCAGAAGGACGCGGCCGATCGAGACTTCTTGAGGATTTCTTGAGGCCTCAGTCCCGCAGCTCTCGGTAGAACTCGATCGCACCGGGATGCAGCGCCACCGGGCCGGTGAAGATCGCCTGCCTGCGGTCCAGCAGCGCCGCGGCCGGCACCTCCAGACCGAGGCGCGTACGGGCGTCGAACAGACCCTGCAGCACATCGCGGACCACCCCGTCCGGGGTCTCCGACGAGGTCACCAGGTAGTTGGGCACGGCCATGGTCGGCTCGGACTCCTCGAGTCCGTACAGCCCCACCGGGAAGTCGGAGGGCCGGTACGCGTCCGAGTACTGCTCGTTCACGTGGTTGACCCAGCTCTGCTCTATCGGCAGCAGCCGCACAGGCAGAGTCGCCGCGAGATCGGCTATGCCGGGAGTGGGGATGCCGCCGACCCAGAAGAATCCGTCGATCTCCGCCCGCTCCATGGCGCGGATGGAGCCTGCGAGATCGAGCTGCGGGTCCTGCACGGAGGACGCCTGCACTCCCGCGGCATCCAGCACCCGCGCCGCGATCACGTTCACGCCCGAGTTCTCCGCCCCCAGCGACACAGTCTTGCCCGCCAGATCCGCGATCGTCTCGACATCCGAGTCCTCACGCACCACGACGTGCACGTACTCGTCGTACAGGCGCGCCAGCGCTTCGACGCGCAGAGGCTGGTCGAAGGCGCCCACTCCGGCGACGGCATCCGCGGCCGCATCGCCCTGCGCGAAGCCGAGCAGGGACTCCCCCGAGCCCACGCGCAGCAGGTTGTCGACGGACCCGGCCGTCTCCTGCGCCGTCATCCGCACGTCGAGCGATTCGGACAACTCGCTCGCAAGGCCGCTCCCGTACGCGTAGTAGACCCCTGTGGGCCCTCCACCGGCGATCCGGTACTCGGCATCCGCCCATTCACCGGATCGCTGGACGCACCCGCCGAGGGCCACCATCAGCGCCAGCGCGATCGCACCGGCGACGACACGCCGTCCGAGCGCGCTCATGCGACCGCTCCGTCCGGGATGAGCAGCGAGACCAGCAGTCCGCCGCCGTCGGGAGAATCCACCGCGAGCTCGCCGCCGATCGCTGCGAGGAGGTCCGTCGCGATCGCGAGCCCCAGACCGGAACCCGGGGCCTCTGCACCGCCGTCGCCTCGCCAGAACCGGTCCGTGGCGTATGCGGCCTCCTCCCGCGTGAGACCGGGACCACGATCCCGGACCGTCACCCGGCATGCGCCGGCGTCCCGATGCGCACCCACCTCGACAGCCGAGCCGCCGGGCGAGAACTTCACCGCGTTGTCGATGACCGCGTCGAGCGCGCTCTCCACGATCGTGCGATCCGTCACGCTCATCACCGGGCCCGCTCCCGTGGAGCGCACGACGATCCCCCGCCGCGCCGCCACCTCACGCCAGGCGTCGGCACGCCGCGCCGCCAGGGTCGCCAGATCGACGGCCGAGAATGTCGAGTCCCCGCGCCCTCCGCGCGCGAGCCCGAGCAGCGTCTCGAGGATGCGCGCCATCCGCCGCCCCTCCTCCCTGGTCTCCTCCACGTCGTCGCGCCATTCGTCACCGAGCCCGGTCGCGAGATGCTCGACGCGCAGGAGCAGCGCGTTCAGAGGGTTGCGCAGCTCGTGCGAGGCGTTCAGGGCGAACTCCTGCTGCCTGGTCATCACGCGCTCGATCTCGTCCGCCATGCCGTTGAAGACCCTCGTCATCCGCCGGAGCTCTGGCGGACCGGTGTCCTCGGCCACCCTGGCGTCCATCTCACCGCGCTCGATCGCGACCATGGCGTCGTCGAGTCGCCGCACCGGCGAGAGCACCCATCGAGCCAGCTGGAACACCAGCAGCACCCCGAGTGCGATCGACACGATCGCGACCAGCGAGAGGATCAGGATCTGCAGGCGGATCTCGGAGCGCGGCGCCTCCACGTCGGTCGAGACCATCACCGCGCCGATGACGTCGCCGTCGTCGAAGACCGGCTCCACCAGCGAGGCATCCGCCACCGTCCAGGGGAACACCGGCTCCGGGACCTCCGCCCTGCGTCCTGAGAGCGCCAGCCGGACCCGTGCCGCGTCGTCCTCCGGGAGGATCTCGGCGACCGTTCCGCCGGCCGCCCAGACGCCGCCGGTCAGATCGAACACGACGACGTCGATGCCGTAGACCTCGTTGAACCGCCACGCCTCGGCGTCGATCACGGTGGCGCTCCCCGACAGCAGCGCCTGACGGGCACTCGTGACGAAGTAGCCGACATCACCGAGCTGCTCCGTGTAGAACGCCTGCTGCGTGCTGCGGGTCGCGCTCCAGACCGTCGCGCCGCCGAGGGAGAGGAGGATCGCGACGAGCGGCACCAGGAACACGACGACGAGGCGCCTGCGCATGTCCGGTCAGCCCGCCAGCCGGTAGCCGACGCCTCGGACGGTCTCGATGAGGTGGCGCTCCCCGGTCTTCTTCCTGATCGCGCCGACGTGCACCTCGAGGGAGTGGCCGAATCCACGCCAGTCCGTGTTCCACACCTCGCGGATCAGTCGTTCCTTCGGCACCGCGACACCGGGGTACCTCGCGAGGACGGCGACGATGTCGAACTCCTTCCTGGTGAGCTCGATCGGCGCCAGATCCACGAGCACCTGCCGGGCGATCAGATCGATCTGCACCGCGCCGCCCTGCAGCTGCACGCGCGCCTCCGCCTCCGGGTGCACCGGCCGCGAGCGACGCGTGACCGCCTCGATCCGCGCGAGCAGCTCCTGCACGTCGTACGGCTTCACGACGAAGTCGTCGGCGCCCGCGCGCAGCCCCTTGATGCGCTCGGTGACCTGATTCCGGGCCGTCACGATCACGATCGGGACCTCGGATCGCCCGCGGATGCGACGGCACAGGTCTATCCCGTCCACGTCGGGGAGCCCGAGATCGAGCAGCACCACCTCGGTGTCGGCACCGAGCATGTCCAGTGCGGACGCGCCGTCGGCGGCTCGCACGGTCGCATATCCAGACCTCGCGAGGAACGCCTCGAGCGCGGTGGCGACGCGCTCGTCGTCCTCCACGATCAGAATCCGCATCGGCTCACCCCTGGGATGCCGCCCGCTGCGCGAAGGCGCTCTCGTACAGGCAGACGCTCGCCGCGGTCGCCAGGTTCAGCGACTCGGCGCGGCCGAAGATCGGCAGCTTGAGCACGCGGTCGGCGAGGTCGAGCGACGCATCCTCGAGGCCCCTGGCCTCGTTGCCGAAGAGCCACGCGGTGGGCTCGGCGAGAAGGCCATCCGCCCGTGCCTGCAGGAGGTCGTCGCCCTTGACGTCGGCGGCGAGGATGCGGAGACCTGCGTCGTGGGCGCGATCGATGACGTCCGAGAGGTCGCCTCCGATCGACACCGGGAGGTGGAAGAGCGAGCCCGTCGTGGCACGGACGACCTTGGGGTTGTACGGATCGACGGTGCGACCCGTCAGCACGACCGCATCAGCGCCCGCGGCATCGGCTGCGCGGATGATCGTGCCGAGGTTGCCGGGGTCGCGGACCTCCTCGCAGATCGCGACGAGCCGTGGCGACGCCGCGAAGATGTCGCGCACCGAGGTCGGCGTCTGCCGCACGACGGCGACGAGCCCTTGCGGCGTCACCGTGTCTGCCATGGCGTTGAGGACGTACTCGGTCACGTGCTCGACGGTGATGCGGGCATCCGAGGACTTCGCTCTGATGTCCGAATGCCTCTCCCAGCCGGTGGGCGTCGCGAACAGCTCGACGATCGCCTCTGGGCGATACGTGAGCGCCTCACGGACCGCCTGGGGTCCTTCGAGCAGGAACAGGCCCGTCTCCGTTCGCGCGCTGCGCTTGGTCAGCTTGGCGACGGCACGGACTCGGGGGGACCGGGGGTTCTCCAGCACGATCACAGTCTAGGGAACACCGGTGGTGTCTCCGCACCGAACGTCGGGAGAACGACTGAGGACGCCTTCCCGAAGGAAGGCGTCCTCAGTGGTGAAGAGCTGCTTACGCAGCCGACTTCGGTGCGTTGACGTCAGAAGGAAGAGCCTTCTTGGCCGTCTCGACGAGCGACGTGAAGGTCGCAGCGTCGTTGATCGCGAGGTCGGCGAGCATGCGGCGGTCGACCGTGACACCCGCGAGGCCGAGGCCCTGGATGAAGCGGTTGTACGTCATGCCGTTCTGGCGTGCAGCCGCGTTGATGCGCTGGATCCACAGGCGACGGAAGTCACCCTTGCGCTTGCGACGGTCCCGGTACGAGTAGACCAGGGAGTGGATGACCTGCTCCTTGGCCTTGCGGTAGAGGCGCGAACGCTGACCGCGGTAGCCGGAGGCGCGCTCGAGGATGACCCGGCGCTTCTTGTGGGCGTTTACCGCCCGCTTGACTCTTGCCATTTTCCTGTGTTCCTATTCCTGCGATCGGGCGCGTCAGCGACCGAGAAGCTTCTTCGCGACCTTGAAGTCTGCCTTCGACAGAACCTGGTCCTGGTTGAGGCGACGGGTGCGTCGGCTCGACTTGTGCTCAAGGTTGTGGCGCATACCGGCCTGCTGCTTCTTCAGCTTGCCGCTGCCGGTGATCTTGAAGCGCTTCTTAGCACCCGAATGGGTCTTCTGCTTCGGCATCTTCTCTTCCTTCGTAAGGCGCCTTCTCAGGCGACGGTGTCAACCCGCGGTGCGGGAGTGTGTGGGGGCGGATGTCACTCCGCCGGAGCGCCTGCCGGAGCATCCGACTCGCTCTTGGCTTCGCGCGCGGCCTGCTTGTTCGCGGCTCGCTGTGCATCGCGGATCGCGTTCTGCTCCTGCTTCGCCTCGGACTTGCTCTTCAGCGGTGCGACCACCATCACCATGTTGCGGCCGTCGATCGTCGGGTTCGACTCGACGGTGCCGAACTCGGCGACGTCCTCGGCGAACTTGCGCAGCAGGCGGACACCCTGCTCAGGACGCGACTGCTCACGACCGCGGAACAGGATCATGGCCTTGACCTTGTCGCCCGCCTTGAGGAACCCCTCAGCGCGCTTGAGCTTGGTCGTGTAGTCGTGCGCCTCGATCTTCAGACGGAAGCGGACCTCCTTGAGAATGGTGTTCGCCTGGTTGCGGCGAGCCTCCTTCTCCTTCTGGGCAGCCTCGTACTTGAACTTGCCGTAGTCCATGATCTTGACCACGGGCGGCTTCGAGTTGGGGGCAACCTCGACGAGGTCGAGGTCGGCTTCCTGCGCAAGGCGCAGCGCCGCCTCGATGCGGACGACGCCGATCTGCTCACCCGCGGGGCCGACGAGGCGGACCTCGGGGACGCGGATGCGCTCATTGGTGCGGGGATCGCTGATGCGGAACTCCTTAGACGATGGTTTCGGCCACCAGGATGCTGTCGGCATCCCGGGCGAAATCGGAATCGTCCCCCACCCGCCGGCATCCAGACGCCGGCTTCGCACCCTGTCTACCGGTCGGTCTTTCGACCGGAGCCGGCGGAGTGCAAGACCCGGTAGCCTGGAACGGCAAGCGCGGGTGGGAAGTGAATCCTCTTTCGTACCGGAGCATGACGCTCCGGAGCCCGACAAAGTCTAACAGAAGGCAAGGCGAAGTGACGAACCAGGCATCGGACGAGACTGCACGCGAGCGCGAAGAGCGCTGGGCACGGCAGGAGGAGGCGGCATCGTCCGCCACCAGGGACATCGCCGATGTGCCCGCCGTCGAGGTCATCACGACCGCCGCGGTGCACCTGATGAGCGCGGCAGCCGTGAAGCTCGGCCTCGCCGACGACCCGGATGCCGCCGCGCAGATCGACCTCGATGAGGCGCGCAAGCTGATCAACACCCTCGCCGGGCTCATCACCGCCGGGGCCCCGGAGATCAGCGACATGCACGCGCGCTCGCTGCGCGACGGCCTCCGCTCGCTGCAGCTCGCGTTCCGCGAGGCGTCGACCATCCCCGACCCGATCGGCAAGGGCCCTGGCGAGAAGTGGACGGGGCCGGTCAACTGAGACGCGGCGGGCTCCGGGCCGCTCTCGTGGGGCAAAGAGCGGGTGCCCCTTCCCCGCAAGCGGGGCCCCTTCCCCGATTTGCCCCACGAGAGCGCCCCTGCGCCCTGACATCCCGTTGACTTCGGCTGAAGCTGTAGGGAGCGGCTGGAGTTGCAGGAGCGGCTGACGCTCTATGGGGAGCGGCGGAGCTTGACCGTCAGGGAGTCGGCGAGGACGGCGATGCGGTCGTCTGACGCCCAGCGCTGGGCCAGGCGCGCCAGCACGACGTCCAGGACCTCGCGCTCGAGGCCGTCGACCAGCTCGAGGACCACGACGAGTTCGGGGCCGCGCAGCCGCGCATCCGGGTCTCCGGACGCGACGGCCACGTCGATCACGGCGAGCTCATGCGCGACGCTCTCCTGAAGGGCGGCGAACACCTCGGGCGAAAGGAAGCTCGGCTCCCAGTGGTGCTCCTGGGCGATCGCCCACACTGCGGGCCGGCGGATGACGAACTCCGTCTCCGACGTCGGATCCAGCACGATGAGGTCGGTGTCCTCGGCGGATGCCGCGAGCGCGGCACGCAGTGCCTCGACCGGGATCGGCCGCGCCTTCGGATCCCATCGCCGCATCGCGTCGACCGAGGAGAACACCGGCTGCACCCGGCGGCCGTCGGGAGCGGCCACCGTGACGATCGAGAGCTCCTGGGTCTTGTCGACCGCGAGACCGTTCGGCGCGACCCCCTCCTCGCCCTTCTCGGCGACGAGCGGGATCAGCACCCTGGCGGTGCGGAAGGCGTCGACGACCTCGGCCTGGGAGCCTTCCCCCGCGCGGAAGCGCAGGAGCGCCGCGAGCAGTGCGGGATCGGCGGAGCCGTCGTCGCCCGCATGCGGGTTCGACTCGAAGCCGCGCCCCTCCCAGGGCACGCCGGCGGAATCGCCGTGGTTGTGCGGATCCGGGCCGCACGAATGCGGATCAGTCTCCTGCGACATCCAGCGCCTCGGCCAGCGTGAATGCGCCGGCGTAGAGTGCCTTCCCGACGATCGCGCCTTCGACGCCGAGCGGGACGAGCTCACGGAGCGCCACGATGTCGTCGAGGCTGGCGATGCCGCCGGATGCCACGACGGGCTTCGGGGTGCGCGAGGTCATCTCGCGCAGGAGTTCGAGGTTCGGGCCCTTGAGCGTGCCGTCCTTCGTGACGTCGGTGACGACGTAGCGGCTGCATCCGGCATCCTCGAGTCGGGCGAGCACCTCCCAGAGGTCACCGCCCTCCTTGGTCCAGCCGCGGGCGGCCAGCGTGGTTCCGCGCACATCGAGACCGACGGCGATCGCCTCGCCGAAGCGGCCGATCACGTCGGCTGCCCACTCGGGGTTCTCCAGCGCGGCGGTGCCGAGGTTGATCCGGGTCGCGCCGCTCTCCAGCGCCGCCTCGAGCGTCGCGTCGTCGCGGATGCCGCCGGACAGCTCCACGTTCACGTTCTTGAACTGCTTGATGACCTTGCGCAGCATCGGGGCGTTGCTGCCGCGCCCGAACGCCGCGTCGAGGTCGACCAGGTGGATCCACTTGGCGCCCTGCGCGACCCACTCCCCCGCGGCGTCCAGCGGATCGCCGTAGCTCGTCTCGGTACCGGCCTCGCCCTGAGTGAGGCGGACGGCCTTGCCGCCCGCGACGTCGACAGCGGGAAGCAGCGTGAGCGAAGGGGACTGCGCGAAGTCGTTCATGACGTCCTTGGGTGAAGAGGAAGTGCCTCTTGCAGGCACGAGAACCGAGGGTACCCCCCTGATCGGCCGCACTCAAATGCGCGGGACGTTCCATGACGCCGGGGGTTCGATGATGCGTGTCAGCCCAGGCTGGACACCCAGTTGCGTAGGAGGCGGATGCCGGCCTCTCCTGACTTCTCCGGGTGGAACTGCGTGGCCGACAGCGGACCGTTCTCGACAGCGGCGAGGAACGGATCCCCGTAGGTCGTCCAGGTGAGCACAGGCTGCGGGAAGGGCGGGATCACGTCCAGCTCCCACGTCTGCGCGGCATAGGAATGCACGAAGTAGAAGCGCTCGTTCTCGATGCCCTTGAACAGCACGGTGTCGGCACCGGGCTCGACCGTGTTCCAGCCCATGTGCGGCAGCACCGGGGCGTTGAGCTCGGTGACGGCGCCCGGCCATTCGGCCAGACCCTCGGTGTCGTGACCGCGCTCGACACCGTGCGCGAACAGGACCTGCATGCCGACGCAGATGCCGAGCACCTTCCTCCCGCCGGCGAGGCGGCGGTCGATGATCTCGTCGCCGCCGTGCGCGTACAGCGCGTCACGGACGGCCTGGAAAGCTCCGACGCCGGGCACGACGAGCCCGTCCGCCTCGAGCGCCTCGGTGCGATCGCGCGTGAGCACGGCATCCGCTCCCGCCGCGACGAGCGCCTTGACGGCCGAGTGGACGTTGCCCGACTCGTAGTCGAAGACGGCGACCTTGGGAGCCCTGGTCACAGCGCGCCCTTGGTGGAGGGAACGCCCTCGACGAGCGGGTCGAGGGCCTTGGCCTGACGGAATGCGCGCGCGAACGCCTTGTACTCCGCCTCCGCGATGTGGTGCGGGTCGCGCCCGCCGAGCACGCGGACGTGCACGGTGAGACCGGCGTTGAACGCGATGGCCTCGAATGTGTGGCGCACGAGCGAGCCGGTGAAGTGCCCGCCGATCAGGTGGTGCTCGAACCCGGCGGGCTCGCCCTCGTGCACGAGGTACGGCCGGCCGGAGATGTCGACGACCGCCTGCGCCAGCGCCTCGTCCAGCGGGACGAGCGCGTCGCCGTAGCGGGAGATCCCGGTCTTGTCTCCGAGCGCCTCGCGGATCGCCTGCCCGAGGACGATGGAGATGTCCTCCACCGTGTGATGGGCGTCGATGTCGATGTCGCCGGATGCCCGGACGGTGAGGTCGGTGAGCGAGTGCTTGGCGAACGCCGTGAGCATGTGGTCGAAGAACGGCACTGACGTGTCGATGCGGCTGGCGCCGGTGCCGTCGAGGTTCAGCTCGAGCTCGACGGTGGACTCCGAAGTGCTCCGAACGCGGCTCGCGGTGCGCGGGGTCTGTGCGGGACTGCTCATGAACCCGATCCTATCGAGGCGAGGGCGTCGAGGAACGCGGTGGTCTCCGCCTCGGTGCCGGCGGTGACGCGGAGGTGGCCGGGGATGCCGACATCGCGGATCAGCACTCCCCGGTCGTACAGCTTCCGCCACGTCTCCTTGGGGTCTGCGACCCCGCCGAACAGGACGAAGTTCGACCATGACTCGTGCGGCTCGTAGCCGAGCGCCTCGAGCGTCGCGGTGATCCGGTCACGCTGCTCCACGATCTCCTCGACCATGCCGAGCATCACGTCGGAGTTGCGCAGCGCCGCGACGGCCGCGGCCTGCGTGAGCGCGCTCAGGTGATAGGGCAGCCGCACGAGACGGAGCGCATCGATGAACGCCGGGTCGGCGGCGAGGTAGCCGACCCTGGCACCGGCGAAGGCGAACGCCTTGCTCATCGTGCGCGACACGGCGAGCCGCGGACGCCCCTCCAGAAGGGTCAGCGCGGATGCCGAATCCCGCGGCGCGAACTCCTGATACGCCTCGTCGACAACCACGATCCCGCGTGCCGCGTCGTACACGGCCTCGATCACGTCGAGGCCGAGTGGCGTTCCCGTCGGGTTGTTGGGCGCGCAGAGCAGGACGACGTCGGGATCGACGGCCTCGACCTGGGCCACCGCTTCCTCCGCCGTGAGCGTGTAGTCGGGTTCGCGGGCGCCCGCCACCCAGGTCGCCCCGGTGCCCTGCGCGATCAGCGGGTACATCGAGTACGTCGGCGCGAAGCCGAACGCGGTGCGTCCGGGACCACCGAACGCCTGGAGGATGTGCTGGAGCACCTCGTTGGATCCGTTCCCCGCCCAGATCCGGTCCGCGGTCAGCCCGTGGCCCAGGTACTGGGCGAAGCCCTCCCGGAGCGCCGTGAACTCGCGGTCCGGATAGCGGTTCACGTCGCGGAGGGCGACGGCGATGTCATCGAGGATATCGCTGGCGACGGCATCCGGAACCGGATGGGTGTTCTCGTTGACGTTGAGCGCGACGGGGAGCGGAGCCTGCGGAGCGCCGTAGGGGGTGAGCCCCCGCAGGTCGTCGCGAAGCGGGAGGTCGGCGAGTGAAGCGGTCACCCTTCCCATGGTAGGACTCCCGAACGGGCGGTCGCGCCGAGTGACGTCAGGTTGCGGACGCCCGCCGTCGGGCCCCGGGGTCTGCCGAACGGGTCACTCGGAGTACTGCGCCGGGATGGCCAGCTCCTGGCCGACCTGGAGCGCGCCGCCCTGGAGCAGGTTGAGACGGGTGATGTCCCCGATCACGTCGCGGGGATCGGCCGAAGGAGCGAGGCTCTCGGCGATCGACCAGAGCGTGTCTCCCGGCATCACCGTCATCGTCTCGAAGACCGCGGTGCCGGAGGCCGCGGCCTCCTGACCGGAGGCGACCGCGCTGCCGCCGCTGATGGCCGCGAAGCCGATGCCGATCGCGAGCGGGACCGCCGCGAGAACCAGGAGCGCCTGGCGACCACGAGCCGTCAGGCGGAGTCGCGTCGCCGGGCGTGCCGGGATGACTGCTGCGCTGCCGAAGGTGATGGTGCTCATCTCTTGCTCCCTGGTCAAGTTGGCGTAGCGTTCGCATTCGCGACTCGGCCGGGAGTCGTGAATGCGAAGCTACGTACCGAAGATATATTCGAGTTCGAACATCTGTCAAGCGTTCTTCGAAATCGGATCCTGCAATCCGCCGACACGCTCGAACAGATCTTCCACATCTGCGCGATTCTCGGATACGGTTTCGATAGGAACACCCCAACACGGGCCTCCGACATTCGAATCGAGACGCCGGACCGCACACCTGAGGAGCACCATGAGCGAGAACTCCGCACCCGAGTCCGAGGCGCCGCGCACCCGTCGGCGGAAGAGCCTCAGCCCGAAGCAGATGGCGATCCTCGAGGTCATCCAGAACTCCATCAGCCGGCACGGATACCCGCCGAGCATGCGCGAGATCGGCGACGCCGTCGGGCTGAAGTCGCTTTCCAGCGTCACTCACCAGCTGGGGCAGCTCGAGCTCAGCGGCTACCTGCGGCGCGACCCGGGGAAGACTCGCGCGATGGAGGTGCTCATCGACCTCCCCGGCACGAGCGGCGAGAACCCCGCCGACGTGGCGACCCCGGTCGGCGATGCCGCACTGGTCCCCCTCGTGGGACGCATCGCCGCGGGCGTGCCCATCACCGCGGACCAGCAGGTCGACGAGATCTTCCCTCTCCCGCGTCAGCTCGTGGGCAAGGGCGATCTCTTCATGCTGAAGGTGTCCGGCGAGTCGATGATCGACGCCGCGATCTGCGACGGCGACTGGGTCGTCATCCGCTCCCAGAACACGGCCGAGAACGGCGAGATCGTCGCCGCGATGCTCGACGGTGAGGCGACGGTCAAGACGTTCCGCCGCCGCGACGGCCACACCTGGCTGCTCCCCCGCAACTCCGCGTTCGAGCCCATCCTCGGCGACGAGGCGACAGTGCTCGGCAAGGTCGTGGCGGTGCTGCGGGCCGTCTGAGCGGCTATCGCACCTCTTCCCTGCGGAGCACCGTCAGGGACACGCCGTCGGCGAGACGGTAAGGGCTGCCGGCGACGAGCGCGCCGACGACTCGGCGGAGTCGTGAGAACTCCGCCCTGATCGTCACCTGGTGATCTGCGTCACCATGCAGTCGACGGCTCAGCCCCGCCGCGGAGGCGCCGGCGGATCCCGCCTCCTGCAGCGCCTCGAGCATCCCGGCATGCCGAGGGCTCAGCGGCACCCGCCACGCCGATGCGTCCGCACGGACCTCGAGCAGCGCCTGTGCTCCGCGGAGGTCGAGCACGGCTGCGAGCACAGCGCCCGTGGATTGCGGCCGGATGAGCCAGCCGCCCTGCAGCCGCTCGGGCACGCACACGCCCATTCCCGGCACCGCGATGGTCCTGTCCTCCCTGGGCGACTCGACCCGATCCCGAACGGCGAGGCCCTGCTGGACCGCCACCCACCCGTGCTCGTCGACGACGAGGACGGGACCGTTCACACCCGCGAGCAGGGGCTGGACGGAGCGGCGGAGCGTCTCCAGCCGCTCTCCGTGGGTCCGCCACAGCCGCGCCTCCGCAAGGCGCACCGCCGCCGTCACGAGCGCCCGGATCGCGGGATGCAGCGTCAGTGCGGGACCGCTCACGTCGACGACACCGAGCAGCGTGCCGTCGATCGGGTCGTGGATCGGCTCCGCGGTGCAATACCACGGCACCTGCGCGATCTCGAAGTGCTCGGCGGAGAAGAGCTGCACCGGTGCCGCCTCGGCGAGCGCGGTGCCGATCGCGTTCGTCCCCACTGCGCCCTCCGTCCACAGCGCCCCCTCGACGAAGCCGAGACGGTCGGCCTGGAGCTTCACGCGCGGCGCTCCGTTTCGCCACAGCACCACTCCATCGGCATCCGTCACGACGACCAGATAGGACGAGGCGTCTGCAGCGGCCAGCAGGGGCATCCGCAGCTCGTCCATGACGATCGACAGACGCGAGTGCCGGCGCCGCGCCTCGACGTCCGCCGGCGTCAGCGGCTCGCGACGGCGCCGACCTTCCGGATCCACTCCGAGTCCCATCGTCCTGCGCCACGAGCGGGCGACGACGTCACGGGGAGGCTCCGGCGGCGCGGCGCCGGAGAGCACGGCGTCGTGAACCCGCGCGAGGCTGCGGGCGAGGTCCGCGAGATCCGGCGACGTTGCCATGGCCGCGAGCGTACAGACCTGCCCGTTGCAACACCGTGCAACGCTTCCCCGCCGGGTGCTCGATGGCGTCTCCTGGGGAGATGATCGACACCGATGAGCGGCCCGCAATGACGCCGGCCGCAGCGAACCCCTCTGATATCGTCTCCGCCTGGTTCATCGCGTTCGAGGACGCACTGACTGCGCGGGACATCGAACGAGCGGCCGGCCTCTTCGCCGCGACGAGCTACTGGCGCGACCTGGTCGCGTTCTCCTGGAACCTCACGACCGTCGAGAATCCGTCGGGGGTCTCGGATCTGCTCGCCGCGGCCCTCGACGGCACCGGGCCGAGCGCCTTCCAGATCACCGAGCCCGCAGAGTCGGTCGGCGGCGTGACCACCGCCTGGTTCGAGTTCGAGACCGCGGTGGGCCGCGGCCGCGGTCTCGTCCGCCTCATCGACGAGGACGGGCCGAAGGCCTGGACGCTGCTCACGACGCTCCACGAGCTCAAGGGCCACGAGGAGCCTCTGCGTGAACGCCGTCCCAAGGGCGCTGAGCACGGCGCACGTCGCGATCGGATCACCTGGCTCGAGAGGCGACGCGCCGAGGAGGACTCCCTGGGCCTCGACGTCCAGCCGTACGTGCTGGTGATCGGCGGCGGTCAGGGCGGCATCGCGCTCGGAGCGCGGCTTCGCCAGCTCGGGGTCCCCGCGCTCGTCATCGACAAGCATCCGCGCCCCGGGGATCAGTGGCGGAACCGGTACAAATCGCTCTGCCTGCACGACCCCGTCTGGTACGACCACCTGCCGTACGTCAAGTTCCCGGAGAACTGGCCGGTCTTCGCGCCCAAGGACAAGATCGGCGACTGGCTCGAGTCGTACGTGAAGGTGATGGAGGTTCCGTACTGGTCGAGCACCGTCGCCACGAGAGCCGCCTTCGACGAGGCATCCGGGACATGGACGGTCGATCTGGTGCGCGATGGAACGGCCCTCACGCTGCATCCGACCCAGCTCGTCTTCGCGACCGGCATGTCAGGCAAGCCGAACCTCCCCGCGTTTCCCGGGCAGGACGTCTTCCGCGGCGAGCAGCAGCACTCCTCGCAGCATTCCGGACCCGATGCGTACACGGGCAAGCGAGTCGTCGTGATCGGCAGCAACAACTCGGCGTTCGACATCTGCGGGGCACTGTGGGAGAACGGTGCCGACGTCACGATGGTGCAGCGCTCGTCCACACACATCGTGAAGAGCGACACCCTGATGGACATCGGTCTCGGAGATCTCTACTCGGAGCGCGCCCTCGCCGCAGGCATGACCACCGAGAAGGCGGACCTGGTCTTCGCCTCGCTCCCCTACCGCATCATGCACACCTTCCAGATCCCTCTCTACGAGCGGATGAAGGAGCGGGATGCCGACTTCTACGACCGCCTCACGGCGGCGGGTTTCGATCTCGACTGGGGTGACGACGGATCGGGCCTGTTCCTGAAGTACCTGCGCCGCGGTTCCGGCTACTACATCGACGTCGGCGCCGCCGAGCTGGTGGCGGACGGCGACGTGAAGCTCGCCAAAGGCGACGTCGATCATCTGACCGAGGACGCCGTCGTGCTGAAGGACGGCACCGTCCTGCCGGCCGACCTCGTCGTGTACGCGACGGGATACGGCTCGATGAACGGCTGGGTCGCCGACCTCATCAGCGAAGAGGTCGCCGACCGCGTGGGCAGGTGCTGGGGACTCGGCTCCGACACGACGAAGGATCCTGGCCCGTGGGAGGGCGAGCAGCGCAACATGTGGAAGCCGACGCGGCAGCCGAACCTCTGGTTCCACGGCGGCAACCTGCACCAGTCCCGTCACTACTCGCTGTACCTGGCGCTCCAGCTGAAGGCACGCCATGCGGGGCTGGACACCCCGGTGTACGCCCTGCAGGAGGTCCATCACCGCTCCTGACCGTGCAGAAGCCCCCTCTCGATCGGAGAGGGGGCTTCTGCCGTTCTGCGGGTCAGACCGCGACGCTGATGTCCTCGCGCACGCGCCGGGTCGCCTCCACGATGTTGCGGAGGGATGCCGTGGTCTCGTCGTAGCCGCGGGTCTTCAGGCCGCAGTCCGGGTTCACCCACAGCTGACGGGTGGGGATCTCGTCGACCGCGCGGCGCAGCAGCGACTCGATCTCCTCGACCGTGGGCACGCGCGGCGAGTGGATGTCGTAGACGCCGGGGCCGATGCCGTGATCGAAACCGACCTCGGCGATGTCCGTGACGACCTCCATGCGGCTTCGTGCGGCCTCGATCGAGGTGACGTCGGCGTCCAGGGCGCGGATCGCGTCGATCACGACGCCGAACTCCGAGTAGCACAGATGCGTGTGCACCTGCGTGCCCGCTGCCGCACCGCCGGTGGCCAGGCGGAACGAGTCCACCGACCACTCGAGGTAGGCCGACTGGTCGGCCTTCTTCAGCGGGAGCAACTCGCGCAATGCGGGCTCGTCGACCTGGATGATCGCGATTCCCGCCGCCTCCAGATCCGTGATCTCGTCGCGGAGCGCCAGCGCGACCTGGTTCGCGGTCTCGCCGAGCGGCTGGTCGTCGCGCACGAACGACCAGGCGAGGATGGTCACGGGCCCAGTGAGCATGCCCTTCATGTGCTTGGTCGTGAGGGACTGCGCGTACGCCGACCACTCGACCGTCATCTGCGAGGGCCGCGAGACGTCGCCCCAGAGGATCGACGGGCGCGTGGCACGCGAGCCGTACGACTGCACCCAGCCGTTCTCGGTGACCTCGAAGCCGTCCAGGTTCTCGGCGAAGTACTGCACCATGTCGTTGCGCTCCGGCTCGCCGTGGACCAGCACGTCGAGGCCGAGCTCCTCCTGCAGCGAGACCACGCTCGCGACCTCGCGGCGCAGGAACTCGTCGTAGTCCTCCGCCGGCAGCTCTCCGCGGGTGAACTGCGCGCGGGCGCGGCGGATGTCACCGGTCTGCGGGAACGATCCGATCGTCGTGAGCGGCAGGGCCGGCAGGCCGAGCGCCTCCTGCGCCGTCTCGCGCTCCTGGTACGAGACGCGCGAGAAGTCCGCCCGGTCGAGCTCGCGCCGACGGACGGCGCCGTCGCGCACGCCGGGTGCGGAGAGGCGGTCCTCCAGGGCTGCGGATGCCGCGGCGAGTTCGGCCGCGATCTCCTGGCGCCCCTCGGTGAGGCCGCGGGCGAGGACGACGACCTGCTCGACCTTCTGATCGGCGAATGCCAGCCAGGAGACGAGGCGCGCGTCGAGCCTGGTCTCGTCGGCGACGTCGTGCGGCACGTGCAGCAGCGAGGTCGAGGTGGAGGCCGTGACCGCGGCCGCTCCGAGGCCGCGGAGCGCCTCCAGCCTGCCGAACGCCGCAGTCAGGTCGCCGCGCCAGATGTTGTGGCCGTCGACCACGCCGCCGACGAGGGTCTTGCTCTCGAGACCGGCGGCGGTCACGGGGACTCCGCCGCGGACGAGGTCGACCGCGATCGCCTCGACCGGCGCAGCGGCGAGGACCGGGAAGACCTGGCCGAGATCGGCGTAAGGGGCCGCGACCAGGATCGACGGACGTGCGGCGGAGCCGCCGAGGACTGCGAGCGCGCGGGCCGCGGCATCCGCAAGCTCCGCGATCGACGCGGGAAGGGACTCGCTGACGAGCGCCGGCTCGTCGAGCTGCACCCATTCCGCACCCGCGGCCTTCAGCTTCGCGAGCAGCTCGACGTAGACCGGAAGGACGTCATCGAGGCGCGACAGCGGGTCGAAGCCCTCGGGTGCGTCATCGGATGCCTTGGCGAGGGCGAGCAGAGTGACAGGGCCCACGACGACCGGACGGGTGACGAAGCCCGCCGCGACGCCCTCAGCGACCTCGCTGACCAGACGCTCGCTGGAGAGCGAGAAGACCGTCTCGGGGCCGATCTCCGGCACCAGGTAGTGATAGTTCGAGTCGAACCACTTCGTCATCTCGAGCGGGGCGCGATCGCCCTCGCCGCGGGCGATCGTGAAGTAGGCGGAGAGGCCGACGGTGCCGTCCGCCGCACGGAGGTCCTCGAAGCGGGTCGGGATCGCGCCGACGGTCACTGCGGCGTCGAGCACCTGGTCGTAGTACGAGAACGACTCCGGGATGGCCGAGTCGGTGCGCCCGAGACCCAGGGTCGCCAGGCGGTCGCGGGTGGCGGCACGGAGCCCGGCGGACGTCGCCTCGAGGCCCGCCTCGTCGACGCGTCCGGCCCAGAACGCCTCGACCGCCTTCTTCAGCTCACGGCGGCGGCCGATGCGGGGGTATCCGAGGATGGTGCCAGCGGGGAAGTCGGACATTGTTGTTCCTTTCAGCGGTGGTTCACGAGTGGTTCAGCGGTGGATCGGCGGGATTCGGGCGTCGACGAACACCGCTGCAGCGCGAGCTGCGTGCGGTGGGGTCGACCGGACGGGGTCAGCGGGTGCGGGCGGCGCGGAGGACGCCGGCCTCCTCGAGGACGGTGAGAACGGTGTGGTGCTGGTTGAACGCGTAGAGGTGCACGCCAGGCGCGCCGCCCTCGATGACCTCGCGGGTGAGACGTGCGGCCCACTCCACGCCGATCTCGTGGCGACCTTCCGCTGTGGGCTCGACGTCCAGCGCCACGGCGAGTTCGCTCGGGAGCTCTTCGCCGGTCAGCTCGAGCACACGGGCGAGTCGCACCGGCGAGACGATCGGCATGATGCCGGGGAGGATCGGGATCGTCACCCCGGACGCACGGGCGCGCTCGACGAAGAGCAGGTAGTCGTCGGCGTGGAAGAACAGCTGAGTGATCGCGGAGGTCGCGCCGGCCGCCTGCTTCGCGAGGAGCGCGTCGACGTCCTGCCAGCGGTGCGCGGAGCGGGGGTGCCCGTTGGGGAACGCGGCGACGGCGATCGTCGCCTTGCGGCGCGGGTCGACGCGCGCGGCGCCCGGCATCCCGGGAAGGAGCGACTCCTCGTACGGCTCACGCTCGGCCTGCACCCTGTCTATGAGCTGCACGAGCTGGGCTGCACTCTCGAGGTCGCCGAGGAAGGGCTCGTCGTGCCCGGCCGGCGGATCGCCGCGAAGCGCGAGGAAGCGGAGGATGCCGGCGTCCAGGAACTCGCGGATGAGCGCCGCGGCTGCGGCGTACGTGTTGCCGACGCAGGTGAGGTGTGCGAGCGGCTCGACGTCGGTGTGCTCGCGGATGAAGCGGAGCACCTCGAGCGAGCGTCCTCCGGTAGAGCCGCCGGCGCCGTAGGTCACCGAGATGAAGTCGGGTCCGGCCGCCGCGAGCCTGCGCACGGTCTCGTGCAGGGCCCGCTCGCTCGACGTCGAGCGCGGCGGGTACAGCTCGAAGGAGAACGGCACTCGGGGGTTCGGAGTCTCGGAAGACATCTTCTCTCCAGGGGGACAGGGCGGGCACGGGGCCGCGGACGATGCCGACGGCATCATTCGCGGGCGGGTGCCGGGCTCGGCTGTCGCTCCACGCTCGGCGCGAACCGGGCGTTTCCAGAAACCTACGGCACGTCGCGGGGGCGCCGCATCCTCTGTGACGCCGTGTGTCATCCGGCCGTAGGCTCGAAGCATGTCGATGCCGTACGGGACCTGGCCATCTCCGTTCACCGCCGCGTCGGTCGCGGCGTCCTCCCCCCGCATCGACGGTGCGCGGTTCGTCGGCGAGGAGATCTGGTGGGGTGAGTCGGTGCCTGCCGAGCGCGGGCGGGTCAGCGTCCGCACGTCGACCGGTCACGAGGTGCTCCCCGCCCCGTGGAGCGCGCGTTCGCGAGTGCACGAGTACGGAGGCGGGGCCTGGACGGCGGATGCCGACGGCACGCTCTACTTCGTCGACTCCGCGGACCAGCGGGTGCACCGGATGCCGCGTGGCGGCGCCCCCGTGCCGCTCACCCCTCCCGGCCCGGCGCACGGCGGCCTGCGGTTCCAGCACGGACGGCTGCTGGCCGTGCGCGAGGACCTCACGGCCGAGCCCCACCTGCGCGCGATCGTGGAGATCCCGACCGACGGCTCGGCGGCCGGCGACCCGTCGGCGATCCGCGTGCTGGTGCAGGGATCGACGTTCTTCGCGCACCCCGCGCTCTCCCCCGACGGGACGCGCCTGGCGTGGGTCGAGTGGAGCGGCAGGCAGATGCCGTGGGAGAGCGCCACGCTGCTCGTCGCCGCGATCGACGGCCCGGATGCAGGGGCGACGATCCCCACGCTGTCGGCGCTGCAGCCGGAATGGACGAGCGACGCCGAACTGCTCTACGCCGACGATCCGACGGGTCGCTGGCAGCTGCACCGTCTGCGTCTGGACGGCACGATCCCGCAGGGCGAGCCGGAGCCGCGCACCACGGCCGAGGCGACCGACGACGCCGACACCGGCTACGGCCTGTGGGTGCTCGGCAACAGGTGGTACCAGCCGCTCGCGGACGGCCGGGTCGTGGCCGTGCGCACGAACGGCCGCGACGAGCTCGTGCTCCTCTCATCGGAAGGCGAGGCCCGCGCGCTCGACGTGCCGTGCGACGGCCACATCAGCGTCGATGACGTGACGGACTCCCTCGTGCTGGTCTCCGGCAACGCCAGCGGCGCAGCCCCCGGTCTGTGGTGCGTCGACGTGGACTCGGGCGAGACCGTCGCGGTGCGAGGAGGGGCGGCGGTCGACGCCGCGTGGATGCCGCCCGCACGGCCGATCGTGGTCGATGGCATGCACGGCCCCGTGCACGCGTTCGCGTACGCGCCGGCGAATCCGGGCGTGACGGCCCCCGACGGGGAGCTGGCGCCCTATGTCGTGTTCGTGCACGGCGGACCCACCGCTCACGTCACCGGGGCGGCATCCGGCGCGATCGCGTTCTACACGAGCCGGGGCATCGGGGTGCTCGACGTGAACTACGGCGGCTCGACGGGCTACGGCAGGGCCTACCGCGAGCGTCTGCGCGGACAGTGGGGCGTCGTGGACGTTGACGACGTGATCGCCGCGGCACGCGGCCTCGCCGAAGCAGGCCTCGCCGACCCCGCTCGCATCGCGATCCGCGGCAGCTCAGCCGGCGGCTGGACCGTGCTGTCGGCGCTGGTGCGAGGAGGCACGTTCGCCGCGGGCATCAGCCGCTACGGCGTGGCCGATCTGCGGATGCTCGCCGCGCACTCGCACGACTTCGAGGCGCACTACATCGAAGGCCTCGTCGGCCCTCTCCCGGCATCCGAATCCCTCTACATCGAACGGTCGCCGCTCACGCACGCCGAGCGGATCGACGTCCCCGTCCTGCTGATGCAGGGCGGCGACGATCGCGTCGTGCCCCCGTCGCAGTCCGAGGCGATCCGCGACGCGCTGGCCGCGCGGGGCGTCGACCACGAGTACGTCCTCTACCCCGAGGGGCACGGCTTCCGCAGCGCGGACACGATCGTCGACGCGCTGGGTCGCGAGCTGATGTTCCTGGGGCGGGTGTTCGGCTTCACGCCGGCACTGGGTCCCTGAGAGCGGGGCGGGTCACTCGCCGACGCGGTTGCGCAGGCGCATCGCGCGCTCCGCCTCGCGGGTGTCCTGACGCTCGCGCAGAGTCTGACGCTTGTCGAACTCGCGCTTGCCCTTGGCCAGGGCGATCTCGACCTTCGCGCGGCCGTCGGAGAAGTAGAGCTTGAGCGGAACGAGGGTGTAGCCGCCAGCCGAGACGGCGTGCGCGAGCTTCTCGATCTCCTCGCGGTGCAGCAGCAGCTTGCGGATGCGCTTGGCCGAGTGGTTCGTCCAGTGCCCCTGCGAGTACTCGGGGATGTGCACGGAGTCGAGGAACACCTCGTTGCCCTTGATGAACGCGTAGCCGTCGCTGAGGTTCGCGCGCCCCTGGCGCAGCGACTTGACCTCGGTGCCGGTGAGCACCATCCCCGCCTCGTACGACTTCTCGATGTTGTAGTCGTGACGTGCGCGACGATTGGTCGCGACGACCTTCTCCCCGCGTTCCCTGGGCATGATGCTCCTGCTCTCTCTGCTGCTCCGGCCGGCTCGTTTCGGCCAGCCCACCAGCCTACATCAGGTGCGCAGCCACCGACGGATGGCGAACCCGGCGGAGAGCGCCGCGAGCACGACCCCGATGCCGATCAGGACGGGTACGACATAGAGGGCATCCGTCATCGAGATCCACGTCGTGATGAAGGGAACACGCCCTCGGAGGTAGCGGTCCACTCCGAAGTGGATGCCGGCGACGACCGCGACGCTGGCCAGCACCGAGCCGAGGAAGGCCGCGAAGACGCCCTCCAGCACGAACGGCGTCTGGATGAACCGGTTCGACGCCCCGACCAGGCGCATGATCCCGATCTCCTTGCGCCGAGCGTAGGCGGAGAGCCGGATCGTCGTGCCGATCAGCAGGATCGCGGCGACGAGCATGAGCGCGGCGATGCCGACCGCGATGTAGGTCGCGACGGTGAGCGCCGAGAAGAGCGGCTCGAGGTACTGGAGCTGGTCCTGGACCTGCTCCACCCCCGCCACCCCGTTGAACGCCTCGGAGATCACCTGCGACTGACCAGGGTCCTTCATGGTGACGAAGAACACCTCGAACGCCTGGTCTGCGGTGATGACGCTCGCCTGCTCCTCGCCGAGCTGCTCGACGAGCTTGGCGTACGTCGCCTCCTTGTCGTCGAAGCTCACCTCGCTGATGAGCGGCGCAAGCGCCTCCCCCTCGAGCTGGGCCCGCACGGCGTTCACCTGGTCCTCTGTGGCCCCGCCTTCGACGCAGGTCTGGGACTCTGAGATGGCCGAGCACATGTACACGGCCACCTGGGCGCGCTCGGTCCAGTAGCCGCGCATCGTGCCGATCTGCGCCTGCATCAGGATCGCCGCGCCGACGAACGTCAGCGAGACGAAGGTGACCAGCACGACGGAGATCACCATCGAGATGTTGCGTCGGAGACCGCCGAGGGCCTCCATCAGGATGAGTCCGATTCTCATGAGGTCGGCCCCACTTCCTCGGTGCCCTCATCGGAGAGGCCGAGCCGGTCGGCCACCCCGAGTTCGGCCACGTCCACATGCGGGAGCACGATCGGGTGCGTCCGCGGGCCGACGGAGGCGGGAGCGGCGGCGGGCTCCTCCTCTTCGGGGGCCGCCTGCGGTTCGATGGGCGCTGCCTGCGCCTCGGGGGTCTCGGATGCCGTGGGCACGGCGTCTGCGGCGGAGGCTGCGGCCTTGCGCTGCGCACTCAGCTCCTCTGCGAACGCGGCCCGCACGACCGAGAGGTCGGCAGTCTGACGCTGGATCTCCTGCACGGCCGTGAGCGCGGCGGCCGCAGCCGCGCCGCGCACCTCCTCCGGCACCAGACGCGGGATGTTCGAGGTGTCGCCGTAGCCGCCGTGCACCTCGTCGCGCACCATCTCTCCGTCGCGGAGCTCGATCACGCGTCGCTGCATCTGATCGACGAACGCGGCTTCGTGCGTCGCCATCAGCACGGTCGTGCCGCCGGCGTTGATCCGGGCGAGCAGCTGCATGATGTCGACGGAGGTGCCGGGGTCGAGGTTTCCGGTCGGCTCGTCGGCGAGGAGCACCTGCGGGCGGTTCACGAGGGCACGGGCGATCGCGACGCGCTGCTGCTCGCCGCCGGAGAGCTCATGCGGCATCCGCTTCTCCTTGCCGTCGAGTCCGACGAGCGCGAGCGCCTCCGGCACGGCCTGCTGGATGAACCCGCGCGAGGAACCGGTCACCTGCAGCGTGAAGGCGACGTTCTGGAACACCGTCTTCGAGGAGAGCAGCCGGAAGTCCTGGAACACCGAGCCGATGTGGCGGCGGAAATACGGGACCTTCCTGTTCGCGAGGGAGCGCAGGTCGCGCCCCAGCACGGCGACGCGGCCCGACGTGGGCACGTCCTCGCGGAGGATGAGGCGAAGACATGTCGACTTGCCCGACCCCGAAGCGCCGACGAGGAAGACGAATTCCCCTCGCTGCACCTCGAAATCGACTCCGGACAGTGCGGGCCTCGTGGTCCCGCGATAGCGTTTCGTGACGTTCTCGAACCGAATCATGGCGCTTCGAGCCTAAGCGCGGGCATTCGTCTGCCTGCGAGCGACACCCCGCAGGCGTCGTGGCTGTCGTCGCGGGATGGTGAATCCTGCCCATGATCCGGAGGATGCGGCGCAACCTCGCGCTGATATACATGAGAGTGCGATGTCCGTGCGCCCCACGGACGCCGAGCTTCGAGGGGACATGATGACGACACCAGCAGGCTGGTACGACGACGGATCCGGGCGTCATCGCTGGTGGGACGGACAGCAGTGGACCGAGCATTTCGCTCCGGTCGCCGAGCCTGCCGCAACTGAGGTGCCTGAGGTGCCTGAGGTGCCTGAAGTGCCCGAGGTGGCCGCTGTTCCGGAGATCCCGGCGGAGTCCTACGCACCGGCCGAGCCGGCGGGAGAGACCGCGTCCGAGACCGTGATCGCCCCCGAGGACGCGCAGAGCTGGTCGGCTCCGGCTGCGGAGCAGCCCGTCACTCCGTTCATCGCACCGGGAACCACGGTGCAGGCGACTCCGGGTGCGGGCGAGCTGCCGCCGTACGCGGCAGGTGCGCCGGTGCATCCGGGCACCGGATACCCCGCTCCGCAGGCGCAGGCGCACCCGGGGCCCGCCCAGGGATACCCGGGCCAGGCTCCGCAGCCGTACACCCCCGCGACGCCCGGCTACGCCGCTGCCGCACCCGGCTATCCCGGGGCTGCGGCGCCCGGTTACGCGCAGTCGATCCCGGGATACCCCGCGGGCGGCTACCAGGCACCGTACGGCACGGCACCCGCAGGCCCGGTGCCGATGTCGGTGCTCGGGCTCGTCGGCCTCGGACTCGCCGTCCTCGGTCTCATCCTCGTCTGCGTGCCGATCATCGCCTTCGTCGGATGGATCCTGCTCCCGGCGGGGTTCATCGTCTCCCTGATCTCGCTCTTCCTCAAGGGCAGGAAGTGGCCGGGCATCACTGGTGTCATCGTCTCCGTCGTGGGCACCATCCTCGGCGTGATCATGTCCTTCGTGTTCTTCGCGCTCGCCCTCGGCCAGTCCATGCCGGATCTTCCGTCCGCGCCGCCGTCCCTCGGCACCGAAGAGGGGACGGACGAGGGGACGGACGAGGACTTCGGAACGCCGCCCGAGGTCGTAGAAGGCACTCTCGGCGAACCGGTGATCATCCAGCAGCTCTCCGGATCGAGCGAGATCACTCTCGAGTCCGCGACCTGGAGCACGACGGACGGCACGGATTTCCCCTCGACGAAAGGCGGCTTCCTGATCGTCGATCTGACGTGGACCGGGGTCGAGGGCACCACCTCCGTCAATCCGCTGTACTTCGCGATCGAGACCGCCGACGGCGCCCAGGGCACCTACGACTTCTTCGCGGACGGACAGCTCGACAGCGGCGACCTGAGCGCAGGCGAGAGCATCGAGGGACTGATCACCTTCGACGTCGCCGAGAGCACCTCCTACACCGTGGTCATCACCAACGAGTTCATGCAGGAGATCGCTCGCATCTCCGTGGAACCCAGTGCCGGCTGATCCTCGGGAACGGACGATCCGATGACGACACCGGCCGGCTGGTACGACGACGGCTCCGGCCAGCTCCGCTGGTGGGACGGCACGCAGTGGACGACGCACGTGACGGCCGCACCGTCGGCCACGCCGGCGGAGCCGGTTCCGGAGGTACCGGCTCCGGAGGCCACCGCGGTCGATGCCGAGCCCTTCACGCCTCCCTACGCGATCCCGTCGCAGACTCCGCTGTCGCCCGCTGTTCCCTCCCCGGGATACCCAGCAGCATCGGGATACCCCGCAGCATCGGGATACCCGACAGGATCCGGATATCCGGCAGCCTCCGGGTATGCCCCGGCACCGGCTGCCGCACCCGCAGGAAAGGTCTCGGTTCTCGGACTCGTCGGTCTCTGTGCGGCAGTGGTCGGCGTCGTGCTCGCCTGCATCCCGCCGATCGCGGTGGCCGGCTGGATCGTGCTCGGCCTGGCCTTCGTCGTCTCGCTGGTGTCGCTGTTCCTTCGCGGCGCGAAGTGGCCGGGGATCACGGGCTTGGGCGTGACGCTGCTCGGCGGGGTCCTCGCAGCAGCCATCGCACTGATCTCGGTCGGCATCGGCTCGGCCCTGACAGCCGACGACTCCCCCGTCGTCGCACCCAGCGCGAATCCGCCGGCCGCTGACGATCCCGCGGACGAGACGGAGGGCCCCTCGGTGATCGAGGGCGCCGAGATGGTCGTCGTCGCCGAGCTCGAGGTCGGTGACTGCCTGCCTCTCGTCGAGGACTGGGAGGAAGAGGTCTTCGAGGTGCCGGTCGTCCCCTGCGACCAGCCGCACACCGACGAGGTGTACCTCGTGACCGAGCTGCCGGAGGGAGACTTCCCGGGCGACAGCGAGGTCCAGGCCGAGACAGACCGCATCTGCCACGCCGCGTTCGAGGAGTTCATAGGCATCAGCTACACCGAATCGACACTCGATTACTACTGGTACTACCCGACGCAGGCGCTGTGGACCCGCTGGGACGATCGGTCGATCCAGTGCATCGTCATCAGCTACGAGGATGTCACCGGCACGCTCGAGGGCGCCGCCTACTGATCGACCGCATACGAGTGAGGCCCCGGATCGCTCCGGGGCCTCACTCGTATGCTCAGTCTTCTTCTTTGCGCTTGCGCCAGCGGATGCCCGCCGAGATGAAGCCGTCGAGATCGCCGTCGAAGACCGCAGCCGGGTTGCCGGATTCATGCCCGGTGCGGAGGTCCTTGACCAGCTGCTGCCCGTAGAGGAAGTAGGAGCGCATCTGATCGCCCCAGCTCGCCGTGATGTTGCCGGCGAGCTCCTTCTTCTTCGCGGCCTCCTCCTCCTTCTGCAGCAGCAGGAGTCGGGTCTGCAGCACGCGCATGGCGGCCGCGCGGTTCTGGATCTGCGATTTCTCGTTCTGCATCGAGACGACGATGCCACTCGGGAGGTGCGTGAGGCGCACGGCGGAGTCGGTCGTGTTGACCGACTGACCGCCGGGGCCGGAGGAGCGGAAGACGTCGACGCGGATGTCGTTCTCGGGGATGTCGACCTCGGTCGCCTCCTCCATCAGCGGGATGACCTCGACGGCCGCAAAGGACGTCTGGCGCTTGTCGGCCGATCCGAACGGGCTGATGCGGGCGAGGCGGTGGGTTCCGGCCTCGACCGAGATGGTGCCGAATGCGTAGGGCGCATCGATCTCGAAGGTCGCGGACTTGATGCCCGCCCCCTCCGCGTAGGAGGTGTCCATGACCTTGACGGGGTACTTGTGCCGCTCGGCCCAGCGCAGGTACATGCGCATCAGCATCTCGGCGAAGTCGGTGGCGTCGTCGCCGCCCGCGCCGGAGCGGATGGTGATGATGGCGCTGCGCTCGTCGTATTCGCCGTCCATCAGCGTCTGCACTTCGAGCTGGCTGATGATGTCGGTGAGAGCGGCGAGCTCGTTGCGTGCCTCGATCGCGGAGTCCTCGTCGCCCATCTCGTTGGCGAGGTCGATGAGCACCTCGAGGTCGTCCAGGCGACGCCCGATCCCCTCAATCCTGGCGAGCGCCGACTGGCGGTGGCTGAGCGCGCTGGTCACCTTCTGAGCCCGCACGGTGTCATCCCAGAGGTCGGGGGCACCGGCCTCTTCACTGAGTCGGGCGATGTCGGAGCGGAGCGCATCGACATCGACGACCTCGCGGATGTCACCGTAGGTGACGCGGAGGGCCTGGATGTCGGCGGAGAGATCGAGTTCGAGCATGTCACCTCAAGACTAACGTGCCGGGTGCGCACGCAGCACCCGAGGCCCTACAGGCGCCTCGAGGAGACGAGGCTGACGCGTCGACAGCGTCGCTCAGATGGGGTCTCGAGAAGTATCTGCTTTTCTTTGCTGACCTGGCCGATTCCGGGGTCGGAATGTCGGTGGTCCGGTGTTCAATGGAGGGTATGAACAGCACCGCGGCAGTCCTGGAGGGGGTCGTCTCCGACCTCGCCGGGATGCTTGGTGCGGATACGGTCGGCACCCTGTCGGGTGCCGAGAAGCTCACGGTGCTGCTGGGTGCGGGGAAGGCGCTGCGGCTGTTGGAGGCGGTGGTCGTGGAGACTGTCGCGAGTGCGGATGTGGATTTCGCGAACGGGTTCGGATGCCGGAACCTGAATGAGCTCCTGCAACGGGCCCTCCTCACGGATGCCCCCGGTGCATCGAAAGTGAGCAAGGCGGCGGATGCCGTGCACCGGGAGGTCAGCGTCACCTCCGGGGAACGACTCCCGGCCCGCTACCCCGCACTGCGGGAAGCACTGCTCGACGGG
>NZ_JADIJR010000022.1 GCF_017355365.1 Microbacterium sp. SD291 | reverse complement strand
GAGCGCTGCCAGCGCCGGTACGAACCGTCTCCTTCAAGACGGTCGTGCCCGTGTCGTCACCTGCGGACCCGATGTCGTGCGAATGCTCGGGGACAACACGAGCGCCCCCGAGCGGAATGCGATCCGCCCGGGGGCACCTCATGTCGTCTCGCCGAACACTCGAGTGTTGTAGCGGTCACCCCGCCGTCGGGATCTCTACGACGAGACTCCGCCGCAGCTCGTCCAGGTCGACGCGGATGAGGCGTCCGACCCTGTATCCCCGGACAGTGCCGTCGGAGATTCGACGTCGGATCGTCTTGACCGAGACACCCAAGCTCTCAGCCGCGATCGCCAGGGAGACCAACCCGGTGTCGTGCTCCTCGGAGCGAGTTCGAGCAGTCATGGCGCTACCTCCCCGTGAGTGGACTCGTGTCACTTCACAGGTGGCCGCGGCTGTCCGCTTAGGTCTCCTCATCCTCCTCCAGCGCGCGGGCGATGTTCTCGACGACTCGGTCGCTCATTCGATTCGCCAGCTCGCGATCACGGTCCATGGTGGCGTGTTGGTACCGCAGCACGATTCGAATATCCGCGTGCCCGCCCCGACGCATCAGCTCAGCGAGCGTCGCACCTTCCTGAGCAAAGATTGTCAGGCCCGTGTGTCGCAGGTCGTGAAAGCGGAAACGATGCGGCAAGCCGTCGACGCCGTCTCGCGCGTCGGCCCAGACGTACCCCCAGCGAGTGTTCGAGAGCGGCATGCTGCCCCTGACGCTCGCCGGAACGACCGGCGCTTTGGCTTCGGCGGCGACGTTGTCAGCCAGGTGTTGCTTGAGTCGAACGGTCATGAGCTTCGGGATGCTGAGCGACCGTTTGCCTGCATCGCTCTTGGTGTCGGTGTAGTCACCAGTGTTGGCGTTCAGCTGACGACGCACATGCAGGGTTGCGCTGCCGTCATCGTGCCACTCGATGTCGCGCCGTTGGAGTCCCAGGCACTCCCCGCGACGCAGCTGGCACCAGGCGGCAAGCGGCACCATGATCGCCCACTGCTCGGGAACCGCCGCGTAGAGCGCTTCGACCTGCCTGGGCGCCACGACATCCTCACCTTCGTCGTGGTCAGAATCGTGACGCACCGACTCCTGACGCGGAATGGAGATGCTCGGTGCCGCAGGGATGATCGCGTCGCGGGCCGCCTGGCGCAAGATCATCATGAGCACGATCAGCACCGGCCGCGTGATCCCGTTGAACTTCGACTTCGGATTCAACGGCGCAGGGATCTGGTCGAGTCGCTGCGTCATCACTCGGATGCGGTCCACGTCGATCTCCCTCACCGGAGTGTCACCGAACTCCGGAATGAGGTAACCGCTGACCTTGCTCTGATACGAGCGGACGGTTGCGATTGCCCGAATCTTGCCGCTGCGATTGCGCTCTGTCTTGATCATCTGCACCCATCGCTCCGAGTACTCCTCGAACCCCATCGACCGCGCTTTCTCCGCAGCGGCTTCGGCGCGGTTCTGTGCCGCTACGGCCGCTGGCGGTTTCCACTGGCCGAGCGAGATCTTCGTGTGCACGGCGGCAAGCCATGTCCGCGCGTCCGTCTTCGTGAGGAACGTCAGCGCTTTGTCGCCCTCGGTCCGAGCCGTGTATGTCTCTCCGTCGGGTCCGGGATAGCGCGCTTGCCAGCGGCCAGAAGGGAGCTTGCGCAGGCTGCCCCACGACTCTCGCTTCGATGCACTCATCGTGCCCTCCCGTGGACTCGAACGGACGCGCCTGGACCGTCGTGCCACTCCATGCCACTCGATGCCCATGAGACCCAGGATCCGCATATTTCCGCGGATCGTGAGGGATTTCGTAGATCACCTGTGGCACGAAGTGGCACGCCCTCGGCCGCTCGCCAACCCGAAATTTCGGGTGCCGGACCCTCTCGCCTCCATGAGGGAGGTGTGCTCGTGCCACCCGCGTGCCCCACCGAACGGGTATTCCTGGTCATCTCTGTCCTCCTCTGTCATTTCGAAGAGGGCACGAAAGAGGCCCGAACCCGCGAGATTTCGCGGATCCGGGCCTCTGACCAGCTGTTTCGCCGAGACCTCAGAGAGAAGCTCTCAGAAGTCCCAGTCGTCGTCTTCCGTCGCCTCGGCCTTGCCGATGACGTAGCTCGAACCCGAGCCGGAGAAGAAGTCGTGATTCTCGTCGGCGTTCGGCGAGAGGGCCGACAGGATCGCGGGGTTCACGTTCGTGACGGTCGACGGGAACATCGCCTCGTAGCCGAGGTTCATCAGGGCCTTGTTGGCGTTGTAGTGCAGGAACTTCTTGACGTCCTCGGTCAGACCGACGCCGTCGTAGAGGTCCTGCGTGTACTGCACCTCGTTGTCGTAGAGCTCGAACAGCAGGTTGAAGGTGTAGTCCTTCAGCTCCTGACGGCGCTCCTCGGTCTCCTTCTCGAGACCCTTCTGGAACTTGTAGCCGATGTAGTACCCGTGCACGGCCTCGTCGCGGATGATGAGGCGGATCAGGTCTGCGGTGTTCGTCAGCTTCGCCTTCGACGACCAGTAGATCGGCAGGTAGAAGCCCGAGTAGAACAGGAACGACTCGAGCAGCGTCGAGGCGATCTTGCGCTTGAGCGGGTCGTCACCCTGGTAGTAGTCCATGATGATCTGAGCCTTCTTCTGAAGGTTCGGGTTCTCGGTCGACCAGCGGAACGCCTCGTCGATCTCCTTGGTCGACGCGAGCGTCGAGAAGATCGAGGAGTAGCTCTTCGCGTGCACCGACTCCATGAACGCGATGTTGGTGTACACCGCCTCCTCGTGCGGGGTGATCGCGTCGGGGATCAGCGAGACCGCCCCGACGGTGCCCTGGATCGTGTCGAGCAGCGTGAGCCCGGTGAAGACGCGCATCGTGAGCAGCTGCTCCTCAGGCGTCAGCGTGTTCCACGACTGGACGTCGTTCGACAGCGGCACCTTCTCGGGCAGCCAGAAGTTGTTCACCAGACGGTTCCAGACCTCGAGGTCCTTGTCGTCCTGGATGCGGTTCCAGTTGATCGCCTGCACGCTGGCGACCAGCTTGATCTGTGGGTGGGGAGTCATGATGGGTTCCTAGTCGAGAGTCGCTGAGCCTGAGGGGTCAGAGCATGCACGAGACGCACTCGGTCATGTCGGTGCCCTCGAGCGCCATCTGACGCAGACGGATGTAGTAGATCGTCTTGATGCCCTTGCGCCATGCGTAGATCTGAGCCTTGTTGATGTCGCGCGTGGTGGCGGTGTCCTTGAAGAACAGCGTCAGCGACAGGCCCTGGTCGACGTGCTGCGTGGCCGCCGCATACGTGTCGATGACCTTCTCATAGCCGATCTCGTACGCGTCCTGGTAGTACTCCAGGTTGTCGTTCGTCATGAATGCTGCCGGGTAGTAGACGCGGCCGAGCTTGCCTTCCTTGCGGATCTCGATCTTCGACGCGATCGGGTGGATCGACGACGTCGAGTTGTTGATGTACGAGATCGAGCCGGTCGGGGGCACCGCCTGCAGGTTCTGGTTGTAGATGCCGTGCTCCTGGACGGACGCCTTCAGCGCCACCCAGTCCGCCTGCGTCGGGATGTGCTTGCCGGCGAAGAGTTCCTTGACCTTCTCGGTCTCCGGCACCCAGGCGCGCTCGATGTACTTGTCGAAGAACTCCCCCGACGCGTACGTCGAGTCCTCGAACCCGTCGAAGGCCTGCTTGCGCTCGATCGCGAGGTTGTTCGAGGCGCGCAGCGCGTGGAACAGCACCGTGTAGAAGTAGATGTTCGTGAAGTCGATGCCCTCTTCGGACCCGTAGTAGACGTGCTCGCGGGCGAGGTAGCCGTGCAGGTTCATCTGCCCGAGGCCGATCGCGTGCGAACGGTCGTTGCCGTCCTCGATCGAGCGGACGGAGCGGATGTGGCTCTGGTCGCTCACCGCGCTCAGCGCGCGGATCGCCGTCTCGACCGTCTGACCGAGGTCATCGGCATCCATCGACAGCGCGATGTTCATCGAGCCGAGGTTGCACGAGATGTCCTTGCCGATCTGGTCGTACGACAGGTCGTCGTTGTACGTCGTCGGCGTGTTCACCTGCAGGATCTCGCTGCAGAGGTTCGACATGTTGATGCGGCCCTTGATCGGGTTCGCCTTGTTCACCGTGTCCTCGAACATGATGTACGGGTAGCCCGACTCGAACTGGATCTCGGCGATCGTCTGGAAGAACTCGCGCGCGTTGATCTTCGTCTTCTTGATGCGCGAGTCGTCGACCATCTCGCGGTACTTCTCGGTGACCGAGATGTCGCCGAACGGAACGCCGTAGACCTTCTCGACGTCGTACGGCGAGAAGAGGTACATGTCCTCGCCGTTCTTGGCGAGCTCGAAAGTGATGTCCGGCACGACGACGCCGAGCGACAGCGTCTTGATGCGGATCTTCTCGTCGGCGTTCTCGCGCTTGGTGTCGAGGAAGCGCATGATGTCGGGGTGGTGCGCGTTGAGATACACCGCACCCGCACCCTGACGCGCGCCGAGCTGGTTGGCGTAGCTGAAGCTGTCTTCGAGGAGCTTCATGACGGGGATGATGCCCGAGGACTGGTTCTCGATCTGCTTGATCGGAGCTCCGGCCTCACGGATGTTCGAGAGCAGCAGCGCCACGCCGCCGCCGCGCTTGGAGAGCTGGAGGGCGGAGTTGATGCCGCGGGCGATCGACTCCATGTTGTCCTCGATGCGCAGGAGGAAGCAGCTGACGAGTTCGCCGCGCTGCGCCTTGCCCGCGTTGAGGAACGTCGGGGTCGCCGGCTGGAAGCGTCCGGAGATGATCTCCTCGACCAGCGCGACAGCGAGCTTCTCGTCACCGTCGGCGAGTCCGAGCGCTGTCATGACGACGCGGTCCTCGAAGCGCTCGAGGTAGCGCTTGCCGTCGAAGGTCTTGAGCGTGTAGCTCGTGTAGTACTTGAACGCGCCGAGGAAGGTCTCGAAGCGGAACTTCTTGCCGTACGCGAGGTCGTTGAGCTTCTGGATGAACTCGAGCGAGTACTGCTCGATCACGGCCGGCTCGTAGTACTCCTTCTCGACCAGGTAGTCGAGGCGCTCCTTGAGGGAGTGGAAGAACACGGTGTTCTGGTTCACGTGCTGCAGGAAGTACTCCCGCGCGGCGCGCTTGTCGGCGTCGAACTGGATTTTGCCGTCCGCGTCGTAGAGGTTCAGCATCGCGTTGAGCGCGTGATAGTCGAGCCCCTCATACGCGGGGTTCGCCTTGAATGCCACTGTCTCGGTCAACGAAGATCCCACTGTCGTTCCAATCCGTCGGTCACGCGATCGACATCGTCCTGTGTGCCGAAGATTTCAAGCCGGTACAAGTGAGGCACGTGGCACTTGCGGCTGATGATGTCACCGGCGAGACAGAACGACTCGCCGAAGTTGGTGTTACCCGCGGAGATGACTCCTCGGATGTGGCGCCGGTTGCGCTCGTCGTTGAGGAACCGGATCACCTGCTTGGGCACGGCACCTCGTTCGACGCCGCGCCCTTCACCCCCGCCGTAGGTGGGGGTGACCAGCACGAAGGGCTCGTCGATGACGAGCTCCTCCTCCTGCCGGTGGAGCGGAATGCGCCGGGCCGGAAGCCCGAGCTTCTCGACGAAGCGCGCGGTGTTGCCCGACGCGCTCGAGAAGTAGACCAGGAGAGGCGCTGCTGTCTCAGTGATGATCACAGCTGCCCCCTCGGGTTGGTGAGCTTGTCGGACTAGGCCAGGCGCGAAGCCAGCTCGTCGATCTTGTCGGGACGGAAGCCCGACCAGTGGCCCTCGTCGGTGACGACGACCGGCGCCTGCATGTAGCCGAGCGCCTTGACGTGCTCCAGGGCCGTCGGGTCCTCCGACAGGTCGAGGATCTCGTACTCGATGCCCTTGGCATCCAGCGCACGGTAGGTCGCGTTGCACTGAACGCAGGAAGGCTTCGTGTAGACGGTGATCGACATGTGAATCCCCTCAGATCTCTGTTTTATCCGGCAGTCCCCCCGCCGGGAGTTCAATACTACATATGGGGACGGACATTGAGGGCGACCACAAGGGGTAGTAGTTACATCCGTGTAGTTTTCCACTGCTCTCCACTGATACAACACAGGTTCTCCACCGTTTCTTCCACAGCTCGGAGCCTCGCCGGAGGGCCTGCGAAGCGCGTGAAACCGCGGCTCTCGGACACCCTCGTCAGATCCATCCACAGGTGGCACGCTACGCGCGGCATCCGACATCCGGTTTCCTGTGGAAAACGTCCTTCGGCGTGTCGCGGCGTGTCGCGGACGACGGCTCTTCGCGTCGCGTCGCCCCCTCCCGGTACCGTGGTCTGGTGGCGGGATACCGGGATCTTCTTCGCACGCCGGGAGTGGCGCGCATGATCGCTGCACAGCTGACCGCGCGCTTCCCCAACGGGATGAGCTCGCTCGCGATCCTGCTGCACGTCGAGCAGCAGACCGGATCGTACGGAGCCGCAGGCCTGGTGCTCGCCGCGACCAGCGTCGGCCAGGCCGTCGCCGGCCCCATCACGAGCAGATGGATGGGCGCCTGGGGGATGCGGCGCGTGCTCACCCTCACCCTGAGCGTGTGCGTGCTCGCGGTGCTCGGGCTCGCGCTCCTCCCCCTCAACGTCGGCGGCTGCATGGCGCTCGGGATGCTCGCCGGCCTCTCGACGCCGCCGATCCAGTCGGCGGTGCGCACGATCTACCCGAAGCTGGTGAACTCCTCGCAGCTCACCCCGCTGTTCTCGCTCGATGCCTCCTTGCAGGAGATCATCTGGATCCTCGCCCCGGTCGTGATCACCCTGGTCTCCACCCAGATCGGCACCGTGGAAGGACTGCTGCTCGTGGCGGTGTTCCTCATAGGAGGAGGGGCGTGGTTCATCCTCTCCCCCGAGGTCGGCCGGGTCCGCATCCCCCGCAGCAGGAACCCGCTCGGCAAGGTGGTGCTCAAGCCGCCTGTGCTGATGGCGACCGTGATCGGGTTCCTCCTGATCGGTGCGTGCGCCGCCGTCGAGGTCGGCGTCGTCGCCACGTTCGAGCACGGCAGCCTCGAGGCCGGCATCGTGCTCGCGGTCTTCGCAGCAGGCAGCCTCGCGGGCGGACTCGCGTTCGGGCATCTCCCGATCGGCCCGTGGGCGATGGCTCGGCGCCTCCTGATCGTCACGGTCGGGCTCGCGCTGACGATGGTGATGCTGAACGTGTTCTGGCTCGGCGGAACCCTGATCCTCGCCGGTATCGGCATCGCGCCTGCCCTCGCGATGCTGTTCGCGATCACCTCCGCGAGCGTCAAGTTCAGCGAGACCGCCGAGGCGTTCGGCTGGGCGGGCACGGGGCAGCTCATCGGCGCGGCGGCAGGCTCGGCGGTCGCCGGCTTCCTCGTCGACATCACCGACTGGCGCGGCGCCTACCTGGCGGCGACGCTGTTCGCGGCGGTCGGCCTGGTCGTCTCGATCGTCTTCGTCCGCGCGTTCCCCGACCTGCGGGGGCGCGACGCGAGCCCGCACCCCGACACCGAGCCGCTGGCCGTCACACCCTCCTGAGGGCGACGGCCGACGGCACGGCGATCAGCCGTGCTGGAACCAGGTGGTCTTCCAGTCGGTGTAGTTGTCGAGCGCGTGCCGTGACAGGTCTCGACCGAAGCCCGACTGCCCGAAGCCGCCGAACGGCGTGGTGAGTCCGAGCGCGTCGACGGTGTTCACCGACACGGTCCCGGCGACAAGCCGATCGGAGACGCGGTGCGCACGCGAGAGATCGCTGGTCCAGAGCGACGCCGCGAGCCCGTACTCGGTCGCGTTCGCGAGCGACACGGCTTCCTCCTCGGCATCGAACGGCAGCACGGCGACCAGCGGCCCGAAGACCTCCGCCCGGTGCAGCTCGTGATCGGCGCCGAGTCCGGTGACGATGGCCGGGCGCAGATAGGCGTCGGAGCCGGTGATGGTCACCCGCTCGCCTCCGCTGATCAGGCTCCCGTCGCGGGCGCCCGCCTCGATCGCACGGCTGACGTCGTCGGCGTGCGCGGTGCTGATCAGGCTGCCGTTGCCGTCGCCGCCGGAGAGCGGGTCGCCCGGCTCGTACGCCCGTGACGCCTCGACGAGCAGTGCGACGAACTCGTCGTGCGCCGAGCGTTCGATGAGGATGCGGGAGTTCGCCGAGCACACCTGGCCCTGGTTGTAGAAGGCGCCGAAGGCCGCCTTCTGCGCGGCGAGCGCGAGATCGGCATCCGCGAAGACGAGGTTCGCACTCTTGCCGCCGGCCTCCAGCGCGACCCGCTTCATGTTGGACGAGCCGGAGTCGATGAGGAGCTGCTTGGCGACGGCGGTGGAGCCGGTGAACGCGAGCACGTCGATGTCGGGATGCCGGGCGATGCGCCCGCCCACCGTGGAGCCGCGGCCGGGCACGACGTTCAGCACGCCGGCGGGGAGCCCTGCCTCGAGGGCGAGATCGGCCAGCCGGAGAGCGGTGAGGGACGTCTCCGCCGCGGGCTTGTGCACGACGCTGTTGCCGGCGGCGAGCGCCGGCGCGAGCTTCCATGCGGCGATCTCGAGCGGATAGTTCCAGGGCGTGATGGCACCGACGACGCCCAGGGGCACCCGCCGGACGAGCGCCGTGGAGCCCGGGGGCGTCGCCGGGATCTCGTCGTAGCGCTTGTCGGCGAGCTGGCCGTACCAGCGGAAGGTCTCGGCGGTGCCCGGCACGTCGACGGCGAGCGTCTGCGTGATCGGCTTGCCGGAGTCGAGCGTCTCCAGCAGCGCGAGCTCCTCGAGGTTCTCCTCGATGAGCTCGGCGAGGCGGATCAGGATGCTCCCGCGTTCGGCCGCGCCGATCCGGCTCCAGCGGCCGTCCTCGAAGGCCGTGCGCGCATGCCGCACCGCGATGTCGACGTCCTCCACGGTGCCCGCCGAGAGGTCGGCGAGATGGGTGAGCGAGCCGGGGCTGATCACCGGGATGGTCGACTCCCCGGCATCCGCCCGCTCACCGCCGATGACGGCGCGTCCGTCGATCCGCAGCTCTCCGGCGCGGGTCTGCCAGTCGATGGTGCTCATGCTGTTCTTCCTTCGAGTGTGGTGTCGATCGCCGTCCACGCCATCAGCACGGCGGCGTCCAGGAGCGCGCGCTCGGCGACCGGGCCGATGCAAGCGGCCGCGAACTCCTTCTGATGGTTGGAGTGCGGCAGCGAGCCGACGCCGATGTAGGGGTGGATGGCGGGGACGATCTGCGAGACGTTGCCCATGTCCGTCGAGGCGCGGTTCATGCGTCCGGCGACGGCCGGGTCGGCGAACACGCGCCCCCGTTCGAGCGCACCGCGCCGGTACGCGGCGAGGGCGCGCTCGTCGGTGCGGAACTCGGCGTAGGGCTTCGATTCCGGCGTGACCGTGAGCGCGGCGCCGGTCGCCAGCGCTCCCGCCTCGAAGCAGCGGAGCACCCGCTGCTCGAGCACGGCCAGCTCGTCCAGCGAGTTCGCCCGCCAGTACCAGCGACCCTCGGTCCGCTCCGGGATCGCGTTGGGCGCGTAGCCGCCGATGGTCTGGATGCCGTGCACCCTGGTGTCGGCCGGCAGCTGCTGTCGCAGCATACCGATGGCGACCTGGGCGATGACGAAGGCGTCGTTCGCGTTGACGCCCTGGTCGGGGTAGGCGGCGGCATGCGCGGACACCCCGTCGTAGGCGACGTGGCTGTGCGCGACCGCGAACGGCCGCGCCTCCGCCACGTCGACCGGCGCGGGGTGCACCATCATCGCGAGGTCGAGGTCGGCGAAGGCGCCGCGGTCGATGAGCTCGATCTTGCCGCCGCCGCCCTCCTCGGCGGGGGTGCCGTACACGCGCACCGTGATGCCCAGCTCGTCGGCGAGCCCGGCGAGCGCGAGCCCGGCCCCGACGGCGCTCGCGGCGATGAGGTTGTGCCCGCAGGCGTGACCGAGCCCGGGGAGCGCGTCGTACTCGGCCATCACGCCGATCGTCACCGGCCCGGAACCCGCCTCGGCGAGCAGGGCCGTCTCGAGGCCCAGGTACGCGGGCGTCACCCGGAACCCGGCGCCGGCGAGGGCGTCGCCCACCCAGGCCGCTGCACGGTGCTCGTTCCATGCGGTCTCCGGGTGCGCGTGCAACGTCTCGGACAGCGCGATGAGGTCGGCGGACGCCCCGGCCACGGCGACATCCGCTGCGGCCCTGAGCGTCGCGTGGCGGTCACTCATCGCCCGGTACCCCGTAAGACGGTGCGGCGTCGGGCGCGAGCGCGCGCATGACGTACGCGTCGCGCTGCGGCATCCACAGCTCCAGCAGCTCGCCGAGCTCGCCGATCGGGTCGCCTTCGGTCCAGTCGACACGAAGGTCGGTGACGCGCCATCCGGCGTCGTGCACGACGGAGAGGCCCGCCGAGTGCACGGGTCCTGCTTCGCCGCCCGCGGCCATCGCCGCGCGCATCGCGGCCAGGAGGCGGTGCTCCAGGTCGCCGTTCGCGCTCTCGAAGGCCTCGATCATGAGATGCGGGATGCTCGCCGCGGCGAGCATGTTGCCGCCCGCGACGACACCGGAACCTGCAGCATCCCCGAAGATGCCGAGCGCCCGCTCCCCCGAGTGCACGGCCGTGCCTCCGGTGCCGTCGACGACCAGCACCTGACGGAACTCCGTGTTCTCCGCACTCGCCATCACGGCATCCATCGCCTCCTGGGCCGAGGCGCCGGCGCGCAGGCGCTCGACGATCTGCGGGCCGAGCCGCGGATCGGTGATGTTCTGGGAGTTCACCGCTCCCACGCCGTCGGCGAGCGAGAGACAGCGCGCGGCGACCGCCGGGGACGACGAGCAGATCGCCGATCCGAAGGCCCCGGCGGCGTCGCGGGCGACGATCGAGAACGTCATAGCTCCTCCCCAGCCGCCCGGACCGTCGCGGCAGGGTCGCTGAGCACAGCCGTCGCGTCGATCTCGACGAGCCATTCGGGGCGGGCGAGCGCGCTCACCACGATCCCGGTCGACACCGGGAAGACGCCCTTCAGCCAGCGCCCCATCACCCGGTAGACCGGCTCGCGGTAGCGCGGATCGATGAGGTAGACGACGACCTTCACGATGTCGTCGAGGGACGAGCCGGCCTCCTCGAGCAGCATGGCGATGTTCGCCATGGCCTTCTCCGCCTGCGCCTCGACATCGCCGATGCCCACCGACTCGCGCGTCTCGAGGTCCTGCCCGATCTGCCCTCGCAGGTAGACGACGCCGCCGGCCACGACGGCCTGGCAGAGGTCGTTGTCGAGGTTCTGCTCGGGATAGGTGACCTTCGTGTTGAAGGGACGGATGCGGGTGTGGTTCGTCATGACAGAGCTCCGGTCGCGAGGAGGGCGCCCTCCGCGGGCGCGGCGGTCGAGGTCGGTGCGTACGCGCTGTAGCCGCACTGGATCTGGATCTGGTCGGCGAGGTAGCGCGCATCGTGCCAGACGCCCCAGATGAAGCTCGATCCGCGGCGGGACTGCCAGGGCAGCCCGAGGAAGTACAGGCCGAGCTCGACGGAGACACCGCGCTGATGCCGTGGCCGCCCGCGCTCGTCGAAGGCGTCGAGCTCGATCCAGGAGTAGTCGACCGCGAAGCCGGTGGCCCAGATGATCGTCGTGATGCCGGCCGCGGCGAGATCGAGCTCGAGGATCGGCTCGGTCAGGCACGGCGGGTCCGGAAGGACGATGCGCGCCTCCGGCTCCTCCGGAAGGTCGAGGCCGTTGCGCTCGATATAGGCGTCGGCCTCGTCGAGGAGCTCGCGGTGGTTCGCGTCTCCTGCGGCGATGTTCTTCGCGAGGTCGGGAGCGAACCGCATCACGCCGTCCTCGTACGCGCCCGCGCGTCCGAGGAGCGTGATGCCCTCGGCCGCGAGGCGGCGGAAGTCGACGGTGTGACCGCCCCGGGCACCGCTCACCGCGATCGTCACATGCTCGGCTCCAGGACGCGGCGCCGAGGCCTCCCACTTGCCGAGAACGCCCAGCCACCAGCAGAAGTCCCGGTCGCGGTAGCTGCGCGGCGGACGATCGTGCGGGCCGACGGCGATGTGCACCTGACGGCCGGCCCTGCGCAGCTCGTCCGCGATCTGCACGCCGGACGATCCGGCGCCGACGACGAGGACGCCACCCTCGGGGAGTTCCCGCGGGTTGCGGTACGCGCTGGAGTGCAGCTGGCGGATGCCGGCGGCATCCGGCACCACGGCGGGGACGACGGGCTTCTGGAACGGCCCCGTGGCGGCGACGACGTGACGCGCGCGGATGACGCCGGCGGAGGTCTGCACCTCGAAGCCGGGACGGCCGGGGAGGCGGCGGACGGCGGTGACGTCGACGCCGGTGCGAACCGGCGCCTGGATCTTCGCCGCGTACGCGTCGAAGTACGCGGCGACGTCGTCCTTGGTCGCGAAGGCATCGGCGTCGACATCGAAGGCGAGACCCGGGAAGCGGTCGTGCCAGGCCGGCCCGTTGGCGACGAGCGAGTCCCAGCGCCCTGTCCGCCAGCGCTCGGCGATGCGGTCCTTCTCCACGACGATGTGGCGGATGCCACGTTCGTGCAGGTGCTCGCTCATCGCGATGCCTGCCTGGCCCGCTCCGACGACGAGGACGTCGGTCTCTTCGATCGGCATCCCGACCTCCATCTGCTCCGGTTTCGACTGGACGCTTTCAGGCTAGGAAGCCCTCCAGCATCTGTATAGATGAGATTGACGACGCACCGTATCTGATCTGTTGATACAGTGTCGCCATGGCACGCCTCACCCGCCCCGACATGACCCTCGTCCAGCTGCGCTACTTCCTCGCCGCCGCGACGAAGCGCTCGATGACCGAGGCCTCGATCGACCTCCACGTCGCGCAATCGGCCGTCTCCACTGCGATCGCGCAGCTGGAGCGGGGGCTGGGCGTGCAGCTGTTCGTGCGCCAGCGCAGCAGGGGCCTCGCGCTGACCGATGCCGGCGAGCAGCTGCTGCTCGACGCACGGTCGCTGCTGGCGCAGGTCGACGAGATCACCGACACCGTGCGCGGCAAGCACTACGACGTGCGCGGCACCCTGCGCCTCGCCTGCTTCGTCACGCTCGCGCCGTTCGTGCTCCCCCGCCTGATCTCCCGTGTGCGGGAGCTGCATCCGAACCTGCGGATCGAGATCATCGAGGCCGACGTCGACGGCACGACCGATCTGCTGCTCTCCGGCAGCGTCGAAGCGGCGATCGCGTACGACTTCGGTCGCGCGCACGACCTCACGTTCGACCGCCTGTACACGTCGGCGCCGCACGTCCTCCTGGCGCACGACCACCCTCTGGCCGGGCGCCCGCACCTGGGGCTGGCCGACCTCGCCGGAGAGGACCTGGTGCTGCTGGACACCCCGCACTCCCGCGAGTACTTCCTCGGCATGCACGAGGCCGCGGGCGTCGAGCCGCGCATCCGCTACACCTCGCGCAGCTACGAGACGATCCGCTCGCTCGTGGGGCGCGGCGAGGGGTACTCGGTGCTGAACCACATCCCGCAGTCGTCGATCACCTACGACGGCGGCGAGGTCGTCGCGATCCCGCTCACAGGGCCCCGCGCCGACCCGCTCGAGGTCTGCTTCGTGCGGGTGACGAACGTGCGGCCCACCGCCCGCGCCCGCGTGATCGGCACGCTGGCGCGGGAGATGTTCGGCACAGACGCGCTCGACACCGCCTGAGCGGATGCCGCGACATACCCGAGCTCGCGCTGATCCCCCGACCACGCGAACCCGGGAGCCTGAGGAACCCGGTCAGCAGTGGCAGCTGCCGGATTCGCAGTGCGACCCGCCCTCGGCACGGGGCGACGGCGGCACGTCGAGCGCGGGGTTCGCGTCGAAGAAGCCCGTCGGCTTCAGCGTGAAACCGGTGTAGTCGACCGGCATGATGGGCCAGTCCTCGACCCGCGGGAAGTGCGTGAGGCCGAACGAGTGCCAGAGCACGATGTCCTCGCCGTCGATGGTGCGATCGGCGGCGATGAACTCCGGCAGACCGGGCGAGCCGACGCTCTGATTCACGAAGTCCCCAGCCGGGTAGCGCTCATCCTCCGCGAAGCGGGTCACCCACAGGTGCTCGGTCGCGAATGCCGCTCGCCTGCTGATCGACGAGTCCTCCGCCGCGGCGAGGGTCGGCAGCCCCTGCGGGATGAGCGTGTAAGCGACCGGCTCGCCGACGATGTTCGTCTTCTCGGTGCTGACGACTTCCCACACCCGGCCGGCGAGGCCGTCCGCCTTGCGGCGCGCCTCGGACTCGGTGCCGAGCACGCGGCGAGAGCGGGTGAAGGCGTTGCCGTGCGGGTTGCCCTCCCCCTTCGGCACGCGCTGCAGGTCGAGTTCGTGCACGGCGTTGCGGTCGCCGTCGACGGCCATGTCCAGCCGCGCGCAGAAGAGGTGCTGGTGGAACGGCGCCCCCAGGCCCGGAGCGATCTGCGACGCGTACGGGTAGCCCTCTCCGGGGTACCGGGCGGTGAAGACGATGCCGGTGGCCTTGGCCTCGAACTGGATCGTGCCGTCGAGGTAGAAGTACCAGTAGAAGCCGTAGTCGTAGTTGCCGACCGTGGTGAAGAAACTCACGACGAGACGGCGCTGGCGGCGTGAGGAGCTGTGGCCTGCCCAGTCGTCTGTGTGCTTCCAGAGCAGGCCGAAGTCCTCCTCGTGGATGCAGATGCCCTGGGTGATCTCGCGCGGGTTGCCGAAGTCGTCTGCGACGACCGGCGAGAGGTAGGTGATCTCGCCGAGGCAGTCGCAGCCGAGCTCCAGGGAGTTCGCGTCGCGGCCGACCAGGTACTCACCTGTGTCGAAGTAGTTCTGCCAGGAGCGGTACGGAGCGGGGTCGCCGTACGGCACCACCATCTCGGCGATGGAGGCGCGGTCGATGATCGAGCGGCGGATGCCGTGGTCGTCGAAGCCGATCTGCCCGATCACGAGCCCCTCGCGAGCATCGAAGCCGATGTGCATGTCCCACTTCTGCCAGCTCAGCACGTTGCCCTCGAGGGTGAAGCTCGGCCCCTCCGGCTGGATGATCTGCAGAGGCTTGAGGTCGGTGCGCAGCGCCCCCGTCAGTTCGGGGGACTCGAAGTTCCCGTTCGAGATCGGGTCGTCCGACGGGCCATCGTCGATGATCTGCACGACCCGGCGCTCGATCATGTCGACGAACGCGACGAGCTGGTCGACGGGGTTCCCCCACGCGTACTGACCCGGCTCCTTCTGCACGAACGCCAGACCGCGCAGCAGCCGGCGGCCCTCCTCGCCCTCGTAGTCGAAGATGCCGGCGGACAGCGGCGCGACCCGCACCTGGTCCGGGGTCAGTCCGCGGGTGGCGAGAGCGGCCTGCCAGCCGGCATCCGCGGCGAGGATCGACTCGATCGCCTCGAACTCCTCGAACAGCACCGGCGCCTGGCCGGTGACCAGCGGGTCGACGGCGACGGCTGTCACCGTTCGCCCGTTCGTGAGGTCGACGAGCACGTCGGTGGTGTCACCGTTCGCCGTGTCCAGCAGGATCACGCGCGCCTCGCGCGGCACGTCGACGCCACCGCGCAGCAGCGCCTTCTCGGGCTCCCTGAGCGAGAGGTAGGCCACTCGCACGGTGTCTCCGAGGCGCCCCTCCGCGACGAGGTGGTCGCGGACAGCCGTGATCTCCGACGCGCTGAGCGGGTCGAGCGGATGCGTGCGCTGAGCGGTGAGGACGATCGGTGTGATCACGATGCTCTCCAAAACTGCGGTGTCAGGGGCGTCGGGCGTACCGGCAGGCACGCCCTGTTTCATCGAGTACATCGCAGGTGACGGCCGCTGGCCAATATCCGTCCGATGTGCACTGAATCACTTCGCGTGATGCAGCCTGGCGAGATCGATCAGTTGAATGGATGCAGTGCGATCACAGCACCGCGAGCGCCATCAGCGCGGCGCCGGCGCCCATCAGCGCATAGTGCGCGCGCTCGGCGCCGGCCGATGCCCACGCGGCGACGGAGGAGGCGACGGCATAGCCGGCGCAGACGAGCACGACGAGAGCGGTGAACGCCCCCGCTCCGAGCCCGTGGTGGGCGGCACCGCCGGACAGAGCCGCGCCCTGCATCGACGGCAGGCACACCGCCGTCGCGACGAAGCCGAGCGGACTGTGGGTGCTCTCGCAGGCGCCGAGGCGTGGGACCACCCCGCGCCCCACCAGCACGGCGCGGATCGCGGCGGATGCCATCGCCGCGACGAGCAGGAGCGCAATCGCGTACACGGTCGGCACGATCCGCAGCCACAGGGCATCAGCCATGGCGACCAGCATCACGATCGCAGCGAGGAGGTCGGGCCGGCAGGCGCGGTCGCGGAGCCCCGGATGCACCACGGCCGCCAACGCCATGGCGGCGACGGCGGCCGTGTGCAGCGTCTCGTGGAGGCTCACGACAGGTTCGGGCGCATCACGCCTCGATCTCGACGATGCCGGCGGCGCGATCGCGGCCGCGCTGCCACACGTAGCCGACGAGAGCGAGCGCCGTGATGGCGAGCAGCGTGCCGATCGTGAAGAACTCGAAGGTGACCTGGTCGACGCCCCAGATATCGAGGAAATCGTACTCGAGGCCGAGCGCCGCCTCGAGGGTGCCGGGGAAGACGGCGACCCAGGAGCCGAGGGCGACCCAGGCGTAGATGAGGATCGTGCAGACCCACACGCCGGCCTTGCCGCCGGGTACGCGGTAGGGGCGGTGCGCGTCCGGGAACTTGCGGCGCAGCACGATGATCGTCGGGAAGATGATCAGGTAGGAAAGCAGCAGGGTCGAGATCGCGATGATGAGCACCACGAAGAACACCGCGGCGGCGTCGCCGCTGAGGAGCAGGGTCGCGGCGATGCAGAAGACCGAGGCGACGACGCCGGAGAGCAGGTTCATGCGCACCGGGGTGCCGAAGCGCTCGGAGAACTTGCCGAAGTAGCGGAAGAACGCGCCGTCGGCGCCTGCGGCGGCCATCACCCGGTCGGAGGCGATCATCCAGGCGCTGGCCTGGGTGAAGACGATGAAGACGAAGGCCACCGCGGCGACGCCCATGACGAGGTCGGAGGCGCCGCCGTAGACCACGAACACCTCTTTCAGGGCGTCGAGGAAGCCGCTCGCGCCGGCGACCTTCTCGGCCGGGAGCACCGCGAGGATGCCGAAGATCGGCACCAGGTAGCAGAGCATCGAGATGATGCCGGAGGTCGCGATGGCCTTCGGCACGTCGCGCTGCGGGTTGCGCATCTCCTCGGCGGCCCCGTTCGGCGCCTCGAAGCCGACGACGGCGAACAGGATGACGGGCGTCACCGCCAGGAAGCCCCCGAGCGTCGGTGTGAAGTCGCCGGCGGCGTAGCCGTGCACGCCGTGCTGGATCGCGTAGAGACCGACCGTGACGACGAAGATCGCGAGCAGGAGGACCTTCACGATCGCGCCGGCGGCGACGATCTTCTTGCCGTGCTGGAGGCCGATGACAGCCGTGGCGATCGCCAGCCAGATGAAGAGGAGCTTGAAGAGGTAGTCCGCGGGGCTTCCGTCCTCGATCGGTGAGATGTAGGCGCTCCAGGTCGCCACCGCGACGAAGACGAGCGATCCGCCCATCCAGAGCGGGTTGGTGATCCAGTAGAACATCGTGGCGATCGCGGCGGCGAGCTTGCCGAAGGCGAGGCGCACCCACACGAAGGGACCACCCTCGCCGTGGAAGGCGCTGCCCAGCTCGGCGATGACCATCGCGTAGGGGAACAGGAAGGTCACGCCGATCACGAGCGTCCAGGTGAACGCCTCGGCGCCGCCGAGCGATGCGATCGCGGCGACAGTGTCGATCGCGATGATCGCGCCGACGGACAGGAAGACGATGTCCATCCGTCCCAGCGTCTTGCGCAGGGGCTGGGTCCGGATGTCGGACGTCTCAAGTTCTACAGTCATGGCGCGGGTCCTCTCGTGGGCCACTCGATGCCGTCAGTAAAGCGCAGCACGGATGCATCTGGCCAATATGGGTGAACGCTCCCCTGCATCACTTTTCCTGATGCAGGCTGACCTCTTCGCCATCGCCGCCCGTAGGCTGGGGACATGCCTGCGCCGCTCACGCTTCCTCGCATCTCCTGGGGCGACCCCCTCTCGAACCGCCGGGCACTGCTCGTGCACGGGCTCGGCTCGTCTGCGGCGCTGATGTGGCGCCTCGGCGACGGGCTCGCCGAGCACGGGTGGCACGCGACCGCCGTCGACCTCCGCGGCCACGGCGACGCGCCGCGCTCCGTCGACTACACGGTCGCCGCCTACGCCGCCGACCTCGCAGCGACGGCGCCAGACGGGGGCGGCGCCTGGGATGCCGTGATCGGCCATTCGCTCGGCGGCGCCGCCGGCACTGTGGCCGCGGCATCCGCCCCTGGCTGGACGAGCCGGATCGTGCTGATCGACCCCGCCATCCTCGTGGAGGGGCACGACGCGAAGGTGATCCGCAAGAGCCAGGAGCGCGCCTTCGCAGACCCGCGCACCGAGGTCGTGCGGGCGGAGCATCCGCACTGGCACCCGCAGGACATCGAACTCAAGGTCGACGCGGTGCACCGCGCCAGCCGCTGGGCGGTCGAGCAGACGAGCGCGCAGAACAAGCCGTGGGACGTGCGGGCCGACGTCGCGCGCCTCACGGTTCCGGCCCACGTGATCGGCGCCGACCCGGCCGTCTACAGCCTGTTCACCGGCGCGACCGCGGCGGACGCCCTGGCATCCAACCCTCTCCTGACGATGTCCGTGGTCGAAGGCGCAGGCCACTCCCCGCACCGCGACAGGCCCGAGGACTCGATCCGCCATCTCCTGGAGGCACTGGCATGAGCGACACTGGCATGAGCGATTTCGACCCGGCTGCGTTCCTTCCGGACGATCTCCTCGACCGGATCCGCGAGCGCGCGCCCATCCACGACCGCGAGAACACGTTCCCGCAGCAGGACCTCGACGAGCTGCGGGACGCGGGGTACCTCGCGATCCTGGTGCCGCGCGAGCGGGGAGGCGCCGGCCTCGGTCTCGCGGAAGCCGCGATCCTCCAGCAGCGCCTGGCGACTGCCGCCCCCGCCACCGCCCTCGCGATCAACATGCACCTCGTCTGGACCGGCGTCGCGAAGGTGTTCTCCGACCGGGGCGTGCCCGGGCTCGAGTTCGTGCAGGACGGCGCCGTGCGCGGCGAGGTCTTCGCATTCGGCATCAGCGAGGGTGGCAACGACCTCGTCCTGTTCGGCAGCGACACCGACGCCAGGCCGCTCGACGGCGGTGGCTACGCCTTCACCGGCACGAAGATCTTCACCTCGCTCGCGCCGGTGTGGACGATGCTCGGCCTGCACGGCCTGGACACCACGAGCGCGGACGCCCCGAAGCTCGTGTTCGCGTTCATCGAGCGGACGGACGCCGTAGCGACCTCCGACGACTGGGACACGCTCGGCATGCGCGCGACGCAGAGCCGGACCACCCGGCTGGATGACGCGGTGGCGGATGCCGCGCACGTGGTGCGGCGCATCGATCCGGACCCCAACCCGGACCCGATCGTGTTCGGGATCTTCAGCGTGTTCGAGATCCTGCTCGCCTCGGTCTACACCGGCATCGCCCGGCGAGCCCTCGACCTCGCCGTGCTGACCGTGCAGAGCCGGCGATCGACCCTTCGACAAGCTCAGGGACCGGTTCAGCGGGCCTACAGCCAGGACCCAGACATCCGCTGGCGCATCGCCGACATGGCCCTGGCGTACGACGCCCTGCCGCCGCAGATCGCGTCGCTGGCCAGAGACGTCGACGAACTGGCCGACAACGGGGCGCGCTGGTTCACCCTGCTGTCGGGCGTCAAGCACCGCGCGATCACGATGTCGAAGCACGTCGTCGACCAGGCGATGCTCACGGCGGGCGGCGGCTCCTACTTCTCCTCGAACGAGCTCTCCCGGCTGTACCGCGACGTTCTCGCCGGCGCCTTCCATCCCTCCGATCCGGAGTCGGCGCACGCGACCGCGGCGAGCGCGTGGCTAGGACCACTCGACTCTTGAACTGACGAATACGGTCGATTTCGGAGGCTAATCACCTTTACACCTTCGAAATCAGTTGCAAATAGTGAATTCTGGTGCGAAGATCGCACCATGGTTTCGACGAAGAAACATCCCGCACTCGATGATGTCTCGAAGACGATCATCGAGCTGCTGCAGGAGGACGGGCGGCGCTCGTACTCCGACATCGGCCGCGTGGTCGGCCTCAGCGAGGCCGCTGTCCGCCAGCGCGTGCAGCGGCTGACCGATTCGGGAGTGATGCAGATCGTCGCCGTCACCGACCCGATGCAGCTCGGCTTCCGCCGGCAGGCGATGATCGGCATCCGCGTCACCGGCGACACGAGGGTCGTGGCCGAGGCGGTCGCCGCGATCGACGCCATCGACTACGTCGTGATCACCGTCGGATCCTTCGACATCCTCGCCGAGGTCGTCTGCGAGGACGACGAGGACCTCCTGGCGACGATCAACGACAGCATCCGCCCGATCGAGGGCGTGCTGTCCACCGAAACCTTCATCTACGCCAAGCTGCAGAAGCAGCTCTACAACTGGGGGACCAGATGAGCATCGCCACCACCCGCACGATCCCGACCGAGGCCGAGCTCCAGGCGATGGCCAAGGACCACCTCTGGATGCATTTCACCCGGCAGTCCACGATGGAGAAATCCGGCGTGCCGATCATCGTCAAGGGCGACGGCCACCGCATCTGGGACTCGAAGGGCAAGGAGTACTTCGACGGCCTCGCCGGCCTCTTCGTCGTGAACGCAGGGCACGGCCGTCGCCGCCTCGCGCACGCCGCCGCGAAGCAGGCGTCCGAGCTGTCGTTCTTCCCGCTGTGGTCCTACGCGCATCCCGCGGCGATCGAGCTCGCCGACCGGCTGGCAGAGGAGGCACCCGGCGACCTCAACCGGGTGTTCTTCTCCACCGGCGGCGGCGAGGCCGTCGAGACCGCGTTCAAGCTCGCGAAGCAGTACTGGAAGCTGATGGGCCAGCCCACCAAGCACAAGGTCATCTCCCGGGCGATCGCCTATCACGGCACCCCGCAGGGCGCGCTGGCGATCACAGGCATCCCCGCGATGAAGGCGATGTTCGAGCCGGTCACCCCCGGCGGGTTCCGCGTGCCGAACACGAACTTCTACCGTGCCGCCGAGATGGGCGCACCCGCCGATGATGTGGAGGCCTTCGGCCGCTGGGCGGCCGACCGCATCGAGGAGATGATCCTGTTCGAAGGACCGGAGACCGTGGCCGCGGTCTTCCTCGAGCCCGTGCAGAACTCCGGCGGCTGCTTCCCGCCCCCTCCCGGCTACTTCGCCAGGGTGCGCGAGATCTGCGACAGGCACGACGTGCTGCTGGTCTCCGACGAGGTCATCTGCGCGTTCGGCCGCCTCGGTCACACCTTCGCATGCACCGGCATGGGTTTCGTGCCCGACATGATCACCTGCGCCAAGGGCATGACCAGCGGCTACTCCCCCATCGGCGCGACGATCGTCAGCGACCGCATCTACGAGCCGTTCTCGAAGGGCGATACGACGTTCTACCACGGCTACACGTTCGGCGGGCATCCCGTCTCGGCGGCGGTCGCGCTGGAGAACCTCGCGATCTTCGACGAGGAGAACCTGAACGGCCACGTGCGCGAGAACTCGCCCCTGTTCCGGGCGGAGCTCGAGAAGCTCCTCGACCTGCCGATCGTCGGCGACGTCCGCGGCGACGGATACTTCTTCGGCATCGAGCTGGTCAAGGACAAGGCGACCCGCGAGACCTTCGACGATGCCGAGTCCGAGCGCCTGCTGCGCGGCTTCCTCTCCCCCGCCCTCTACGAGGCCGGGCTCTACTGCCGCGCCGACGACCGGGGCGACCCCGTCATCCAGCTGGCGCCGCCGCTGACCATCGGGCAGCCGGAGTTCCGCGAGATCGAGCAGATCCTCCGAGACGTGCTCACCCGGGCGCAGAGCGTCCTCTGACCCGCCACAACTCGCGAGACTTCACGAATGTCACGGATTCGGCCCGATTTCGAGACATTCGTGAAGTCTCGCGGGCTGGGCTGGGCTGGGCGGGGCGGGGCCGGGCGGCTAGGAGGATGCGGTGCGCCGCCTGGCCAGCAGCGCGAGGTGGAGCGCCGCAAGGGTCTCGCCGTCATCGAGATCCGCGTCGAGCAGGTCCGCGATCAGGGTGAGCCGCTGGTAGAACACCGACCGCGACAGGTGGCTGGCCGCTGCGGCCGCCGAGCGGTTGCCCGGGTGCGCGACGAGTGCTGACAGCACGTCCAGCAGGTCGCCGCGGCGCTCGCGGTCGTGGCGGATCAGCGGGGCCAGCATCCGCTCGCTGTGCTCGTGCAGCCGGTGATCGTCGCGGAGCCGGGCGACCAGGCGCTCCAGCGGGCGGCCGTCGACGCGGCGGATCCGAGGACCGGCATCGGAGGGGTCGCTGTCTGCGAGGTCCCGCGCGGCGCGCAGCGACGCGAGCAGGTCGAGCACCTCATCGGCCGGGGGCCCGACGAAGACCGTGCGATCGGGGCCGGCGATCTTGGCGAGCATGTCATCGCCCAGAACGGCGGATGCCGGCAGCGACAGCAGCGCGACGTCGTCATCGCCAACGCGAGCGGCGACCACGGCGCACCCGGCGAGTCGCGCGCGGTAGGCGAGGTCGCTGATCGAGCCGGTGCCCCGCAGCAGGATGCCGTGGCATCGTCTGCCGGCGACGCGGAAGCCGCCGGCCTCGAGCCGGGCGGCGATGTCGTCGGCACTCGCGAACCGCGCGCCGAGGAGGTCGTCGATCACGCCGCGCTGGGCGAGCAGCGCCCACTCCGTGTCCCCGCCGTCGGCGAGGCAGCCGAAAGCGAGGGCCGTCGCCCCCTGCTCGAGCACGGTGAGCCGGCCGGCGGGGTGCGCCGGTCCGGGCAGGCCGATCAGGGTCCCCCAGCGGACGCCCCTGGCCTGCACGGGGATCCGCTCGGCATCCGAGCGATGACGGCTCCTGACGGCGTCGGCCACCGGCATCCGCAGGCTCTCCTGGGCGATCACCTCGTGGGCGAGGTTCTCCAGCAGCACCGGCGCTCCGAGCGCCCGTGCGGTCTCGGCGACGACGACGTCTGCGGGCGCTCCGCGCAGGCTCAGCGCCGTGAACAGCTCGTGCAGGTGCTGGCGCTCGCGCAGCGCGCCGGTCTGCGCCGCAATCAGCGCGCGGTGCACCGCCTCGGTGACCGCCACGAACTTCACCTCGCTCGTCAGCGCGATCAGCGCGAGCCCCGCCTCGGTGCAGACATCCACCACAGCATCCGGGATCACCGCATGCGCGCCGCCGAGCTCGACCACGATCCCCGCCACGCCGGAAGAGTGCAGGCCGACGGCGAACTCCCGCAGTGCGGCAGGGTCATCCGGCCATCCGGCCCCCGTGCTGAGCAGCAGTTCACCGCCGTCGAGAAGCCGGGCGACGCCCGCACTGTCCGAGACGTGCGCCCAGCGCACCGCCGCCTCGAGGGCGCCACCGCCCACGATCACGTCGGGGGATCCGGCCTGCAGCGCCGGCATCGCGAGCACGTCGGCGACCGTGAGCAGCGCATCGGCTTCCCGTGCCGGACGTTCTGTCCGATACTCGTCGAAGTCCTGACGCTCTGACACCTGGATGCCCCTCTCTGCTCTGTGATCATTGATGCAAGCCAGCGTATCGAATGTCGGTCAGATTGTTCGATCACGCACATCCCCCACATCGAGGAGAATTCGTGGACATCGTCCGTCACGTCATCAACGGAGTCGAGACCGCCGAGGCCGCCCGCACCGGCCAGGTCTTCGATCCGGCCACCGGCCAGGTCTCGAAGCAGGTCGCGTTCGCGTCGACCGCCGAGGTCGAGACCGCCATCGCCGCGGCCGCCGCTGCCCTCCCCGCCTGGCGCGAGACCAGCCTGATCAAGCGCGCCGACGTCTTCTTCCGCCTGCGCCAGCTCCTGAAGGACCGCACTCCCGAGCTCGCCGCGATCGTCACCAGCGAGCACGGCAAGGTGCTCTCGGATGCGGCGGGCGAGGTCTCCCGCGGCATCGAGAACGTCGAGTTCGCCGCCGGCCTCGTGCACCTGCTCAAGGGCGAGCGCAGCGAGCAGGTCTCCCGCGGAGTCGACGTGCACTCCGTCAAGCAGCCGGTCGGCGTCGTCGCCGCGATCACCCCGTTCAACTTCCCGGTGATGGTGCCGCTGTGGATGATCGCCTCGGCGATCGCCTGCGGCAACACCGTCGTCCTCAAGCCCAGCGAGAAGGACCCGTCGGCCGCGGTCTGGCTGGCCAACCTCTTCCTCGAGGCCGGCCTTCCGGCCGGCGTCCTCAACGTCGTCAACGGCGACAAGGAGGCCGTCGACGCGCTGCTCGACTCGCCGAAGGTCAAGGCGATCAGCTTCGTCGGCTCCACCCCGATCGCCCGTTCGGTCTATCAGCGCGCCTCCACCAACGGCAAGCGCGTCCAGGCCCTCGGCGGCGCGAAGAACCACATGGTCGTGATGCCGGATGCCGACATCGATGCGGCCGCGGACGCCGCGATCTCCGCCGCCTACGGCTCCGCCGGCGAACGCTGCATGGCGGTCTCCGTGCTGGTCGCGGTCGGCGACGTCGCCGACGACCTGATCGCGGCGATCGCCTCCCGCATCGAGGGCCTGACCATCGGCGCCGGAGACGACGCCGCGAGCGAGATGGGCCCGCTGATCACCCGCGAGCACCGTGACCGCGTCGCCTCCTACGTCACAGGAGCCGCCGCCGAGGGCGCCAAGGTCGTCGTCGACGGCACGACGCAGCAGTTCGACTCTGACGGCTTCTTCATCGGCGTCAGCCTGATCGATCAGGTCGCCCCCGGCATGAAGGTCTACGAGGACGAGATCTTCGGCCCCGTGCTCTCCGTCGTCCGGGTGGAGAACTACTCGGAGGCCGTGGAGCTCGTGAACTCGAACGCGTACGGCAACGGCACCGCGATCTTCACGCGCGACGGCGGCACGGCCCGCCAGTACGAGTTCGACATCGAGGTCGGCATGGTCGGCGTGAACGTGCCGATCCCGGTGCCGGTCGGCGCGTTCTCGTTCGGCGGCTGGAAGGACTCGCTGTTCGGCGACTCGCACATCTACGGCCCCGAGTCCGTGCACTTCTACACTCGTTCCAAGGTCGTCACCACCCGCTGGCCCGACCACACGCCGTCGCAGATCGACCTGGGCTTCCCCAGCAACCACTGAACGAGGACTGAGATGACGAACCACATCGACCGGCACGGTGCCGAGCACCCCCTCCCGGCCGCCGAGGCGGAGGCGCAGGTGCGCGCGGACGACCGCGGGCACGTGTTCCACTCGTGGAGCGCGCAGGGAATGATCGACCCGCTTCCCGTCGCCGCGGGCGAGGGGTCGACTTTCTGGGACTACGCCGGCAACGCCTACCTCGACTTCTCGAGCCAGCTGGTGAACCTGAACCTCGGGCATCAGCATCCTGACCTCGTGTCCGCGATCCAGCAGCAGGCCGGCCGGCTGGCGACGATCCAGCCGTCGGTCGCGAACGACGTCCGCGGCGAGCTCGCCCGGCTCATCGCCGAGGTCGCGCCCGACGGCATGGAGAAGGTCTTCTTCACCAACGGCGGCGCCGAGGCGAACGAGTACGCGGTGCGCATGGCCAGGCAGTCCACGGGCCGGCGCAAGGTGCTCTCGATGTACCGGAGCTACCACGGCTCCACCGCGACGGCGATCTCCCTCACGGGCGATCCTCGGCGCTGGGCGAACGACACGGTCGACACCGGTGCGGTCCGCTTCTTCGGGCCGTACCTTTACCGCTCGCCGTTCCATGCGGAGACCCCGGAGCAGGAGTCTGAGCGGGCTCTCGCCCACCTCGAGCAGACGATCCAGCTCGAGGGCCCGCAGACGATCGCGGCGATCATCATCGAGACCGTGGTCGGCACCAACGGCGTGCTGATCCCGCCGCCCGGCTACCTGCAGGGCGTGCGCGAGCTGTGCGACCGCTACGGCATCGTGTACATCGCCGACGAGGTCATGGTCGGCTTCGGGCGCCTGGGCGAGTGGTTCGGCATCGATGCGGTCGGCGCGAAGTCCGACCTCATCACCTTCGCCAAGGGCGTGAACTCCGGCTACGTGCCGCTCGGCGGGGTGATCATCAGCGACCGCATCGCGAGGGCGTTCGACACAGTGCCGTTCGCCGGCGGGCTGACCTACTCCGGTCATCCGCTCGCGTGCGCCGCGGGTGTGGCCACCTTCGAGGTGTTCCGCCGCGACGGCATCCTGGAGCGCGTGCGCGACCTGGGCTCGCGCGTCGTCGAGCCGACGCTGCGCTCCTGGGTCGACAAGCACCCGTCCGTCGGAGAGGTCCGCGGACGCGGCCTGTTCTGGGCGATCGAGCTGGTGCGCGACAAGGAGACGCGCGAGCCGCTGGTGCCGTTCAACGCGTCCGGCGCGGATGCCGCGCCGATGGCCGCCTTCGCCGCCGCGGCGAAGCGGGCGGGAGTCTGGCCGTTCACGCACTTCAACCGCGTGCACGTCGCTCCCCCGCTGGTGATCTCCGAGGAGGAGCTCGTCCGCGGGCTCGCCGCGATCGATCAGGCGCTCGACGTCGCCGACGAGGCCGCCTCCTCCTGATCGGCTGACGCGCCGGATGCGCTGGGCACGGCTCAGCACATCCGGCGCGTTCGCGCAAGCAGCGTGACCGCCCCTGCATCCGACTGCATACTGGCGGTCCAGGAGTGAGCAGCATGGGCGAAGATCCGGTCGTGGGGACGGCGGAAGGTCCGATCCGAGGGGTCCGCCGTGCCCGAGACCTGGCGTTCCTCGGCATCCCGTTCGCCGCCGCTCCGGTCGGCGTCAACCGGTTCCTCCCCCCGCAGCCCGTCGAGCCATGGAGCGGGCTCCGCGATGCCATCGCCTACGGCCCCACGCCGCAGCGCCGCGAGGAGCCTGGGGCCTTCATCCCCGAGCCGAGCGTCCCCGGCGCCGAGACGCTCAACCTCAACGTCTTCACCCCGTCGCTCGCCCCCGCTGCCCTGCCCGTGCTCGTCTGGTTCCACGGCGGCGGCTACTCCGCCGGCTCCCCCGTCGGCTCCTGGTACGACGGCGGCACCTTCACCCGCGACGGCGTCGTCACGGTGACCGTCTCCTACCGGCTCGGCTTCGACGGCTTCGGCGTCATCGACGGCGCGCCCGACAACCGCGGGGTGCGCGACTGGCTGGCGGCGCTGGAGTGGGTGCGGCGGAACATCGCGGCCTTCGGCGGCGATGCGGGGCGGGTGACGATCGCCGGGCACTCGGCAGGCGGCGGCGCGGTGCTCACGCTGCTCGGGATGCCGTCGGCGCAGCATCTGTTCCAGGGGGCGATCTCGTTCTCCGGAGCACTCGCCGACATTCCGCGGGACGTCGCGCGGCAGCGCAGCATCCGCCTCGCCGAACTGGCCGGCGTCCGCCCCGACCTGCGGGGATTCCGGAGCACGAGCGAGCGCCGGCTCACCCGGCGTCAGTACGAGGCGGGCCTGCTCGGCAAGCGCGGGCTCGCAGCCCTGCTCACCCCGCTGCACGATGGCGTGCCGTGGGGGCCGGTGATCGACGACGACCTGATCCGGCAGTCGACCGTCGACTCCCTCCGCTCCGGCGTCGGCGCAGGCAAGCCGCTCCTCCTCGGCGCGACCGACGACGAGTTCACGACCGCGCTGGAGACGGCCCCGATGTTCCTGCGCCACCTGCCGCGGAGCCTCGCCCTGCCGCTGCTCGCGCAGGATGCGCCGCGGCGGCGCAGCTGGCTGGCCGCCAACCGCGCGCACCGCCGCAACGCGATCGGCCTGCTCGGACGCTACATCGCCGACGAGGTGTTCCGCTCACTGGTGGTGAGCGTCGCGGAGGCGCGGGACGGCGAGTCGACGTGGGCGTACCGGTTCGCGTGGGTGTCGCCCGTGCTCGGCTGGTCATGCCACTGCCTGGACGTGCCGTTCTGGTGGGATGTGCTCGACGCGCCCCGCGTCCGCCGTCTGGCGGGACCTGCTCCGCCGCAGCGTCTCGCCGACCTCATGCACGCGACCGCCGTGTCGTTCCTGCACCGGCACGACCCGGGCTGGCGTGCGTGGGACACCGACCCCGGCACCGCCAGGGTGTTCGGCGCCGACGACGGCCCGCAGCTCACCTCGACCGAGTACGACGGCGCCCTCCCGCTGGTCTGAACCGCCGGCCTGCGCCTGTCGGCCCGCCCGGTCGGCCGGCCGGCCCGATCAGCCGGCCTCGTGCACCCGCTCGCCCTCGACCCACGTGCCGATCACCTCGGTGAGGCCGATCTCCTCGGCCGGATGCTCGAACGGGTCCCGGTCGAGCAGGGCCAGGTCGGCGAGCATCCCGACCGCGATCGTCCCCGTCTCGTCGAGATGGTTCACCCGCGCCGACCCTGCGGTGTACGCGGCGAGCGCCGTGCCGAGGTCGATCGCCTGCTCCGGCAGGAACGGCGGGTAGTCGCCCTCCCACTCGGTGGGCGCGGAGCGCCGGTTCACCCCGACGTGGATGGCCGCGAGCGGATTCGGCGTCGACACCGACCAGTCGCTGCCTGCCGCGAGCGCCGCCCCGGAGCGCAGCAGGTCGCCGAACGGGTACTGCCATGCGGAGCGCGTGTCGCCGAGGAACGGGATGGTCAGATCCACCATCTGCGGCTCGAGCGTCGCCCACAGCATCTGCATGTTCGCGGCCACGTCCAGGGCGCGGAAACGCGGGACGTCGTCGGGGTGCACGACCTGGATGTGCGAGATGTGGTGGCGGTTCCCGCTCGGGCCGTTCGCGGCGAGAGCGGCTTCGACGGCGTCCAGGCACTCGCGCACCGCGCGGTCGCCGATCGCGTGGAAGTGCAGGGTGAACCCGAGCGCGTCCAATCGCGTCGCCGCCTCCTTCAGCAGCTCCGGCTCGACGAACGAGATGCCGTCGTCGGCGCCCGGATGCCCGTGGCCGTCGCAGTACGGCTCCAGCATCGCCGCGGTGAAGTTCTCCGCCACGCCGTCCTGCATGATCTTCACGCTGCGGGCGCTGAAGCGGCCGACGACGCCGGACGCGCGACGTGCCACGATGTCGTCGATCTGCTCGAGGCCCCGCGCGCGGTCCCACCACAGTGATCCGACCACGCGTCCCGTCAGGGCCCCTGACGCCGCCGCCGTCAGGTACGCCGGCAGCGGATCGCCCGCATCGCCGTACTGCGTGCCGACGATGGCATCCTGCCAGGCGGTGATGCCGTACGAGTGCAGGTGCCGCTGGCCGATCAGCAGGGCGTCGACGAGTCGCTCCGGCGGCTCGGGCGGGAGCAGCCGGTTGACCAGCCCCATCGCGCCCTCGTGCAGGGTGCCGGTCGGCTCCCCCTCGGCATCGCGCTCGATGCGCCCGTCCACCGGGTCCGGCGTGTCCCGGGTGATGCGGGCCAGCTCGAGCGCGCGCGAGTTCACCCACGCGCCGTGGCCGTCGCGGTTCGGCAGGAACGCCGGCCGATCGGGCACGGCCGTGTCGAGGTCGTCCGCCGTGGGCGTGCCGCCGGGGAAGGCCGACATCTGCCAGCCTCCGCCGAGCACCCAGCCCTCGGGGTGAGCCGCGGCGTACTCGGCGATCCGGGCGAGGTACTCCTCGCGCGTCGACAGTGCGGACAGGTCGCAGCGCAGCATGTCGAGACCGCCCCAGACCGGATGCACGTGAGCGTCCTGGAATCCCGGCACGAGCAGCCGCCCGGCGAGGTCGACGACCTCGGTGCGCGGCCCGATCAGGTCCTCCAGGTCGTGTCCGACGGCACTGATCCTGCCTCCTGTGACCGCGACAGCGGGCGCCGTGCGCCGCGCCGCGTCCGCGAGGAAAGCCCGCCCTCCCCGGCGCCCGCCGGTGAACACGATATCGGCATGGGTCATGTCATCCTCCTGCCATGGTCCGGGCGATCTCGGTGGCCGAGTCCCCCGCTCTCCGCAGCACCACCGCGACCAGTGCGAGCGCCACGAGCGTGAGCACGAGCATGATCGTCGACACCGCGGCGATCTCCGGCCGCAGGCCGCTGCGCAGAGCGCTCAGCACGTACACCGGCCAGGGCGTCGTGCCCGACACCTGCACGAACGCCGACACCACGGTGTTGTCGAGGCTCAGAGTGAAGGACAGCAGGAACCCGGCGAGCACGGCAGGCATCGCCAGCGGCAGCGTCACCCGGAAGAAGGTGCGCACCGGCGTCGCGTAGAGGTCGGCCGAGGCCTCCTCGAGCCGGGCGTCCTGACCGACGAGTCGAGCCCTGACGATGTACGAGACGATCGCGACCGAGAACAGCGAGTGCCCGACGACGAGACGCGCGGTCCCGTCGCTGAACAGCGCCATCCCGAGATCCTGGCCGAGGAACACCAGCCATGGCAGCAGCGCGACCGCGTCGACGATCTCCGGTGTGACCGAGACCAGCAGCAGGAGTCCGAGGAACCACCAGACCCAGCGTCCCGGTCGCCTCGCCATCGCGATGCCGGCCAGCGTGCCGAGCAGTGAGGCCAGCACCGCGGCGATCAGGCCGGTGCGGATCGACACCATCACCGCATCGCGGATCACCGGCTTCTCCAGGATCGCGGCGAACGGCTCGAGGCTGAAGCCGTCCCACGCGACCAGGAGCCGGCCGGAGTTGAAGGAGGAGATCACGATCACGATGATCGGCAGGAACAGGAAGACGAAGACGAGCACCGACCACGTGGCCAGAACCCTGTCGCCGACCCGGCCGCGGCGCCGCGCCCGGCTCATGCCGCCACCCCCAGCACGAGGCGGTTCCGTGTGCGCAGCGGCAGCGTGATCAGCCAGATGATCGCGGCGGCCACGGCGACCGAGAGCATGATCACGATGATCAGCAGCACCGCCATCGCGGATCCGAGCGCCCAGTTCTGCGCCGTGCCGAACTGGCTCGCCACCAGTTGGCCGATCATGTTGCCCTGTGCTCCGCCGAGCACGGTGGCCGTGATGTAGTCACCCATCAGCGGGATGTACACCAGCAGCACGCCGGCGATGATGCCGGGTCTGGCCAGCGGCACGGTGATCCGGAAGAAGGTGCTGACGCCGTTCGCCCCCAGGTCCTCGCTCGCCTCGCGCAGCGGAGTGCTCACCCTGTCGAACGCGACGAAGAGCGGGAGGATCATCAGCGGCAGGTAGTTGTAGACGACGCCGAGCAGCACGGCGCCCCGCGTGTACAGCACCTCGATCGGGCCGTGCGTGATCCCGAGGTCCTGGAGCAGAGTCGACAGCCAGCCCTCCGGCGAGAGGATGACCTGCCACCCCAGCGTCCGCACCAGGAAGTTCGTCCAGAACGGCACCATCACCAGCGCCAGCAGCAGGCCCCGTCGTGCGGGCGGAGCCTTGACCGCCATCCAGTACGCCACCGGCATCCCGATGATCAGGCACAGCGCCGTGCCGGCGATGCCTACCCAGAGCGTGTTCTGGAACGTCGTGAAGAACGTCGGCGACAGCGCCTCGATGTAGCGGTCGAACGAGAGCACGTCGTTCGCGTGGGTGCCGAAGATGCCCGGCTTGTACCCGAAGCTGAACCACACCACCATCCCGATCGGCGCGACGAAGAATGCCAGCAGCCAGATCCAGGCGGGTATCGCGAGCAGGTAGCGGGGCCTACGCACCCGCTGCCGCCTTCGTCGCGTTCCAGATCTCGACCACGCGCGCCTGCTGCTCGCCGACCTTGCCCTCGTGCATGGTCGCGACCTGCGCCTCGTCGAAGAACACCAGGTCGAGGCGCTCGAGCTCGGCCTCCTCCGCGGCCTCGCTGATGCCGGCGGCACCGGTGTGATAGCCGATGTAGTCGACCTGCGCCAGCTGCGCGTCCGGGGTGAGGATGAAGTTCAGGAACGCGTGCGCCGCCTCCGGGTGCGGAGCTCCTGCGGCGAGCGCCCAGTTGTCCATCCAGATCTCCGTGTCCGGCGCGCCGAGCACCCACTGCCAGCGGTCGGGGTCGGGCGACTCCAGGATGCCGATGCGCGCGTCCCCGTTCCAGGCCTGCATCAGCACGTGCGAGCCCTGCGGGATCGCCGAGCCGCCGGGGTACGAGTCGAACGCGGAGATGTGCGGCGCGAGCTCCTCGACCATGAACTTCTCGCAGGCGTCGAGATCTGCGGGGTCGGTCGTGTTCCAGTCGATGCCGTTCGCCCAGTAGTAGATGCCGCACATCGGCGAGGGGTCGTCGAGGACGGAGGTCTTGCCCGAGGCCTCGTTCCCCGCCGCGTCGATGAAGTCGGCCCAGGTCGCGAGCTCCCGGGTGATGACCGTCTTGTCGTACACGAAGCCGGTCGTGCCCCACGCCTTGCAGATCGAGTACTCGTTCTCCGGATCCCACGCGCGACCGAGGAACTCGGGGTCCATGTGCTCGATGTTCGGGATCAGGTCGAGGTTGAGCTTCGTGAGCAGCCCGTTCTCGATCATCTGCGGGATGAACACGCCGGTCGGCACCACCAGGTCGTAGCCGCTGCTGCCCTTCGCGGCGATCAGCTTGGCGATCATCTCCTCATTCGAGGCGAAGGTGTCCATCACGACCTTCGCGCCGTGCTCGTTCGTGAAGGCCTCGACGACCTCAGGCGCGTCGTATTCACCCCAGCTGTAGATCGAGAGCGACCCCTCGATCTCGCCGCCGGTGGCCTGCGCCGCGGGCTTGCCCCCGCCGGCCGGGGTGCAGGCGGTGAGGAGGCCGGCGGCGCCGAGAGCGGCGACAGTGCTCATGAACCCGCGGCGGGTGAGCTGGTGGCGCAGGATCGGCGCCGCCTTGCTGTCGGCGAGGATGCGGATGCTGGTCGTGTCGTTCATGGCACTCCTTCGTGCGTGTGGACTCGTGCGGGTGTTCGGGCGGGGTTCTGCTGCGTGCTCAGGTGGCATTCGCGGGGAGGGTGATCGTGTGGGTCGCGGCGCTGGGTGCTCCGTCTGCGGCGAACAGGTGCACGTCCGCCCGGTTCCAGGCGCAGCGGATCTCGTCACCCGGCTGGAGCCGGGGCGCGGCCGGTGCCGGGGTGCGCACCAGCAGCTTGAGGCCGGCGCCCGCCTCCACCACGACCTGGAGGGTCTCGCCGAGATGCGAGACGCTCAGGACCACGCCCCTGGCGCCGTCGCCCGGCGCGCCGGCATCCTCGAGCCGGATGAACTCGGGCCGGATCGCCGCCACCGCGGGCTGCCCGGCCGGCACCGCGCCGCCGCTCCACCGCCCGCCGATCACGCCGAGGGGCGTCTGCACCGCGTCACCGGAGGCGTGCACCGTGCCGTGCAGGAAGTTCTGCTGGCCGATGAACGAGGCGACGTATGCGGAGGCCGGCTCCGCGTAGATCGCCGCAGGAGCGCCCAGCTGCTCGATGCGGCCGGCGCGCATCACGGCGATCCGGTCGCTCATCGACAGCGCCTCCGCCTGGTCGTGGGTGACGAACACGAACGTGGTGCCGAGGCGCGACTGCAGCAGCTTGAGCTCGACCTGCATCTCCTCGCGGAGCTGACGGTCGAGCGCCGCGAGCGGCTCATCGAGCAGCAGGACGCTCGGGCGGTTGATGAGCGCACGGGACAGCGCGATGCGCTGCTGCTGGCCGCCGGAGAGCTGGGCGGGCTTGCGGTCGGCGAATCTCCGCAGCTGCACCATGTCGAGGGCGGCGCTCACGCGCTCGCGCTGCTCGGCCTTGGGAACGCGACGCTGCTGAAGCCCGTAGGCGACGTTCTCGGCGACTGTCAGGTGCGGGAACAGCGCATAGGCCTGGAACACCGTGTTCACCTCGCGCCGGTACGGCGGGAGGTCGAGCACGCTGCGGCCGGAGATGCGGATGTCGCCGGCATCCGGATACTCGAATCCGGCGATCATGCGCAGCGTGGTGGTCTTGCCGCATCCGGAGGGCCCGAGGAGCGACAGGAATTCGCCAGGACGGATGTCGAGCGTCAGATCGTCGACGGCGGTGGCGTCACCGTAGCGCTTGGTCACGCCCTCGATGCCGACGCCGCCTGCGGCCTCGCGCGCATCGGTCGTCGCCGTCGACGCCGGCATGGTGCCTGTCATGGAACCTCCCCGTTGAGAATCGCTTGTAGTCAAGCACAGGTTCGGCGCCAGGTACAGCGAATACCGAAGTACCTTGATCCAATTGCAACGATTTCAGTTGTGTATCCGGTGAGAAGCTTTCGATACTGACCGACTCGAGCTCCTCAGACGACGAACGGCCCGTTCAGGCCAGGAAGCCGCGGAGCAGCGCTTCGGACCCTGCCAGGTGGTCGCGCATCGCCGCCTCCGCGGCATCCGCGCGGCCGGCGAGGATCGCGGCCACGATGCGCTCGTGCTGCTCCCCGGAGTGCTGGATGTTCCTCGGCATCAGCGGGAAGGTGTCGAGGAACTCGTTGACGTCCGCACGGTTCTCGGCCACGAGCGCGACAAGCGACGGGATGCCGGCGGCCTCCGCGATGGCCAGATGCAGCAGCGTGTCCAGGCGCCGGTACTCCTCGGGGCCCGCCGGAAGCGCCGCCTCGTGACGAGCCCAGAGGTCGGCGCGGGTCGGCGCGTCCAGAGACCGGCTCGCGGCGGCGCGCACCGCCCCGGTCTCCAGCACGCACCGCAGGCCCAGCACGTCGTCGACCTCTTCCGGCGTCACCGCGCGGCGGGTCGCGGGCTGCGGGAGCGGATCCGCCACGAACGTGCCGCCGTAGCGACCGCGCCGCGGAAGGAGGTATCCGGTGTCCGCCAGTTCCCTGATCGCCTCCCGCACCGTGTCCCTGCTCACGCCGAACGACGCCGCGAGCTCGCGCTCGGGCGGCAGCGACTCCCCCGGCGCGACGACACCGAGCCGGATCGTCTGCACGAGCCGGGCGACGGTGTCCTCCAGCGCGTTGCCCCGTCGCAGCGGCCGGTACACCGCCCGGCGGACCTCGACGAGGTCGCCCTCGTGCGGTGCGTGCTCGCTCATGCCTTCACCCTGTCACACTGTGACGCGCGCCCGTAGCCGGCTCAGAGCGGGGTGACGTAGGCGTTGGTGATCCCGCCGTCGACCACGAACGCGCTGGCCGTGATGAACGACGAGTCGTCGGATGCCAGGAACGCGATCGCCGCGGCGAGCTCCTCCGGCTCCGCGAAGCGCCCCATCGGCACGTGCACCAGCCGGCGCTGCGCGCGCTCAGGGTCCTTGGCGAAGAGCTCCTGCAGCAGCGGGGTGTTCACCGGTCCAGGGCACAGCGCGTTGACGCGGATGCCCTGGCGGGCGAACTGGACACCGAGCTCGCGCGACATGGCCAGCACGCCGCCCTTGGACGCGGTGTAGCTGATCTGCGACGTCGCCGATCCGAGCAGCGCGACGAACGACGCGGTGTTGATGATCGACCCGCGGCCGGCCGGCACCATGTGCCGCAGCGCCGCGCGGCAGCACAGGTACACGCTCTTGAGATTGACGTCCTGCACGCGGTCCCAGGCGGGCAGCTCGGTCGTCTCGATCGAGTCGTCGTCGGCCGGCGAGATCCCGGCGTTGTTGAACGCGATGTCGATGCGCCCGAACTCCGCGGCGACCCCGTCGAAGAGGTCGTTCACGAGCTGCTCGTCGGCGACGTCGACGCGACGGAACGCGCCGCCGACCGCCGCCGCCGCCTTCTCGCCGCTGACCGGATCCATGTCGGCGATGATGACGAAGGCGCCCTCGGCCGCGAAGCGCTGGGCGGTCGCGAAGCCGATGCCGCTCGCTCCTCCGGTGATGATGGCGACGCGATCCTTGAGTCGCTGGGTGAGATCGATGCTCATGTGACTTCTTCTCCTCTGCAGGGTGCGGGGTGGGGTGTGATCAGTGCTCGTCCGTGGCGAAGAACACGTTCTTCGTCTCGGTGAAGTGCTCCGCCGCATCCGGGCCGAGCTCGCGCCCGAGACCGGATGCCTTCATGCCGCCGAACGGCGTCGAGTAGCGCACCGAGGCGTGCGAGTTCACGGACAGCACTCCGCTCTGCACGCCGCGTGCCACGCGCACGGCGCGGCCGAGGTTCTCGGTCCAGAGGGAGCCGGCGAGGCCGTAGACGGTGTCGTTCGCCAGGCGGATCGCGTCGGCTTCGTCCTCGAACGGGATCACGGCGAGGACCGGCCCGAACACCTCCTGCTGCGCGATCCGGTCGGACGGCTCGGCGAGCACGACGGTCGGCGCGAACCAGAACCCGTCGCCCTCGGGGGCGCTGCCGCGGAACGCGATGTTCGCATCGTCCAGGAAGGACGCCACGGTGTCGCGGTGCCCGGCGGAGATCAGCGGCCCCATGTCCGAGTCGGCGTCAGCGGGGTCGCCGACGCGCCAGCCGGTGACCGCGGGCTCGAGCAGCTCGAGCACCCGGTCGTAGACGGAGCGCTGCACCAGCAGCCTGCTGCGGGCGCAGCAGTCCTGGCCCGCGTTGTCGAACACCGAGCCGGGGACGGCCGCCACCGCCCGCTCGAGGTCGGCATCGGCGAAGACGATGTTCGAGCTCTTGCCGCCGAGCTCGAGGGTCACCGGCTTGAGCGCGCGCGCACACCCGGCCGCGACCTCGATGCCCACGGCGGTCGATCCGGTGAAGACCACCTTGCGCACGTCCGGGTGCTCGACGAAACGCTGGCCGATGACGGACCCGGATCCGGTGACGATCTCGAGCAGCCCCTCCGGCATGCCCGCCTCCACGGCGAGCTCGCCGATTCGCAGAGCGGTCAGCGGCGTCAGCTCCGCGGGTTTCAGGACGACCGCGTTGCCGGCGGCGAGCGCCGGGGCGACCGCCCAGATCGCGATCGGCATCGGGAAGTTCCACGGCACGATGACGCCGATGACCCCGTACGGGTCGTGGAAGGTGATGTCGATGCCGCCCGCCACCGGGATCTGCCGGCCGGAGAGGCGCTCCGGGTCGGCGGAGTAGTAGTTGAGCACCTGGGCGACGTGCGACGCCTCCCAGCGTGCGGCGCCGATCGGATGCCCGGAGTTCAGCACCTCGAGCTGCGCGAGCTCCTCCGCGGCGCCCCCGACCGCCCTGGCGAAGGCGCGCAGCGCATCGGCGCGCGCGACCGGGGCGAGTGCGGCCCAGTGCCGCTGAGCCTTGACGGCGCGCGCGATCGCGGCATCCGTCTGCCCGACGTCAGCCCTCGGCACCTCGCGGATGGCGGCTCCGGTGGACGGGTTGATGACTGTGAACGCGCTCATCGTGCGTCCTCCTTCCGCCGCGCGGCGAACGCACGTGCCTGTGAGACGAGATCTTCGAAGAGGCGCCGGTCCTCGGCGTTCTCCTCCGGATGCCATTGGACTCCGACGAGGTGCCCGGCTGACGTGTCGACGACAGCCTGCACGAGTCCGTCGTCGGAGCGCGCCGCGGGGGTGAGTCCCTCACCGAGCCGGTCGATCCCCTGGTGGTGGTAGCTGTGCACGCGTGCGGTGTCCCCGAGGACGTCGGTGAGCGCGGTGCCCGGTGCGACGTCGACGTCGGTCTCGGCGAAGACGCCCGGTGCCGCCCGGTAGCGCTCCGTGCCGAGGGACTCCGGAAGGTGCTGCTGCATCGTGCCGCCCCGCGCGACGTTGACGAGCTGCATCCCTCGGCAGATCGCGAGCACCGGCATGCGCCGGCGCTCGGCCGCACGGAACAGCGCGATCTCCCACGCGTCGCGGTCGGCACGCGCCGAATCGGTCAGCGGATGCCGCTGCGCACCGTAGAGCTCGGGGGCGACATCCGCTCCGCCGGTCAGGATCAGGCCGTCCAGGCCGCTGATCGCCGCATCCGCCGCCGTCTCGGGCTGCGGGGGCAGGAGCAGGGCGATGCCGCCGGAGCGCGTGACCCCGTTGAGGTACGTCTCGGGCAGGAATGCGGCCCTGACGTTCCAGACCCCCTGCTGCGCCTGCTCGAGGTAGGTCGTGACCCCGACGAGGGGTGCCCGATCAGAGACGTTCGAAACCACGGATCCGCTCCCAGTCCGTCACGGCCGCCTCGTACGCCTCGAGCTCGATGCGTGCCTGGTGCAGGTAGTGCTCCACCACGTCGTCGCCGAACGCCTTCCGCGCGATGGCGGACTCGCCGAACAGCTGGGCGGCATCGCGCAGCGTCGTCGGCAGGTGATCGACACCCGCGTCGTAGGCGTTGCCGGTGAACCGCTCCGGCAGCGTCAGCTCGTTCTCGATGCCGTGCAGACCGCCGGCGATGATCGCGGAGATGCTCAAGTACGGGTTGACGTCGCCGCCCGGCACGCGGTTCTCGACGCGCAGCGCCGAACCCTGGCCCACGATGCGAAGTGCGCAGGTGCGGTTGTCGATGCCCCAGGCGACGCCGGTGGGGGCGAAGCTGCCCTTCGCGAAGCGCTTGTAGGAGTTGATGTTCGGCGCGTACAGGAGGGTGAACTCGCGAAGCGTCGCGAGGATACCGGCGATCCAGTGCTCCATCACGGGGCTGAAGCCGTGCTCTCCGTCGCCTGCCATCACCGGCGAGCCGGACTGGTCGCGCAGCGAGAGGTGGATGTGGCAGCTGTTGCCCTCGCGCTCGTTGAACTTCGCCATGAACGTCAGGGACTGCCCGTGCTGCTCGGCGATCTCCTTCGCACCGTTCTTGTAGATCGCGTGCTCGTCGGCGGTCTGACGCACCTCGGCGTAGCGGAACGAGATCTCCTGCTGGCCGAGGTTGCACTCGCCCTTGACGCCCTCGCAGTACAGCCCTGCGCCGTCCATGCCCCTGCGGATGTCGCGAAGCAGCGGCTCGAGCCGCGTGGAGGCGAGCAGGTTGTAATCCACGTTGTAATCCGTGGCGGGCGTCAGGCCCTCGTATTTGCGTGACCAGGCGTCGCGGTACGTGTTGTCGAACACGATGAACTCGAGTTCGGTGCCGGCATACGCGGTCCATCCGCGTTCGGCGAGACGATCGCGCTGCCGGTCGAGGATGGCCCGGGGCGACGGCCCGACGGGATCGCCGTTCTGCCAGACGAGGTCGGCCATCACCAGCGCCGTGCCCTCGAGCCAGGGGATGTCGCGGAGCGTCTCGGGATCCGGGCGCAGCACCATGTCGCCGTATCCGCGGTCCCAGCCGGACATCGCGTAGCCCTCCACCGTGTTCATGTCGACGTCGACCGACAGCAGGTAGTCGCACGCTTCTGCACCGTGGTGCAGGATGTCCTCCTGGAAGAGGCGCGCGGACACGCGCTTGCCCACGAGCCTTCCCTGCGCATCGGCGAACGCCACGATCACCGTGTCGATGTCGCCGGCGGCGATGCCGGCATCCAGCTGCTCGATGCTCAGGTTTCCCGACATCTCTCGCTCCTGTCCTCGTGCGGTGAAGAGGCCGTCCGACCTGCTTCGCCCTCAGAGTAGATCATTCCCGCGTTTAAAGGTAGACGAAACCACCATTGACTGTCAGAATCATGCGCAAGGTGCACCCGGCGCCTACACGAACTCGAACGGAGAGCGGATGTCTGAGCACAAAAGCGAGTCCCGCAAGGTCGCTGGGGCGACCTATACACGGGCGGGCAGCGAGTACTTCGAGAAACGGACGCTGAAGCGATCCGCCGGCGTCTGGGGCCTGTGGGGACTGGCAGTCGCCGCCGTCATCTCCGGGGACTTCTCGGGCTGGAACTTCGGCATCGACTTCGCCGGCTTCGGCGGCATGCTGATCGCCTTCGTGATCCTGGTGGTCATGTACTACGGCATGATCTTCTCGATCGGGGAGATGGCGTCCGCGATGCCCCACACCGGAGGCGCGTACTCCTTCGCGCGCTCCGCCATGGGCCCGTGGGGAGGCCTGGTCACCGGCGCCGCCGAGACGATCGAGTATGTCGCCACCACCGCGGTGATCGTGTACTTCTCGGCGTCGTATGCGAACGGGATCACGAGTGAGCTGCTCGGTCTCGAGCTGCCGGGCTGGCTCTGGTACCTGATCCTGTACATCGCGTTCATCGCGCTGAACTCGGCAGGGGCCGCCATCTCGTTCCGCTTCGCGATCATCGTCTCGGTGATCTCGATCGCGATCATCCTGATCTTCTCCGCGATGGCGATCTTCTCCGGCGCCTTCAGCTGGGCTGCGCTCTGGGACATCGCCCCCGACCCCGGACAGACCGCGTTCCTCCCGCACGGCGTGCTGCCGATCCTGTTCGCGCTGCCGTTCGCGATGTGGTTCTTCCTCGGGATCGAAGAGCTGCCGCTGGCCGCCGAGGAGTCGCACAACCCGACGCAGGACATCCCGAAGGCGGGCTTCTGGGCTCGCGGCACCCTGATCGTGACCGGGCTCCTCGTGCTGTTCCTCAACACCGGGATCCTGGGCGCCGAGGCGACCGGAGTCGCCGGCGAGCCGCTCCTCGACGGCTTCCGCGCGATCGTCGGCGACCAGCTCGCCGCCGTCCTCGCACTGTTCGCGCTGATCGGCCTGCTGGCCTCCCTGCAGGGGATCATGTTCGCGTACGGGCGCAACATGTACTCGCTGTCACGCGCCGGCTACTACCCCCGCTTCCTCTCCCTCACAGGAAAGCGTCAGACCCCGTGGGTGGCCCTCGTGGTCGGCGCGGCGATCGGCTTCATCGCGCTGATCGTGCTCGACGTGCTGGCGTCGCTCGACGCCGAGGGAGCAGGCTCCGTCGCAGGAGCGATCGTGCTGAACATCGCGGTGTGGGGCGCCGTGCTCGCCTATGCGCTCCAGCTGATCTCGTTCATGATCCTTCGCAAGAAGTACCCGAACGCCGACCGGCCGTACCGCAGCCCGTGGGGCATCCCCGGCGCGGTCGTGGCCCTTGTGATCTCGGCACTGATCTTCCTCGGATTCCTGCTGAACCCGACGTTCGGGCCGGCGATCATCGCGATCGCGATCGTGTACGCCATCATCCTGCTCGGGTTCGGGCTGTTCTTCCGGCACCGCCTGGTGCTCTCCCCCGAGGAGGAGTACGCGCTCTCCGGCGGGACGCACGGCGACCCTCAGGCCGAAGGGTACGACGCCATGGAGGATGAGGTGTTCGACGGCCGACGGTGACGGACGGGGAGCGCGGCTACTTCGAGTCGAAGTCGAACGCCTTCAGCAGCTCGACGACGGCCTTGTCGCGCTCCTCGCCACCCTCTTCGAACATGTGGGTCACGTGCGTCTGCAGGTGATTCTCCAGCAGCAGGCGGTTCAGTGACTCCAGGGACCGCTGGATCGCACGCGACTGCGTGATGATGTCCATGCAGTACTCCTCGTTCTCGATCATCCGCGCGACACCGCGCATCTGCCCCTCCAGGATGCTGGTGCGGTGCAGTGCGCGCTTCTTGATGTCTTCGATCACGGATTCGAGCGTACTCTCGATCCCCGACCCCCGGTCGTCGAGCGATCCCGCACCGCCCGGTCGTTGAGCGAGCGAAGCGAGACGAAACGCCCGGTTCAGACGCACGTGCGAGGATGGCGTCATGCCGCGAACGCCGATGGCTCTGCTCTCCCCCGCCGACCAGGACCGCCTGCGCGCCCTCCGCCGGATGAAGGCGGTGGCGCTGGGCGCGCTGGTCTTCATGGCCGTGGTCTTCGTCGTCGCCTTCGCGTTCCAGGCACGGATCGACTGGCTCGCCTACGTGCGCGCCGCAGCCGAGGGCGGCATGGTCGGCGCCCTCGCCGACTGGTTCGCCGTGACGGCTCTGTTCCGCAGGCCCCTCGGCCTGCCGATCCCGCACACCGCGATCATCCCGAGCCGCAAGGACGAGATCGGGCGCAGCCTCGGCGAGTTCGTCGAGACCAACTTCCTCGCGGCCGACGTCGTGCGCACCAAGCTCTCGAGCACCGCGATCGCGCAGCGCGCGGGCGAATGGCTGCGCGCCGCCCCGCACGCCGAGCGAGTGGGGAACGAGGGAGCCGCGGTCGCCGCCGCGGTGCTGAACGCGCTGAGCGACGACGACGTGCGCGACCTCATCACCGACCTCGCGCGCGAGCATCTGGTGGCGCCGGAGTGGGGTCCGCCCGCCGGTGCCTGGCTCGAGAAGATCGTCGAGGCCGACGCGCACCGCGGCGCGGTCGACCTGGCCGTCGACAGCATCCAGCGCTGGCTCGACGCGAACGCCGAATCCTTCACCGGCCTCGTCTCGCGGCGTCTGCCGTCATGGGTGCCGAAGCTCGCCCACCGCTTCGTCGACGACACCGTCTACAACGAGGCGGTGCGCTTCGTGCACGCGGTTCAGGCCGACCCTGGGCATCCGGCCCGCCTCGCGATCGACGGCTATCTCGCCCGCCTCGCCGACAACCTGCAGCACGACCCGGCCACCAGGGCGAAGCTGGAGAACGCGAAGTCCTCCCTCTTCGACAGCCCGCGCGTCGGCGCGCTGGCCGCCGAGGCGTGGAACACCGCGAAGGCCGGCCTGCTCACCGCCCTCGCCGATCCGCAGAGCGGCCTCCGTCGCCGCGCCGTGCAGGCCCTGCAGGAGATCGGCGAGCGATTGACGACGGATGCCGCGCTGCAGCACCGCGTCGACACCTGGGTCTCGGATGCCGCGGTCTTCCTGGTCGACCGCTACCGGCACGACATCGCCTCGATCATCACGGACACGGTCGAGCGGTGGGACCCCGCCGAGACGACCGAGAAGATCGAGCTCATGGTCGGCCGCGACCTGCAGTACATCCGCCTCAACGGCACATTCGTCGGCGCACTCGCCGGCCTCGCCATCTTCGCGATCGCCCACGCCCTGATCCCCGGAGTCTGAACCGCGACCGGAGCCTGAACCGCGACCGGTCGCCGACACCCGACGAGGCACGGTACGCCTCCGCGCCGCGAGGCGCCAGTCCCTGGCCCGATTCCGGCGGCGCGCGCAGGCTGGATCTCCGATGAGAAGGAGGAGATCATGACCGCACCCGACAGCCCCCTGAAGGACAAGGACTACAACCTCGTCTGCGTGCTCGAGGCGTCCCTGCGCAGCGCCTGGACGATTCAGGCGTACATCGAGGACGCCGATGCCGCCGGCGACGCCGAACTCGCGGAGTGGTTCCGCAAGATCCAGCACAACAGCCAGAAGGCCGGAGAGCAGGGCAAGCGGATGCTCCGCGAGCGACTGCAGATCGACTCGGAGTCCAGCAGCTCCTGATTCGCGGAGCGCATCCCTGCAACGTTGGAGAGATTCCTTGCGCTCCTGTTCTACATCGTTGTAGATTCGGGCGAGGCTCAAGGCCGAGCCCGAATCTCCGTCCGATGCCGAACAGGAGCACCATGTCCCGCCCCGCCCGCACCCCGATCGCCCTGGCCACCGCCGGAGCGATCGCCATCGGCTGCCTGGTCGCAGCACCGGCCTGGGCCAAGCCCCCGGCCGCCTCACCCGAACCGCCGCAGTTCCAGGACGTCACGGTGCACGATCCGTCGATCGTGACCTCGGGCGAGGAGATCTGGGCGTTCGGGTCGCACGGCGCCTCGGCGCACACGACCGACCTGATCGACTGGGAGCAGCACACCGTCGATCTCTCGCAGGACGCCGACAACGCGCTGTTCGAGGACATCTACACCGAGCTCGCCGACACCTTCGAATGGGCGAACACGCGCACGCTCTGGGCGGCCGACGTCATCCAGCTGCCCGATGGCCGCTTCGCCATGTACTACAACGCCTGCGAGGGCTCCTCACCGCGCTCGGCGCTCGGGATCGCGACAGCGGATGCCGTCGACGGTCCCTACGAGAACCAGGGCATCCTGCTGAAGTCCGGGATGTCCGGAGAATCCGAGAACCCGGGCGAGGTCTACGATGCCCGCTTGCACCCGAATGCGGTCGACCCCGACGTGTTCTACGACGCCGAAGGCGATCTGTGGATGGTCTACGGCTCGTACTCCGGCGGCATCCACATCCTGCGCCTCGACCCCGCGACCGGGGAGCCGCTGCCGGACCAGGGGTACGGGAAGCACCTCGTCGGCGGGAACCACAGCCGCATCGAGGCGCCGACCATCCAGTACGACGCCGAGAGCGGCTACTACTACCTGTACCTCTCGTTCGGCGGTCTCGACGCCTCCGGCGGATACGACGTGCGCGTCGCGCGCTCGACCGCACCGGACGGGCCCTACCTCGACGCAGAGGGCAACGACATGGCGGACGTGAAGTCCGACCCCGCGCTCCCTCTGTTCGACGACGCGTCGATCCAGCCGTACGGCGTGAAGCTCATGGGAGGCCACCTGTTCACCCGCAAGCTCGGAGACGCCGGAACCGGCGCCGGAATCGGCTACGTCTCCCCCGGCCACAACTCCTGGTACCAGGATCCGGAGACCGGCCGCATGTTCCTCGTCTTCCATGCGCGCTTCCCCGGCAGCGGCGAGTCCCACGAGGTGCGCGTGCACCAGGTCTGGATCAACGAGGACGGCTGGCCGGTGATCTCGCCGCAGCGCTACGCCGGCGAGACAGCAGGGAAGGTCTACCGCAGCGACGTCATCGGGGACTGGCAGCTCGTGAACATGGGCAAGGACATCACGGCGGCCCCCGCGGCGTCTGCCGACATCGTGCTCACGAAGAACGGCCGGATCACCGGCGACGCGAACGGCAGCTGGATCCTCGACGACGTGAACACGACGACGCTGACGATCGACGGCGAGGTCTACACCGGCAGTTTCGTTCCGGTGTGGGATCCGGCCCTCGAGGCCTGGTCGACGGGCTTCACCGCCCTCTCCGAGCACGGCGTCAGCGTGTGGGGTCGGAAGGTGCCGACCCTGTCGGATGCGGATGCCGTGGCCGCCGTCGTCGCAGCCCTCGACCTGGGCGACACCTCTGCCATCACCGGGGGCCTCGCGCTGCCGACCGAGGGGACGAGTGGCACGGTCATCACGTGGGAGAGCTCCGACGCGTCGGTCGTCGCGACAGACGGTTCCGTCACGCGACCGGCGATCGGTTCGGCGGATGCTCGGGTCACGCTCACCGCGACCGTCGCAGCGGGTGACGTCACGCAGTCCGTGTCGTTCGACCTGACCGTGCTCGCCCGCACTCCGGGAGTGCTGGCCGGGGCATGGTCGTTCGAGAACGATCTCTCCGACGGCGCGGGTCTGCATCCCGACGCCTCGACGACCGGAGCGCGGCTCGACACGTCGGGCGCGGCCGCGGCCTTCGTCGCGGACGGTGTCTCCGGCAGCGCGATCCACCTCGACGGCGCATCCGGGGTGAGGCTGCCGACGGGGCTGATCCACGGCTCCGAGTACACGGTCAGCGTGTGGCTGCGGCCGGACGCGCTGACCACCTTCACCAGCGCGTTCTTCGGCGCCACAAGCCCGGAATCCTGGATCAGCCTGGTCCCGCAGGGGCACAGCGGCGTGGGCGGCTCCGCGATGCTCTGGTCAGGGACCCGCTGGTACGACGCCGGAACCGGCCGGACGCTGCCGCTCGGCGAGTGGTCGCACGTCGCGTTCACCGTGGACGGCGGCTCGGTATCGGTGTACGTCGACGGGGTGGAGAGCTTCCACGGCACCGGATTCCCGGACGTGTTCTCAGCATCGGAGGCGGAGTTCGGTGTCGGCGTGAACTGGTGGGACGCACCCTTCTCCGGCGACGTCGACGAGCTGAACGTCTGGAGCACAGCGCTCACCGCCGAGGACATCGCGGAGCTCGCCATCCGGTGAGCGGGCCGCGACGGCGTCGCTCAGTCGCTGTCCGGTGAGACGGGGCGCACGCAGGCGATCGCGATGCGCCCTGTCCCCTCGACCTCGATCGTCTCCGCCTCGCCGCTCAGCACAGCATCCTCACTCTCGAGGCTCTCGCCGTTCACGCGAAGCGCACCGTCGAGCGCGATGATCGCTGTCACCTCGCCGGCGCGGTTGCTGACGAGATGGGTGCGCTCCACGGCTTCACACCCGAGCGACGCCGTCCCGAACTCACGACGCACCATGACGTTGAGATCCAGGCTCGGCGCCGTGACATCCACCGCGCTCACGCGTGCCTCACCGGCGAACGGAATCGCCTCGAAGCGCGGGATGCTCTGCCGCACGCCGTCCACGAGAAGATCCAGGCCGCCCGCGCTCAAGGGCATCAGCAGCCGGTCGACTCCCGGGTACGCCGAGAAGTCACCATCCCCGTCGATGCGTGCGACGCTCAGCCGCCAGTCGAAACCGGCGTTCGCGGATGACCCGGCGGCCACCGCGATCTCACTGGTATGGCCGCCGCCGTTGCGCCAGGGCGTGACCGAGCGCTCTGATCGAGCGAGACGTCTCATCGTGCCGTGACCCCATTCGCCGCGACCCCGCGCTGCCACACCGCGGCAGTCAACGGCACACCCGGCCGATAGGCGATGTGGGCGATCGAGGGGGCATCCAGCATCTGCAGATCGGCAATCGCACCGACCCGCACGACACCGCGCTCATCATCACCGCTGTCGAGACCCAGCACCCGCGCACCACCGCGCGTGGCCGCGTACACCGCCTCTTCGATCGTCAGGCGCATCTGCAGCACCGCCGTCGCGACGTTGAAGACCATCGAGGTCGTATAAGAGCTGCCCGGGTTGCAATTGCTCGCCAGGGCGACGCGGCCACCGGCATCGAGCACCGCGCGAGCGGGGCCGAAGGGCTCTCGCGTCGAAAGGTCGCAGGCGGGCAGGAATGTTGCGACGGTGTCTGAAGAAGAGAGGGCCAGGACGTCGTGATCAGAGAGGTGGTTGCAGTGGTCGACGCTCGCCGCACCCAGCTCGATCGCGAGGCTGACTCCCCCGGAATGTCCGAGCTGATTCCCGTGCACGCGCAGCCGCAGGCCCGCGGCGGCGCCTGCGAGGAGGATCTCGCGGGACTCCTCCACAGTGAACGCGCCGTCCTCGCAGAAGACGTCGATCGAGTCGACGAAAGGACGCACCGCATCGAGCATCGGCCCCTTCACCAGGTCGACATATTCACGCCGATCCGCGCCGTCCGGGACGATGTGGGCACCGAGAAAAGTCGCCGTCTCGGCCACCCGCGACGCCACCCGTGCACTGAGCAGTTCGGTTTCGAGATCCAGACCGTACCCGGTCTTCGTCTCGAGCGTGGTCGTCCCCTGTCGCAGCGCCTCGGTGCGCAGCGCACGCGCCTGTGCTCGAAGCGCCTCTTCCCCGGCGGCCCGCGTTGCGGCAACGGTCGAGGCGATCCCTCCGGCGCTGTAGCGCTGACCGGCCATCCGCGCCTCGAACTCCGCGCCACGGTCCCCCATGAAGACGATGTGGCTGTGGCAGTCCACCCATCCGGGAAGCACCGCGCGCCCGTGCGCATCGGTGACCCGATCTGCGGCGGGAGCGGAACGCGCCTCTCCCAGCCACGCGATGCGCCCGTCTTCGATGACGAGCGCGGCGTCCCGCAGCCGCCCATGCTGTTCGCTGTGAGTGGTGAGTTCACCGATGTTGGTGATCAGCTCGGTCATGAGAAGGCCTCCAGACTGCGGGCAAGCATATATGCGGGTTCTTCGCCGGATGCCAGAACGCCGTCGCTGACGACGACCTGGCCGCCGACGATCACGCGGGTCAGATCGGAGGCGGTCGCCGCGAAGATCAGCTGCTCGGGGGCCGAGCCGACAGTGCGCATCGAGTCGGTGCGCACCTCGATGAGATCGGCAGGGCCCCCCGGTTCCAAGGGACTCTGAGCCCAGCCGAGCGAGCGATAGCCTCCAGCGCCGGCCGCAAGGATGACCTCAGCCGGGCTGAACCGTCCCCGTGCACCCGATGCGAGTCGCTCCTGCATCTCCAGAGAGCGCATCTCCAGAACCGCATCCACGACGGCGTTCTGATCCGAACCGAGCGCGAGCGTCGCTCCGGCGTCTTTCAGCGCTCTCGCCGGGCCGATTCCGTCGCCGAGATCGGCCTCGGTCGTCGGACACATCACGATCGAGACCCCCGCAGCACCGAGAAGCTCGATGTCACGATCGGTGAGGTGCGTCGCGTGCACGGCGCTGAGCCTCGACGACAGCGCCCCCCGTTCAGCGAGGAGCTCAGTGGGCGTCACGCCGTAGGTCGCGAGACTCGCCTCGTTCTCCGCCGGCTGCTCGGAGAGATGGATGTGCAAGGGCACGTCGGGGGGAAGCCCGTCGACGATCCGTGAGATCTCATCGGGGGTGAGCGCGCGCACCGAGTGCAGAGCGGCACCGAGTCGAGGAATCCGGCGACGAAGCTCGAACCAGCGATCGAGGTATCGTTCGGCGGTATCGTCGCCGAACCTCGTCTGCTCCCGGCTCAGAGGCTGCCCGATCCCGCCGTGAAGATAGGCGGTGTCGAGAAGAGTGAGCCGGATGCCGATATCGGCCGCGGCAGCGGAGAGCGCCTCTTCCATGTCGTGAGCCGCATAGTGCGATCCGTCGGGCCGATGGTGCGCGTAATGGAACTCCCCCACCGCGGTGTAGCCCGCGGCGAGCATCTCTGCGAAGACGGCTCTGGCCAGTTCGTGGTAGTTCTCCGGGTCAAGACGGCCGGCTGCTCCATACATCTGCCGTCGCCAGATCCAGAAGTCGCCCCCGTCGGCATGCGTGCGTCCGCGCAGCACCCGATGGAATGCGTGGGAATGGGCATTGCCCACCCCCGGCAGCACCGTGCCCAGACTGATGTCGCCTGTACGGGCATCGGTGTCGGCCGTGATCGATGCCACCATTCCTTCGGCATCCACCTCGATCCTGACCCGCTCGCGCGTGCCCGATGCACTGACCAGTCGCTCGCACCACAGGCTCACAGCAGGCCCTTCAGAACGGTGACAAGTGCCTCGATCCCCTCGAGGCAGTCGTCGAGCTCAGCGAACTCCTGGGGGGCATGCGACACACCGGTGGGGTTGCGCACGAAGATCATCCCGGTGGGTACGGATGCCGCGAGCACACCCGCGTCGTGCCCGGCCCCCGAGGGAAGTGCGGGCACGCCACCGAGGGCCGACTGGAGCCTTGCCGCCAGATCCGCGTCGAAGGCGACCTCGGGCGACCAGGAGTTCTCTTCGAACTCGGATGCTCCCGTCCGCCGGGCGATGTCGGCCACCAGCTCGCGCGTGTCATCATCGCTGCCGGCCCGGGCATCCAGCGTCATCGTGACGGTCGAGGCGATGACATTCGATCCTCCAGGGACCGCAGAGATGCGCCCCACCGTCGCCCGTGCTCCCGGCATGGCGAGCGCCGCCTCCTGGATCTCGAGGACGGCGCGCGCCGCGGTCACCATCGGATCGTCGCGGTCGGTCATGAGGGTGGCCCCGGCGTGGTTGCCCTGGCCACGGAAGGTCAGGGTCCACCGCCCGTGGGCGAGGATGCTGCTGGCGACCGCTGTGGCCGAACCCAGTTCGATCAGACCCCGCCCCTGCTCGACGTGAAGCTCGAGGAAGAGGCCGATTCTGCGCAGAGACTCCTCATCGCGACCGATGTGCGCGGCGTCGAAGCCCACTCGCCGTGCGACGTCGGCGTAGGTCTGCCCCTCGGCATCCGTCAGAGCCCGCACACGATCCGGAGTGATCGCACCGGCCATGAGTGCCGAGCCGAGACAGGCGACGCCGAAGCGCGAGCCTTCTTCCTCGGCGAAGACGAGGATCGCGAAGGGGCGGGAGGGAACGAACCCCTCTCGTTTCAGCGTGGCCACCGCTTCCAGTGCGCTGACCACACCCAGCGGCCCGTCGAAGGCGCCGCCACCGGGAACGCTGTCCAGGTGACTCCCGGTGACGATCGCGTCATCACCCGGAGCGCCCCACCATGCCCAGATGTTCGCGTTGCGGTCATGCTCGATCGTGAGCCCGAGCTGCTCGGCGCGCGTGATGAACCAGCTGCGCAGCTGCATGTCGGCGTCGTTCCAGAGGTGACGAGAGTATCCCCCGCGAGCGCCGTCGCGACCGACGCCGTCGATCTGATCGAGCCCGGCGAGCCGGCCGTGCGCAACCGCATCTGTCATTGCTCGTTCGCCATCCCTCCTCACAGCATCGGCACCTTGAGGCCGCGCTCGCGCGCGATGTCCCGTGCGTGCTCGTAGCCGGCGTCGACGTGCCGCATGACACCGGTGCCGGGGTCGTTCGTCAGCACGCGCTCGAGCTTCTCGGCCGCGAGCACTGTCCCGTCGGCGACGGTCACCTGGCCTGCATGGATGGAGCGGCCGATGCCGACACCGCCGCCGTGGTGCAGCGACACCCACGAGGCACCGGACGCCGTGTTCAGCAGCGCATTCAGCAGCGGCCAGTCGGCGATCGCGTCGGAGCCGTCCTTCATGGCCTCGGTCTCGCGGTACGGGGAGGCGACGGATCCGGAGTCGAGGTGGTCGCGGCCGATCACGATCGGTGCAGAGAGCTCGCCGGATGCCACCATCTCGTTGAACTTCAGTCCGGCGAGGTGGCGCTCCTTATAGCCGAGCCAGCAGATGCGGGCCGGAAGCCCCTCGAAATGGACCTTCTCGCCCGCCTTCTCCAGCCACCGGTGCAGCGCCGCGTCCTCGGGGAACAGCTCGGCGATCGCCCGATCGGTCTTTCGGATGTCCTCGGGGTCGCCCGAGAGCGCTGCCCAGCGGAACGGGCCGCGGCCCTCCTCGAACTGCGGACGGATGTACGCCGGGACGAAGCCGGGGAACTCGAAGGCGCGGTCGAAGCCGCCCAGCTGCGCCTCGGCGCGGATCGAGTTGCCGTAGTCGAAGACAGCGGCCCCTGCATCCTTGAACGCCACCATCGCCTCGACGTGCGCGGCCATCGACTCGCGCGACCGGCGGGTGAACTCCTCGGGGTCGCGCTCGGCCTCGGCCTTCCAGTCCGCGACCGAGACGCCGATCGGCAGGTATGCCAGCGGGTCGTGGGCGCTGGTCTGGTCGGTGACGATGTCGATCGGCACGCCGCGGCGGAACAGCTCCGGGAACACCTCTGCCGCGTTTCCGACGATGCCGACCGAGAGCGCCTCCCCCGCATCCTTCGCTGCGACCGCACGTGCGATCGCAGTGTCGAGGTCGGTGTGGTACTCGTCGAGGTAGCCGTGGTCGACGCGGCGGGCGAGGCGGCTCTCGTCCACGTCGACGATCAGCACGGCGCCGTCGTTCATGGTGACGGCGAGAGGCTGGGCGCCGCCCATGCCGCCGGCGCCGCCGGTCAGGGACAGCGTGCCCTTGAGCGACTCCCTGCCGAGCGAGGTGGCCACGGCCGCGAACGTCTCGTAAGTGCCCTGGAGGATGCCCTGCGAGCCGATATAGATCCAGGACCCTGCGGTCATCTGGCCGTACATCATCAGGCCGAGCTGCTCGAGGCGGCGGAACTCGGGCCAGTTCGCCCAGTCGCCGACGAGGTTCGAGTTAGCGATGAGCACCCGGGGCGCCCACTCGTGCGTACGGAACACGCCGACCGGCTTGCCGGACTGCACCAGCAGGGTCTCGTCGGGCTCCAGCTCGTCGAGGGTGCGCACGATCGCGTCGTAAGCCTCCCAGCTGCGGGCGGCCTTGCCGGTGCCGCCGTAGACGACCAGGTCCTCCGGGTGCTCTGCGACCTCGGGGTCGAGGTTGTTCATCAGCATCCGCTTGGCGGCCTCGGCCCCCCAGCTCTTGGCGGTGCGGACGTTGCCGCGCGCGGCGCGGATCGTTCGGCTGGCGGGCTGGGTTACTGAGCTCGTCGAAGTGTCAGTCATGAGCGTGCTCCTTTGCGATGCGTGCGATGGCGCCGGACTGCACCAGTGCGGTCACGGCCTCCATCTCGGGAGAGAGGAAGCGGTCGGGGCCGGGCCCCGCCGCCACGGTGCGGACGAGGTCTCGGACGGCCCCGGTGGCGGGGCCTGCCTCGAGCGGTGCGCGCAGGTCGAGCGCGCGGGCGCCGGTGAGGATCTCGATCGCGAGGACGCGGCCGAGGCCGTCGATCGCTCGGCGGAGCTTACGGGCGGCGGCCCATCCCATCGACACGTGGTCCTCCTGCATGGCCGACGAGGGGATCGAGTCGACGGATGCCGGGACAGCGAGCCGCTTGAGCTCGGACACGATGCCGGCGGACGCGTACTGCGCGATCATCAGACCGGAGTCGACGCCCACCTCGTCGGCGAGGAACGGCGGGAGACCGTGGTTGCGGGCAGGATCCATGGCGCGGTCGGTGCGTCGCTCCGAGACGGAGGCGACATCTGCGACCGAGATCGCGAGGAAGTCGAGCACGGCCGCGACGGGTGCCCCGTGGAAGTTTCCGTTGGACTCGATGCGACCGTCGACCGTGATCACCGGGTTGTCGATGACGCTCGCGAGCTCGCGGTCAGCGATCATCGCGGCGTAGCCTGCTGTGTCACGCGCGGTGCCGTGCACCTGCGGGGTGCAGCGCAGCGAGTACGCGTCCTGCACCCGCCCGTCCTCAGGACCCTTGTGGCTCTGGACGATCGGGGAATCGCCCAGGAACGCACGCAGGTTCGCCGCGGACGAAGCCTGCCCGACCTGGGGGCGCAGCGCCATCAGGTCGGCGGCGAACACGGCGTCGGTCCCGAGCTGCGACTCGATCGACATGGCGGCTGCGATGTCGGCGGTGAGCAGCAGCTCGTCCAGGTCGTGGAGCGCGAGCACGAGAGTGCCGAGCATGCCGTCGGTGCCGTTGATGAGGGCGAGGCCCTCCTTCTCGACGAGGGTCAGCGGCTGGATGCCGGCAGCGGCGAGCGCCTCGGATGCCGGGACGACCTCTGTGCTGGGTTCCTGAGCCTGTCGAAGGACGCGCACGTCGCCCTCCCCCATCGTGGCGAGGGCGATGTGCGCGAGCGGCGCGAGGTCTCCCGAGCAGCCGAGCGAGCCGTACTCGCGGACGATCGGCGTGATGCCCGCGTTCAGCAGCGCGGCGTAGGTCTCGACGACCACCGGGCGGACGCCGGTGCGGCCGGAGGCGAGCGTCTGCAGTCGCAGCAGCTGCAGCCCGCGGGTGACCTCGCGCTCGACCTCGGCTCCGGTGCCGGCAGCGTGCGAGCGGATCAGGCTGGCCTGAAGCTGCAGGCGGCGGTCGGGGGCGATGAACGTGGTGGCCAGGGCGCCGAACCCGGTCGAGACGCCGTAGTGCGGATTCGGGTCGGCGGCGAGGCCGTCGATCACCTTCCGGGTCTCGGAAACCCGCTCGAGGGCCTCCGGCGCGATGACGACGGTGGCGCCGTGCCGGGCGACGGCGACGACATCGGCGTGGCGCAGGGGCGCGACGCCGACGAGAACGGGGGGCTGATCACTCATGTCTCGATTCCACACCCGGGAGGTCGCGCGCAACAGCGGTTCATGACATCCTGTGTCTGTGATCCCAGACATTGCGGATGCAGGCGGCGCGGATGCCGGTCAGGTGCCTGCCGCCGAGAACACTCTGCGCATCCTCCGCTACCTCGCGGGGCGTCCTGCGCCGGTCGCGGCCTCCGCGATAGCCAGGGAGCTCACCCTGCCGCGATCCACCGTGTATCACCTGCTCACGACACTTGGGACGCACGGCTTCGTCCTGCATCTGAAGGAGGAGCGCCGCTGGGGACTCGGCACGTCCGCATTCGAGCTGGCGGGCGGGTACGCGCGGCAGCAGCCGCTGGCACGACTCGGACGGCCGCTGGTGGCCGCTCTGTCCGACCGTCTGGGCGAGAGCGCTCACCTCGCGGTGATGAGCGGCGGCGACGTGCTCTACATCGTCGAGGAGCGCGCACCGAGGCGGCCGGCGCTCGTGACTGATGTCGGTGTGCGCCTCCCGGCCCATCTGACAGCATCCGGGCGCGCGATGCTCGCCGCCCTTCCCCGCGAGCAGGTCAGGGCGCTCTACCCGAGCGCCTCTGCCTTCCCGGACCGCACGGGACTCGGGCCGCGCAAGCCGAGCCAACTCCGCGAGCTGCTGCGCGAGGTGCGCGCCCGCGGCTATGCCACGGAGGACAGCGAGGTCGCCGACGGCCTGCGCAGCGTCGGCGCAGCCGTGCGCGATCACGCAGGGTGGCCTATCGCGGCTGTCGCCGTGACCTGGGCTGCGGCGGATCTCGATGAGGCTTCGCTCGCCGCTGCGGTCAGCGAGACCGCAGCGATCCTGGAGTCGCGACTCATGCGCTGAGCGCTCGGCGACGCAAAGGGGGTTAACGCAAAAGAGCCACCCAACAATGGGTGGCTCTTTCACAGA
>NZ_JADIJR010000021.1 GCF_017355365.1 Microbacterium sp. SD291 | reverse complement strand
GGGATCGAGCACGTGGTCGTTGTTGAGCGCCGGGAAGTCGCCCAATTCGATCCGCTCAGGGGGCTCGGCCTCCGTCAGCCCCAACCGGAACAGGTGGCCGTCGCCGTTGACGTACAGAGCGGTGCCGTCGCGCGACCAGTTGGGCGCCTCGTACAGCACCTCGGCGGATTCGTGGACGACATGCACGTCTCCGCTGTCGACATCGAGCGTCAGGATGCGGGAGAGCTGCCCGGATGCGAGCATGCGGGGCATGCGAGCCTACCCGCGGCGCCGGAGTCGGAAAAGCTCTCCGGGCGCCAGCACGTGGATCCGCTCGGGGTTCACGACGACGTCCCAGAGCTCGTCCGGGTCGGCGTTGAACGGCGAGAAGTCGGCGGCGTCGACGGAGCCCCAGTGGTGCAGGAGCAGGTCGGCATCCGGGTATGCGTTGGCCATCTCGACGGCGCCGGCGAATCCGAAATGCCAGTCGCTGTCGGAGAAGTCGAAGATCAGCGCATCGGGCGCGGGCATCGTCAGGTGGTGGTCGCGGATCAGTCGGGAGTCCCCTGGTGCCCAGATCGTGCCGTCCGGAGTGTCGAGCCAGAACCCGCAGGAGTCCTCGTCGAGGAACACCCGATCCGCGGACCCGGGGGCCGCGTTCTGCCAGGCGTGATCCGCCGGCGTCACCTGCACGCGCACGGCGCCGACCTCGAAGGCATCCCCGATGTCGTGGCCGATCGCGGGCATCCCGTCGTTCTGCATGAGGCCGGCGACGTAGCGCGTCGAATGGAAGCGCGTCGTGACCGGGGCGAGGGCCCGGCAGGTCGGGGCGCTGAAATGGTCGTTGTCCGCATGCGTGACCAGCACCGCGTCGAGTCGCGGCACATCGCCGCTTGCGAGGGGGAAGTCGATCAGCACCGGCATGTCGAAGTCCTGCAGGAGCGGGTCGATGGCCAGCAGGATCCCTCGTGAGTTGACGAGGAACCCGGCCATGCCCAGCCAGCGCAGCACGGTGCCGGCGTCGTCGCTGAACGCGTCTGGTCCGATCGGCACGCTGGTCGGCGCGACCGCCTGTCCGTGGGCGCTCCGGGTCAGGGGAGTACGGGGTGAGCTCATGACGCCTCCTTGCGGGCGGCACCGAATCCGGAAAGCGTTTCGGTTTTGGATGATGCTAGCGGGTGCAGCGCGCCTGCCGTCAGAGCAGCTCGGTGATCTTCTTCGCCGAGCCGGTGCCTAGGACGGCCTCGACGCGCATACACCCCTCCCTCTTCGCGCCTACTTCCGGTTCGCCGCGTAGTAGGCCAGCAGCGCCTTCGTCGACGCATCCTGCGACTCGACCGCATCCGCGTCGCCTTCGATCGCCGGGGCGATCTGCATGGCCAGCTGCTTGCCGAGCTCGACGCCCCATTGATCGAAGGAGTTGATGCCCCAGATCGTGCCCTGCGTGAACGTGATGTGCTCGTACAGTGCGATGAGCTGGCCGAGCACCTGCGGAGTCAGAGCCGGCGCGAAGATCGACGTCGTCGGGCGGTTCCCGGCGAAAGTGCGCGCGGCGACCAGCGCACCGGTGGTGCCCTCGGCCTCGACCTCGGCTGCGCTCTTCCCGAACGCGAGCGCCTTGGTCTGCGCGAGGAAGTTCGCGAGGAACAGCGCGTGCACGTCCTGGCCGTCGTCGGCGAGGGGATACGCGGGGTTCACGAACGCGATGAAGTCCGCCGGGATCAGCCGGGTGCCCTGGTGGATCAGCTGGTAGAACGCGTGCTGGCCGTTCGTTCCCGGCTCACCCCAGAACACCTCGCCGGTGTCGGTGGTGACGGGGGAGCCGTCCCAGCGCACCGACTTGCCGTTCGACTCCATGGTCAGCTGCTGCAGGTAGGCGGGGAAGCGGCTCAGCTGCTGTGCATAGGGGAGCACGGCGTGCGACTGCGCGCCGAAGAAGTTCACGTACCAGACGTTCAGCAGCCCCATCAGCACTGGCACGTTGCGCGACAGCTCAGTGGCGCGCACGTGCTCGTCGACGGCGTGGAAGCCGGCCAGCAGGTCGCGGAACACCTGGGGGCCGAGAGCGATCGCGAGCGAGAGGCCGATCGCCGAGTCGACCGAGTAGCGGCCGCCGACCCAGTCCCAGAACCCGAAGGCGTTCGCCGGGTCGATGCCGAAGGCTGCGACCTTGTCGAGCGCGGTCGAGACGGCGACGAAGTGGTGCGCCACCGCGTCGGTGCGGGATGCCTCGTCGCCGGCGATGGCACCGGATGCCGTGAGCCCCGCCCACAGCCAGTCACGTGCGAGCCGCGCGTTGGTGAGGGTCTCGAGTGTCGTGAAGGTCTTCGACGCCACGATGAACAGCGTGGTCTCGGGGTCGAGCCCTGCGGTCTTCTGCGCGAGGTCGGTCGGGTCGATGTTGGAGACGAACAGCGCCTCGATCCCGGCATCCGCGTAGGGCTTGAGCGCCTCGTAGACCATGACCGGGCCGAGGTCGGATCCGCCGATGCCGATGTTCACGACGTGGGTGACCTTCTTGCCGGTCACGCCCAGCCAGTCGCCCGAACGCACCCGCTCGGCGAACGCGGAGAGGGCGTCGAGCACCGAGTGCACATCGGCATCCACGTCCTGCCCGTCCACGACCAGTGCCGGCGCGGCGCCGGCCGGGCGGCGCAGCGCGGTGTGCAGCACGGCGCGATCCTCGGTGGTGTTGATGTGATCGCCCGCGAGCATCGCGGCGTAGCGCTCGGCGACGCCGGTCTGCTCGGCGAGGCGGAGGAGGGCCGCCAGCACCTCGTCGGTCACGAGGTTCTTCGACAGGTCGACGTGCAGGTCGGCGAGCGGCAGCGACAGCCGCTCGGCCCGGGACGGATCGGTGGCGAACCAGCCGCGGAGGTCCGGAGTGATTGAGGCGTGCAGGGCGCTGAGCTCAGCCCAGGCCGGGGTGCTGGTGGGATCGATCGGGGGAGTCATGCGTAAACGGTACCGCCACGGTGAGGGCTGTCAGCTTTCGATGACGGATGCCGGATGACGGATGCCGCGGGGCTCAGCCCCGCGGCATCCGCTCTCTCATTCCTGCCGGGTCGTCACTTCACGGTCGCGGTGTACGCGCCCGATCCGGAGTACGACTTCACCACTACGCGGTAGCTTCCGGCTCCGGCGTTGTAAGTGAACTTCTCGTCGGCGTCGGCGGACGTGCCCTCCGCGACGGTGATCCAGCCGAACCAGGAGTAGTTCTTCTGGAGGTACACGTCGAAGTCGGCTCCGGTCGGTCCGTCGAGGCAGACCTCGACCGCACCGGACGCACAGGTGAACGTCGGCGACACGACCTGCTGGCCGTTCGTCAGCGAACCCGACGAGACGGGCGTCCCGTCGCAGCTGCTCGTGCTGACGGCCGTGATCGTGAACGTGAACGATGCCGAGTCGGTGGTCACCGGGGTGCCGGCGTCCTTCACCGTGACGGTGACGTTCGACGTGGCCGCGGCCGTCGGGGTGCCGGTGATCGCGCCGGTCGAGGCGCTGATCGCGAGCCCCGCCGGAAGACCGGTCGCGGAGAACGCGTACGGTGCGGTGCCGCCGGTCGCGCTGACGGCGAGGTTGACGGCCTGGCCGACCTTGCCGGACTGGTTTCCGATCGCGGCGAGGTCGACCGCGACCGGGGCGGGGTCGTCGGAGTTCAGGAACCCGGTGTACAGCAGGCGGTTCGGCGATGCGGCGTCGAGACCCGTCAGCGTGCCGGTCGTGGCGTTCTCCTTGATCGCTGCCTGCACCTGGGCGGGCGTCGCGTCGGGGTTCTCACCGAGGTAGAGCGCGGTCGCGCCCGTGGTGTGCGGCGAGGCCATCGAGGTGCCGGTCGCCGACCGGGTCGCGTCGTCTGCCGTGTACCAGGCCGACACGATGTCGGTGCCCGGTGCCCAGACGTCGAGGCAGGAGCCCCAGCTGCTCGACGCGGCCTTGCCGTCGGTGCGCGTGGAGTTGCCGACCGTGATGCCCTCAGGGACCAGCTGCGGGCTGTAGCGGCAGGCGTCGTCGTTGCTGTTGCCCGCTGCCTGCACCCAGGTGACGCCGGAGGCGACCAGGTTCTTCACGGCCTGGTCGGTCGCGGGGCTGGAGCACGCGGTGCGGCAGCCGACGCTGTAGTTCGCCGTGGCAGGCTTCTGCGCGTTCTCGGTGAGCCACTCGATCGCCTCGATGATGTCGGTGCTCGACCCCGAGCCCTCGCAGTTGAGGATGCGCACCGGGTGGATCGTCGCCTTCTTCGCGACGCCGTACTTGGTGCCGGCGGCGGTGCCGGCGACGTGAGTGCCATGACCGTTGCAGTCGTTCGCGCTCCCGCCGGGCGTGACCGCGTCGAAGCCCGGGCCCATGCGGCCTGCGAAATCGGCGTGCGACGCACGGACGCCCGTGTCGACGATGTATACGTGGACGCCTTCGCCCGCCGAGCCGGGGTAGGTGTAGCTCTGGTCGAGCGGAAGGTCGCGCTGGTCGATGCGGTCATCGCCCCAGTTCGGCGGGCTGACCTGCTCGTCGAGTGCGTAGAACGTCTGCGACTGCTCGACGTAGTCGACGCGGTCGTCGCCCGAGAGCGTGAGCGCCTCGTCCTCGGTGAGAAGGGCGGAGTAGCCGTTGAGCACGGTGTTGAAGGTGCTGAGCACCTGACCGCCGACCTCGTCGGTGAGGGTGGCGGAGACGTCATCGGCGGTGCCGATCGCGCCGGAGGGCTTCAGTACGACGATGTACTCGCCCGGGATGGCGTTCGCGGAGCTGGCGCCGACGATCTCGGGGTCACCGGTCGAGTCGGTGTTCGCGCCGGCGAACGATGGGGTCAGGATGATGGCCGTACAGGTGAGGAGTGCTGCCGCTGTGGCGGCTCCTCGTGACGCGGCGTTGCGCCACGGGGTCTTCTTGAACAATGTCCAGAATCGATACGCCGATGGCGCGGTCTCAGCCGGCGGGATAGCCGTCCTCGCGCAGCGAGCGCGCGAGATGTGCGGCATTGCGGACGGTCGTCGCGATGGATGCCGAGACCTTCTCCGGCGTGCGGTCGAGATCCTTGTAGTCGGTGGTCTGCATGGCCTCGCCGTTCCAGTACACCGACCCCTGCGCCGGGACCGTGAAGCCGACGTCGTCGAGCGCCTGGAAGAGCACCGCCGCGATGTGGTGCGCCCCGTCCTCATTGCCCACGATGCCGACGATCGCGACCCTGTCGAACAGGATCGGCCGCCCCTGGGCATCCGTCTCGGCGAGCTCGGCGTCCAGACGCTCGAGCACGCTCTGCGCGACGCTGGAATGCTGCCCGAGCCAGGTCGGCGTGACGAGCAGAAGGATGTCGGCATCCAGGACCCGCTGTCGCATCGCCGGCCACTCGTCAGGGCCTCCCATGTCGGTCTCGACGCCGGGGCTGATCTGATGATCGACCGCCCTCATCAGGTCTCCGCTCACGCCGTGGCCAGCCAGCGCGCCGAGCATCTGCGTGGCGAGCAGATCGGAACTGGAGGCCGCGGGTGAGGGCTTCAGCGTGCACGTGATCGCGAGTGCTGTCAGCGGGGTGCTCATCCTGCGACGAAACCAGAAGGATCGCGTGGATGCACGGGGGTTTCCTCGTCGGCGGTATTCTGTTAGGCGGCACCGACGACAGGAGATCCCGTGATCCTCAGCTTCCTCCTCTTCATGATCCTCTTCCTCGGAGGGATCGGGATGATGGGCATCGCGCACGAGCTTCCCGACTTCCAGGCGCTGGTGTTCGTCGGCGGCCTGCTGCTGATGTGCCTGTCGCTCGCGTACATGATGCGCGCCGGGCGCAGCGGCGCCACCCGTCGCTCCGACAACTGGTCGGGCAACGCCACCGAGTGAGGCTCAGCGCCTCTTCGCGAGGCGCTGTTCGAGGTTCGCCTTCACCGCGGGCCACTCCGGCTCGATGATCGAGTACTCGACGCTGTCGCGCAGCGCGCCGTTGCGGTAGCGGCTGATCGCGCGCATCACGCCGTCCTGCTTCGCGCCGAGACGCTCGATCGCCGCGCGCGACTGGAAGTTCACCCACTGGGTCGTCAGCCCGACCCGGAACACCCCGAGCGTCTCGAAGGCGTGCTGCAGGAGCAGCAGCTTCGACTCGGCGTTCGTGCCGGTGCCGTGCGCCGACGGGCGGTTCCAGGTGTATCCGATGTGCAGCCGCGGCACCTCGGCGGCGAGTTCGTAGTACGAGGTCAGGCCGAGCACTCGGCCGGCGGCGTCGAACGCCGTGAACGGCACCATCTCGCCCTTCTCGATCAGCCCGATCCGGCGCTCGATCTCGGCCGCCAGCCCCTCAGGCGACGGCACGGAGGTGTACCACGCGTTCTGCCAGAGGTCGCCTTCCTGCAGGGCCTCGAGCAGGCCGTCGTGGTGCGAGTGCTCCAGCGGACGCAACTCGACGAGACGGCCGGTGAGGGTGACCGGCGCAGGCGTGGTGAGGAAGCTCATGAAGACATTCAATCAGCGGCAGGACGGATGCTCCTGCCGCTAGCGTTGAGCACATGAAGACCGTGCCGTTCGGAACGACCACTGCTCCCGCCGTCATCGCAGGCATGATGCGCATCGACGGGAAGGAGCACGCGGAGATCCGCGAGCTCTACGACACGGCTCGTGCCGCCGGGATCGACTTCTTCGATCACGCCGACATCTACGGCGGCAGCATGCACTTCTGCGAGGGAAGATTCGCCGACGCCCTCGCGCTGACCGACGCCGAGCGCGACGAGATCGTGCTGCAGACGAAGTGCGGCATCGTGCCGGCGCAGGGGATGTTCGACTTCTCCTACGAGCACATTCTCGCCCAGGTCGAGGGCTCGCTGCGGGCTCTTCGCACCGACCGCATCGACGTGCTCCTGCTGCACCGCCCCGACGCGCTCGTCGAGCCAGACGAGGTCGCCAGGGCGTTCGACGAGCTCGAGGCGTCGGGCAAGGTCCTGGCCTTCGGGGTCTCGAACCACACGCCGCGGCAGATCGACCTGCTGCGCACTGCGGTGCGGCAGCCGCTCGTCGCGAACCAGCTGCAGCTGTCGATCACCCATGCGCCGATAATCGCCCAGCCGATCGCGGCGAACATGTCGGGCGAGGAGCAGAGCGTCGTCCGCGACGGCGGCGGCATCGTCGAGTACTGCCGCATCAACGGCATCACCGTCCAGGCCTGGTCGCCCTTCCAGGGCGGGTTCTTCACCGGCGTCTTCCTCGGAGACCCCGCGTACGCCGAGCTCAACGCGGTGATCGACCGGCTCGCGGCAACCTACGAAGTGGAGCCGATCGCGATCGCGACCGCCTGGATCACGCGCCACCCCGCGAACATGCAGGTCGTGCTCGGCACCACGACGCCGGGGCGAGTGCGCGATGCCGCGGCCGGAGCGGACCTCGCGCTCACGCGCGCCGAGTGGTACGAGCTCTTCCGCGCGGCCGGGCACCTGCTGCCGTAGTCCCTCGCCGCACACGTCGTCTACGCTTACGGCATGCCGTTCCTGTCGATCATCATCGTCCTGCTGATGGTCGTCGCGCTCGTCGACATCATCACCCGCGACGACTCGCAGGTGAGGTTCATGCCGAAACTGGTATGGCTCATAGTCGTGATCCTGCTGCCGCTGATCGGCAGCATCCTCTGGTTCGCGATCGGCCGCGAGTACTCGGAGGCAGGGCTCCGGATCCCGCGGATGCAGAGGGCCGAACGGGCTCCCAGACCCTCCGCGCGACCGTCGCCGCCGCCGATGCCGCCGGCCGACGCCCGCTCCACCGAGCAGCAGCTCGCCGACCTCGACCGTGAGATCGAGGAGTGGCGGCTGCGCGAGGAGATCGAGAAGCGCCGGCGCGACTCCTCGACCGGGTCAGAGACCCAGCCGGATGCCGGACCGGAGCCGCGCTAGACGAACCAGCCGAGCTAGACGAGCTCGTGCCCGTACGACTCCCTGACGGCCGCCTCGAGATGCGGGTGACGGAACTCGAAGCCGGCAGCCAGGAGCTTCTCCGGCAGCACCCACCGGCTCTTCAGGATCAGCTCGGTCTCGGTGCGGATGCCGATGGCCCCGAGCTCCAGCATCCATCGCGGCATGGGCGGGCCGAAGCCGACCCCGAGGACGCGCCGGACCGTCGCCATGAACTCGGCGTTGTCGACCGGGTTCGGGGACGCCGCGTTGACGGGGCCCTCGAGAGACGGGGTGTCCTCGAGGAACTCGATGATGCGCGCGGTGTCCTCGACGTGCACCCAGCTGAAGCGCTGACGACCTCGGCGTGCCCCGGGGAAGTGCCCTGTCCCGGCCGCGCGCCGCGCCGCGCTCACCGGCCAGCGGCCGTCATGCTGCGCGCCGCCGAGCCCGCGGCGGGCGAGACCCTGCAGCGGGCCCAGGACTCCGCCGTCGCCGAGCACGATGGTGCTGCGCAGCGCGACACGCCGGGTGTGCGGAAGGTCCTCCACGAACAGCGCCCTTTCCCAGGCCTTCGCGACCTCCACCGAGAAGCCGGTGCCGATCTCGCCCGTCGACTCGGTCATCGGCCGGTCCTCGGCGTGCCGGTAGATCGTCGCGGTCGACGAGTTCACCCACAGCGCCGGCGGGTTCGCGGCCCCGGCGATCGCGGAGCCGAGGGATGCGGTGGTGTCGAGACGGGAGCGGAAGATCTCGGCCCGGTTCTCCGGCGTGTAGCGGCAGTTCACGCTCTTGCCTGCCAGTCCGATCACCAGCTCCGCCCCGTCGACGGCGCGGTCGATCGAGGCCTGGTCGCGCCAGCGCAGGTCGGCCCCGGAGCGCGAGATCGTGACGACCTCGCGACCGGCCGCACGCAGCCGCGGCACCAGGTACCGGCCCATGAAACCGGTGGACCCTCCGATGACGACCCTGCCTGCGTTCATCCGGCTTCCTCCCGAAGTCGATCCTGCTCGATGCGGTACTCGAAGTCGCCGCGGTACTCGTACACGCGCCCGATGAGCGGCGCATCGACAGTCAGGGAGACCCGCTGGCGGCCGGACTCGTCGTCGAAGCGCTCGGAGAGGCGGACGACGGGGGAGAGCGGCCGCGGCACTCGAAGCCGCAGACGACCGAGGCGGATGCCGATCGCGCGACTCGTGAGGAGGAGACCTGCATCCTGGACGTCGACATCGAAGCACGCCGCGACGATCCCCGGCTCGCCGAGCTCGTCGACGACACGGCCGTGGCGGGTCAGCGCCACCGCGTCGCGCATGGTCCAGGCGCCGCGCGCGAGACGGAACTCGCGCTCGCCGATGACGCGGCCGGCGACCATCCGGTTCCGCACGCGGAACGGCACGTCCTGCTCCCAGCAGGCGGCGACCACGCCCCGGTGCTCCAGCCGCCGCAGCAGCGGCCACAGCCAGCGCCTCGGCGTGCCGACTCGGTGGAAGACGCCTTCGCCGACGCCGACGCTCCCGTCCGGGACGCCGGAGAAGTACGCCCGCAGGCGCGGATGCAGCAGATCGATGCGGTCGCCGAGGGCCCTGTCGTAGGGAGACTGCGGCGCCGGCGTCACGCGGCCAGATAACGTTCGAGCACCTCGACCACGAGTGCGTGATCGTCTTCCTGGGGCAATCCCGAGACCGTGATGCTCCCGACGACCCCGACGCCGTTCACTATGGCGGGGAACGATCCGCCGTGCGCCGCGAAGCGAGACGGATCGTTCCAGGGGTGGTCGAGGAAGTCCGCGCCGTCAGCGAGATGCGCGAGGCCCACGAGGTATGAGCTCTGTCCGAACCGGTGGACCACATTGGCCTTCCGCTGCGCCCAGCCGTCGTTGTCGGCGGATGTCCCGGGCAGCGCCGCGTGGAACAGCACCTGCTCGCCGCGGACGATGCGGACCGTGATGGGCAGATGCCTCTGCCTCCCGAGCTCCACGAGCAGCGTGCCGATCTCCCAGGCGTCTTCGAACGCAAACCCGGGCAGCACGAGCCTGGCTTCTTGAGCCCGGACCTCGGCGATGATGTGAGCCAACTCCTCGGATGTCATGATCGTCCCCTCATCGGCGTCAGGCGGCCGGTTCGCGCAGCCTCACCAGACGCTCGTGGCCGGTCTCCTCGAGCTCGGCGATGTCGTCGCGCGACTTCAGGAAGTCCGAGAACGAACGGTAGCCGAGTGCCTTCTCGCTGAACGACGGGTCCATCCGGCGCATGTGCGTCTTCACTGCCGAGCTGTGCAGCCACTCGTCGGCATCCGCCTTGTCATGTCCGAGGCGCAGCGCCCGCTCCAGCAGCTGGGTGGCCTCCTCCTGCTCCGTCGTGGGGGCGCTGTCCTCCTCGACGGTGGCCTCGGCACTGGCTTCGACGGCAGGTGCTTCGACGGCGGCGGGCTTCGCCGCCGGCTTGGCCTTCGACCTGGTCCGCGTCCCGGTCTTGGCCTTCGGGGGCGTCTCAGTCACATCAGTGCCGGCAGTCGCATCAGTGCCGGCAGTCGCATCTGCGGCGGCTTCCGACGCCGGGGCATTCGCGGCAGTGGGCCGCTTCGGCGGACGAGCCACCCCGGGGAGCGAGTCGTAGGACTCGAACTCATCGCAGGCGGCGGCGAGCGACTTCGCGGTGGAGCCGGCGACGCCGACGCCGATCACGTAGCGCCCGAGCCGCTTGCAGCGCTGTGCGAGCGGGACGTAGTCGCTGTCGCCCGCGACGATCACGACGTGCGTGAGATCGGGCAGTCGGAACATGTCCTCGACGGCATCCACGGCGAGGCGGATGTCGGCGCCGTTCTTGGCGTAGGCCGCGGCGGGGAACAGCTGCACGAGGTCGACGGCGCGCGCCACGAGCTGAGACCGGTACACGGCGTTGACGGGCGACGACCAGTCGGCATAGGCGCGGGTGAGCACCAGGGTGCCGAAGGATGCCGCGTAGTCGATGATCGCGCCGACCTCGATCATGGCGCGGCTCAGCCGCTCTGCGACCTCGGGATCGTTGGGGTGCTCGGTGATCCGCTGGCGGTCCTTGCCGTAGGAGTTGCGTCCGTGCACCCGGTCGTACCAGGAGATGACGATGTTGTCGAAGTCGAGGTATACGGCGACGCGGGCGTCTGTGGTCTCAGCCATTGTCGGCCTCCTCGCTCGGGTAACGGACGCCGATCTGGGCGCGGATCTCGTCGAGGGTCCCCATGATCGCGACGCTCTCGGCGACCGGGAGGATGTCGCCCTCGAGGACGCCGTCCTGCACCAGCCGCTCGGCAGCGAACGCCTGGTACTGCATGCCGCGGCCGTCGACGGCCGACGCGTACTCCTCGATCACGGTGCCGTCGGGCCCCGTGACACGGAACGTGGTGGGGGAGTACCAGACCCTGTCGATGTCGATCCGCGCCGCCGTGCCGACGATGCTGGCCGCGTTCGGGCCGGCGCCCCGGGAGGACGACAGGCTGGTCGACACCGCTCCGCTCTCGTGCGTCATGACGGTGGCGACCTCGGCGTCGGCGCCGGTCTCGATCAGCCGGCCGACGGCGCGGATGCTCGTCGGCGCGCCGAGGATGTCCCAGATGAACGAGATCGGGTAGATGCCGAGGTCGAGGAGGGCTCCGCCGCCGAGCTCGAGCGCGTTCAGCCGGTGCGCGGGGTCGGCGGGCAGCAGCTGCGTGTGGTCGGCGCTCACCGCGCGGATCTCGCCGAGCGTCCCGTCGGCGATGATCTCGCGGATCCGGACCATGTGCGGCAGGTAGCGCGTCCACATGGCCTCCATGGCGAGCAGTCCCCGCTCGGCGGCGAGGCTCTGCAGATCCTCGGCCTCGGCGCGGTTCAGCGTGAACGCCTTCTCGACGAGGACGTGCTTGCCGGCCTCCAGTGCGAGGCGGGCGTTCTCGTGGTGCATCGGGTGCGGGGTGGAGACGTAGATGATGTCGACGTCGGGGTCTGCGACCAGCGCCTCATACGCGCCGTAGGCGCGCGCGATGTCGAAGCGGGAGGCGAAGGCGTCGGCCGACTCCTGCGAGCGCGATCCGACCGCCACCAGGTCGAGTCCTGCGGTGCGCAGATCGGATGCGAAGGCGCCGGCGATGCCGCCGGTCGCGAGGATTCCCCAACGAAGACCAGTCATGGTCTCAGCGTACGGGGCTCGGAAGCCTCCGGACATCCCAGGACGGTTGAGATCGGACCACATCACCCGGTCGTTCCCCGACTAAACCTACGCGTTGAACTGCGCCGACATACCCGTTGGCATCAGTCACCGCCGCCCGCATTTGGCATTCAGGAAGTTCACAGCATATGATCACCTCGCTCAATGGTTGAGAGGCCGGGTCGACGTCATCGACCGTGAATCCTTGTCGCGCGCTGAGCAGTTTCTGTTGCGGGCGTCTGCGGGGGGGTATTCATGGGTGTGTTGTCGCTGATCGAGCGCTCGACGGTGCGGCAGCGGTGGGTTGCGGGGGCTGTGGCGCTCGCTGTCGCGGTCGCCGCGGTCGTCGTCGTGGTGCGTATTGCGGATTACACGGCGGCTGGCTGCTCCGAGCTCCGCTCCGATACTGCGGACGAGGCCGCGATCAAGGCGGAGGCGTGTGGCTCCGATGTCGAGGTGATGGACGAGCGGACGCCGTGGGTCTCGGTCTACGCACAGCCGGATGGCAACTCGCGGATGACGATGGATTCGGTTGCGGGCCGCACGAGCGTCAACGGCGAGTGGGAGGACATCGATCTCACGATCGCGACCGAGCCCGCAAGCGCAGGTACGACGGCGGAACCCACCGAGCCGGCCACCGCGGCCCCGCTCGACGTGGCTCCTGACGATGTCGATGAGACGCTCGCTCCGGATACCAGCCGGATGCTTCCTGTCGAGGCCCCCGTGTATCCGATGTGGTTCAACCCGGGTGGCGTTGCAGGACAGGGTCTGCCTCTGGGCGTGGTGCAGAGGGATGACGCGTGGGTCGCCTTGCGTTTTCCCTTCGCACTGCCGGAACCGATCATCGACGGCAGGTTCGTCACCTACCCGCTTACGGAGGGCGTTCGGTTGAGCGTTCGGTGATGGCGGACGGCTCGGGTTTCCGTCCGATCTTGGAGCTCGACTCGCCGGCCGCGGCTGAGTGGCTGCGTACGGCGCTCGCGCAGGTGCGGGAGGTCGCCGGTTTGCCCGGGGCCGGATTCGATGTGCCGTACCGCGTTTACTCTTCCGAGGGGCTGACGCTGCGTGGTCTAGACGAGGCAGGATTCGAGGTCATCGGCGACGGCGAGCAGTCATTGTTCTGGTCGCCACAGTCGTCGATGTGGGACTCTGCAGCCGATGAAACTTCGGAAAACCCGGTGGAGCGCATCGAGTTTCCTGTTCCTGGGGATCGCGTGTTCGATATGCCGGTGCACGTCGTGGGTGCAGAAAGTGGCGCCGGCTTCGTTGTCGTGGAGCCGAGTGAGTCGATGCTGACGGATCCCGACTCGGTCTGGCCGATTCGGATTGATCCGTCTCTCGGCGCGCGAACACCCACGGAGTGGATTGCGATCCGCACCGGAGGCTTCACCTCTTCGATCTACAAGTGGGCCGACACCACCACGCGAGTGGGGGAGTCGATGGGCTACTGCTCGACGAGCTGGACGTCTGCCTGCGGGACGACTTTCACGTCGCGCCTGGTATGGGAGTTCGGCGACAGTACCCTGGCTTCCTGGATGAACTCCCTCACGGGCGCCGACATCGTCTCGGCCGAATTCTCGGCAGATCCCGGACAGAGGGGAAACTGCACGTCGACCCGCACGGACGCGTATATGACGGACTCCATCGCGGGATCCGCTTCGAACTGGAGCAATCTCCGGTTCTCCGTGTATCAGGCGAACGTCACGGCGCCGCAGGGTGACGCCTGTTCGGACGCCGGCGTCCGCCGAGGCTGGAATGTCTTGGCGGGGGTGAAGGTCGCGGCCGACTCGAACTACGGGTCGATGACGTTCGGGCTGAAGGCGAACAACGAGACGACATCCAGCGGGTACAAGACGTACAAGAACGACGCCCGGCTCACGATCGTGTACAACCGGCCGCCGAACAAGCCCACAGGTGTGAAGCTCTCCTCGCCGTCGGTCGCATGCGCGTCCGGTACGAGCCGACCGAAGATCGCCTCCACGACACCGACGCTGACCGCAGTGGTCACGGATCCCGATGGTGGAACGGTGCAGGCTCATTTCCAGATCGTTCAGGCGGGGACGTCGACGGAAGTCTGGAACAGCGGGACGCTGGCGGGGAAGGCATCCGGTTCATCTTTCAGCGCGACGGTGTCGGCGGGGAAGCTCGTCAATGGGCAGTCGTATCAGTACCGGGTCACCGCGACGGACGGCTCCAAGTGGTCGGGGTGGTCTACGGCACTCTGCGAGTTCACGGTCGATACCAGCAAGCCGGTGGCTCCGGTCATCACTCCCGTGCGCACTGGGGTGGCCGCGATCTACGACGAGGATGTCGAACGTGGCGGGGTCGGTTTCGCCGGAAAGTTCACGCTCAGCCGCGGAACCTCGACGGACGTGAAGTCGTTCTCGTACGCGTTCAACAGCACGACGCTCTCTTCGACCGTCGTTCCGGATGCGTCCGGGAACGCCGTCATCTCCTTCACGCCCACCGCGGCGGGGGCAACCACTCTGACAGCTCGCAGCGTGGACGAAGCGGGGAACACGTCGGAGACCACGTACAAATTCGACGTCGGCGCGGCGAAAGAAGACGGCATCTGGATGCTGGACGAGGGCGACGGCGCGTCCGCTGCCGACACCAGTGGCGTGGGGACGGCGCGCAGCCTGACCGTGTCGGGAGCCGCGTGGACGGAAGGGCCGCATGCGCTCTTCGGATCGCGCCCCAGTGACCAGGCGCTGGACTTCGACGGCTCCGATGACTTCGCGAGCACCGGCCCGATCATCGACGCCAAGGATTCGTTCGTGGTGTCGGCGTACGTCTGGCTCAACGCCGAGAAGCTGACAACGGGCACCTACACCGCGGTGTCGCAGGACGGCGTCGCGCAATCCGGGTTCCACCTGTCGTATCTGCCATCGTGTACAGGGACGACGACCGGGTGCTGGTCTTTCGGGATGAAGAACGCCGACGCCACCGGGGCGGCATCGACCACGGTGACCTCGAGCGTGCCTGTGGTGGGCGACCAGTGGGTGCACCTCGTGGGGGCTCATGATCTCACGACCAAGAGCGTGAAACTGTGGGTCTGCGAGATCGGGACCCCGTCGGCACCTGGCGCGGGGTCGCCCGTCGCGAGTTCGAGCGCGCGGTCCGCGACGCCCTGGTCTGCGACGGGCGCGTTTGTGCTCGGACGCGGCCTCGCCGACGGCGTGAGTACGAACTGGTGGCCTGGGCGCATCGACAACGTCCGGGTGTTCTCCGGCGAGATCCTCTCCGAGGGCAAGATCCGACGGATGTGTCAGGGGGCCGAGGCGCAGGACTTCACGACCGGTCTCGATGCGCTCGACCCGACGACTGAGAACGGAGAATGAGCATGGACCGGCTCACTACTCACCCTCGCTCGAGGACCCAGGCCGCGCGAGCGCTCAAGTCCAAGCTTCCGACGATGTGCATCGCCGCGGCTCTGGCGGTGGTCATGGCGGTGGATCCCGTCGGTGTCGGAACAGTCGCGACCGGTGCCGCGTACGCGGACACGGTCACGGAGGACCGCGCCTCTAACTTCGCGGATGCCCTGGGCAATCTCCCGGCAACGCCCGCCGCTCCTGTGACGGCGATGGGTGGCTCCTGGCCGCAGGCTGACGAAGCCGGACTCCCGCTGCCCGCGACGGAGCTTCCCGCCTCCGACGAGGCAACCGTCGAACTATCCGACTCTGCGGCGACTGCGGATCTGGGCGGAATGGCGGTCGAAGTCGTGGGCACCTCGGGCGGCGCCTCCCCGGACGCGGTGACGCTGAAGGTAGAGGATCAGGCGATCGCGGATGCCGTCGGTGTGACCGGCGTCCTCCTCGACGTCGTCGATGCGACCCCGGGAGACACCACCGGTGCGCAGACGGTCGATCTGACCCTGTCGTATGCGGCTTTCGCCGGTGCGGTCGGGGGAGACTGGGCGTCACGGCTTCGGCTCGTTCGTGTCCCTGACTGCGCCCGCGAGACACCGAACTCACCCGAATGTCAGCCTGAGCCGATTCCCTCAACGAACGACCCGATCGCGCAGACGGTCACGGGCACCGTGCCGGTGGAGTCCTCGTCCACGTCGACGGGAGGCACGACGGCGGCGCCGACCACGCAGACGGGACTCACCCCCGAGCCCGCCTCGTTGGCAGCGCTGGCAACGAGCACGATGGAGGGCAGCTCGATCGCGCTGGCGGCCGGCGCCGCAGGCGCGGCCGGGGACTGGTCGCAGACCGGACTGTCCCCGTCGTCGACGTGGGGGGCTTCCGGGAACACGGGTGCGTTCACCTGGTCGTACCCTCTGAACGTTCCGGAGGGAACCGGCCCCTCACCCGATCTCACCCTTTCCTACTCGTCGGCTGTCTCCGATGGGCGAGTGCCGTCGGCGAACAATCAGTCCGGGTGGATCGGGGAAGGGTTCGATCTGACCTCGAGCTATGTCGAGCGCCAGTACAAGCCCTGTTCCGACGACGCGAAGACGGGGTCCAACAACGTGGACCGCGAGAACGGTGATCTGTGCTGGGGTCCCGCGAACGCCACGCTGATGTTCAACGGCGCCGCGAGCCCGCTGGTCTACGACTCGGTCGCGAAGAAGTGGTCGTCGAAAACCGTCGACGGATCGCGCGTCGAACTGCTCACCGGCGGCTGGAACGGGGTCGGGTCGGCGGAGTACTGGAAGGTGACCACGGCCGACGGCACCCAGTACTTCTTCGGACGAGGTAAGGCCACGTCAACGGGTGCGGACTTGAAGTCCGCCTGGTCGCTGCCGGTCTACGGGAACGACAGCGGCGAGGCATGCTACAAAGCCGCCGCAGACGGCGGATATGCGGCGTCGCGGTGCAATCAGGTGTGGCGGTGGAACCTCGACCACGTCGTGGACCCCTCCGGCAATACGATGACCTATTCGTACGCAACCGAGTCAAACAGCTACGTCGCCGACTACGCGAACAACACCGAGTGGAAGACGACGTCCTACACGTCCGGTGGACGGCTGACCAAGATCGAGTACGGCACGCGCACAGGGTCCGCCGGAAGCGCACCCTACCGGGTCGTTCTGGGAACCGAGGCGCGCTGTGTCACCGATCGTGCCGACGGCACCTCGGTCTGCACAGGCGGACATGTCGAGACCGACAAGAGCCGCTGGCTGGACACGCCGACGGACCTGCAGTGCACCGCGACGACCACGGAATGCAAGAACGTCACGCCGGTGTTCTTCGACACGACACGACTGGTCAAGATCACCGCGCAGAGCTGGGACGGCAGCGCCTATCAGGACATCGATTCCTGGGCGTTCACGCATCGCTACGTCGGCGAGGGCGATGCCGGACTCATGAACGTCGCCGATGCCGCAGTGCTGCGGCTCGACGGCATCCGCCGCACCGGGCGGGGCGGAACCACCTCGACGGGCGACGACATCGCCTTGCCGCCTGTCGAGTTCACCTACACGTCGATGCCGAACCGCGTCGATTCGTCGAGCGACGGGCAGCCGGGTCTGTGGCGTCCTCGCATCATCCGCGTGCGCACCGACTCCGGTGGGGCGGTCAATGCCGCCTATCGAACGGAATGCGATGCCTCGAGCCTCCCGGCGACGACGGATGCCGCGCAGGCGGCGAACACCAAGCTCTGCTACCTGGTGAAATGGCAGCCCGACGGTGAACTCACCCCCCAGAACCACTGGTTCCACAAGTATGTCGTGGAGAGCATCGTCGAAGACGCCGCCCCCGAGGTCGCCGGTGGCGGCGCCCTCATCACCGGATCGGTCTCGAAGACCACCCGGTTCAGCTATCTTGGCGGAGCGAAGTGGGTCAAGCCGACCGGGCCGATGATCGACGCGGACCAGGTCACCTACTCCGACTTCCGTGGGTTCGCGCAGGTCGCGACGGTCGTCGGTGAAGGAACAGAGCAGACGACCGCCGAGAAGAGCACCTATTTCCGAGGCAGCGGCGCGACGCTCACCGCCGGGCCCACGGGGTACACGATCAGTGTCGTCGATCGTGACGAGTACACCGGGCAGGTGTTCGCCAGCGAGACGCTCAACGGCACGACGAAGGTGTCGGAAACGATCAGCCAGCCCGCCGCCCCTGTTGTCGTCGTCACCGGCGCGTCCGGCCTGAAGACCACCCGGATCCCGTCGACCACCACGTTCGGATTCACGTACAACGCGTCCGGCGGTCTCGTCTACCGCACCTCGGCGACGACGACGAACGACACGAGTGGACTGCCGATCTCGGTCGACGACCGAGGCGATCTCACTTCCGACGGCGACAACGTCTGCACGAAAACCACGTATCGGCGCGACGGCGGCTACCCGGAGGCGAACAAGCTCTCGTACGCCGCGAAGACGGAGGTTTTCGGTGCGGCGTGCAGCGGCACGCTCACGGTCGACACGCTCATCTCCCGCGAGACGGCGACGTATGACGACGCCGGCCGGACCCTCGAGACGAAATCCGTCGATCCCGGCAACGGCGCGGCGGACATCGTACGCACCAAGTCGACCTACGACGCGTCCGGACGTGCCGTCACCACCGAAGACGCCGCGGGCAACGTCACGACCATGGCGTACACTCTCGGCGCCGGAGGTCAGCTCGCGAAGGTCGGCACCACGTCTCCCGACCCGGACGGCATCGGAGAAGTCGCCGCGTTCACCTCCACGCAGGCGTTCAACCCGCTGACGGGCATGCCGATCTCGACCACGGATCAGAACGGCAAGGTGACGAAGGGCACGTACGATTCTCTCGGTCGCCCCACCAGCGTGGTCTACCCGCAACACGCAGCTGCCCCGAAACCTTCCATCGAGTACGCGTACGTCGTCGCGACGAACGGGCTGAACGCCGTCATCACCCGCACGCTCGGCGCCGACGGGAAACGCCAGCACACATCGGTCGTGCTCTACGACGGCATGCTGCGCCCGTTCCAGTCACAGGTCGAGAGCGCCGACGCCACGGACGCGAACCCCGGACGATCGGTGTCGCACGTCTACTACGACTCCGCCGGGCGCACGATCAGAAAGACCGCACCGTGGTCGGCGCAGGGCTGGCCGAACGGGGACGCCATCGTGCCGATCGCCGTGCCTCCCGCTCAGGCGACCTACGTCTACGACAAGGCCGGGCGCATCACCGACGAGGTGTTCTGGATCGGCACTTATTCGGACCCCGCTAACGAGAAGTGGCGCACCACGACCTCCTACGACGGCGCGGCGACGCTGACGATTCCGCCCAAGGGCGGAGTCCCGACCGAAACCGTCGTCGACGCGCTCGGGCGGACGATCCAGCTCCGCGAGTATCTGCGTGACCCTGCCACGCAGACTGATGCGGTGACGGCCGCAGCGGTGCGGGCGCTGCCGAAGCAGACGACCTCGTATGCATACGATGCTGCGGGTCGCCTGCTCACGATGACGAACCCTGCCGGCGACGTCTGGAAGAAGACGTACGACGCCGCCGGTCAGCTGGTGTCGTCCACGGACCCGGACGCCGGCGTCTCCGCGAGCACGTACGACATCCTCGGGCGGGTCTCGACACGCACGGACGCCAACGGGGCGACCCTCGCGTACACGTACGACAAGCTCGGGCGAGTGACCAGCCTGCGTGACGGCAACGCGATCGGTGCCGTCAGGGCCAGCTGGACCTACGACGCAGCGCTGCTCCAGGGTGGCGAGACCCGGGCGCTCGGACAGGTCAGCTCCTCGACCCGGGTCGTCGGCGGGAAGGAGTACACCACCGCGTTCCCCGTCTACGATTCCGCCTACCGTCCGCTCGAAGTGGACACGATCCTCCCGGCCGACACCGCGTTGAACGCCCTGTCGGGGGCGACGTTCACGACCGCGTACGCCTACGCCGCCGACGGTCAGGTCGCACAGACTACCTACCCGCAGGTGAAGGACGGCTCCGCGACAGTCCTGGGCGCCGAAACCGTGACGACACGCTTTGACGAGCGGTCGAAGCCGTCGTGGATGGGAGGCGGTTTCGGCTGGGGTGTCTACGTCGCCGACGCGATATGGACCCACGACGGGAAGCCCCTCGCGCAAGACCTCGGGAACACCTACGGGGCGAGCGTCAGCTACGACTGGGAGGCCGGCACGAACCGGCTGAACGCGATCCGACTCGACCGCCAGAACGTGGACGGCACCGAGGTCGACACGCGCTACTCCTACGACGCCGCAGGGAACGTGACCGGCCTGGTCGACGCTCCGTCACGCGCATCGGTTGTGGGGACGTTCGATGCGCAGTGCTTCCGTTACGACAGCCTGCGCCGGTTGAAGACCGCGTGGACGGCTGCCGACAAGACCTGCGGAACGGCGCAGATCACGCAGTCGATGGTCGGCGGTGCCTCTCCGTACTGGACGGACTACGAGTACGACCCGCTCGGCAACCGCACGAAGATGACCGAGCATGCCGCGTCGGGCAACACCGTCACCACCTACCAGCATGGGGACGGGGCGGCGGGGCCGCACCAGCTGACGTCGATGACGAAGACGAAAGCCGGGGTCGCGGTGACCACGGGCTTCACGTGGGATGCCGCTGGCAACCAGACGTCGAGGACGGTGAACGCCGACCTGCAGACCCAGACGTGGGACCCGGAGGGTGAGCTCGTCTCGGTGACGGGCGGCGCCGAGGACCTGTCGAACGTGTTCGACGCGAACGGTGTGCGGCTTCTCCGTTCCGACGATTCCGGAGTGACCGTGTTCCTGCCTGGAGGGCAGGAGGTGCGAGCGAGCGCGACCGCGGTCTCCGCGACCCGGTGGTACTCCTTCGGGGGCGCGAACGTCGCGGTGCGCACGGGCACGGGCATGGCGGGTGTGAGCAGCGTGGTCTCGGATGCGCATGGCACCCCGTTGGCGTATGTGCACAACACGAACTGGACTGAGGCGGTGCGGCGGGTGCGCACCGATCCGTTCGGTGCCGCGCGGGCGGATGCAGTCGGCACGCTCGCCGGTCGTGGCTTCTTGGGCGCGCCGGCGGACAGTTCGGGGTTGACCCTGCTGGGGGCGCGGTTCTTCGATCCGGGGACGGGCACGTTCCTGAGCACGGACCCGGAACTGAGCCCCGGTGTACCGGCGCAGTTCAACGCGTACGTGTATTCCGGCAACAACCCGGTGACGTGGTCCGACCCGTCGGGACGGAACTGGTTCGGGAACCTGTGGAACTCCGCGACGAAATTCGTGAAGAAGTACCAGGCAGAGATCGCCGGTGCGGTCGTCGGAACATTGGTCACGGCGGGCTGTCTAGTGGTGACCGCCGGGGCGGGCAGCGTGGGCTGTGCGATCGCGGGTGGCGCGGCGGGCGCGGCGACGACGAACATCTGGAAGCAGTCGCAGTCAAAGAAGCCGTTCGATTTCGGCAGCTTCGCCCGGGACACGGTGATGGGTGCCGCGGTCGGGTGGGCGATGGGCCCGATCGCCTCGGTCGCGGGTAAGGTGCTCCCGGCGGTCGCGAACAGGCTCACGGCCGCGGTCACGTCCGCGTTCAAACCCCTTGCGTCCCGGGGTGGGCAGGTTGCGTCGGGGGCGGTGCGCCCACCGAGCACACCGCTGCAGAGCATCCGTCCCTCGTCGGGTGCGAAGCCCGCGGCGTCGGGCGGTGGCAGCAAGCCGATGTCGTCGTGTGCAGTGAACAGCTTCGTGCCCGGCACGAGCGTGCTGATGGCCGACGGGGCGAAGAAGCCGATCGAGAAGATCACGCTCGGTGATCTCGTTCTCGCGACCGATCCCGAGACCGGCAAGAGCGCACCGCGACCGGTGATCGCGACGATCACTGGCACCGGGGAGAAGGACCTGGTGACCGTGACGGTCACGGACCCGTCGGGGATGTCGGGGCAGGTGACGGCCACGGACGGGCACCCGTTCTGGGTGCCCGACACGGAGGAATGGGTCGACGCAGGGGACCTGCGGCCGGGGATGTGGGTGCAGACCTCGTCCGGGACCTGGGTGCAGGTCACCGCCGTCCAGCACGACCACCGTGAGCAGACCGTCCACAACCTCACCATCGACACCACCCACACGTACAGCGTCTACGCTGGGGATACCGACGTCCTCACCCACAACTGCGGCAACAGCGCAGGCGCGCCGAAGTTGCCAAGCGAACTCTCGGGCGGACACTCGAACACCAGTGTCTACCTCGGTGTACGTTCAGGGGACTCTATATATGCGGGAATCACGAACAACATCACTCGCAGAACTGCGCAGCACGGAGATCGATTTGATGGTCTCCAGGAGCTCACGGCTTCACCGTTGACACGCGGCGAATCGCGCGCCATTGAACAAGCACTGATTGTCGATAATCCTGGGTTCCAGAACTTGGTTAACAGCATCTCGCCCCGTCACTCCTACTACGAACAGGCGGTCGAGTGGGGTCGGGCCTGGTTGAGTGGAATCGGAGGTTAACCGTGAACCTGGAGTTCCTACAACGCAGTCGACACCACCCTGTCGACGGAGATATCTTCGAGATGCAGATCTCGGGCGGTCCGCGTCTATTGGGCCGTGTGGCAGCAGCGGATATACGAGATTCCAACCGCGCACCGATGCCCGCCTCGAACCTGATCTATGTCTTTCGCCCCGGCGTCGAAATCGACGACATGGTTCGAATACGACCGGAAGATCTCCTGCTAGCACCGATCTTCACGAATCGGATGGGGTGGACTAGGGGCTATTTTCGTCATCTAGAGAATCGACCGCTCGGCCCGGACGGCACGCTGTCTCAACTCTGTTTCTGGGACGCTTTCTTGAAGGCTTACGTGGACGGGAATCGACGGAGGGTTACGGCGAAGTCTGAGCCTTGTGGCTCATGGGCGCTAGTGAGTTATCTGTGGATCGACGACCATGTGAGCGATGCCCTGGGAATCCCGCGCTCGGACTGATCTGGGAAGGTGCGTTCACAACCGGCGACAGGTGACCACCCCCGGGGACGTCACCTGCCGCGGTCGGGTGGGCGTTGGGCCCGATCGCGTCGGTCGCGGGAAGGTGCTCCTGGCGGTCGCGAATCGGTTGACGGCGGCGGTGACGTCGGCGTTCAAACCCCTCGCATCTCGGGGCGGGCAGGTCGCATCCGGAGCGGTGCGCCCATCGCCCAGCGGGCGGTGTAGGAACTGCTCGACGTGCTCGTCGAGATCCGCGGCCATCCGCGACACCTGCGACCGGCATCGCGAGATTCGACAGCGATTCCAGGAAGTGAGCAGCCGGGGCGGTGCCGGTCTGGGGCGCGGGCGTCCTATCGGATCAGGCCTTCCCGAGCGCCTGCTCGAGGTCGGCGATGATGTCGGCGGGATCCTCGAGGCCGAGCGAGATCCGGATCGTGTTCAGCGAGATGCCGGCGGCGGCGCGCTGCTCGGCGTTCAGGTGCGAGTGCGTCATCGAGGCGGGGTGCGCGACCATGCTGCGCGCGTCGCCGATGTTGGCGATCAGGCGCACGACCTCGAGGCCGTCGACGACGCGGGCGACGCGCTCCTGGGTGCCCTCGTCCTCGGGGCCGGCGAGGTCGAACGAGAACACCGAGGGCACGCCCTTGGGCAGGTAGCGCACCGCCAGATCGTGCCAGGGATTGCCCTCGAGGCCGGGGTGGTTGACCTTCGCGACCGCCGGATGCTGTGCGAGGAACTTCGCGACCGCGAGTGCGGTGGCGCTCTGCCGGGACACCCGGAGGTCGAGCGTCTCGATGCCCTGCAGGATCTGCCAGGCGTTGAACGGCGAGAGCGAGGGGCCGAGGTCGTGCACGTACTTCGACTTCACCAGCGCGGCGAAGGCTGCGCCGATGCCGAACCGCTCCCACAGCACGAGCCCGGGCACGCGCTTGTACTCGGCGGTGAAGTGCGGCCAGCGCTCTGGCTCCGCGCCGAAGTCGAAGGTGCCCTGGTCGACCACGACGCCGCCGAGGGAGGTGCCGTGACCGGAGAGGAACTTGGTGGCCGAGTGCACCACGAAGTCGGCGCCGTGCTCGCCTGGGCGCACCAGGTACGGGGTGCCGACCGTGTTGTCGATCACCAGGGGGACGCCCGCCTCGTGCGCGATGTCGGCCACCAGGCGGATGTCGAGCACCTGCGCGACCGGGTTCGCGACCGACTCGGCGAACAGCGCGCGGGTGTCGGGGCGGATGGCGGCGCGCCACGCGTCGGGGTCGTCCTGGTCGACGAAGGTCACCGGGATGCCGAAGTCGTCGAAGGTCTCCTGGAACAGGTCGACGGTGCCGCCGTAGAGCTGGTTCGCCGCGACGATGTGGCCGTTGCGGCCGACGATCGCGAGCAGCGTCACTGCGACGGCCGCCTGCCCGGACGCGACGGCGACGGCGGAGGCGCCGCCCTCGAGAGCTGCGACCCGCTCCTCGAGCACCTGCTGGGTCGGGCTGGCGTTGCGGCTGTAGAGGTTGCCGGCCTTGCGCAGCGCGAACAGGTCGGCGGCATCCGCGAGCGAGGCGAACTGGAACGCGGCCGTCTGGTAGATCGGCGGCACGGCGCTGTTCTGCGGCGTCCCTGGGACGTAGCCGGCTTGGATCTGCTGGGTGGCGAACTCGCTCATCAGACCATTGTCGTGAGCGCGCGGCGCGCGGCCCGTCGTGTGTCGAACTGTTGCAGTGCAGCGCAGTGCGGGGTGCGGTTCAGGCCACCGGCCGCGCCTGCCCTCATCTGACGCGGCGGCGACTCACGGGACGAGGATGATCTTGCCGTCGGCCTCGCCCGACTCGACGAGCTCGTGGGCCCTCGCGGCCTCCGCGAGGGGAAGCTCCGGTCCGAGCTCGACAGTGAAATCGCCCGCGGCGATCAGGTCGATCGTCTTCGCCACGGCCTCGGCCCGCCACGCCTTCTCCTGGTCGGTGAGCGGCACGGGCGATCCGCCGGAGAACGCGCGGATGCCGAAGTCAGCGGCATCCGGTCCGCGCACGATCGTGGCGATGCGGTCGCGGTCGGCCACCAGGGCGAGCGAGGTCTCGATGGCCTCGTCGGTACCTGCGCAGTCGAGAGCGACCGTCACGGGGGAGGGGGCGGCGTCGCGCACGCGCTCGAGCAGGCCTTCGCCGTAGGCGACGGGGATGGCGCCGAGCTCCCGCAGCTGATCGTGGCGCGCAGGGCTGCCGGTCGCGATGACCGTGGCGCCCCAGGACACGGCGAACTGCACCGCCGCCTGCCCGACAGCGCCGGAGCCGGCGTGCACGAGCAGCACGTCGCCGTCGCCGACGTTCAGCGAACGCAGCGACTGATAGGCGGTGGCTGCGGGGATGCCGATCGCGGCTCCCTCAGCGGCCGTCACCGCGTCGGGGAGCACGGCGAGGTTGCGCGCCGGAACCGTGAGTGCCGAGGCGTAGGTGCCGCGGGTGTCGTGGATCGCGACGCGGTCGCCGACGACGAAGCCCTTCACGCTCTCGCCGAGGGCCACGATCACGCCGGCGCCGTCGAAGCCGACCGGCCGCGGCTCGGTGATCGGCGGCGACGGACGCCTGCCGCTGCGCAGCTTCGCGTCGATCGGGTTGACCCCGGCGGCCTCGATCCGCACGACGGCCTCGTCGTGCAGCGGCACAGGATCGGGGATCTCCATGAGATGGAGCACGTCGGGGGAGCCGAACTCGGTGTACACGATCGCGCGAGTCATGCACTCAGGCTAACGCCGATCCGGCGCTCTGTCGGCGCGAACGCGAGGATCATCAGCACGAATCCGATGAGTCCGAGGCCGATCCAGCCGACGACGCTCAGCCGCTCGCCCACGATCATGACCGCGAGGATTGCGGCGATCGCCGGCTCGCTCAGCGTGATCGTGGTGGCGGTGCTCGCCGATACCCGCTCCAGGCCGTACCCGAACAGCAGATACCCCAGGAACATCGGCACGAGCGCCATGTACGCGGCGACCGAGAACGCCTCGGGCGTCGCGATCAGCGGAGCGCCGGTGACGAGCAGCACGGGCATCAGCAGCAGCCCGCCGAGGCCGAACACCGCGCCCATCGACGCGGCACGCCCAGCGCCATGCGACATCAGTCGCGCCGCCGCCCAGGAGTACACCGCGTACGTGGCCCCGGCGACGAGCCCGAGCACGATGCCCAGCAGCGTGGGCCACGCATCGTCGACGGCGCCGTCGAGCTTCGACGCGCACAGCAGCACGCTGCCGGCGACCCCGAGCACGGCGGAGAGCATCCACCAGCGGCTCAGCCGCCGTCCCTCGACGAAGCGCTCGAGCAGGCCGGAGGCGAGCGGAGCGGATGCCAGCGACACGACGGTTCCGATCGCGACGCCGGCGAGGTGCATCGAGCTGTAGAACGCCAGCGGGTAGATCGCGACGGACAGCGCGCCCACGACCACCAGCACCGGATGACGACGCAGCCGGGGCGCCGCGGCGCGGAGCGCCGGGAGGGCGATCAGTGCCTGCAGGAGTCCGCCGATGCCGAGAGCCGCGGCCCCGATCGCGAGCGGACCCGCCGCGGGAGCGAAGGTCGCCGCGGTGCCGGTGGTGCCCCAGAGGATCGACGTGATGGTGATCGCGATCAGGGCGAGCGTGCGGTCCCGGCGTGTCATGCCCGGCCTGCGAGCGCCTTCACGATGCGCTGCGGCGAGACCGGCTGGGCGGTGCCGAGGCGCTGCGCGAACACGCTCACCCGATACTCCTCGAGCAGCCAGCGGCTCTCGGCGAGCGTCGGGGCCGCGTCGCGGGGGAGCGGGATCGTGCCGCCCGCGTCCTCGAAGGCCTTCGCCATCCGCTCGAACTCGCTCATCCGCGCCCGGTCCTTGCCCGGCTCGCTCGACAGGGTCTTGAGCCGTTCGAGCATTCCGTCGAGATACCGCGGCAGGTGCGAGAGCCGCTCTATCCCGGTGGCCGAGACGAAGCCGGGATGCAGCAGCCCGGCGAGCTGCGTGCGGATGTCGTTCAGCGGGCCGAGGAGCGCGAGCGAGTTCTGCGACTTGATGCCGCGCTCGACCTCGCGGGCCTTGGTGAGGATGCGCGCGACCAGCGAGACGCACGCGAACAGCTCGTCGACGAGCGACGCCGAGACCGCGTCGCGGACCCGCGTGAACTCCGCCTCGGTGCGGATCAGACCGCCGGGAGCGGTGCGCTCGATCACCGCGCGCGCGACGGCCGCACGGCAGTCCTCGATCAAAGCGGCGGCGTTCTGGTACGGGGAGGCCGCGAGCGCGAGCTTCTCCTGGCTGGTGAGGTGCTGCTGTACATACGACGAGGGCGACGGGACACCGAGGAGCACGAGGCGCAGGACGCCCTCGCGGGTCGCCGCGGCCGCGGCATCCGCCGTCGCCTCGACCCGCACCGAGACCGTCTTGCCCTGATCGACGACGGCCGGGTAGCCGCGCACCACGCCGCCGGCGACCCGGGTGTCGAGCACCTCGGGGAGGTCGCCGAACGTCCACGCGGTGAGGCCGTCCTGTTCGACGGGACCACGGGCGGATGCCGCGGCCACGCGCTCTGCGGCCGCCCCGCCGGGGCGCGCGGTCGCCGCGACCGAGCGGGCGACGCTGGAACGCGCCCGGTCGGACAGCTGATCCTGCAGGGTGCGGAGGTCCCGCCCGGAGCCTGCCACCCGTCCTCTCTCGTCGACGGCGCGGAAGTTCATGCGCAGGTGTGCCGGCACGCGCTCGTCCTCGAAATCGGATGCCGAGACGAGCTGGTTCGCGAGCGGCTGGATGAGCTTCGCCAGCGCCTCCTTGAGAGTCCGCACCGGCACGCCGTCGTGCGACTCGGGGCCCTGCCCTGCGAGCTCTGCGCCGAACTTCTCCGCCCAGTCCGCCGCGGGGACGACATGGCGCCTGATCGCCTTCGGCAGCGCACGCAGAAGCCCGGTGATGAGCTCGGCGCGAAGACCAGGCACCTGCCAGTCGAAGCCGCGGTCCTCGATCTGGGCGAGGAGGGCGAGCGGGACCACGACGCTCACGCCGTCGTCGGCGGCGCCGGGCTCGAAGCGGTATGCGAGCCCCAGCACCTGGTCGCCCTGGCTCCAGCGGGTCGGGAACTCGCTCTGGTCTGCACGGCTCTCGTCGTCGAGGAGGTCCGCCTCGCGCATGACGAGCAGCTTCGGTGTCGCTGCCAGAGTCTCGCGCCACCAGTTCTCGAACGAGCGCACATCGAAGACGTCTGCAGGGATGCGCTCGTCGTAGAAGCGGAAGACGGCCTCGTCGCCCGCGAGGATGTCGCGGCGGCGCTCGCGCTCCTCCAGCTTCTCGAGTCGCTTGCGCAGCTCTGCGTTGCTGCGCCAGAACGCGCTCACACGCTTGTCGATCCTGGCCGGATCCCATTCGCCCTCGACCAGCGCGTGCCGCAGGAACAGCTCTCGGGACGCGGCTCTGTCGATCCGCGCGAACTGCACGCGCCGGCGAGGGATGATCTCGACGCCGAACAGCGTGACCTTCTCGTAGGCCACGGCGGCGCCTGCGTCCTTCGACCAGTGCGGCTCCGTGATCTGGCGCTTGGCGAGGTCCCCGGCGAGGGCCTCAGCCCACGCGGGGTCGATCGCGGCGACAGTGCGCGCGAAGGTGCGCGATGTCTCAACGATCTCCGCGGCCATCACCGCCTGCGGGCTCTTCTTGCGCAGCGCCGAGCCGGGGAAGATCGAGAAGCGGATGCCGCGGGCGCCGCGGTACTCCGCGATGCGGCGCTTCGCGTCCTTCGGCGAGGTCTTCGACTGGCCGCGGGCCGGGGTCTGCCGCTCGTCGAGGATGCCGATCTGGGACAGCAGCCCCGACAGCAGGGCGCGGTGGATCGCGTCGGGGTCGGAGGCGCCCTTCGAAGAGTCCGTGCCCTTCACGAGGGTGCGCAGCTGACGGTGCACGTCGAACCATTCGCGCACCCGCACGTAGTTCAGATGCTCGGCGCGGCACAGGCGCCGGAACGCGCTGGAGCCGAGTTCGCGCTGCTGCTCGCGCAGGTGGTTCCAGAGGTTGAGTATCGAGAGGAAGTCGCTGGTCGGGTCGGCGAAGCGCGCGTGCGCGCGATCCGCCTCGTCGCGGACGCTCTGCGGCGCCTCCTGCGAGGGGCGCTCCCGCACGTCCTGGATCGAGAGCCCCGCGACGATCGCGAGGACGTCGCGGACGACGTGGGCCCCTGAGCCCGTCGAAGTGCGCCCTGCCTCGATCAGCATCCGCGCGAAACGGGGGTCGATCGGGATGCGGGAGATGTCGCGGCCGACACGGGTCAGGCGGGGCGCGTCGCCGGCGCCGGACACCGCCCCGAGCTCGGTGAGCAGGTCGAACGCCGCCTTGACGCCGCGGGAATCGGGCGGGGTGAGGAACGGGAAGGCCGAGATGTCGCCGAAGCCCAGCGACAGCATCTGCAGGATCACCGAGGCGAGCGAGGTGCGCAGGATCTCGGGCTCGGTGAACTCCGGCCGCTTCTCGAAGTCCTCCTCGCTGTACAGCCGGATCGCGATGCCGTCGCTCGTGCGCCCGGCACGTCCTGACCGCTGGTTCGCGGACGCCTGCGAGATCGCCTCGATCGGCAGCCGCTGCACCTTCGACCTGCTGCTGTAGCGCGAGATCCGGGCGCTGCCGGTGTCGATCACGTAGCGGATGCCGGGGACGGTCAGGCTCGTCTCGGCCACGTTCGTCGCCAGCACGACGCGACGGCGGACGCCGGCCACCCGGCTGCGCTCGAACACCCGGTGCTGCTCGGCCGCGGACAGGCGCCCGTAGAGCGGCAGCACCTCGGTGGGGGACCGGTCGTCGGAATAGGCGCCGCGGACCGCATCCGCGGCGTCGCGGATCTCGGCCTCGCCGGGGAGGAACACCAGCACGTCGCCCGGCGCCTCGCGGTCGAGCTCCCGCAGGGCCGCGACGATCGCGGAGACCTCGTCCTCCGGGTCCCCTCCCTTCGACAGATTCAGGGACCCGGCTGCGTCATCCGCCTCGTCGACCAGCGGCCGGTACCGGATCTCCACCGGATACGTGCGCCCGGACACCTCGACGATCGGCACCGGAGTTCCGCCCTGGGCGGCGAAGTGCGCAGCGAAGCTCTCCGGGTCGATCGTCGCCGATGTGATGATGACCTTGAGGTCAGGGCGCTCAGGGAGCACCCGCGCGAGGTACCCGAGCAGGAAGTCGACGTTCAGGGAGCGCTCGTGCGCCTCGTCGATGATGATCGTGTCGTAGCGGGTGAGCAGGCGGTCGCGGTGGATCTCGTTGAGCAGGATGCCGTCGGTCATCAGCGCGATCCGGGTGTCGGCGGACACTTTGTCGGTGAAGCGGACCTTGTAGCCGACGGCGGTCCCGAGCTCCACCTGCAGCTCTTCGGCGACGCGCTCCGCGATGGTGCGTGCGGCGAGCCGGCGCGGCTGCGTGTGCGCGATCCGCTCGCGGCCCAGCTCCAGGCAGATCTTGGGAAGCTGCGTGGTCTTTCCCGACCCGGTCGCCCCGGCGACGATGACCACCTGGTGATCGCGGATCGCGTCGGCGATCTCGTCTCTCGCGGCGCTGACCGGCAGCTCCGGGGGATAGGTGATCACAGGGGAGGACATAGCCCTCCATCGTATGCCGCGATCAGGGTGCTTCGACGCCTAGGATGCAGCCGTGACGACTGCGCAGCACTGGTTCCGCGAGTTCGGGCGTCCGCCGCGCATCCTCGGCCTGGACGTCGCCAGGGGTTTCGCGATCCTCGGCATGGCCGGCGCTCACGTCGGCGAGACGGAGACGTTCGTGCTGTCCGACCCCGGCACCTGGACCGATCTCGTGCACGGCCGCTCCTCGATCCTGTTCGCGGTTCTCGCCGGGGTCTCGATCGCGCTGATGACCGGCCGCAGCGTGATTCCCGACCCCTCCCGGGTTCCGGGTCTCCGGCTGAACCTCGTCGGCCGCGGGGCGGTGATCTTCCTGATCGGGCTCGCGCTGGAGATGCTGAACACCCCGATCGCGGTGATCCTCACCGTCTACGGGCTGCTCTACGTCGCAGTGATCCCGTTCCTGCGCTGGCGGCCCTGGCAGCTGCTGATCGCCGCGGGGCTGCTGGCCCTCACGGGACCGGTGCTGCTCGCGCTCCTCGACGCGGTGACCCTGAACCCCTACGGCGCAGGGATCGACTTCGTGCTGTACGGCTCGTATCCCCTCACCGTGTGGCTCGCGTTCGTGCTCGGCGGGATGGCGCTCGGCCGCCTGCACATCGAGCGCACGCGCACCGCCGCGGTGGCGCTCGGGACCGGCATCGGGCTGATGATCGTCGGCTACGGGCTCGGAGCGATCGGCATCCTCGCCGGGTTCGCGGTGCCGGACGACGAGCGGTCGCCGGCCGGCGGCTGGGATACCTACCCGGATGCCCTCGCCGAGGCCGACCCGCTCGGCGTCACCCGCGCGGCCTTCTTCGCCGTGGAGCCGCACTCCGGCGGCACCGCCGAGATCCTCGGGTCGGGAGGATTCGCGCTCGCCGTCGTCGCGCTCTGCCTGCTGCTCAGCAGGCCGCTGCGCCCGCTGCTGCTGCCGCTGGGCGCCCTCGGTTCCATGCCGCTGTCGGCATACAGCGTGCATGTGCTCTCGATCGCCCTGATCGCAGGACCCGGCGGTTTCCTGTCCAGCAACGAGTTCTGGGCCCTGACCGCGATCGCGCTGATGCTCGCCGCGACTCTGTGGTCGATGCTGTTCGGCCGCGGCCCCCTCGAGCGCCTCGTCGGAGGAGCCGCTGCATGGGCAGCTGCCGCCCCGCCTCACTCAGCACCTTCTAGGCTGGAACCATGACGATTCCTGCACTCGAACTGAACGACGGCAACCTCATCCCGCAGCTCGGCTACGGCGTCTTCAAGGTGCCGCCGGCCGAGACCGAGCGCGCGGTCAGCGAGGCTCTGGAGATCGGCTACCGGCACATCGACACCGCGGCGATCTACGGCAACGAGGAGGGCGTGGGTGCGGCGATCGCGGCATCCGGCATCCCGCGTGACGAGCTGTTCGTCACCACCAAGCTGTGGAACGACCGCCACCACGGCGAAGAGCCGCAGGCGGCCATCGCGGAGAGCCTGGAGAAGCTCGGCCTGGATCGGGTCGACCTGTACCTGGTGCACTGGCCGACACCGGCGAAGGACGACTACGTGCACGCCTTCGCGAAGCTGATCGAGCTGCGCGAGGCCGGCCTCACCCGCAGCATCGGCGTCTCCAACTTCCTGGTCGCGCACCTCGACCGCGTGGTCGACGAGACCGGCGTCACGCCCGCCGTGAACCAGATCGAGCTGCACCCGGCCTACCAGCAGCGCGACGTCGTCGCCTGGTCCGAGGCGCACGGCATCCGCGTCGAGGCGTGGGGTCCGCTCGGTCAGGGCAAGTACGACCTCTTCGGCACCCCGGCAGTGGCGGATGCGGCTGCCGCCCACGGAGTCACCCCCGCGCAGGCGGTGCTGCGCTGGCACCTGCAGAAGGGGATCATCGTGTTCCCGAAGTCGGTGCGCGCAGAGCGCCTGCGCGAGAACCTCGACGTCTTCGGCTTCGAGCTCACGGATGCCGAGATCGCGGCGATCGACGCCCTCGACCCCCTCGACGGCTCGGGCCGGGTCGGCTCTCATCCCGACGACGTGAACTGACGCGACGACGCGCGGATTGAGTTCTGCTACCTCGCGTGACGCCCCGTGTCGCCTCCTGCGACGCGGGGCGTCCGCATGGCTACCGTCGAGGCATGACAGCTCGCTATCGCATCGTGGCCGTGTCCGGCTCACTGCATGAACCCAGCAAGACCACTGCTCTGGTGCGCGCGATCGCCGCAGCTGTCGCCGAGCGCGCCGAGGTCGACGTCGAGCTCATCGAGCTCACGGCCATCGGCCCCGCTCTCGCCGGAGCGCTCCGTCGCGACCACCTTCCGGCGGACGTCGAGGAGCAGCTCGTCGCGATCGAGGCCGCCGATCTGCTGATCGTCGGGAGCCCGGTGTACCGGGCGTCCTTCACCGGACTGTTCAAGCACCTGTTCGACTTCGTCGGCCAGTACGCGCTCGCCGGGAAGCCGGTGCTTCTGGCCGCCACCGGCGGCGGCGAGCGGCACGCCCTGATCATCGAGCATCAGCTGCGGCCGCTGTTCTCGTTCTTCCAGGCGCTGACCCTCCCGGTCGGCGTATACGCGAGCGATTCCGACTTCGACGGACACACGGTCACGTCGGACCTGCTCCGCTCGCGGATCTCGCTCGCGGTCGAGCGTGCGCTGCCGCTGATCGGCTACGCGGCGTCGCGCCGGGCCGAGGTGCTGGCGGGGTGAATCGCCGGCGGGGTGACCGCGCCGGCTCCGCGGCGTAGCGTGAGGGGATGACGAACCGGCTCGCCGACACGCTCAGCCCCTACCTCCGCGCGCATGCCGACAACCCCGTCGACTGGTATCCGTGGGGCCAGGAGGCGTTCGACGAGGCGCAGCGGCGCGATGTGCCGATGCTGATCTCGATCGGCTACTCGACCTGTCACTGGTGCCACGTCATGGCGCGCGAGTCGTTCGCGGACCCGGAGACCGCGGCGCTGATGAACGAGGGCTTCGTCGCGGTGAAGGTCGACCGCGAGGAGCATCCGGACGTCGACGGCGCGTACATGGCCGCGGCATCCGCGTTCACCCAGAATCTCGGCTGGCCGCTCACGGTGTTCGCGACGCCCCGCGGGCGGACGTTCTACGCCGGGACGTACTGGCCGCCGGACGTGCGCCCGCCGCTGCCGGCGTTCCGTGACGTGCTCGCCGCGGTCAGCGAGGCGTGGACCGTGCGCCGCGCGCAGGCGGAGGAGTCGGCGGATGCCGTGACCGAGGCGCTCGGACGGGCGGCGGCTTCCGCTGCGACCGACCTGCCGGAGGCGGCAGCCCTCGCGGCCGCGGCGGAGACGATCGCCGCACGCGAGGATCGGGTCTTCGGAGGATTCGGCGGTGCACCCAAGTTCCCGGTCGCGACGACGCTGCGATTCCTGCAGAGTCCGCTGGTGCGACGTGAGGCGCAGGATGCGGCCGCCTCCGTGCGGCGGGCGCTCACCGCCATGTCCGGGTCTGCGCTGCGAGACGAGGACGGCGGCTTCTTCCGCTACGCCACGCAGCGCGATTGGAGCGTGCCGCACTACGAGCGGATGCTGACGGACAACGCGCAGCTGCTGGAGATCGCGCTCGACGAGGGCCAGACCACGGCGGCGCACGGGATCGCGGGGTTCCTGCTGACCACGCTGCGCCGGCCGGGCGGCGGTCTCGGGGCGGCGCAGGACTCCGAGTCGTGGATCGACGGCCGGCGCAGCGAGGGCGGCTACTATCTGCGGCCGGTCGCGGAACGGACCGGGCTCGAGCCGCCCGCGGTCGACGGCAAAGTGATCACCGGCTGGAACGGACTGGCGATCGGCGCACTCGCACGGGCGGGCACGACGCTCGGCGAGCCCGAGTGGGTGGCTGCCGCCGCGACGGCGGCGGACGAGGTGCTGCGGGTGAACCGGGCGGCGGACGGCAGGATGCTCCGAGCGTCGCTCGACGGGGTCGCATCCGCCGCGACCGCGACCGCGGCGGACCTCGGGCTGCTGGCCGAGGGGCTGTTCGCGCTGGCGGCCGCGTCCGGTGATGCGGCATGGGCGCTCCGGGGGCGTGAGCTGCTCGACGAGGCGATCGCCGGGGTCGACGGCGACCCGCTCCTCGTGGCGCAGGGCATCGCCGCATCCCCGGATCAGACGGACGGCGATCTGCCGAGCGATGTCGCGGCCGTCGCCGCAGCGGCGCTGAGCGCCTGGCGTCTGGGAGCGGGCGACCGCTACAGGGAGGCGGCTGTCTCGTCAGTGCGCGAGTATGCTGCGCAGGCGCTCGCCCAGCCGTTCGCGCACGGCAGTCTGCTACGGGTCGCCGCCGGGGTCGTGGAGCCGCCGCGGCAGATCGTCGTGGTCACGGACGACCCGGGCGGGGCGCTGGCGGCTGCGGCCAGACGAGCGGATGCCGACGTGATCGCCGTCGTCACACCTGCGCAGGCGCATGCCTTCGCAGACGCCGGCCTCGAGCTCTTCAAGGGCAAGGGCGAGGTGCCGGAGCGCGCCTACGACTGCCGTGCCTTCGTGTGCCGGCTCCCGGCGACCGATCCCGCGGCGCTCACGGCAGGGCGCTGACCAGCATTCGCACCGTGCTGTGCAGTCTGCGCAGTGATCGCACGATTTCACGGGGTTGACTGCGCGCGATGCGCACCTGTCGCTGCACCGATTGCTCAGCGGCGAGCATCCGGTCTAGTGTTGCGCGACAGCAGACGGACCCCGGCCTGACGCCGCGACTCAGCAAGGACGCTCAGACGATGACACTCCCCACCCGTGCCGGACTCGAGGCCGTACCCGCCTATCGCCAGGGACTCCCGGCCCCCGCAGGGGCGTCGAAGCTCTCCTCCAACGAGTCGCCGCATCCGCCGCTGCCCTCCGTCGTCGCGGCCGTGCAGGACCGGCTCGGCGGCATCAACCGCTATCCCGACATGAGCGCCGCCGCGCTCCGTGCCGAGCTCGCGGCCCGCTACGAGGTCGACGCGGCTCTGGTCACGGTCGGGGCGGGCTCCGTGGAGCTCGCGGCGCAACTCATCCACGCGGTCGCCGGAGACGGCGACGAGGTGATGTTCGCGTGGCGATCCTTCGAGGCCTACCCGTCACTGATCCGGATCGCCGGAGCGGTGCCGGTCGCGGTGCCGCTGAACGCCGAGCACGCGCACGACCTCGACGCCCTGGTCGCCGCGATCACCCCGCGCACCCGCCTGATCTTCGTGTGCAACCCGAACAACCCGACCGGGACAGTCGTCGGCGCGGACGCACTCGAGCGCTTCGTCGCGGCTGTGCCGCATGACATCCTCGTCGTGATCGACGAGGCGTACGTGCACTTCGACCGCACCGATTCCTACGGCGCCGGCATCGAGCTGTTCCGCCGTCACCCGCACGTCGCCGTGCTGCACACGTTCTCGAAGGCCTACGGTCTCGCCGGCCTCCGCATCGGCTACGCCATCGCGCCGGCGGAGGTCGCGGGCAATCAGCGCAAGGCCGCTATCCCGTTCGGCGTGACCGACCTCGCGCAGACCGCCGCCCGCGCCTCGCTCGCCGCCGAGGACGAGCTGGCCGTCCGCATCGACGAGGTGGTCGCGCAGCGCGACCGCCTGAACGCCCTTCTCACAGCGGCCGGCTGGCCCGCGGCCGCGTCGCAGGCGAACTTCGTCTGGGTGCCGGCCGGCGAGCGCACCGCCGCGCTCGAGTCGGTGCTCAGGGATGGCGGTGTGGTCACCCGCGCCTTCCAGGGCGAGGGCGTCCGGATCTCCTCCGGCTCATCGGAGGACATCGACCGGGTGGAGGCCGCACTCGCGGCATCCGCCACCGCATCCGACCTGTCCGTTCGCAAGGAGGCGACCGTATGACCGCAACCGAGGTCCCCGCGACCACGACCACGACCAAGGGCCTGCACCCGGGGCTCACGCGCCGGCAGATCTCGATGATGGGACTCGGCGGCGCGATCGGCGCGGGGCTCTTCGTCGGATCGGGTCAGGCGATCGGCCTGGCAGGGCCTGCGGTGCTGATCTCGTTCCTGGTCGCAGGCACGATCGTGGTGCTCGTGATGGCGATGCTCGCCGAGATGGTGGCCGCCCGGCCGAGCTCCGGGGCGTTCAGCTCGTATGCGCAGAAGGCGATGGGACGCAGCGCCGGCAGCGCCGTCGGCTGGCTGTACTGGATCCAGCTTGTGGTCGTGATCGCGGCCGAGGCCACCGGCGCCGCCGGGATCGTCGCGGGCTGGGTGCCCGCCGTCCCCGCATGGATGTGGGTGCTGATCTTCGTCGTCGCGCTCACCGCCGTGAACCTGTTCGGCGTGCGCAACTACGGCCGGTTCGAGTTCTGGTTCGCCGCCATCAAGGTGGCTGCCATCATCCTCTTCCTGATCGTCGGCGCGTGCGCGATCGTCGGACTCGTGCCGGGGGTCCCCGCCACCGGGATCGGCAACCTCGTCGCCGAGGGCGGGTTCGCGCCGCAGGGCATCACCGGCATCGCGGCCGCGCTCCTGATCGTGGTCTTCGCCTTCGGCGGCACCGAGGTCGTCGCGATCGCCGCCGCCGAGTCGGACGACCCGTCGCGGAACATCCGCCGCATCGTCCGCGAGGTGATGGTGCGGATCATCGTGTTCTACCTGGGGTCCATCTTCGTGATCGTCGCGGTGCTGCCGTGGAACGACCCCGCTGTCCTCGACGGCCCGTTCTCGGCCGTGCTCGCCACGGTGCGGGTGCCTGGCGTCGATCTGGTGATGTCGCTCATCGTCGTGATCGCGCTGCTCTCCGCGATGAACGCGAACATCTACGGCGCCTCGCGGATGGCGTTCTCGCTCGGTGAGCGCGGTCTCGCACCGATCGCCGCGACGCGCACCAGCGCGAAGGGCGTGCCGTACGTCGCGGTCCTGGCGTCCGTCGCCTTCGGCTTCGTCACCGTCGGGCTCAATTGGGCGTTCCCGGATGTCGTGCTGCCCGCGCTCCTGAACGTCGTCGGATCGACCCTGCTGGTCATCTGGACCTCCACCGCGGTCGCCCAGATCATCCTGCGCCGCCGTGCGGACAGGGCGGGCGAGGAGATGCCGATGAGGATGTGGGGCTTCCCGTGGCTGTCGTGGCTGTGCCTCGCGCTGCTCGCCGGCGTGGTCGCGCTGGCGATGGTGGACCCCGCCGCGCGCATCCAGCTGCTGCTGACACTGGGGCTCACCGGCGTGCTCCTGCTCATCGCCCGCGTGACGCGCGGCTCGGCTCGCCTCGGTGTCGTGCGGCCGGACGTCGCGCGGAACGATGCCGTGCGGGACTAACGGATGCGCATCGATCGCCTCGACGCCGCCCTCATCCGGCTGCTCACCGAGTCGCCGCAGCTCCCGGTCCTCGAGTGCGCGCGGCGGCTCGGCGTGGCGCGCGGCACGGTGACCAGCCGGCTCGCCCGGCTGCACGAGGGTGGCGTGATCGAGGCGATCGTCCCGCGCATCGATCCGGCCGGCTTCGGCTACGGCGTCGTCGCCTTCTGCCTGGTCGAGATCGACCAGAAGGTGGGGCATGACGATGTGGCCGCGGCGCTCGCGGATGCCGTGCCCGAGATCGTCGACATGCACACCGTCACGGGTGCCAGCGACATGCAGCTGAGGCTGGTCGCACGCGACGCCACCCGGCTGCAGGAGGTTCTCGATCGGGTCGCGCTGGTGCCCGGAGTCGCCCGGACCGCCTCATCGATCGCGATGCGCACCCACCTGTCCGGCCGGGTGCTGCCGCTGGTCGCGCACGTCGCCGCCGCTCAGGCGGGGGATTGACTCAGACCCAGCCGGGCAGCCAGTTGTGCAGCAGCCAGAAGTCGTACGGCACGCTGATGCCCGCCCACAGCGGGTAGTAGAACGCCGAGACGAGCACGAAGAATCCCAGGACGATCAGCACCGTCCGCTCGCCGGACTGGCGGCGATGCAGCGGATCGTCCCTGCGGCCGGCGATCTCCCGCAGCGCCAGGGCGAGGCTCAGCACGAGGAACGGCAGCATCGCCACCGTGTAGAACTGGAAGATCGTGCGCTCCGGGAACAGCAGCCACGGCACGTAGGCTGCGGCGAGGCCGACGAGCGGGTAGCTGAGCTCCGGTCCGACGGGCCGCCGGAGGATCAGGCCCCGCACCAGCCGATAGATCAGGTAGACGGATGCCGCGACTCCGGCGTACCAGATCAGCGGGTTCGGGATGCTGGAGATCACCGCGATGCAGCGGTCGACGCCGCACGGCGCAGGGTCCGTGCCGACCCACACGGCGGTCGGGCGAAGCAGGAACGGCCACTCCCAGGCGGGGCTCGCGTACGGGTGGCCGCGGTTCAGCCCGACGTGGAAGCCGAGGATCGACTGGTGGTACTTCCACAGCGCCACGAGCGGGTTCGCGTCGCTCTGGCGGTCGTAGCCGCCGGCGGTGACGAACCAGCCCGTCCAGCTGATCAGGTAGACCGCGAGCGCGGGGAACACCAGCAGCAGGAACGACACGGGGCCCTGCCGGAACGCGGCGTCGGCGGGCCACAGCACCACGCCTGCACGACGTCGGGCGAGAGCATCCGTGACGACGATGTACAGTCCGAAAGCTGCGAGCGCGTACAGCCCCGACCATTTCACCGCCGAGGCCGCGCCGAGCGCGATCCCCGCGGCGATCAGCCAGGGCCGGCGCCAGATCACACGCCCCCACATCGGGTCGGGTGAGCTCCCGTCGCGCCGCTCCAGCGCCGGTATCGTCTGCCCGCGGTCGTGCAGGATGAACAGCGCGCCGAGCAGGATGAAGAACGTCAGCGGGGTGTCGAGGAGCGCGATCCGGCTCATCACGATGGCGAGGCCGTCGATCGCGAGCAGGGCGCCGGTGACCGTGGCGACCACGATCGAGCCGGTCAGCTTGCGGGCGATCAGATAGACGAGCAGGACCATCCCGGTGCCGAGCAGTGCGGTGGCCAGGCGCCAGCCGACGCTGTTGTCGGGGCCGCCGATCGCCATGCCGAGCGCGATCAGCCACTTGCCGAGCGGAGGATGCACCACGAACGCGCCGGTCGTGTCCAGCGGCAGCTGCTGGAGCGTGACGAAGGCCTCGTTCGCGTTCTCGCCCCAGGTGCCCTCGTAGCCCAGGGTCCACAGCGACCAGGCGTCCTTGACGTAGTAGGTCTCGTCGAAGGCGAGCTGGTGCGGATGGCCGAGGTTCACCAGCCGCAGCACGGCCGCGATGAGGCTCACGACGAGCGGGGCGAACCAGCGCAGCATCCGGCCCCAGTCGGGGGAGAGCAGGATGCGATCGCGCAGCCGTCCGTAGCGCGTCAGGCGGTCCTGGAGAGCAGGCAGCAGGGGTGCGGATGCCGGCTGCCCCCCGTCGTCCTGCCGTAGATCGGTCACCGCTCCAGACTAGACAACCCGCGTCGGCTGCCCGCCTAAGCTGGGCGGGTGATCATCCTCGCAGCCACCCCGATCGGAAACCTCGGCGATGTCTCCCGCCGTCTCGTGGAGGTGCTGGAGAACGCCGAGATCATCGTCGCGGAGGACACTCGCACCACGCAGCGGCTGATGAAGGCCTTGCTGATCGAGAACCGGCCCCGGCTGATCGCCCTGCACGACCACAACGAGAAGCAGAAGGCCGCCGAGCTCGCGGCTCTCGCCGCGGAGACGGATGTCGTGGTGATGAGCGACGCCGGGATGCCCGCGATCAGCGACCCGGGGTACGGGCTCGTGGCTGAGGCCGTCGCGCAGGGAGTCACGGTCACGGCGATCCCCGGGCCGAGCGCCGTCCTGATGGCGCTCGCGATCTCCGGGCTGCCCACCGACCGGTTCACGTTCGAGGGGTTCCTGCCGCGGAAGTCGGGGGAGCGGCGCTCGTCTCTGCGCGCCCTCGCCTCCGAGCCGCGCACGATGGTCTTCTTCGAGTCGCCGGCCCGGCTCGCCTCGACGCTCGCCGACATGGGCGAGGCGTTCGGCGCCGACCGGCGCATCGCGGTCTGCCGCGAGCTCACGAAGTTCTATGAGGAGGTGCGCCGCGGCACCTCCGCCGAACTCGTCGAGTGGGCATCCGCCGGAGTCAAGGGCGAGATCGTCGTCGTCGTGGAGGGCGCGCCGCATCGCGAGGCCTCGGCGGACGACGCGCTGACGCAGGTGCAGACACTCGTCGCCTCCGGCATCCGTCTGAAGGATGCCGCCTCCGAGGTCGCCGCCCTCACCGGGCTCTCCTCCCGCGACCTGTACCAGGCCGCGCTCGCCGCCCGGAAGCTGTGAGAGCTGGCAGGAACGCAGCGGATGTCGACACTGCCGCCGCGTACGACACCAGGGCTGCCGAGTACCTCGAGGTCGCAGGGACTCTCGCGCAGATGGATGCGCGTGACCGGGCGCTCATCGAGACCTGGCGCGATGTCACGCCCGGACTGCTGCTGGATGCCGGCTGCGGACCCGGCCACTGGACCGACCTGCTGGGTCACGGTGGCCGTGAGGTTCGCGGGGTCGACCTGTCTCAGCAGTTCATCGCGTCGGCGAGGTCGCGGCATCCGCATCTGACGTTCGACGTCGGGAGCTTCCGCGACCTGCCGCTCGACGACTCGTCGGCCGGAGGCATCCTCGCCTGGTACTCGCTGATTCACACGCCGCCTCTTGACACCCCCGCCGTGCTGGCGGAGTTCGCCAGGGTGCTCGTCCCGGGCGGCAGCATCCTGATCGGGTTCTTCGAAGGGGAGCCGCGCGAGCCCTTCGCGCACGCGGTCGCGCCCGCCTGGTTCTGGTCGCCGGAAGCGCTCGCCGAGCTCCTTGCGGATGCCGGCTTCGCTGTGGACGCCATCCACCGCCGGGGCCGAGAGGTCGGGGAGATCAGCGTGCGTCCGCACGCCGACATCACGGCGACCCTCGTGTCCGTCCTCGATCTGTAATCGGCGCGGGGAATGCCATGACCCCGGGTGCGCGTAGCCTCGACCTCATGGATGATCGCGGCAGCGGCGTGACGCGCGGGGACCGGCTGCGGGCGGGTGCCTCGGGGCTCGCCGCGGTCGCACTCGGAGCAGGGCTCGGCGAGCTCGCGTCCGCGATCCTCCTCCCTGCGGCCAGCCCGTTCGCCTCGATCGGCGGTGCGCTGATCGACCTCGCGCCGAGCTGGGCCAAGGACCTCGCGATCGGTCTGTTCGGCACGAACGACAAGGCCGCCCTGCTCACCGGCATCGCACTCGTGCTCGCGGCGGCGGCCTTCGGGGCAGGCCTTCTCGAGCACCGTCGCACCCACGCGGGCTCCGCGGTCTTCGCGCTCTTCGGCGTCGTGGGCGCCGCCGTCGCGATGGGGCGCACCGGCATGGGGCCGCTCGCCTGGGTGCCCTCGATCGTGGCAGGCGGCGTCGGATTCCTGGTCCTGCGCGCTCTGATCGCTCGGCTGCGACCGTCCCCCGTCGGCGCGGGGGATGACCGGCGCCGCTTCCTGATCTGGACCGGCGCGACCGCGGCGCTCGGCGTGGTCGCGCTCGCCGCGGGGTCCGTCGTCCGGGCCGGCGCACGGTCGCTCGAGGCGGTCCGCGCAGCTCTCCGGCTGCCGGCCCCTGCGGCATCCGCACCATCCGTCCCCGAGACGGCTGAACTCGGCATCGAGGGGCTCGCGCCTGTCGTCACTCCGAACCGCGACTTCTACCGCATCGACACGGCGCTCGTCGTGCCGAGGGTGGACCCCGCCGACTGGAGCCTGCGCGTGCACGGCATGGTCGAGCGGGAGGTCACGCTGAGCTGGGACGAGCTGCTCGCCGAGCCGCTCCAGGAGGCCGACGTCACCCTCGCATGCGTGTCGAACCCGGTCGGCGGCGATCTGATCGGCAACGCGCGCTGGCTCGGGCTGCCGGTGCGCGAGCTGCTCGCTCGTGCCGGCATTCACGCGGATGCCGACATGGTGCTGTCTCGGTCGGTCGACGGGTTCACAGCATCCACCCCGCTCGAAGCGCTCACCGACGATCGCGACGCCCTGCTCGCCGTCGGCATGAACGGCGAGCCGCTCCCGATCGAGCACGGATTCCCCGTGCGGCTGGTCGTGCCGGGGCTCTACGGCTACGTCTCCGCGACGAAGTGGGTCACCGAGCTCGAGGTCACGCGCTTCGACCGCGCCACCGCGTACTGGACGACTCGCGGCTGGTCGGAGCGCGGGCCGATCAAGCTGCAGTCCCGCATCGACGTGCCGAGTCGGCGGCGGCGGACCGAACCGGGTGAGACCGTCATCGCGGGCATGGCGTGGCAGCAGCACGTCGGCGTCGGCGGTGTCGAGGTGCGTGTCGACGGCGGTGCGTGGCGGCGCGCGGAGTTGGCGACCCCGATCTCCGACGACACCTGGGTGCAGTGGAGTCTCCCGTGGACGGCCGAGGCCGGCGAGCACGACGTCGAGTGCCGCGCGATCGGCGCCGACGGCGACACGCAGACGGAGGAGATCCGTCCGCCCGCGCCCGATGGCGCACAGGGCTGGCACCGGATCCGCGTCACGGTCGGCTGAGCCGGTCGGCTGAGCGGGTCGGTGGGCGGCGTAACCAGTCCCGGCATCCCACCTAGAATTGACCGCATGCCCGCAGGCGAATCGTTCTACATCACCACGCCCATCTACTACCCCTCCGACGTGCCCCACATCGGTCACGGGTACACGTCGGTGGCGGTCGACGCGCTCGCGCGCTGGCACCGTCAGGGCGGGGACGACACGTGGATGCTCACGGGCACCGACGAGCACGGGCAGAAGATGCTGCGCGCCGCCGCGGCGAACGGCGTCACCCCGCAGGAGTGGGTCGACAAGCTCGTCACCGAGGCCTGGTTCCCGCTGCTGGAGACCCTCGACGTCGCGAACGACGACTTCATCCGCACCACGCAGGAGCGGCATGAGGATCGCGTGAAGAAGTTCGTGCAGGCCATCTACGACCGCGGGTACATCTACGCGGGCGAGTACGAGGCGCTGTACTGCGTCGGCTGTGAGGAGTTCAAGCCCGAGTCGGAGATCCTCGACGGCACCGGGCCCTTCGAGGGGCTGAAGGTCTGCGCGATCCACTCGAAGCCGCTCGAGCTGCTGCAGGAGAAGAACTACTTCTTCAAGCTCAGCGAGTTCCAGGACCGCCTGCTCGACCTGTACAAGACCCAGCCCGACTTCATCCGCCCGGAGTCCGCCCGCAACGAGGTCGTCTCGTTCGTGCGCCAGGGCCTGAAGGACCTCTCGATCTCGCGCTCCGCCTTCGACTGGGGCATCCCGCTGCCGTGGGACGAGTCGCACGTCATCTACGTGTGGGTCGACGCGCTGCTCAACTACGCCACGGCCGTCGGCTATGGAGAGGACGAAGCGACCTTCGACCGCCGCTGGCCCGCGTACCACGTGGTCGGCAAGGACATCCTCCGCTTCCACGCGGTGATCTGGCCGGCGATGCTGATGGCTGCGGGCATCGAGGTGCCCAAGGGCGTCTTCGCGCACGGCTGGCTGCTGGTCGGCGGCGAGAAGATGTCGAAGTCGAAGCTCACCGGCATCGCGCCGACCGAGATCACCGACGTCTTCGGCTCGGACGCATACCGGTTCTACTTCCTGTCGGCGATCGCGTTCGGGCAGGACGGCTCGTTCTCGTGGGAGGACCTCGCGGCCCGCTATCAGGCCGAGCTCGCGAACGGCTTCGGCAACCTCGCCTCGCGCACCACCGCGATGATCGAGAAGTACTTCGAGGGGATCGTCCCGCCCGCGGCGGACTACTCCGACAAGGACCTCGAGATCCAGCGGATCGTCGCGGATGCGGCGAAGAACGCGGATGCCGCGATCGAGCAGTTCCGCATCGACGAGGCGATCTCGTCGATCTGGACCATCGTCGACGCGCTGAACGGCTACATCACCGAGAACGAGCCGTGGGCGCTTGCCCGCGACGAGGCCCAGCGCGGCCGCCTCGGCACCGTGCTGTACACGTGCGCCGAGGGCCTGCGTGCGCTCGCCGTGCTGCTGTCGCCCGTGATGCCGCAGTCCACCGAGAAGCTCTGGATCGCACTCGGCGCCGCCGAGACGATCGGACGCCTGCAGGACCAGCCGATCCGCGAGGCCGGCGCCTGGGGCGTGCTGCGCCCCGGCACCAGCGTGAACGGCCTCGCGCCGCTGTTCCCGCGGGTGGAGTCCGCCGCCTGATGCCCCGCCCCCAGCCCGCGAGACTTCACGAATGTCACGAAATCCTGCCGAGAACATGACATATGTGAAGTCTCGCGAGCCGGAGGGGCGCAAGGACCTGCGGTATCCGGCGGCGCCGGAGGCGCTCACGGTCCCGGTGTACGACAATCACGCGCATCTCGAGATCGTCGACGGCGAGCAGCCGCTCTCGCTCACCGAGCAGCTCGACCGTGCCGAGGCCGTGGGCGTCGCCGGCGTCATCCAGGCCTCCGGCGACATCGAGTCCTCCCGCTGGGCCGTCGAGGCCGCGGCATCCGATGCGCGCGTGCTCGCCGCCGTCGCGATCCACCCGAACGACGCCCCCGCCTATGCGGAGGCAGGGCGCCTCGACGAGGCGATCGCGGTGATCGACGAACTCGCGGCGCACCCGCGCACGCGCGCGATCGGCGAGACCGGGCTCGACTTCTTCCGCACCGAGCACGAGCGCCAGGCGCCCCAGTTCGAATCCTTCGAGGCGCACATCGCCCTCGCGAAGAAGCACGGCATCGCCATGCAGATCCACGACCGCGACGCGCACGATGCCGTGCTGGAGACCCTCGGCCGCGTCGGGGCGCCGGAGCGGACCGTGTTCCACTGCTTCTCCGGCGACGAGGCGATGGCGAGGGTCTGCGCGGATGCCGGATACCACCTGTCGTTCGCCGGCAACGTCACCTTCAAGAACGCGCAGAACCTGCGCGACGCGCTGCAGGTCACCCCGCTGGATCGGATCCTGGTGGAGACCGACGCGCCGTTCCTGACCCCGGCGCCGCTGCGCGGCCGTCCGAACGCTCCGTACCTCGTGCCGATCACCGTCCGCTTCATGGCGGCCGAGCTCGGCATCGACGTCGACGAGCTCTCCGCGCAGATCGCCGCGAACACGCTCCGGGTCTACGGCTCGTTCGCCGACTGAACCGCCTCGTCGGCGCGCTTCGCGCTCACGATCTGCGAGATCGGCCGCCACACCAGGAGCAGCGTGATCGCGGCGCCGGCGAAGGCGAACCACCACGGCGCCGTCAGGCCCCACAGCTGGGCGATCACGCCGCCGAGCGCCTGCCCGATCACCATGCCGCCGAAGACGCCCACCATGTTGACCGAGGACACGCGGCCCTGCAGCTCCGCGGGCACCAGCCGCTGACGCACGGTGGTCGAGATGGTGCCCCAGATGAAGGCGTAGAAGCCGAACACGAACATGATCACCAGCGCCACCCAGCCGGTCGTCGTGAGCGCGAACGCGAGGTGCATGAGCACCTCGAGCGACAGCACCACGCGCATGAGCGTCGCGAACGACACGTGCCGTTCGAGCCAGCCGAAGCTCGCGGTGGCGAGGAGCCCGCCGGCGGCGGATGCCGTGGTGAGTGCTCCGTAGCCGACGGCGCCCATGTTCAGATGCTCCGTTGCGTACAGGACCAGCACGCCCCAGGGAGCGGCCCAGGTGATGTTGAAGACCAGGATGATCAGCACCAGCATCCGCACCGGGGGATTGCGCCACAGCCAGCGCAGTCCTTCGGCGATGTCGGTGTGCACCGGCGGGTGCGCGGCTCCCGAGCCCGACGAAGTGTCGCGCGGCGGCACCGGAGTGCGCGCCATCCGCGAGATCAGCACCACCGCGAGCCCGACGCAGACAACTTCGAGCAGGAACGGCCAGGCGGTGCCCGCGGCGAAGAGGAAGGCCCCGAGCGGGGGCCCGGCGAACTGGTTCGCGACCAGGTACCCGGTCTGCAGGCGCGCGTTGCCGATGCCGAGGTCATCGGGCTTCACGAGCATCGGCAGCAGTGTGCTCCCCGCGGTGTCGACGAAGACCTCGGCGGTGCCGTACAGGAAGGCGACGGCGAGCACGATCCAGATGTTCGCCACGCCGGTGATCAGGAAGACGCAGAGCGCGGCCAGCACGATGCCCCGCGCGGCGTTCGCGAACATCACGAGGCGGCGGCGGTCGAACCGGTCGGCGATCGCGCCGGCGTGCAGCCCGAACAGGAGCCAGGGCAGGAACTGCAGGATGGCGCCGGATGCCACCAGGATCGGCGAGGAGGTCATCGAGGCGATCAGCAGCGGCGCGGCCGCCAGGGCGACGCCGTCGCCGATGTTGCTGGTCCACGACGACGCCAGCAGCCAGCGGAAATCTCGCCCCATGCGGCGAGGCGCGATCAGTTCACCGAGGGAGGGCATCCGAGAAGACTACCGACAGTAGGGGACAATGGACGGATGACCGTCACCCTGCTCGGCGCCACCGAGATCCGCCGCCTCGCCGCCGAGCTCGACGTCACCCCGACGAAGAAGCTCGGCCAGAACTTCGTCGTCGACGCGAACACCGTCCGCAAGATCGTGCATGCCGCACGCGTCCAGCCGGGGGAGCACGTCGTCGAGGTCGGCCCCGGGCTCGGCTCCCTCACGCTCGCGATCCTCGAGGCGGGAGCGTCCGTCGCCGCGGTCGAGATCGACCACCGGCTCGCCGCGCGGCTGCCGCAGACGGCCGCCGACCACGGCGTCCCCGCCGGGATGCTCACAGTGGTGGATGCCGACGCGCTCCGGATCACCGAGCTCCCCGGCTCTCCGACGGTGCTCGTCGCGAACCTGCCGTACAACGTGTCGGTTCCGGTGCTGCTGCACTTCCTCGAGAACTTCGACCACCTCCAGCGCGGCGTCGTCATGGTGCAGGCCGAGGTCGCCGAGCGGATCGCGGCGAAGCCCGGCTCGAAGATCTACGGCGCGCCAAGCGTCAAGGCAGCCTGGTACGGCGAGTGGCGGCTCGCCGGAACCGTCTCGCGCCAGGTGTTCTGGCCGGTTCCGAACGTCGACAGCCTGCTGGTCGGCTTCGACCGCGCCGAGGGCGAGCGGGGACCCGTCGAGGAGCGCCGGCGCACGTTCGCGATCGTGGATGCCGCATTCAACCAACGGCGCAAGATGCTCCGCCAGGCGCTGTCGGGGATCTTCGGCAGCTCAGCCGCGGCATCCGAGATCCTGACCGCCGCCGGGGTCGCACCGACCGCGCGCGGCGAGGATCTCACGGTGGACGACTATCAGCGCATCGCGCAGCATGCCGGGGCGGTCGTCAAGGGCTAACCTGGCACGGTGACCGAGTCTCCGCGCTTCCGCCCCGATGTCCCCGAGCTGCACCGCCCGTACGCCGCCGCCGAGAACCGCTACCAGCAGTTCGAGTACCGTCAGGTCGGCACCTCCGGGCTGTACCTGCCGCCGATCTCGCTCGGACTGTGGTGGAACTTCGGCGACAACATCCCGCTCGACAACCAGCGCGCGCTGCTGCGTCACGCCTTCGACCGCGGCATCACGCACTTCGACCTGGCCAACAACTACGGACCGCCGTACGGCTCCGCCGAGAAGAACTTCGGCCGCATCCTCGCGGAGGACCTGCGCCCGTACCGCGACGAGCTGATCATCTCGTCGAAGGCCGGATGGGACATGTGGCCCGGTCCGTACGGCGACCTCGGGAGCCGCAAGTACATCCTCGCGAGCGCCGAGCAGTCGCTGACCCGGATGGGCCTCGACCACGTCGACATCTTCTACTCCCACCGCGCGGACCCGGTGACGCCGATCGCCGAGACGGTCGGCGCGCTCGACACCCTGGTGCGCCAGGGCAAGGCGCTCTACGTCGGCATCTCGTCGTACAGCGCCGAGCGCACCGCGGAGGCCGTCGCCGTCGCCGAGGAGCTCGGCACGCCGCTGGTCATCCATCAGCCGGCGTACTCGATCCTCAACCGCTGGATCGAGGGCGGGCTGACGGGCACGCTCGAGCAGTCGGGCCTCGGAGCCATCGCGTTCACGCCGCTCGCGCAGGGGCTGCTCACCGACAAGTACCTCGGCGACGGCACCGCCCAGCGCGCCCAGAAGCGCGGCTCGCTGCCTGACGCGCCGCTGACCGAAGGGGCGGTGCAGACGCTCCGCGCGCTGAATGAGGTCGCCCGTGAGCGCGGCCAGTCGCTCGCCCAGCTCGCGTTGCAGTGGACGCTGCGCAACCCGGTGGTCGCCTCGGCACTGATCGGCGCATCGCGACCGGAGCAGCTGGACGAGAACATCGCCGCGGTGAACGGACCGGCGCTGACGGCCGAGGAGCTCGCTCGCATCGACGAGCTGGCCGGCGGCATCGACGTCAACCTCTGGGCGAAGTCCTCGGAGCTGTGACGGAGCGCCCAGGATGATCTTCGCCACGTCGCCCGAGTCCGTGCACGTGCGGGCGCCGGGAAAGATCAACGTCTTCCTCGGCGTCGGAGAGCGGCACGAAGACGGCTACCACGCGCTCGCGACGGTGTTCCAGGCGGTGTCCCTGTACGAGGACGTCATCGCGCGGCACGCCGACGACTTCTCGATCACCGTGTCGGGAGTGGATGACGCGGATGCCGTGCCGCTCGACGACCGCAACCTGGCGATGCGCGCGGCGAAGCTGCTGGCCACAGCTGCCGAGTATCGCGGGGGAGTCGCGCTCGAGATCCGCAAGAACGTCCCGGTGGCCGGCGGCATGGGCGGCGGCTCGGCGGACGCCGCGGCGGCGCTCGTGGCCTGTGACGCGCTCTGGGGCACCGGGTTCTCCCTGGCGCGCCTGCACGAACTCGCGGCGCGGCTCGGTGCCGACGTGCCGTTCGCCCTGCACGGGGGCACCGCCGTGGGAACAGGACGAGGCGATCAGCTGAACCCCGCGCTCGCGCGGGGTCGCTTCGACTGGGTGCTCGTGACCAGCGATGAGGGCCTGTCCACTCCCGTCGTCTACGGACGGCTCGACGCGCTGCGCGACGAGGAGGGGGCGCTGGCGGACGACCCGCCGCTGTCGCTCGAGGTGCCGATCCCGGTGCTGCAGGCGCTGCGCTCCGGCGACCCGCACCAGCTCGCGGAGACCCTGTTCAACGACCTCCAGGCCGCGGCCGTGTACGAGCGGCCGGACCTCGCCGACACGATCCGCCTCGGTGTGCGCGCCGGTGCCCTGCACGGCATCGTGTCGGGCTCAGGCCCGACCGTGGCGCTGCTGTGCGCCGGGCCGGAGATCGCGCAGGAGGTGCAGTCCATCCTTCGCGAATCCGGGCTCGACCCGCTGCACGTGCACGGCCCGGTGCCGGGCGCACGCATCATCTCCTGAGCGGAGCCATGAGTTCATCCGCAGTTCACGGCGACCTGTGATCGGTAGCCGCCGGCCGCTCCTAGCCTGATTCCGAGGATCTCGACGAAAAGGGAGTGATCATGGGACTGTTCAAGATCAACAGGAAGTCGCTGCAGGAGCGTCAGGAGGAGGGCCTGCAGATGGCGGATGACATCGCCGCCGGTCGCGGACTGATGGGCAAGAGGACCAAGGCGTTCCTGGGGAGCGAGTTCACCGACGCGATGCAGCAGGCCACCTCTTCGATCCATCAGGCCGAGCACGTCGCCGCTCTGCGCGCCGCCGGGGTCCCCGCGGAGGAGGCGACCGTGCTCGCGCTGCAGGACACCGGCCAGACGATCAACGACAACCCGAGCATCGTGCCGACCGTGCAGCTGGGAGCGCAGGCGGTGGCGGTGCAGGCGCTGGTCTCGCGTCTGGAGATCCCTCGCGTCGGGGAGCAGGTGCACATCATGCGCGATCCGCAGACCGGAGGGCTGCTATACGCGGGACTCGCGCCGCGCGCCTGACGGGCGGGACGGAGAGGCCGGAGCCCGGGGTGGCTCCGGCCTCTCGCACGTCCTGGGGCACCTCTCGCGAGACAAGGTGCGCTCCGGCGTCCTGCGCGACATAATAGGGTGACGATGTGACCGTGCACATGCAAGGAGGCTGTGATGTCCACCGCCTCCGAGCGTGCGCGCTTGCCGAGCATCCGCGATGTCGCGCGTCTGGCCGGCGTCTCGCACCAGACCGTGTCCAGGGTGCTGAACGATCATCCGAGCATCCGCCCGGAGACGAAGGCGCGCGTGCTCGACGCGATCTCCGTCCTCGACTACCGGCCTAACCTCGCGGCGAGGGCGCTGGTGACGAGCAAGTCGAACATGCTCGGCATCCTCTCCGCGACCGTGGGGGAGTTCGGGCCGACGTCCTCGATCGTCGGCATCGAGGATGCCGCCCGAGAGGAGGGCTACTCGGTCTCCACGCTGAACCTGTCCGCGACCACGCCTGAGGCGATCGGCAGCGCCCTGCGCCAGCTCGCCCGTGAGCAGGTCGACGGCATCGTGGTGCTCGCGCCGCAGGTGAGGGTCTTCCATGTCCTCCGCGGCATGGCCGCCGACATCCCCTTCGTCACGCTGCAAACCGCCTCGGGCTCTGACGGCATCAGCCACTCCGCAGACCAGGTGGCGGGTGCACGGGCGGCCACGGAGCACCTGATCGCGCTGGGGCACAGTGACGTCCTGCATCTCGCAGGCCCGCAGGACTGGATCGAGGCGGAGTCTCGGATGCGCGGCTACCTGGACGCGCTCCGGGAGGCCGACCTGCCGACGTTCCCGCCGATCCGAGGCGACTGGACGGCGGACTTCGGGTACTTCGCGGCGCAGGAGCTGTCGCGCCGCCGCGACTTCACCGCGGTGTTCGCGGCGAACGACCAGATGGCGATCGGCCTCATGCACGGATTCCGGGACGCGCGGGTCCGGGTGCCGGAGGACGTGAGCGTCGTCGGGTTCGACGACATCCCGGTCGCCGCTCACGTCGCGCCGACGCTCACGACCGTGCATCAGGATTTCCCCGAGCTCGGGCGTCGTGCCGTCCGCATCCTCCTCGCGCAGATCAAGGGCGAGCAGGTGCCGGTGTTCGGCGCGCTGCAGACGACCCTGCGCGAGCGGGAATCGTCCGCGCCCCGTTAGCGCGTTTTCGCGCGCGGGCTTGACACGGGCCCGGCGAGCGAGGACTATGTAATCCAATGTGAACGGTCACATCGAAGGTGACCGCCCGTCGCGAGGAAGATCCGTGAGCACAACAGCAACGTTGCCGGTGGTGTCAGGCCCCATCTTGGAGATGCGCGGCATCACCAAGGAGTTCCCGGGCGTCAAGGCGCTCTCCGATGTGTCGATCACCGTCCGCTCCGGCGAGATCCATGCGATCTGCGGCGAGAACGGGGCAGGGAAGTCGACTCTGATGAAGGTGCTCTCGGGGGTCTACCCGTTCGGCACCTACGAGGGCGAGATCATGCTCTACGGCGAGGAGCAGCGGTTCAAGGACATCGCGGCCAGCGAGCACGCCGGCATCGTGATCATCCACCAGGAGCTCGCGCTCATCCCCGAGCTGTCGGTCACCGAGAACATCTTCCTCGGCAACGAGATCCGCCGGTTCGGCCGCATCGACTGGCAGGCGCAGAAGCAGCGCACCCTCGAGCTGCTCGCTCGTGTCGGCCTCAACGAGGATCCCGACGTCGCGATCAAGCACCTCGGCGTCGGCAAGCAGCAGCTGATCGAGATCGCGAAGGCGCTCAACAAGGACGTCAAGCTGCTGATCCTCGACGAGCCGACGGCCGCACTCAACGAGAACGATTCGCAGCACCTGCTCGACCTGATCCTCGGGCTGAAGGCCAAGGGGATCGCGTCGATCATCATCAGCCACAAGCTCAACGAGATCGAGCAGATCGCCGACGAGATCACGATCATCCGCGACGGCCGCACGGTCGAGACCCTCGACGTGTCCCGTGGCGAGATCAACGAGGACCGGATCATCCGCGGCATGGTCGGCCGATCGCTCGAGAGCCGGTACCCCGATCGCACGCCCCAGATCGGCGAGGTGTTCTTCGAGGTCAAGGACTGGTGGGTGCAGCATCCGACCGTCTCCGAGCGCATGGTCGTGAAGGGCTCGAGCATCGACGTGCGCCGCGGCGAGGTCGTCGGCATCGCAGGTCTCATGGGAGCGGGACGCACCGAGTTCGCGATGAGCATCTTCGGGCGGTCGTACGGGAATTTCCTCTCCGGCACCCTGACGAAGGACGGCCAGGAGATCGCGCTGCCCGACGTCGCCACCGCGATCAGGCACGGACTCGCGTACGTGAGCGAGGACCGAAAGGTGCTGGGGCTCAACCTGCTGGACACGATCAAGCGATCTACGGTCGCGGCGAAGCTGTCGAAGATCTCGAAGCGGGGAGTCGTCGACTCCCGCGAGGAGTACGCGGTCGCCGAGCAGTACCGCAAGGCGCTGCGCATCAAGACTCCGTCGGTGGAGGAGGGCGTCGGCAAGCTCTCCGGCGGCAACCAGCAGAAGGTCGTGCTGGCGAAGTGGATGTTCACCGACCCCGACCTGCTGATCCTCGACGAGCCGACCCGCGGCATCGACGTGGGCGCGAAGTACGAGATCTACGCGATCATCAACGAACTCGCCGCTCAGGGGAAGGGCGTCATCGTCATCTCCAGTGAGCTTCCCGAGCTGCTCGGCATCTCGGACCGCATCTACACCGTGTTCGAAGGTCGGGTCACCGACTGCATCCCGTCCGATCAGGCCACTCCGGAGGCGCTCATGCGCAGCATGACCTCCGCCACACAGAAAGCATCAGCATGAGCACTGATCCCTCCACCGGGAAGCGCGGCTTCCACTTCGGCGACATCAAGAAGATGTTCGGCGGCGGCCAGTCGACGCTTCGCCAGTTCGGCATCCTCGGCAGTCTCCTCGTCATCCTGCTGGTCTTCCAGATCCTGACGTTCGTGATCAAGGGACAGGGCCTGACGCTGTCGTCGGGCAACCTGATCAACGTCGTCAACCAGTACTCCTACATCCTGATCCTCGCGATCGGCATGGTGATGGTCATCATCATGGGGCACATCGACCTGTCGGTCGGATCGGTCGCCGCCTTCACCGGCATCATCGTCGCGAAGGCGATGTCGGAAGGGAATCTGCCCTGGCCGCTCGCGCTGCTGCTCGGCCTCGGCGTGGGCGTACTCGTCGGCGCCTGGCAGGGCTTCTGGGTCGCGTACGTCGGAGTTCCGGCGTTCATCGTGACGCTGGCGGGCATGCTGTTCTTCCGCGGTGCCAACCAGTTCATCGGGCAGTCCACGACCGTTCCGGTCGACCCCGGCTTCAAGGTGATCGGCGCCGGCTACCTGCCCGAGATCGCGCTGCCGCTGCCGTTCAACATCCCGACGATGATCCTCGCGCTGCTCGGCGTCGCCTGGATCGTGTTCTGGGAGATCCGCACGCGCCGGGTGCAGAAGAAGATGGGCTCGGACAGCGCCCCTGTGTGGGTGAGCGCGGTGAAGGTCGTCGTCCTGTCCGCGGTGATCCTCATCGCCGGCTGGCTGTTCGCGACAGGTCGCCCTGGTACGAGCTTCCCGATCTCCGGCGTCATCCTGCTGGTGCTCGTCATCCTCTACTCGTTCGTCACGAACAACACCGTCTTCGGACGCCACATCTACGCGGTCGGCGGCAACCGGCAGGCGGCTCGTCTGTCGGGTGTGAAGGACCGCTGGGTCGACTTCTTCGTGATGATGAACATGTCGGTCCTGGCCTCGCTCGCGGGCATGATCTACGTCGCCAGGGCGACGGCATCCGGTCCGCAGGACGGCAACGGGTGGGAGCTCGACGCGATCGCGTCTGTCTTCATCGGCGGTGCGGCCGTCTCCGGCGGCATCGGCACGGTGATCGGATCGATCATCGGCGGTCTCGTGATGGCGTTCCTGAACAACGGCCTCGCGCTGCTCGGCGCCGGCGCCGACGTGGTGTCGATGATCAAGGGCCTCGTGCTGCTGTTCGCCGTCGCTGTCGACGTGTGGAACAAGCAGCAGGGACGTCCGTCCATCACCGGGTTCATCATCCGCCGGTTCATCCGCCGATCGGATGCCGAGTCCGACATGTTCTCGCCTGACGAGAAGCTCAAGGCCAACCAGCCGTTCCAGACCCCCGCCGTCGACGAGGCGCGCGGCAAGTAGGCGGGAGTCTGTGCGCATGGCTCGCGCGCAGCATCCGTCTCTCACCACAGAAAGAGATCACATGAAGAAGATCATCGTCACAGCGACAGCGCTCGTCGCGGCGGCTGCCTTCACCCTCACGGGCTGCTCTTCGGAGCGTGGCGGCACCGGGACCGACCCTGCCGCGGAAGAGGCCTCGGGCTTCGAGGAGGGCGCCACGATCGGCGTCGCCCTTCCCGACAAGACCAGTGAGAACTGGGTTCTCGCCGGAAAGCTCTTCACCGACGGCCTGGAGGCTGCCGGCTTCAAGGCCGACGTGCAGTACGCGCCGGCCAGCAACACGGTCGCCGAGCAGCAGAACCAGATCCAGGCCATGGTCACCGGTGGTGCGAAGGTCATCATCATCGGCGCGAAGGACGGCAAGCAGCTCTCGACGCAGGTCGAGGCGGCTCGGGATGCCGGCGCGACCGTCATCGCGTACGACCGTCTGATCGAGAACACGGATGCCGTCGACTATTACGTCGCGTTCGACAACTTCAGGGTCGGCGAGCTCCAGGGCGAAGCGCTCCTCGAGGGTCTCGCCGAGCGAGCGGGTCACGAGGCTCCGTACAACATCGAGCTGTTCTCCGGTTCGCCGGATGACGCCAACTCGAAGGTGTTCTTCGACGGTGCGATGAGCGTGCTGCAGCCGAAGATCGATGACGGCACGCTGAACGTCGTGTCCGGCCAGACCGAGATCGCCCAGACGGCGACCGAGGGCTGGAAGGCGGAGAACGCTCAGCGCCGCATGGACTCGCTGCTCACCGCGAGCTACAGCTCGGAGACGCTGGACGGCGTGCTCTCGCCGAACGACACCCTCGCTCGCGCGATCATCACCTCGGTGCAGGGCGCGGGCAAGCCGGTTCCGGTCGTCACGGGTCAGGACTCCGAGGTCGAGTCGGTGAAGTCGATCATGGAGGGCATCCAGTACTCCACGATCAACAAGGACACGACGCTGCTCGTGGAGCAGTCGATCAAGATGGTCGGCCAGCTGCAGAAGGGCGACGAGGTCGACGTCAACGACACCGAGTCCTACGACAACGGCGTGAAGATCGTCGACTCGTACCTGCTCGACCCGGTGATCGTCACCAAGGAGAACGCGGAAGAGGCGTACGCCAACGTTCCGAGCCTCCTGGAGATCGTGAAGTCGTACCAGTAACGCTTCCCGCTCGGGATGCACGAGCCGTCCGGACCTTCTGGTCCGGGCGGCTCGTTCTGTTGCGTGCCGGTTGTGAGCGTTCCGGTCGCTGAGCGAGCGGAGCGAGACGAAACGCGGGTGCTCGCCTTGCCCTCTGGTCGTTGAGCGAGCGGAGCGAGACGAAATGTGTCGGTTCGTCGTCGGCT
>NZ_JADIJR010000020.1 GCF_017355365.1 Microbacterium sp. SD291 | reverse complement strand
TCACCTTCACCTGGCCCGACGGCTCGACCGCGCTCGACGCGGTCTCCGGATCCTTCGGCTCCGGGCGCACCGGCCTCGTCGGACGCAACGGCGCCGGCAAGTCCACGCTGCTGCGGCTGATCGCCGGAGAGCTCGAGCCGACCTCCGGGGTCGTCTCGGCGGGAGAGGTCGCCCACCTTCCCCAGAGGCTGACGCTCGACGTCGGACGCCGTGTCGCCGACCTCCTCGGCGTGGCCGAGACGCTCGACGCGGTCAGGGCGATCGCGGCGGGCGACGTCGATCAGGCGCACTTCGACGCGGTCGGCGACGACTGGGACATCGAGGCGCGCGCCGCGGCATCCCTCGCCGAGGCCGGTCTCGCGCCGGAGTTCCTCGACCGGCGCATCGGAGAGCTCTCCGGCGGCGAGGCCGTGCTCGTGGCGATCGCCGGCATCCGCCTGCGGCGAGCGCCGATCACCCTCCTCGACGAGCCGACCAACAACCTCGACCGCGAGGCCCGCGCGAAGCTGGCCGGGATGGTGCAGGCCTGGAAGGGCACGCTCATCGTCGTGAGTCACGACGTGTCGCTGCTTGAGTTGATGGACGACACCGCCGAGTTGTACGCACAGACCCTGAGCGTGTTCGGCGGCCCGTACTCGGAGTGGCGCGCCTGGCTGGATACGGAGCAGGATGCCGCGAAGCAGGCCGAGGTCACCGCCAAGCAGGAGTTCCGCAAGGAGAAGCGTCAGCGGATCGAGGCGGAGCTGAAGCTCGCGCATCGCGCGCGCACCGCCAGGAAGGCGGAGCTCGAGAAGCGCGTGCCGAAGATCGTCGCGCACGGCCGGAAGATGGCGGCCGAGGTCTCGGCGGGCCGGCTGCGCACCGAGGTCGGTGCGAAGGAGGATGCCGCTCGCGCCTCTCTCGACGAAGCAGGGCGCCGCGTGCGCTCCGACGGCTCGATGAAGATCGAACTGCCCGATCCACAGGTCTCCCGGAGCCGCCGCATCGCGGTCCTCGGCGACGAGGAGAGGGCCTGGGTGCTCCAGGGACCCGAGCGGGTCGCACTGATCGGGCGCAACGGCGCCGGGAAGACGACGCTGCTGGAGCGGCTCGTCGCGTCGGGCCTGTCGGTTCACAACTCCGGAGATCCTGGCCGGTTGGACGGTTCCGGGCCCGATTCGGCCGGATCCGGCACGATTCTCCGGAGTCATGAACACGATGAGCTGCACGCCGAGGCCCTCACCGACCGCATCGGCTACCTGCCGCAGCGCGTCGACGGGCTCGACGAGACCCGCTCGGTGTTCGAGAACATCGCGGATGCCGCGCCGCAGGTGCCCGAGAAGGAGCTGCGCAACAGGCTCGCCCGGTTCCTGATCCGGGGCGCCACTGCAGACCGGCCGGTGGCTGCCCTCTCGGGCGGTGAGCGGTTCCGCGTGGCACTGGCGAAGGTGCTGCTCGGCGACCCCGCACCGCACCTCGTGGTGCTGGACGAGCCGACCAACAACCTCGACATCGACACCGTCGATCAGCTCGTCGAGGCGCTGCGGGCCTACCGCGGCGCGGTGCTCGTCGTCAGCCACGACGACGCGTTCCTCACCAGGCTCGGACTCGACCTGGTGCTCGAGATCCACGCCGAGGGAGCACTGCGCGAAGCGGAGGCGGTCGCGCCGTTCAGCTGAAGGTGACCAGCCACCACGGCACGGCACCCACCTCGAGCTCCCGCAGGGAGCCGTCGCCGTCGAGCACGAGCAGCACGTTCGCGCCCCAGGATCCGGGGGCGGCGGCGATCACGGTCGTCGTCCCCGACGGCCCGGCGATGGCCCGCTCCGCGTCGTTCTGCATCTCGACGGTGGCCACGATCTGCCCGCTCGCGATGTCGATCGTGCTGATCAGCATCCGCTCCGCGTTCACCGACTCGCGGTGCTGCACGAGCACGAACCCCTGCGCGGCACCGGCGGGGGCCACGACGACGCCGTGCTGCGCCGCCGCTCCCAGCGCCCGTCCGAGCAGCGCCTCGATGTCGTCCGCGTCGATGGCGTCGGAGTCGCCGGGGACGAACTGCCCCGTCCCCAGCAGCATGCCCAGGCGCGGGTCGAGCCCGACGTCCGGCAGGATCTCGGCTCCGACGAGCTCGGTCCGCCTGATCGTGCGTCCGTCGGGAGACGTGATCACGAGCGCGTCCCTGTCGACCGACTCGGCGACCGAGACGATCTCGAAGCTGGTGCCGTCGGCGGTCGCCGCAGCCTCCACCGACCGCGTGATCGCGCCGACATCGAGGAACGGACTCGCGCTCAGCACACCCTGCCAGCGCCGCGCCACGGCGGCGTCGGCCGCAACGGCATCCGTCCGGCCGACGGGGACCTGCACCACCGCGCCGGTGCCGGTGAGCGCGACCACCGCGTTCGCCTCCGGGTCGAAGCCGTACGCGCTCGCGGCCAGCACCGCGCCGCCGCCGATCCCGGAGATGCCGTCGCCCCGCGCGTGCACGGCTCCCGAACGAGCATCCAGGATCACGAGACCCGCATCGGTGCCGAGATACACCCACGACGAGTTCCCTGCCAGTACCGCGGCCTCGGTGCCCAGCTCCTCGTCGAGGCGCTGGTCCCACAGCTGCGTGCCGTCGGAGAGGCGGATCGCGGCGGCCCTGGTCTGGAACATCGGCTCGAAGAACCCCGGTCGGGACGTGTCGGCGTACACCACCACCGCGACGTCGCTCTCGTCGATGCTGACGACCGCCGCGGCCGGGAGGATCTCGAGGTCGCGGGTCGCCGGCGAGAAGAGGATGGTCGCCAGGACGATCAGGGCCCCGATCACGATCGGCAGGATGAACAGGCCGAGGAACCCCCGCCGGATGCGGCGGCGCACCTTCTTCGGGTCGTGCGGCGCACGCGACGGCATGGCCGTCGAACCCAGCGGCAGAACCGTGCTGCCGTTCAGCACATACCCTCGCGACTCGTTCGTGTTCATGCCCTCAGCATGGGCACGGCGCCCGCTCTCCCGATCACGGGTTCGGCTTCGCCCGCGCGCCGCTCTATAGGCTGTCGGGCATGAGCGCCTCCGCCCAGCTCTCCCCATCCGCATCAGGAGCCGCATCCGGTCCGGATGCCGCCGCCGCGCTGCATCCGCGGGGTCAGGTGATCGCGCAGGCGTGGCTGGACCTCGGGGCGGGAGTCGCTCCGCTCAGCAACGGCTCGGGTCGCCCGCTCGTACGGACGCTCAAGCTGATCCTCGACCCGCTCGTGATCAGGCCGACGCGCCTCGCCGCCAGCCGGACCGGGCTCGCGTCGGTGCTGCTGCAGTCGGGCAGAGCCGGTGCTGCGGCGAAAACGCTGCGGACCCTGCTCGCAGAGTTCGATCAGGATGCCGCCGTGCACGAGCGGCTCGAGGCGTACGCGTTCCTCGGTGACGCGGAATCTGCGCGGCACCGGTATCCGGCGGCGGACGAGGCGTACCGGGCGGCGCTGGAGCTGACGCGCTCCGCCGCCGACCGCTGCCGCGTCAATCTGCGGCGGGCGGAGATGCACGCCGAGTGGGCGGCGATGTCGTACACGCCGCGCTCGCGCATCCAGCGACTGGAGAAGGCGAGGGATCTGGCGATCCCGGTGCTGCTGGTCACCGAGGCCCTCCGCGACGGCTTCGCCCCCGGGAGCACCCGGGAGCGCTGGACGCTGCAGGTCGCCGCGCCTGCCAGGGAACTGGCGTTCCGCTTGGCGCGCACGCTGGGCGACACCGCCCTGCTCTTCGAACTCGTCGAGAACGCCGCAGCGTCCGTGACGCTGCAGTCGAGCCCCTCGGCATCCGCCGGATCCGATGGCGCGCACCATGCGCCGGGTGGAGCTCTCCTGCCGTTCGAGGCGCAGCCCGCTCCCCTCGAGGATCTGCAGGGCTCGGAGCCGGAGGAGCTGCCCGCCGCGGCCGCCGGGCTTCTCGGTGCAGCGTCCCCCTCGTCCGTGCGGTTCGCTCCCCCACCGCGGGTGCGGGCGATACCGGGGGCTGCTCCGGTGCTCGACACCTGGATCCGGGCGGCCGAGGCCGAGTACGGCGTCGCGGTGCGCTCCGACACTGTGGTGGACGCGTGGTGAGCAACTGGCGCGACGACCCGCAGCTGGGGTCTCCGCTGCCGATCCTGAAGACCGAGGGCGCGAACGTGCTGATCGATCTTCCGGACGGCGCCCGACCGACGGCACGGCTGCGATTCGTCGACGGGGCGGATCTGTTCGTCAGCTGGGTCTGGGCTCATCAGCCCGACTCGCCGCGGATGACGATCATCGGGCGCGAGCTGGTCTCCCCGGTGCTCGACCGGCTCGCCCGCGCCCTGCCGACTCCGCTCGCCGGGGAGACCGGCATCGACGCGCTGCGGCGGGCTCTCACCGATGGCGTGCTGCTCGATGCCGACCGGGAGCAGCACCTCGCCCAGGCGCTGACGGCGGCGCTGGTCCCGCAATGGCTGGGATCGGAACTGAACGCGCTGGAGCAGGCGGGACGGCGACCGCACCTGCGCATCCAGCTCTCGCCATCGACGGCGCAGCTGCCGTGGGAGCTGCTCAGCACGTCGGGCGACGAGCGCGGCATCGACATGGCGGACGTCTCGGTGCTGCTGCCACCGACCCTGCGGAACGATCCGGCGCGCACCGTGTCGCCCTGGTCGCCCGAGGCGCCGGTGGTCGCCGTGCTCGATCCCGTGGTGCCGGGGTTCGCGACAGGCGGCGAACTGGGCAGCGTCCTCGGCCCCGTGGATGCGGCGTCTCCGCTCGCGCAGGCCGTGCAGGAGCTCGACGCGCGGCGCATCCCGTCGGGGGCGGCCTTGCGCCGCTCCGACATCGGACGCATCGCACTCGCTGAGGCTGTGGCGGATGCCGGCCGGCTGCTGTACGTCGGCCATGTGACGGCCTCGACGCATGCACTGGACGCGAGGCTCCACCTCTCGGACGGAGCGGATGCTCCCGGCACGACGCCCCTCATCGGAGCGCACCGCCCGTACTCCGCCGCCGAGATCGCGCTCGGCGGCGACGCCCTCGCCCCGCTGAGGTCGCCGAACCGGGTGGCGCTGATCGCCTGCGACTCGGGCACCGACATGCGCTTCGCCGAGCCGACGGGACTCGTGGCCGCGTTCGCGCACCGCGGCGCCGAGTACGTCACCGCGACGCGCTGGACCCTGCCGACCGAGGCGGGACTGCGACGCCTCGCGCCCCAGCTCGGCGACCGCGCGGCGGGCATGCTGACCGACGCGATCGTCGCCGTGAACGCCGCCCACGAGGCCGCGGATCCGGTCGCGGCGCTCGGCGCCTGGCAGCGCGAGCAGCGGATGCTGTGGACCTCGACCGGCGACCCCCGTCACTCCCCGATCATCTGGGGTGCGCTGGCGACCGCGTGGACTCCTGCACCCGCTGCGGGTGCGAGCATTCCGTCTCGGAACTGAGCGACTCCCCCCGATGTCCCCGGCCTCGGCGAAGATGGAGGGATGAGCGACGTGCTCGACCGCTTCACGCCCGCCACGCAGGACTGGTTCCGTGGTGCCTTCAGCGCGCCCACCCCCGCGCAGGCGGGAGCGTGGGACGCGATCTCGGCGGGCAAGCACGCGCTCGTGGTCGCCCCGACCGGCTCGGGGAAGACGCTCTCGGCCTTCCTCTGGGCGATCGACAGCGTGTTCCGCGAGCGGACAGCGGGCGATGCCCGCGAGCGGACGGCGATGGCGGATCCCGCCCCGAAGAAGGACACGTCGCGCACGCGCATCCTCTACATCTCCCCGCTGAAGGCGCTGGGCGTCGACGTGGAGCGGAACCTCCGCTCGCCCCTCATCGGCATCGGCCAGTCCGCCCGGCGGCTCGGTGTCCCCGCCCCGACAGTGACCGTCGGCGTGCGCTCGGGTGACACGACCTCGAGCGACCGGCGCAAGCTCGTCGCCGATCCGCCCGACATCCTCATCACGACCCCCGAATCCCTCTACCTGATGCTCACCAGCCGCGCCGGCGAGACGCTGCGCGACGTGCACACCGTGATCATCGACGAGGTGCACGCGGTCGCGGCGACCAAGCGCGGTGCGCACCTCGCGGTGAGCCTCGAACGCCTCGACGCGCTGCGCCGCACGCATGCCCTTCGACTGGCTCAGGAACCCAGCGAGTTCAAGGCTGCTCAGAGGATCGGCCTCTCCGCCACCGTCCGCCCGATCGACGAGGTCGCCCGCTTCCTCGGCGGTTCGGCACCTGTCGAGATCGTCGCCCCTCCCGCCTCGAAGACGTTCGAGCTCGCAGTCGTCGTCCCGATGGAGGACATGACCAATCCGCCCCCGCCGCCCGGCCCTTCGACCGGCTCAGGGACCCAGGCTCCGACGACTGATGCGGAATACACCGAGGTCACCGGCTCCGTCTGGCCGCACGTCGAGGAGGCGATCGTCGATCGCATCCTGCAGAACAACTCCACGATCGTGTTCGCGAACTCCCGGCGTCTGGCCGAGCGGCTCACGGGGCGATTGAACGAGATCTACGCGGAGCGCAACGGCATCCCGCTCCCGGAGACGACGGTCCCCGCCGCCATGATGGCGCAGGCCGGCGCGACGGCAGGTGCCGACCCCGTGCTCGCCAAGGCGCACCACGGATCGGTCTCCAAGGAGCAGCGCGCGCAGGTCGAGGAGGAGCTGAAGTCGGGCGTCCTGCGCTGCGTCGTCGCGACCAGCAGCCTCGAGCTGGGCATCGACATGGGCGCCGTCGACCTCGTCATCCAGGTCGAGGCGCCGCCGTCAGCGGCATCCGGCCTGCAGCGCGTCGGCCGCGCCGGCCACCAGGTCGGCGAGATCAGCCGCGCGGCCCTGTTCCCGAAGCACCGTGGCGACGTGCTGCACACCGCGATCGTCACCGAGCGGATGCTCGCGGGCAGGATCGAGGCGATCCAGGTGCCGCGGAACCCGCTCGACATCCTCGCCCAGCAGACGGTGGCGGCGAGCGCCCTCGGCGAGATCGGCGTCGAGGAGTGGTTCGAGACGGTCCGCCGCTCCGCACCGTTCCAGTCGCTGCCGCGCTCGGCGTACGAGGCGACGCTCGACCTGCTCGCCGGGCGGTTCCCGTCCGACGAGTTCGCCGAGCTCCGGCCCCGCCTCGTCTGGGATCGCGACGCCGGCACCCTCACCGGCCGCCCCGGCGCGCAGCGCATCGCGGTGACCAGCGGCGGCACGATCCCCGACCGCGGACTCTTCGGTGTCTTCGTCGCCGGCGAAGGGGCCGGACGCCGCGTCGGCGAGCTCGACGAGGAGATGGTCTACGAGTCGCGAGTCGGTGACGTCTTCACCCTCGGCACCACGAGCTGGCGGATCGCCGAGATCACGCACGACCGGGTCAACGTGATCCCGGCGTACGGACAGCCGGGCAAGGTGCCGTTCTGGCACGGCGACGGCATCGGCCGCCCGTACGAGCTCGGCGAGGCGCTCGGCCGGTTCTCGCGCGAGGTCGCCGCCGCGACGCCGGAGAAGGCGGCGCAGCGTCTGATCGAGGCCGGGCTCGACGAGCAGGCGAGGGCGAACCTGATCGCGCATCTCACGGAGCAGCGCGAGGCGACAGGGACGCTCCCCACCGACCGCACGCTGACCGTCGAGCGCGGGCGTGACGAGGTCGGCGACTGGCGGGTCATCCTGCATTCCCCATACGGCATGAAGGTGCACGCGCCATGGGCGCTGGCGATCAACGCGAGGATCCGCGAGCGCCTGGGCGTCGAGGGATCGGCGGTCGCCAGCGACGACGGGATCATCGTTCGGATCCCGGATGCCGAGGCGGAGCCGCCCGGCGCCGAGCTGTTCGTGTTCGAGCCCGAGGAGCTCGAGCACATCGTGACCGAGGAGGTCGGCGGGTCCGCGCTGTTCGCCTCCCGCTTCCGCGAGTGCGCTGCGCGCGCGCTGCTGATGCCGCGGACCAACCCGAACCGGCGCTCCCCGCTCTGGCAGCAGCGGCAGCGCTCGGCGCAGCTGCTCGAGGTGGCCCGCCGGCATCCGACCTTCCCGGTGATCCTGGAGACGCTGCGCGAGGTGCTGCAGGACGTCTACGACCTCCCGTCGCTGCGCACGCTCGCCACCTCGATCGCCGACCGCCGCGTCCGCCTCGTCGAGACCGAGCCGTCTCAGCCCTCTCCGTACGCGCGGGATCTCCTGTTCGGGTACGTGGGCGCCTTCATGTACGAGGGCGACTCGCCGCTCGCCGAACGGCGGGCCGCCGCACTGTCGGTCGACCCTGCGCTGCTCGGAGAGCTGCTCGGCACTGTCGAGCTGCGCGAGCTCCTCGACCCCGACGTGATCGCCCAGTTCGAGCGCGAGGCCCAGCGCCTCGACCCCGAGCGCCACGCCCGAGGCCTGGAGGGGGTCGCCGACCTGCTGCGGATGCTCGGGCCGCTCGACGCGACAGAGGTCGCCGCGCGCCTGGAAACGGCCGAATCACCGGTTCCCGCGGCAGGCGCACGCGCCGCACAGGCCCACCTCGACACCCTGATCACCTCTCGCCGCGCCATCCCGGTGACCATCGCCGGCGTGCAACGCGTCGCCGCGATCGAAGACGCCGGGCGCCTGCGAGACGCGCTGGGAGTCGCCCTGCCCACCGGCATCCCCGTGGCGTTCCTCGAGCCGGTGGCCGACCCGCTCGGCGACCTCGTCGCCCGCCATGCACGAACGCACGGTCCCTTCACGACGGATGCCGTCGCCATCCGCTTCGGCATCGGCGGCGCCGTCGCGCGGCACACTCTCCAGCGGCTCGAGACCGCCGGACGGATCACCAGCGGATACTTCCTGCCGACCGCCGCCGGCCCTTCGACAGGCTCAGGGACCCAGGATCAGAGCGAATGGTGCGACACCGAGGTGCTGCGCCGGCTGCGGATGCGGTCGCTCGCCGCGATCCGCGGCAGCGTCGAGCCCGTCTCGCCCGAGGCCTACGCACGATTCCTGCCCGACTGGCAGCACTTGAACCGGCCTCTCGAGGGGCTCGACGGAGTGCTCACCGTCATCGAGCAGTTCGCGGGCGTGCCGATCCCCGCGAGCGCGTGGGAGTCGCTTGTGCTGCCCGCGCGCGTGCACGACTACACCCCGGCCATGCTCGACGAGCTCACCACGGCAGGCGAGGTCGTGTGGGCCGGCAACGGCACGCTCCCCGGCCGCGACGGCTGGGTGTCGCTGTATCCGGCCGACCTCGCCCCGTTCACGCTCCCTGACGCCGTGCTCGCCGATTCCCTGCAGGACGACACCGAGACCGAGATCGCGGCGGACTCGCTGGAGGCGCGCGTGCTCGCCGCCCTCGGCGCAGGAGGCGCCTACTTCGCCGCGCAGCTCAAGGACATGGCCGGCGCCGAGAACGAGCAGTCGGTGCTCGAGGCGCTGTGGGCGCTCACGTGGTCCGGGCGCGTCACGAACGACACCTTCGCGCCGATCCGGTCGCTGCTGGCCGGCGGATCCCAGGCGCACAAGACCACCCGGCGTGCACCGCGTGCACGCACCTATCGCGGCATGTCGCTGGCGCGCACGACGCCGAGGCCGACCTCGGTCGGGGGCCGCTGGTCGCTGCTCCCGGCCGTCGAGACCGATCCGGCTCGGCGGGCGACGGTCACCGCCGGGCTGCTCCTCGACCGCTACGGCGTGGTCACCCGCGGCGCCGTGCAGGCCGAGGGCGTGCCAGGCGGCTTCGCCCAGGCCTACCGCGTCCTCGCCGGGTTCGAAGAGGCAGGGCACTGCCGTCGCGGGTATGTGATCGAGCAGCTCGGCGCCGCGCAGTTCGCGGCATCCGCGACGGTCGACCGCCTGCGCACCTTCGCCGGGCTCGCCGATCCTCCGCCGCGGAAGGCGGTGACGCTCGCCGCGACCGACCCGGCGAACCCCTACGGGGCTGCGCTCGGCTGGCCGCGTCGCGAGGGGGTCTCGCACCGGCCGGGCCGCAAGGCGGGAGGGCTGGTCGTCCTGGTCGACGGAGCCCTGGCCCTCTACCTCGAGCGCGGGGGCCGCACCGTGCTGTCCTTCGCAGACGACGCCGAGACGCTGCGGGCCGCCGCCGCCGACCTCGCGGCGACGTCCCGCGCCCGGCGCCTCGAGACCCTCACCGTCGAGAAGGTCAACGGCGAGGGCGTCTACGGCACCGATTTCGCCCTCGCGCTGCAGGAGGCCGGCTTCGTCGTGACGCCTCGCGGCTACACCCTCCGCAAGGCCGTCTGAGCGACCGTTTACGCTGAGACGCATGATCAAGGAGTTCAGCACCGGCGTCCGGATCCTGCTCCGCGGGTTCGGGCTCTGGCGCACGCGTCCCGGGCTGATGAACCTGGGCCTCATCCCCGCGCTGATCGCGTTCGCGCTCCTCGCCGCAGCGCTCCTCCCGCTCTTCTTCGGGCTCTCCGCCCTCACCGCGTGGATGACCCCGTTCGCCGAGGAATGGCCGGCGCCGTGGCAGGGCCTGCTGCGCGGCGCGGTCGGGTTCGTGCTCGTCGCCGCCGCCGTCGCCCTCGCCGGAACCGTGTTCAGCGCGCTGACTCTGACCATCGGCGACCCGTTCTACCAGCGGATCTGGCGAGCCGTGGAGGCCGACCTCGGCGACGCACCGCCGGCGGACGGCGGCGGCTTCTGGTCGGCCATGGCGGAGGGGCTCCGGCTCGTCGTGCTCGGCATCCTGATCGCCCTGCTCGTGCTGCTGGTCGGCCTCATCCCGCTGGTCGGTGGATTCCTCGGACCGATCGCGGGCGTGGTGCTGTCGGGGCGGCTGCTGGCACGCGAGCTCACCGGCCGGGCCTTCGACGCCCGCGATCTCAGCCCTGCCGAGCGGGCGACGCTGTTCTCCGGCAGCAGGGCGAGGGTGCTCGGCTTCGGCGTCGCGACCCAGCTGTGCTTCCTGATCCCCGGCGGCGCCGTCGTCGTGATGCCGGCGGCGGTCGCCGCCTCCACGATGCTGGCGCGGGACATGATGACCCGCACCCCGCTCACGCCCGCGGCACAGTCCCCGGCGGCGCCGCCGCCTCCAGCCGCTCCCGGACTCGCCTGATGCCGGAGGGCGACACCGTCTTCCGCACGGCCAGGCGCCTCGATGAGGCCCTCGCCGGCGCCGACGTCACGCGGTTCGACATCCGCGTGCCGCGAGCCGCGACTCTCGATCTGACCGGCCGGCCGGTGCACGCGGCCGTCTCCCGCGGCAAGCATCTGCTGCTGCGGATCGGCGACAGCACGCTCCATTCGCATCTGCGCATGGAGGGCGCGTGGTTCGTGTACCGGCCGGGCGAGAGGTGGCGGCATCCGGCCTTCAAGGTGCGCGCGATCGTCGGGACAGCGCATCACGAGGCAGTGGGCGTCGATCTCGCCGAGGTGGAGGTCGTGCCGACTCGCGAGGAGTCGCGGCTGGTCGGTCATCTCGGCCCCGATCCGCTCGCCGACGACTGGGATGCCGCCGAGGCGGCGCGGCGTCTCGGCGCCGACACGCGCAGCATCCATGTCGCCCTCCTCGACCAGCGCAACGTCGCGGGCTTCGGCAACGAGTACGCGGCGGAGCTCCTCTTCCTGCGCGGAATCCTGCCGACGACGCCGACCCCCGAGGCCGACGTCGCGGCGCTCATCGATCTCGGCGTCCGCACGATCCGCGCCAACCGCGACCGGGCCGACCGCACCTTCACCGGCGTCAACCGGCCGGGCAGCACCACCTGGGTGTACGGTCGCGCCGGACGACCCTGCCGGCGATGCGGAACCCTCATCCGCCGGGGCGAGCAGGGCGCGGATCCCACCCGCGAGCGCGTCACGTTCTGGTGCCCCTCGTGCCAGCGATGAGGGACATCCCCGGGCGGGAATGAATCATGACCTTCCGTGGTTGTTGCTATATCCGGAGAACTCCGGGCACGGGAGGAATCGTGGGCAAGAACTACGTCGACATCGAGAACGACCAGGGAGCGACGCTGCGTTACCGCAAGCACGCCAACGGCCGTGGTCTCGTCGCGCATGGCGCGAAGGTGCATCCGAAGGCGCACATCGAAGCAGGCGCCTACATCGAACCCGGCGCGCGCGTCGGCGCCGGGGCGACTGTCGCCCGCGGCGCATGGGTCGACGCGGATGCCGTGATCGGCGAGGGAGCGCACATCGACGCGCATGCGCACATCGGCCAGGGCGCTGCGATCGGCGACGGCGCGCACATCGGCGTCCGCACCGAGGTCGGACCCGGCGCGCGCATCGTCCGCGGAGCACGCATCGGCGACGACGAGACGGTGGCTGCCGGGCTGACCGTGGCCACCGACCGGAAGGGCCTCTGGCTGGCCGCCTGAGCGCAGACCCCCGGCAGAGACGACCTTCTGCGGCCCTGGCCCCCAGCGGAGCCGCAGAAGCGGTCCGGCCGCAGAGTCGCAGGCCGGCCACCGGCGGCGCGTCGCATCCCCGGCGGCGCGCCGTCATCGCGTGCGCCTGGCGTCAGCGCCTCGGCTGCGCCGACGCCAGCCGCGCGAGCGCCAGCGCTCCCACCAGCAGACCGAAGTCGCGGAGCGCGACGTCGAGGTACCCCCCGACGCTCACCAGGCTGATGATGATGCCGAAGAGCCACGCGGCGACCAGGTAGCCGCCGAATCGCGGCAGGAACGCCACGACGATGCCTGCGACGATCTCGACGCCACCGACGATGAGCATCGCGGTGCGCGCATCTCCCGGGATGATGGCGTCCATCCACGGGGCGAGGTAGCGCTCCCAGTCGGGCGTGAGGAGCCGCAGGAACTTGTCCAGTCCGAACAGGATCGGCGCGACGGTGAACACGCCGCGCAGCAGCAGGAATGCCTGCCGGCTCCCGTCCTGCATCAGCGGAAGGCGGGTCTCGGTTCGAGTGCTCATGACTCTTCCTTTCTAAAAGAGGTTTTTATATACGCTAGAAGCGCTTGACTCTAAAAACAAGAGGATTATCATTTAGACGTGACTGCTGACATCACGACGGATGCCTCCCGCATCGGCGCCCTCGCGGATCCGACCCGCGAGGCCCTGTACGCCTGCGTCTCGGCGCAGGACGACGCGATCGGCCGGGACGACGCGGCCTCCGCGATCGGAGTGCCGGCGCACGTCGCGAAGTTCCACCTCGACAAGCTCGTCGACGCCGGCCTGCTCGACGTCGAGTTCCGCCGTCTCAGCGGACGCAGCGGCCCAGGCGCAGGACGCCCCTCGAAGCTCTACCGCCGCGCGAGCGGCACCGTCTCGGTGTCCCTGCCCCCGCGGCGATACGATCTGGCCGGCCACCTCCTCGCCCGCGCGATCGAGCGGTCGGGCACCGGGCTTCCGCTCGATGAGGCGATCGAGCAGGTCGCGCGCGAGGAGGGCGACCGCGTCGGAGCCGCGGGGGCCGCAGACCACGACGCCCCCGAGCTCGACCGGCTCGGCGGCGTCCTGGCGGTGCACGGATACGAGCCGAGGATCGCGGACGAGCGGATGCTGCTCGCGAACTGCCCCTTCGACACCCTCGCCCGGGAGCACACCGGGCTCGTCTGCTCGATGAACCACGCCTACGTGAAGGGGGTCGCCGAGGGTCTCGGCTGCGCGCACCTGCAGGCCGACCTCGACCCCGGCGAGAACCGCTGCTGCGTGACGGTGCGGCGCTCGGACACCGCGCAGGAGCGCTAGCGCCCGATACTCTGGGCCTATGGCAGGACAGGGACGCAAGCCGCTGCGCGGCAAGGGCCGCGGCACGCCCGTGCGCCGGAACAGGGCCGAGCGCGTCCCGGCGCCGCGATCCGCGAAGAAGACCGCGAAGGTCGTCTTCGATGCGCCGGCAGAGTCGCCCGACGAGCCGCGCACCTTCCGGCTCGGAGCAGTCCCCGGCGCCACGCCGGGCAAGTGGATCGACGCCTGGAAGCAGCGCATGCCGGGAGTGCCGCTGGAACTCGTCCCGATCGAGGTCGCCGCGCAGCGCGCGGCGATCGACGGCGTCGACGCCGCGCTCATCCGCCTGCCGCTGGACGACGCCGGCCTGAACGTCATCGCGCTCTACGATGAGACCCCCGTGGTCGTCGCGGCGATCGAGTCCCATCTCCTCGCCGTCGACGAGCTGACTGTCGCCGATCTGGCTGGTGAGGTGGTGATCCCGCTGTCGGACGATGCACTCGGCGCGATCGAGGTCCCTGGCGCCGTGCCGGCGAAGTTCGCCCCGCTCCCCGCCTCCGACGCGATCGAGACCGCGGCATCCGGAGCGGGAATCGTGATCGTGCCGATGTCGCTCGCGCGCCTGCACCACCGCAAGGACGTCGATCACCGCCCGCTCGTCGACGGGCCGTCCTCGACCGTGGCGCTGGCCTGGCCGCGGGAGCGCACCACGACGGACGTCGAGACGTTCGTCGGCATCGTGCGCGGACGCACCGCGAATTCCTCCCGATGACCCCGGCGGCATCGCCGTCGCCCGGCGCTCGTTAGAATTTCCGGATGGCCTCGCTTCTGTACGTCTGCGTGCGCCCGGAGACCGGGGCGGCGGATGCCGAGCACGACTCGTTCCGGCGGGCGCTCGGCGTGGACGTCGTCGACCGCCTGGACCTGCTCGAGGAGCGGGTCGACCCCGCGCGGCTGGCGCGCTACCGCGGCGTGGTCGTCGGCGGGTCCCCGTACAACGTGAGCGACGCGAGCAAGTCGGCTCTGCAGCAGCACGTGGAGACCGACCTGCAGCGCATCGCCCGGCACGCGATCGACGGCGGGATCGCCGCCTTCTTCACGTGCTTCAGCATCGGAGTCGTGACGAGGATGCTCGGCGGCGAGGTCACGCTCGACACTCCGGAGTCCGCCAGCGCGACGGTCATCGAGACCACCGCCGATGGCGCGGCCGATCCGGTCTTCGGGCCCAGCGCCCCGGCGCTCACGGTCTTCACGGCCCACAAGGAGAGCTCGATCGCCGTTCCGGACGGCGGCGTGCTGCTCGCCACGAACCCGATCTGCCCCGTGCAGGCGTACCGGGTGGGCACGCACCTGTACGCGGCGCAGTTCCACCCCGAGCCGACCCCGCGCGACTTCGCCGACCGGATGACGTTCTACCGCACCACCGGCTACTTCGATCCGGACGAGTTCGACGTCGTGCAGGGGCAGGTGCTCTCGGCATCCGTCACCGAGGGAGCGGCCCTGCTCCGCCGCTTCGCCGAGCACTTCGCCTGACCTCCGCCGCGCGCGTCGATCGTTCAGCCGCGCAGCAGCTCCACCCGCTCCCGCAGGTAGCCGGCCAGCGGCATGTACCCGCCCGCCGCGCTCCAGCGGACAGACGGAACCCCGTCGATCCTCGCCAGCGGCCCGGACGAGCCGCCGGCATCCACTGCGTACGCGTCGATGACGCTCCAGCCGACGTGGACGACCTCGCCCTCGCGGAATCCGCCGCGCAGCGCCTCGGCCCGCCGCGCCGCTCGCTCCCGCGCCGACTCCGCGGTGTAGCCCCGGCGGCCCGGCTCCGCCGCACGGAGCACTTCGGCCGTCGCGAGCACGTGGTCGTCGGTGAGCAGCAGCACGCCGAGATGCCAGGCTTCCCCGACCCGCACGATCCGACGCCCGCGCCAGCGGGAGTCGCGGTCCTCGCCGAGCCCCTCCTTCGGAGCGCCGGCCAGCGCCTCACGCGCGGAGGCGAGGAGCTGCACGACTGTGTCCACGACTCCAGGGTAGGAGCCGATTCGCCCGGTCGCCGCATCCACGGCAGAATCGATGCACACCCCGAGGAGCTTCCATGTCTCAGCCAGACACCGCCCGCCTGCTCATCGCCTGCGACGATCAGCCCGGCATCGTCGCCGCCGTCGCGGGCGTGCTCGCCGAGCACGGAGCGAACATCATCTCGCTCGACCAGCACTCCACCGACTCGGAGGGCGGCCGGTTCTTCCAGCGCACCGTCATCCACCTCCCCGGTCTGTCGGCTGCGCGCCCCGCGCTCGAGGCCGACCTGGCGGCGGTCGCGGAGCGCTTCGGCATGGAGTGGTCGCTGCACGACACCGCGCGACGCAAGCGCGTCGCGATCTTCGTCTCGAAGTACGACCACTGCCTGATGGAGCTGCTCTGGCGCACGCAGCGCGGTCAGCTCGACATCGACGTCACGATGGTCGTCTCCAACCACCCCGACCTCGCCGAGGCCGTGCGCGGATTCGGCGTGCCGTTCGTGCACATCCCCTCGGGCGACAAGGAGTCGATGGAGGCGCGGCAGCTCGAGCTGCTGCAGGGCAACGTCGACCTGGTCGTGCTCGCCCGCTACATGCAGATCCTCACGGACGACTTCATCGAGCGGGTCGGTGCGCCGGTGATCAACATCCACCACTCGTTCCTCCCCGCGTTCATCGGCGCGAACCCCTACGCGCGGGCGAAGGATCGCGGCGTGAAGCTGATCGGCGCGACCGCGCACTACGCGACGGCCGACCTCGACGAGGGCCCGATCATCGAGCAGGACGTCACCCGCGTCACGCACTCCGAGTCGGCTGCGGAGCTGCAGCGCCGAGGCGCCGACGTCGAGCGCCTGGTGCTCGCTCGCGCCGTGCAGTGGCATGCGGAGGACCGCGTGATCGTGCACGGCCGGTCCACCGTCATCCTCTAGGCGCTTCGGACGCGCGCGCCGGAATCAGACGTCCTCGCCGATCACGTCGACCGCAAGCCCGCGGGATGCTGCGGCAAGCCGCCTGTCATTCGTCCAGAGCTCCTCGCAACCCGCCAGCTGAGCCGCCGCCAGGTGCAGTGCGTCCGGAGTCCTCAACCCGAATTCGGCACGTAACTCGGCGGCGCGCACGAAGACCTCCGGTCCGAGGTCGATGTGCTCCACCCGCTCGTAGAGCGCCAGGTGGCGGTCCCGCAATTCCATATCCCCCGCGCGGAGCGGACCGACCAGGCACTCCGGGAGTACCAGCGGGCTGGTCGCGACCAGCGAGCGCACCGATGCCAGCGCCCGCCGCACGCGATCGCCTCTGATTCCGCGATCCTCGAGTGCGTAGATGAGGATGCAGGCGTCGAGGTAGATCACTCCCAGCCCTCTCGCGCCTCGGCGATCTGCGCGTCGATCTCGGCGGCGGAGCGCACGAGCCGCGCCGGAAGCGGATGAGCTTCGATCCACTCGGCGAGCGCCGCGCCTGTCAGAGGCGCATCGACCGAGGCGACGGACGTGATCTGCGCCACGGGTACTCCTCTGTTCGTGATGACCACCTCGAGCCCGGACTGCGCGTCGGCGATCAGGCGGGACAGATTGTTCCGCGCATCGAGCACGCTGTAGGTCGACATGACGCCATGTTAGCCAGAGATCTGGCTAACATCAATGCTCGGCCGGCACCCCCGCGAGCAGTTCGGCGAAAACCTCGGCCGCAGCCTCCCTGGTCGCGAGCGGCGCGGCCTGCCCCATCCACAGGGACTGCAGCTCGCCGAGGTTCTGCTCCCCGGCGGCGGCGCGGAACCTCCCGGTGAGCCAGTTCTGCATCGGGAACGGCGCGACCGTGCCGCCGGCCTCGATCGCGCGCACGGCGCGGTTGCGCGCGCCGCGGGCCAGTCGTCCGCTCATGGCCCTGGTGAGCACGGTGTCGTCGGCCGAGGTCGCGCGGATCGCGTCGCGGTGCGCCTGCGTCGCGGCGGACTCGGCGGTCGCGAGGAACGCCGTGCCCACCTGCACTCCCGAGGCGCCGAGCGCGAACGCGGCCGCGACGCCCCGGCGGTCGGCGATCCCGCCGGCGGCGATCACCGGCACGTCCACCGCGTCGACCACCTGCGGCACGAGCGCGAAGGTGCCGACCAGGGACTCCTCGGCCGGCCGCAGGAACGACACTCGATGCCCGGCGGCCTCGGCTCCGGTCGCGACGATCGCGTCGACCCCGCCGTCCGCCAGCGCCACCGCCTCGCCGACCGTCGTGGCTGTGCCCACCACGCGGATGCCGCGCCGGCGCGCCTCATCCACGACCTCGCCCGACGGCACGCCGAACACGACGCTGAGCACGGCGGGAGCGGCATCCCAGATCGCCTCGAGCTGCTCTTCCAGCGCCGGCAGGTAGCGCTCCGGCCGTGGCGGCACTTCGACGCCGACCGCGTCGTAGAACGGCTGCAGCGCCTGCGCGAAGATCGCGTGCTGCGCGTTCGGCTCGGCCTCGTCCCCCATGGGCAGCCAGATGTTCACGCCGACCGGGCGCGCTGTGGCCTCGCGCAGCGCCGCCACAGCCGAGCGGATCCGGTCGCCGTCGTACCCGTACAGACCGTACGAGCCGAGCCCTCCCGCGTCGCTCACGGCGGCGGTGAGCGCCACGGAGGACAGCCCGCCGAACGGGCCGAGGAAGATCGGATGCTCGATGCCGAGCAGCGCGCGCAGATCACTCATGGTCCGAGGCTACGCCCGGTGGCGACCCCTCAGACGGAGTGTGACCTCCCAGCCGCCGGTGTTACTCTCGCCCCGGAAGAGGAGAGCGCATGGGCGAGTGGTTCGGGCAGATGCTCGGCTTCGTCGCGGCCGCGCTCGGGCTCGTCGCCCTGCCGGATGCCGCCGCTCTCGGGGTCGCCATCGCCCTCGTCGCACTGACGACCCTCACCATCGCGGTCGCCCTGTCCGTCCGCGAGGCGCCCGGTCGCAGCACCGCGCACCCTCAGCGTGCGATCGACGCGGGTGCCCTTCTGACCCAGAGCCATCCGGACGCCGCAGGCCACCCGCGTCCTCGTGCACCGGGAGTAGCCGAACCCGCGTAGTCCGTCCTCGTACGGGACTGCGCGGCTCTCGCCGACCACTCCCGACACACGAACGGACAATGATGGACCTCTTCGCCTTCCCTCCCCTCGCCGCCCTCCTCGACGCCGCCTACGGTGCCCTCGCCGGGCTCGCCGCCCTCCTCGAACCTCTCGCCGGAGCATCCGCCGCCGCCTTGGCCGTGGTGCTCGTCACCCTGATGGTGCGTGCCCTGCTGATCCCGGTCGGCATCTCCCAGGCGAAGGCGGAGCAGACCAGGGCGCGACTCGCCCCGAAGCTGCGCGAGCTGCAGCGCCGCCACAAGAAGAACCCGGAGCGACTGCAGAAGGAGATTCTCGAGCTCTACCGCACCGAGAACACCTCCCCCTTCGCCGGCATGCTCCCGGTGCTCGCGCAGACGCCGGTCGTCGGCATCCTGTACACGCTGTTCATCCGGCCCGACATCGCGGGGCACCCCAACGACCTGCTCGCGCACGACCTGTTCGGCGCGGCTCATGGACGCTCTGCACTACCTGACCGCGGTCTTCGCGGTGTTCGTGCCGCTCGCCGCGGCGCTCTACCTCACGGTGACGGTGATGTGGACCCTGGTGCAGCGCGCGGTGCTGCGCCGGCGGTACCCGCTGCCGGTCGCCGCAGCCGCCCGTTGAGGCGGGGTCAGTCGGGCAGCGGGATCGGCGCAGTGAAGGGTCCGCCCTCCGCGTGCTCCCGGCGCTCCCTGCGCTCCCGCCGGACGCCGAGGGTCGCGCCGGCGCTGGCGGCGATCACCAGGGCGATCGCGAGCATCCGCAGCGGCGTCGCCTCCTGCCCGAGGACGAGCCACCCGGCGAGCGTCGCGAACGCGGGCTCGAGGCTCAGCAGCACCCCGAACACGCGCTGCGGCAGCCGGCGCAGCGCCGCCAGCTCGAAGCTGTACGGGATCACCGAGGCGAGCACCGCGGTGAGCAGCGCCAGCAGGAGCAGGTGCAGGTCGCCAGCGACCACGATCGCCCCCGGCACCCCGACCGGCAGCAGCAGGATCGCGGCGACGGCGAGCCCGACCGCGAGTCCGCTGTTGCCGGGGATCAGCGCTCCGACCCGCGCGCTCATCCGGATGTAGCCCGCCCAGCAGACGGCGGCTATGAGGATGAACACCGTGCCCAGCGGGTCGAGCGGATCCGCGCCGATCATGCCGTCGAGGCCCAGCAGCCCCACGCCGACGACGGCGACCCCCACCCAGACGGCATCCGCGAGCCGTCTGGTGAGCACCGCGGCGAGGACGAGCGGCCCGAGGAACTCGATCGCGACAGCTGGTCCCAGCGGGATGCGGTCGATCGCGGCGTAGAAGAAGCCGTTCATCCCTGCGAGCGTCACCCCGAACAGGATCGCCGCCGTCCACTGCCTGCGGTCCCACGCGAACGGTCGCGGCCGCACGATCACGAGCAGCAGCAGGGCGGCGATCGCGACCCGAAGGGCCGTGACGCCCCACGGCCCGAGCACCGGGAAGAGCTGGGCGGCGACGGCCGCGCCGAACGGCAGGGAGGCGCAGGATGCGACGACGAGCGCGACCCCGACGAGGGGGCGGGGCGACGCTGACTGAGGCACCCCACCAGCCTAGGGCCGACGCCCGGTGGTCAGAGGTGCTTGCCCCCGGTCACGGCGAGCACCGCTCCCGACGTGTACGACGACTCCGCCGATGCGAGGTAGACGTATGCGCCGGCGAGCTCCGCGGGCTGGCCCGCCCGCCCGAGCGGGGTGTCGGCGCCGAACGACTTCAGCTTCTCGGCGCCCCATCCGGTCGCCGGGATCAGCGGCGTCCAGATCGGACCGGGCGCCACGGCGTTCACCCGGATGCCTCGCTTGCCGCCCTCCTGCGCGAGCGCCTTGACGAACGCCACCTGAGCCGCCTTCGTCATGGCGTAGTCGATGAGCCCCGGTGACGGGTTGGACGCCTGGATGGACGCGGTGACGATGATGCTCGAGCCCGGCTCGAGGTCGGGGAAGGCGGCCCTCGCGGAGTACAGGAGCCCGGCCAGGTTCGTGTCGAACACCCGCCGCATGTCTTCGGTGCGGAGGTTCTCGAAGCCCTCGATGTCGTGCTGGAAAGCCGCATTCAGCACGAGGACGTCGAGCCCGCCGAGCACCCGTCTGGTCTCCGACACGATCTCGGTCGCGAAGCCCTCCTCGCGGATGTCGCCCGGAAGGCTCAGCGCCTTGCGCCCGGCTTCACGGACGGACCGCAGGGTCTCGTCGGCATCCGCCTGCTCCTCCGGCATGTGCGCGATCGCGACATCCGCTCCTTCCCGCGCGAAGGCGATCGCGACCGCCCTGCCGATGCCGGAGTCGCCTCCGGTGATGAGGGCACGGCGGCCCTCCAGCCGGCCGCTGCCGGCGTAGCTCGTCTCGCCGTGGTCCGGCTCCGGGCGGGTCTCGTCGGTCTGGCCGGGCTGGTCCTGCTGCTGCTGAGGGAAGCCCTCCTCGCGGTGCGCGTTCCGGGGATCGGGGGTGTTGTCGGTCATGACCTCTCCATTTCTGTGATCCGCAGCCAGCGCTGCGCGTACGCCGCCAGATCGAACACGAACCTGCCGTCCTCCGCCTGCTCCGCTCCGCCGGCGAGGAGGTCGTGCAGCCGGTCTCCCCCGACGTCCGCCGTCTTCAGCTCGACGTGACGCGGCTCGTCGCTGAAGTTGTGCAGGAACAGCACGGCACGATCGTCCGCACGGCAGCGGTGCGCGAGGACGGCGTGCTCGCCGGCATCCAGAACGGTGAACTCACCCCAGGCGATCTCCGGAGCCGCGCGGTAGCGCGAGATGAGCACCTGGACGAAGGAGAGCAGGGAATCCGGATCGCGCAGCTGATCGTGCACGTTGACATGGTCGGGGCCGTAGCCGCTGTCGGGGATGCCGGTGATGCTCCGCGAAGGGCGGGTGGCCGAGAAGCCGCCGTACGCACCCCGGTCCCATTGCATCGGCGAGCGCACGGCGGCCCTATCGCCGAGCTCCGGCTGTTCGCCCATGCCGATCTCCTCGCCATAGAACAGTACGGGGGCTCCCGGCAGGGAGAACAGCAGGCTGTACGCCAGCCGCAGGCGCCGGGGGTCGCCGCCGAGCATCGGCGCGAGCCGGCGGACGATGCCCCGCCCGTACACCCGCTGCTTCTCATCCGGCGCCAGCGCGGCGAAGACCGCGGCCCGCTCGTCCTTCTCGAGCAGCTCCAGCGAGAGCTCGTCATGATTGCGCAGGAACGTCGCCCAGCCCTGCCTGACGTCGATCGTCGGCCGCCGGCGCAGCACCTTCGCGAGCGGGCGCGCATCACCGCGGACGAACGCGAGGAACGCGGTCTGCGCCGTGACGAAGTCGAACTGCAGGTCGAGCTCGGTCTCGCTGCCGCCGAAGTAGTCGAGCTGGTCGCGGTGCGGCAGCCCGACCTCGCCGAGCAGCACGGCGTGCCCCGCCCGGCGTCCGGCGAAGCGCCGCAGTTCACGCAGGAACGCATGCGGATCAGTCTCGTCCGCCGCCCCCGGCGGCTGGATCAGGAACGGCACGGCGTCGATGCGGAAGCCGTCGACGCCGAGCTTGGTCCAGAAGCCGACGATCCTCGCGATCTCGGCCCTGACGTCGGGGTTCTCCAAGTTGAGGTCGGGCTGATGACGGTAGAAGCTGTGCAGGTAGTACTGGCCGCTGCGCTCGTCTTTCTCCCAGACGCTCTGCTCCTCTCCCGGGAAGACCGGGTGCTTCGGCCTGCCGCGCGGCGGGCGGTCGCGCCAGACGTAGTAGTCGCGATAGCGCGAGCGGGTCGAGCGGCGGGCCGCCACGAACCACGGATGCCGGTCGGAGGTGTGGTTCACGACGAGGTCGATGATCACGCGCATGCCCCGGCCGTGCGCGATGCGCAGCAGCTCGACCACGTGCCCGAGGTCTCCGAGCCGCGGATCGACCCCGTAGAAGTCGGTGATGTCGTACCCGTCGTCGAGGTCGCGCGTCGGCTGGAACGGCATCAGCCACAGGCACGTGATGCCGAGCTCGGCGAGGTACTCGATCCGGTTGGCGAGGCCTTCCAGGTCGCCGACGCCGTCGCCGTCCGAGTCCTGGAACGTCTCGATGTCCAGGCAGTAGATGACGGCGGTCCGCCACCAGAGGTCGCTCGTGTCTGCCGGCCTCACAGCGCGCTCCGCAGCATCGGGAGCAGCTCGGTCTCGCAGCGCCGGAGGAATGCGGCCTGATCGGTTCCGACGTGATGCAGGTACACCTGGTCGTATCCGGCCGCGGCGCTGCCGATCCGCTCCGCCATGCGATCGACCGCCGGCTCGACGATCACCGCCTGCCGAAGCCTGTCGTCTGTCGGGTCGGCCAGCACCTCGAAGTCCTCCGGCTGCTCGAGATCCCACATCCGGTCGGCGGGGGCGGTGGAGTGCAGCCACTGCTCGCGCGCGACCTCCAGCGCCAGCTCCGCAGTCTCCTCCAGGCTCACGTGCACCTGCAGCGCCGCGGGCCCCCTGCCTCCGGCCGAGCGGAACGACGAGAGCACCTCACCGGTCGCCGACGGGTCGGATCCGACCGTGATGAGCCCGTCCGCCCATTCCGCGACCCACTGCGCGGTGTCAGGGCTCACCGCGGCGCCGAGGAGCGGAGGCGGCGACGCCGGCAGGCTCCAGATCCTCGCCTCGTGCACCCGGATGCCGCCATCCACGTCGACCTGCTCCCCGGCGAACAGCCGTCGGAAGACGTCGACGCACTCGCGCAGGCGCTCCTCGCGCTCCGCCTTGCGCGGCCACGGGTCGCCAGTGACGTGCTCGTTCAGCGCCTCTCCGCTGCCGAGCGCCGCCCAGAAGCGGCCGGGGAACATCTCCTCGAGCGTCGCCATCGCCTGCGCGTGGATCACCGGGTGATAACGCTGCCCCGGGGCGGTGACCAGCCCGATCGGGAAGTCCGTCCGCGCGAGAGCAGCCCCGATCCAGCTCCAGGCGAAGCCGGACTCCCCCTGTGCACGGCTCCACGGGGAGAGGTGGTCGGAGCACATGGCGGCGTCGAAGCCGACGGCCTCGGCGAGCCGGACCGCAGTCAGCAGCATCCCCGGTGGCAGCTGCTCATGCGAGGCGTGGTAGCCGATCACTGTCATGAAGCCCCGCCCTTCGGCTTCAGATCGTGCTTCGCCGGCCCTTCGAGCACGCGTCCGTCCGGAGCGAAGCGCGAGCCGTGCAGCGGGCAGTCCCAGCTCCGTTCCGCGCTGTTCCAGCGCAGCACTCCGCCGAGGTGCGTGCACACGGCCGACACGGCGCAGTGCGTGCCGTCGACCACGCTCTCAGCGACCGACAGCACACCGCGGCGGATCACCCTCGCGCGGGCCGAGCCGTCGGCATCCCGATACGACTCCTGCGGGCGCGTCCACCCGGTGACCACCCGCCCTGCGACCTCGGCGTTCGACTTCAGCATCTCCCCCGCACCGCGCCTGCCCACTGCGCGGTCCGCGAAGGGGGCGGCCCACTCCGGCGGCGACCCCTCCGCGTGGCCGGCCAGCGCGATCGCCGCAGCCACCGCGTTCGTCATGCCCCACTTGGCGAAGCCCATGGCCGCGAGCACGCGTCCGTCGTGGCCGGAGATCGGCCCCATGAAAGGCCGGCCGTTCGCCATCCGGTAGTCCTGCGCGGCCCACCAGTGCGTGCGCACCGCACCGGGGAACGCGATCGACGTCCATCGGTCCAGTGCGTCCAGCCGCTGCGATGTGTCGGGGTCCCGCCCGGGGAAGTACGAGTTCCCCCCGACGACGAGCAGCGTCTCGCCGCCCTCCCCCCGCGCTGTGCGCAGCGACCGGGAGATCCGGTCGACGGAGAGGTAGATCCCGTCCGGCGCCGCCATGCCGGCAGGGAGCCGGTAGGCCCCGACGAACTGCCGCGAAGGCGTGAGCCGGGCGAAGAAGGCGTCGCGGTCGAGCGCGGGGAACCCGGTGGCGAGGATGAGCCGCCGCGCCCGCACACGACCGCGCGCGGTCTCGACCACCAGCCCCTCGGCCTCGTCGTGCACGGCGCGGAGACGGCAGTGCTCCACCACGACCGTCCCGTGCCGGCGGGCATCGCGGACCAGCTGGGCGAGCACGGCCATCGGATGCAGCTGCGACTGGTCCTCGAGCTCCAGAGAGCTCGAGACCGGGAACGGCAGGCCGATGTCGCCGCGCCCGTGGACCCGGACGTCGAGACCGGCGAGCACGCACGCCTCGGCCTCGCGACGGACCGCCTCATCGCCCTCGACGCCGGTGGCGTACGTGTAGGCCGTCCGGCGCTCCTCGGCGCCCGTGCCGTGCAGCCGGTCGCGCAGCCAGACCTGCGCGTGGGAGTTCGCCTCGGCGTACGCGCGCAGTGCCGCGGGACCCGGTCGCTCGAGCAGAGTGCTCAATGTCCTTCCCTGCAGCAGGCTCAGCTTCGCCGTGCTGTCACCCGTCGTCCTGGCGCCGACCGCCGCCGCATCCAGGAGCACCACCCGATGGCCTCGGCTGCTCAGCATCAGTGCGGCGGCGGCGCCGGCGAGGCCGGCACCCGCCACGACGACGTCCGATTCCGCCGGCAGCTCCGCGTCCGCCTCGATGCGGGGGGACGTGGCACGCCAGATCGAGCGCTCAGCGTTCTCGATCATGTCCCGGCCTCCTCGTGTCGTCCTGGCCCGCCTCCGGCGGCTGTCCTTCGCGATCCTCGCCCCGCGCGCCGACTCCGTGCACGGGGGTTGACAAGCCGCACTACGTCGGCGGCTGCGCCAGGTCAATCCCCTTCGTCCGCGCCGCGCCGCGGGCTAGCCTGCGACGGACGGACACCCGGGAGACAGGAGGCCCGCCGATGAGCGACGTGACGATCTTCGCGCCGTCACCGACACTGACCGTCACGGTCGAAGACCACCCGCAGGGCTCCGAGATCCACGTCCACGCGGGCGGTCAGGGAGTCTGGCAGGCGCGGATGCTGCGCCGCCTCGACACGACGGTGACGATCTGCTGCGCCCTCACCGGCGAGGTCGGGGTAGTGCTTCGCCATCTCCTGGAGGACGAGGAGGTCTCGGTGGTCGCAGTCGAGCGCGCAGGACGCGGCTCCGCGTATCTGCACGATCGGCGCGGCGGCGAGCGCGTGGTGATCGCGGAGGAGGACGGCGATCCGATCGGGCGCCACGATCTCGACGATCTCTACGGAGCGGTGCTGCGCAGCGCGGCGGATTCGCCCGTCGTCATCCTGAGCGGGCCGTCCGGCGACTCGACCCTGCCCGCCGACCTGTACCGGCGGCTCGCGATCGACCTTCGGGGCGACGGACGGACGATCGTCGCCGACCTCTCCGGAGAGCGTCTCGGCGCGGTGATCGAAGGGCGCGTCGACGTCGTCAAGGTGAGCCACGAGGAGCTCATCGCCGACGGACTCGCCGCCGACGCGTCGGTGCACGAGGTCTCTTCGGCCATGCGCGCGATCCGCGACCGGGGCGTCGGGGCCGTGATCGCGACGAGGGCGTCGGAGCCGCTGCTGCTGCTCGACGAGCGGGGCGTGGTCGAGGTGTCCCTGCGGAAGATGGCCGAGAACGAGACCAGGGGCGCCGGCGACTCGCTGACGGCCGGCGTCGCCGCGGCATTGGCGCGGGGCGGCACGATCCGCGAGGCCGTCGCGCTGGGCGCCGCGGCCGGTGCGCTCAACGTCACGCGTCACGGGCTGGGCACCGGCGACTCGACGACGATCCTGCAGCTGCGCGAGAGCGTCGTGCTGCGCGAACTCGAGCACGGCGACGACGCGGATGCCGAGGGGAGGGTGAGCCCGGACGGGCTGGCCGCCCTCGCCGGGCCGTCGCCGCGCAGCGGGCACGACCAGGACGCCGGCGAGGACCCTCCGGGCAGGGACGAGCCCGCGGCATCCGACGAACCGCACCCGACGACGCCGGCCGCCGCCCCGAGGGAGGAGGGCTCATGACCCGCGCGCTGATCACGAACGACGACGGCATCGACGCACCGGGCCTCGCGGCACTCGCCCGCGCCGCCCTGACGGCAGGGCTCGACCCGGTGATCGCCGCGCCCGTGCGGCAGTCCAGCGGCTCCAGCGCCTCGATCGTGGCCGCCGAGGAGGGCGGCAGGGTCGCGGTCGACGAGCGCACGCTCGAGGGACTCGAAGGCGTGCCGGCGTACGCCGTGCACGGCGGACCGGGGCTGATCGCCCTGATCGCGGCGCGCGGCGCCTTCGGCGAACCCGTCGGCCTCGTGCTCTCCGGCGTCAACCACGGCGCCAACGTGGGCCGTGCGATCCTGCACTCGGGCACGGTCGGCGCCGCCCTGACCGGAGGCCTCAACGGCGCGAGGGCCGTCGCGATCTCACTCGACGTCGGAATGCACCCTGACGTGTTCCACTGGGACGCTGCGGCCGGGGCGGCCCTCTCGCTGCTCCCGCAGCTGCTGCGGCGCCCCGTGGGCGCGGTGATCAACGTGAACGTGCCCAACCGCGCCGAGCACCGCGGCATCCGCGAGGCGGCGCTCGCCCCGTTCGGCATCGTGCAGACGACGATGGCCGAAGCGGAGTCGCACTACATCCGGCTCGCCGTCGAGGAGCTGCCGAACACGCCCGAGGAGGGCACCGATGCGGCGCTCCTCGCGGAGGGCTGGATCACCGTCACCGGCATCGATTCGGTGGCGGCGTGCCCGTTCCCCCTCGATGCCTCGCCGGACGACAGGGACCGGGAGGGTCAGAGCGGCGGCGTGACCGAGATCTCTCCGGTGCCGGGGGACTCCCCCGCCTCCGGCGGCTCGGGGACGAGGTAGAGCCCGCTCGGCGCGTTCGCCGTGAACGCGAGCGCCTCGATCCACGCGCGGTTGATCGCCGGCTGCCTGCTGCCGAAGTACTTGAAGACCAGGGAGCTCGCGGGCTGGATCCAGACCGTTGTCCGGCCGCCGCCGACGCTCGCGTCCTCCCGCCAGCTGAAGGGGAAGGGCTCGCCGCGTCGGAGCTTGGCTGTGATGACGAGCTGGAGGTGCGTCAGGGCGCGGTCCTCGATCTCGGTCTTCACGTCACCTTCGTAGATGAATTTGCCCATTCAGATGGCTCCTCTCTCGGTTCTGCACGGTCCACTCGGCCTGTCGGAATCATCCCTCTCTGCGTAGCCTATGACGTATGGGCACCCTCTATTACGACGACCATGAGGAACCGATCTCGATCGATGATCGAACGCTCGCCCACCTCAAAGTCGTGATCGCGACCAAACTGCGCCGCCACGAGAGCTTCACGCTGTCGTGGAAGCATCCGGTGGGCGAGCACCAGGGGCGCTCGACCATCTGGCTGCATCCGTCGATCCCCCTGCGCTTCGTGTTCGACGAGCCGGATCCGCCCCCGCTCAACAGTCACTGGATCGCGACGATGGCGAACTCGGCGAGCTCCTCCGGCGGCATCGTGATCAGTGCCGAGGAGATCGCGCACGCTCCTGAGCCGCAGGCCTCCTGAAGTCAAGCCCCTCGGCCTCAGGCAGGACTTCGCCTAGCGTCGTGTTCTCGAGACCGAGGAGGCCAGCTCATGCACGCACGGCACATCGACGACCGACCGGACAAGGGGAACACCCCGGGGACGACGCACGCCGCCTGGGGCTCCGGCGACCCGCATCTGCGGATCACCCGCGAAGACGAGCGGGCCGAGTACCGGATCGGATCGGATGTCGTGCGCATCGGATCGGCCGAGGGCAGCGATCTGCGCCTCGCCGGCACCGATCCGGTGCACGCGACGATCACGCACGACGAGCGCGACGAGTACGTGCTGGAGATGCACGGCGCCGGAGAGATGAGCGCGAGCTCCGGCGTCGACGGCACGCACCCCGGCGAACGCACCGAGACGCTCCGGACGGGCGCCCGCTTCACGATGGGCCCATGGACCCTGGTGTTCGCGCGTGACGAGTACGCCGACCACGGGCGCCCCTACGGCGGCCGGCTCGGAGGCGAGTACTCCGATCAGCCGCTGCAGCCGCCGCGGCCGGACTACTCGGGCGACGGCGACATCGCGGCCGACCCCCGCTCCGGCACGCCCTCCGCTGCCGGCGCGGCTGCTCAGTCGGACTCCGTCGACGAGACGTGATGGGCGATCCCGACCGGCTTCGACTCGTGCGAGCCACGCTGGCGGAGGTAGATCGAGAACGCCACCATGGTGCCCACCGCGAGGAACTCCGACTGCCAGTTCTGCAGCGTGCGATCCCAGAACTCCGGTGACGCGACGTAGTCGAGCCAGGTGATCGCGGGGGCCGCATGCATCGCGTTCTCCTCGTTGATCACGACGAGACCGGCGAGCGACTGCGCGAACCAGGAGAGCACGAAGAGCGCGCCCATCACGATCAGGAGCGAGTTGCCGAGGAGCGCAGTCCGCCATCCGCCTGCCCGCGCCCACTTCGGGGAGTCGGCATCCGCGTGGCGGCCGACGTGCTGATCGGCGTCATCGCCAGGTCCCTGATCACCCGGCTTCTTGGATTCGGGCGATCCGCGCTGCACGAACCAGATCGTCGCCGCGATGAACAGGAAGAACTGCAGGAACTCGGACTGCCAGTTCTCGGCCACGTCCACCACGAAGTCGGACGAGGTCACGAAGGATCCGAAACCGATCTGCGGCCTGCCGTGGTCGGCCAGCTCGGAGTTGGTGCGGAGGAAGCCCGCGACCGACTGGCCGGCGAGCGCGACCAGGAACAGCGCGAGGAAGAACACGCTGAGACCGTTGTCACGAAGCGCCCTGCGCATGATCACCGCCCTCCGAGCGGGGTGGCGATCATCGCAGCGAGCCCCACCCACACGATGGCCATCCACGTCCAGAACACGACCCGCATGCCGGCGGTCTCCTTCTCCTGCTCGGGCATCTGCCTCCTCCGTTCCTCGCGTCTTCACCTTCCCGGTCCGCCGCACGGCGCGCCAGGGGCTTGACGCCGACCCCCTCGTTGTCAATCCCCCTGCCTGTCGCAAGGCCTGCGCCTATCGTCGGCCGGAGAGATCAGACCACCCACGAGACGAGAGAGAAGAGATGATGACCACCGCAAGCGAGATCATGACGCCGAGCCCCCGGTGCATCGGCGTGAACGACTCCCTGCGCATCGCCGCCGCGGTGATGGCCGAGCTCGACGTCGGCGCCCTTCCCATCTGCGGCGAGGACAGCAAGCTGAAGGGGATGCTCACCGACCGCGACATCGTGGTCCGCGCGATCGCCGCCGGGATGGATCCGGAGACGACGCCGGCCGGCGTCCTCGCGAAGGGGAAGCCCGTCACGGTCGATGCGAAAGACGACGTCACGGTCGCGCTGGAGCTGATGCAGGAGCATCAGGTGCGGCGCCTGCCCGTGCTCGAGGATCACCTCCTCGTCGGGATCGTGAGCCAGGCGGACGTCGCGCTCTCGCTCTCGGCCGACGCCACCGGCAAGACCGTCGAGAGCATCTCCCGCTGAGGCGGCCATGGACGAGCCGGCGAGAGTGAGCGAGATCGCACGGGAGCGGCACCTCCGCGTGTGCGTGGCGGAATCGCTCACCTCGGGCCGGCTGGCGAACACGGTCGGAGCCGGTGAGGGCGCCTCCGAATGGTTCGCCGGCGGGATCGTCGCGTATCTCACCGACGTCAAGGAGCGGCTGCTCGGACTCCCGCCGGGCACGGATCCCTGCTCGGGCGCCTGCGCCGAGCAGCTCGCCGCCGGCGCGCTGCGGCTGTTCGACGCCGACATCTGCGTGTCGACGACCGGAGTCGGCGGCCCCGGCCCCGAAGGCGGGCATCCCGCGGGGACCGTGTACGTCGGCTGGGCGACCGCGAGCGCCCGCGGGCACAGGGCTCTCAGCCTCGTCGGAGACCCGCAGCAGGTCCTCGACGACGCGACGGCGGCCGCCGTCCGGCTGCTCGCCTTCCATCTCGAGGGCATCCGGCCGGCGGGTCCGCGGCGCCGCAACGACGACGCGGAGCCTCAGCGACGGGGTACGAGCCCGATCCTGAGCGGTGCGCCGGGAGCGGATGCCGCGGCGAGCGCCTCGTCGACGTCCTCCAGCTGACGCACTTCGCCGACCGCCTCGGCGAACGGGTACGCGCGACCGCGTCCCGCGAGGAACGCCACCGCCTCTGCGAGCTCGGGCCCGGTGTAGTTGTGCACTCCCGCGATCGTGACCAGACGCCGCACGAGGCTCTCCGCATCCACGGGAACGGGATCCGCGGCGAAGACGCTGCCGACGAGGATGACGGCGCCGCCGACGGCGACGCCCTCGATCGCCTCGGCGACGGCATGGCCGGACGCCTCGATCACGATGTCCGGCTCGCGCTCCAGAGTCGTCGCGCCGAAGCGCTCGGCGAGACGGGCGCGCTGCGGGTTCGGATCGAGCACCTCGACGGCGGCGCCGAACTCGACGGCGATCGCAGCTGCGGAGAGCCCGACGAGTCCTGCACCGTGGATCCGCACGGCCGCCCCCTCGAGATCCAGGTCGCGCGCCGCGCGCGCCACTGCTGCCCACGCCGTGGCCGTCGCGCAAGACGCCGGCGCGAGGACCGCGGCGGGGAGGGACTCGGTGGCGCGGACGATCGCCGTCCCCGCGCGCAGCTGCACGTGGCTGCCGAACGCACCGGTGAGGTCGCCGTGCACGCCGATCCGGTCGTGGCCGTACTTCCCGAGCGTGCGGCACTTCTGCGGCAGGCCGCGAAGGCACCTGTCGCAGGTTCCGCAGGAGACCGTGACCGACCAGACCACGCGGTCGCCGATGCGCAGCGGCGTGCCGTCGACGGCATGCGCATCGGAGTCCCCGGTGGCGATGATCCGTCCGACGCTCTCGTGCCCGAGCACGAGCGGTGCAGGGGACAGTCGTCGCCCCTGGACCGTGTGCACGTCGGAGCCGCAGATGGTCGACAGCTCGACCGCGACCAGCGCGTCGTGCTCGGCGAGCGCCACCCCTGGCACGGCGATCATCTCGTGCGGGTGCCCCTCGCCGATCCACACCATGGCCGTGGCCGGTGGCCGCAGCGCGACGTCTCTTCGCCGGCCAGGCGGTCTGATCAGAATCGTGCCCATCGACCGGCCTCAGTCGGTGGCGACGAGGCGGAGGAGGTCGCGCTCGGCGAGAGCGGCGCGCAGGCCCGTGACGTCGGCGAGCACCGCGTCGGCACCCGCCGCGAGGAGCGCGTCGGCGTCGTGAGCGCCGCTGAGGACTCCGGCGACGAAGCCCGCACCGGCACGGCGGCCGGAATCGACGTCGCTCGCGGTGTCGCCGGCGACGGCGACGGCCTGGACCGAGGTCGTCCCCGTGCGGAGGAGGGCGGTGAGCACCAGATCGGGCGCGGGCCGACCGCGGCCGGCGTCGACCGGGGAGAGGGCGAGGTCGACCAGGCCGTTCCAGCCGAGCCCGGCGAGCAGGACATCGCGGGTGACCGGCGCGAAGCCGGTGGTGAGCACGACCTTGAGACCGGCGTCCTTCAGACCCTGGATCGCGGCGGCGGCCCCGGGGATCTCGGAGACGCCCTGCTCGTCGACGATCTCGGCATACGCGCCCTCGAACGCGGCGGTGGCCTGCTCGGCCGCGGCGCGGTCGCCGCCGGAGAGGTGCGTGAACACGTCGATCTTGGACTGCCCCATGCTCGCCCTGACGTAGTCCAGGGCTTCCGACCACGGCATCCGCTCGGCGACGCCGGTGCGCGCTGCGGCGCGTGCGAACGCCTGCTCCACGACGCCGTCGTCGAGCACCGTCGTGCCGGCCATGTCGAGGACGATGAGTTCGAGAGGAGTGGTCATGCTGTTCCTTCCATTGCGGGTGCCCACCCGAAGGCGGCGGTGAGATTCTCTTCAGCGAGCCCCAGACCCGTCGTCATTCCGATGCCGGTGGTCGCGGCGAGCACCAGCACCCCCTCGTCGGGAGTCTCGACGAGGAACTCCTGCGGCCCCTTGGCGTAGACGCCCTGCCACCGCTCGATCACGCGAGGCGCCGGCATGTCGAACAGCTCCTCCGCCTCGGCGAGGAACGCCGCGAACGCGGCCTCCGGCTGGAACGGCGGCGGCGCCGCATCCGTCGCGTGCGAGTCGCCGATGATGAGCGTGCCATCGGGGAGCTGCGTGTACATCTGGTTCAGGTCGAGGGCCGCGAGGTCGGGGCGCTCGGCGTGCAGCCGCTCGCGCAGGGCCGCGGCCTCCCGGCCGCCGGTGAACCGCCCGTACCGGATCAGCGACCAGCCGGTGAGCAGGGGGGCTGCGAGCGGATGCCGCAGCGTCACCGCCGCCCGCATCATGTCGAGGGCGCAGCGCTCGATGCCGGCCTCCTCGGCCACCTCGGGGAGCAGCTGGTCGATGTCGTGGTTCACGGCGACGACGATCCGGCCGGCGTCGATCGGCCCGCGGGTCGTGTCGACCCTGCCACCGCGCACGCCCGTCGCCGCGGTGCGGAACCGGAACTCGACGCCGAGGCCCGCGAGGTGGCGGACGATCGAGGAGGCGGCAGTGCGCGGGTCGGTCTGCAGATCGGTCCGGATGTGCGCGCCCCCGAGGAGCCCGTCCCGGCGGATCGGGGCGAGGCGGAGGAGCTCATCCGTCTCCAGCATCCTCACTCCGTCGTCTTCGCGCGCGGCGGCCTCGAGCACGGCGATCTCGTCGTCATGCCGTGCCGCGACCAGGGTGCCCGACTCGCGCACCCAGAAACCCGCTTCGCGCGCGAGCCGCAGCCACAGTCCACGGGAGACGTCGGCGTAGCGCCGCGCCTCTCCCTCCTGCGCTCCGATGCAGAGGTGCCCGAAGTTGCGGACCGTCGCGCCGAGCGGCGCGGCCGCCCGGTCGACGACGATCACGCTGTGACCGCGGCGTACCGCGGCGTACGCGGCGCCGAGTCCGACGATCCCCGAGCCGATCACGACCAGGTCGGCGCGGCTCATCGGAACACCTTCCGCATCCACATGGCGAGGCCCTCCACGACGAGGACCGTGGCGAGGATCATCAGCACGATCGCCGTGACCGTCTCGTAGCGGGAGCCCTGGCTGGCGTTCAGCAGGTAATAGCCGACACCGCCGCCGCCGACGATCCCGAGGATCGTCGCCGCACGGATGTTCGTGTCGAGCATGTAGAAGCCGTGTCCGATGAGGGCCTGCATGCCCTGCGGGACCGTGGCGGACGCGTACGTCTGCAGCCGGGTGGCGCCGACCGCGCGGAGGGCCTGCTCCGGACCGCGGTCGACCTCCTCGAGCGAGTCGGCGACGAGCTTGCCGAGCAGGCCGATGCCGCCGATCGCGAGGGCGATGACGCCGGCCTGCGCACCGAGGCCGGTGATCACGACCAGGACGATCGCGAGGATCAGCTCGGGGATGCCGCGGATGCCGACGAGGAGGAGTCGCGCGGTGGCGCGCGCCCCGCCGCTAGGGGCGACGTTGCTCGCCGCGAGCGAGCCGAGCAGGAGGGAGGGCAGCAGGGTGAGCACGGTCGCCGCGAGAGCGATCGCGACCGTGTCGCGCATCGCCTGCACCATCGCAGCCGTCTCGTAGTTGCCGAAGGACGGCGGCCAGAACCTCGCGGCGACCTCAGGGACACGACCCCAGAAGGTGAGGAGGTCGCCCCAGTTGATGTCGCTGATCACGACGCCGCCGATCACGACGAGGGCGGCGACGGCCCCGGCGATCGTGTGCCGGCCCCTGGGCGCCGTCCACGGACGGCGGACGGCGGTCTGCGGCGAGGCCGCCCAGGCCGGCCGAGGCTGCTGCCGCGCGGTGGCCGGCGACGCGAGCCGCGGGTGGATGATGCGGTCGATCCACGAGCGGGTCTGCCGCTGCCGGCCGAGCATGGCACCGCGCACCAGGCTGGAGACGATCTCCATCGCCACGCACAGGAGGAAGATCACGAGGGCGATGCCGAGTCCCTTGCCGTAGCTGAGGGACTTGAACGCGTACGACATCTCCAGACCGAGGCCGGCGACGCCGACGTAGCCGAGCACGACGCTGCCGCGGAGGTTGATGTCGTTGCGGTGCAGCACCGTCGCGACCCAGCTCGGGAGCACCTGCGGGAGGATGCCGGAGGCGAACTCCTGCATCCTGGTGCCGCCGGCGGCGCGGACCGCAAGTCGGGGCCCCTCGTCGATCTGCTCGATCGCGTCGGCGAACATCTTCGAGATCATGCCGATCGAGTGGATGCCGATGGCGAGGATGCCGGGGAGCGTGCCGAGGGAGAACATCAGCACGAACGCCATCGCGAGGACGACGTCGGGGAGGGCGCGCGTGAGCACGCCGATGAAGCGGGCTGCGGCGCGCCAGCCGCTGCCCGGCGTGGTGTTGGAGGCCGCGAGGTACGCGATCGGCACCGACAGGACCGCCGCCAGCAGCGTGCCGGTGAGGACGAGGCCGACGGTGAGCGCGATCAGCCAGGCCAGGTCGCCGGGAGCGGGGAAGGACAGTCCGCCGACGCGGGCCATGAAGTTCTCGGCGTTGCCCCAGCTCTCCACCATCGCGGGGATCGAGATCCCGACCTCGTTCACGGCGACGACGCCGAGCACCACGAGGGCGAGCAGCGTCAGCGCCGCCGCGATCCGCTCCGGGGAGATCGGGCGCCTCGGCGCTCTCTCCGCGACGGAGCCGGCGCCGCGAGGCGACGCCGACTCCGTCGACGCGTCGATGACCAGACTCACGTGACCGGCTCCTTCGCCGCGTCCGCCGAGACGGCGGCGGCCAGTGCCGTCAGCTCCGTCTGGACGACGCTGAGCTCGGCCGTCGTGGTCGCGACGCGGCCGTAGATCTCCATGACCTCGGACTTGGTGAGACCTGTGGTCGGGGTGTCGAGGACGACCTCGCCGTGCCGGAGGCCGACGATGCGGTCGGCCCACGAGATGGCCAGGTCGACCTGGTGCAGGCTGCACACCACCGTCAGGCCCTCGTCCGCCGCGATCTGGCGGATCAGCGCCATCACCTGGTCGCTCGACTCAGGATCGAGCGACGCGACCGGCTCGTCCGCGAGCAGGATGTCGGGCTTCTGCATGAGCGCGCGGGCGATGGCCACGCGCTGCTGCTGGCCACCGGAGAGGGTGTCGCTGCGCTGGTACGCGCGATCGAGGAGCCCGACGCGGTCGAGGTGGCCGAGCGCCTGCAGCTTCGCCGCCTTCGAGTACCCCCACAGGCCCAGCCGCGGTCCGCGGACGGTCGAGAGCGAGCCGGTCAGCACATTCTCCAGGACCGTCAGCGACGGAACCAGCTCGAACTGCTGGAAGATGAAGCCGACACGGCTGCGCAGGGCCCTCAGGGCCCGCCCGCGGAGGGAGTGCACCCGGGTGCCGAGCACCTCGACGGAGCCGGAGGTCGGAACCTCCAGCCCGTCGAGGTGTCGCAGCAGGGTCGACTTCCCCGAGCCGGACAGACCCAGCAGGACGACGATCTCGCCCCGGGAGACCTCGAGCGAGGCATCTTTGAGCGCCGTCGTCGACCCGAAGGTCTTCGTCACGCCGTCGAGGCGGATCAGGGCATCGGATGCCGCGTTCATGGTTTCTCCCTGTCAGGTTTCATTACCCGGTCGTCGAGCGAGCGAGGCGAGACGAAACGCGGCCACACGCATATCACCCGCGTTTCGTCTCGGTCGCTCCGCTCCTTCGCTCAACCACCGAGCGAATTGCGGAAGCAAGGGCCGATCAGCTCTGGCACTGCTCCGCTTCGGTCTCCTTGCAGATGTCGCGGATCAGGTCGTAGTACTCGTCATCGACCGGCTTCGTCGCGAAGAAGACGCTGCGGAAAGCGTCGGTGTCTGCGCTCTCGATGCCGGCGGCGATGATGTCGTCGATCGTGATCTCGGACAGGGCGTCCACGAGCTGCTTCGCGACGTCGGCGGGCAGCGACGAGGCGTGGACCAGGGGGGCGCCGGGGACCATCGTCTCGTCGACGACCTTCACGGCATCCGACTTCTCGACCTCGGAGTCCTCGGCGAACCCGACCTCGCACTCGACGGCTTCGCCGACCTTCTGCACGCTGACGTCGTGCTTGCCTGCGAACACGGGGGTGATGTCGGTCTTCGGGTCGATGCCGGCCTTGAGCAGGTTGTACGACGGGAAGAGGTAGCCGGAGGTCGAGGACGGGTCGACGAAGCAGACCTTCTTGCCCTTGAAGTCGGCGAGGCTCGCGATGTCGCTGCCCTTGGGGACGATCGCCTGCGAGTAGTAGCCGGGCTCCTGGCCCTCCTCGGTGACGATCGAGGAGATCGGGGTGAGCTCCGCGCCGTTGTTCGTGGCGGTGACGTAGGTGAAGCCGGAGAAGGACGCGACGTCGACCTTGCCGGCGACGGCGGCCTCGATCAGGGCCGCGTAGTCGGTGGACTCGTGGTACTCGACGGTCTTGCCGGTGACCTCGGCGATGTAGTCCATCAGCGGCTGGTAGTTGGTCTCGGTGTCGACCGAGTCGGGGACGACGCCGAAGACGAGAGTGTTCTCGTCGACCGCGTAGCCGGTGGCGGACGTCTCTTCGGTGCCGGCGCCGTCGGTGGCACCAGCGGTGCCGCCGGAGCAGGCCGCGAGACCGAGACCGATGACCGCGAGACCTGCGAGTGCGGGGAGAGCACGGAGCTTCATGAGGACCTTTCGAGGGTGTGAGGGGGTTGATCCACGGAAGACTCTCTCAGGACAGCGGGAGAGAAATATACCTAACTCGTAAGAGTTCAACCCGCGTTCACCAAAGATTCCCGGGGATTAACATCGACGGAACGAGCGGCCCTGACGCGCAGTGACCAACTAGTATGCCTATGTGGCCGAAGCTGTGTACACCCAGATCGCGGACGACCTCCGCGCGCAGATCGCAGGCGGCGCGCTGCGACCAGGAGACGACGTGCCCACCGAGGCCGAGCTCGCCGAGCGGTGGCGGACGTCACGCGGACCGATCCGCAACGCGCTGGCCGCACTCCGCGGCGAGGGGCTGATCGAGACCAGCCGGGGACGACCGGCGCGCGTGGTGGCGCGAAAGGCGAACCAGGCCGTGGACGTCTCGGTGCCGTTCACGCGCTGGGCGCGGGGCCTCGGTGTCACGCCCGGCGCGCAGACCCAGGAGCTGAGCCTCCGGCGAGCGGGGGCGAAGGCGGAGATGCTGGGCGTCTCCCCCGAAGACACGATCGTCAGCGTCGTCCGGCTGCGGTCGCTGGATGGACGGCCGACGATGCTGGAGCGGCTGTGCTACACCGAGGAGGTCGGGCGCAGGCTGTTCGCCGTCGACCTCGACGCGGTGTCCATCACGGAGTACCTGTCCTCCGTCGGTCACCCGATCGTCGGACTGCAGCACGAGATCGACGCGGTCGCCGCGGACGAGCAGGATGCCGCTCTGCTGAGGGTCTCGCAGGGCACGCCGATCCTTCGACTGAGCCGTACATCGCGCGATGCCGACGGCAGGATCTTCGAGGCCTCGGAGGACAGGTACCTCAGCGAGGTGGTGCGGTTCACGGTGTCGGCATCCGGGATATCCACCGACGGCCACTTCATGCGCGCCGTCGGCGGCTGAGGCGGGCGCGAGACTCCCTGCGATCAAGCCGATCCGGAGGGATGGCGATCGCGAGCGCGATGGGGATTCAGAAGCCAAAGGTCGCGCTCGCGATCGCAAGAAGCGCTGGGGACGCTTCAAGCCAAGACGCTGGGGACGTCTCTTAGTGGCTCGTTTCCACGGTAGTCAGGGGCATACAGGACCAGAAGTACCAAAGGTCGATCCGGTATTGGACCTTTGGCCAGGATTGTAATACCGGTATATCAGACCGAGCGCTCCCACGCGATGGGAAGCCGGGCCGAGACGAGCCACCTTCCGTCGGACTCGCCCGCGCTGAACTCGCCGCTGACGCCGAGCACCCGCTCGGCCATCCGGCCGAGCCCGGTGCCGCTGGACGGCAGATCCCTCCGCGGCGTGTTCGGGAGCGGACTGACGATCTCCATCGCGATGGATTCGTCTTCGACGTCCAGCCTCATCGTCACCTCGCCGGCGCCGGAGTGCTTCAGGATGTTGGTCGCGGACTCGCGGACGATGCGCGCGAGGATGATCTCGGCCGCGCGCGGGATGCGCTCGTCGCGCGGGTCGCCTTGGCGGAGCACGCGATGCCCGGCGGCCTCGATCTCGCCCTGCGCCTCTTCGATGGCTGCGGCGAGATCGCCTGTCTGCATTCCCGCCGAGCGGGGTCCGTCGTCTGCCAGCTCGATCACGAAGCGCAGATCCGCCATCGCCTTTCTGGCGGCGACCCGGATCGCGTCCTGCGAGGTGCGGCTGGCGCTCGCGTCGTCGAGCATCTGGACATGGAGCGCCACGACCGTGAGGTGGTGCGCGATGCTGTCGTGCAGTTCACCGGCGATCCAGCGCCGCTCGGCGAGCACGGCTTCGCGCTCCTGCTGCGCCTGCTCCACGAGCCGCTGCTCGAGCGTGCGACCGCGTGCCCGCGCCATGCGCAGCGCGAAGCCGATCGCGCCGGCCACGGTGGCGACGATCAGGTAGATGCCGACGTTCACGGGGACCTTCAGGTCGCCGTACGCGATGACGCCGGCGGCGAGGAGGAATACGCCCACGTAGGACAGGATCAGCGCCGTCCAGCCCAGACGCATGATGAGGCCGGCGGCGACTGCCGCGGCCAGCAGCGTCTCCGGCTCGCTGCCCGTGAAGAACGAGAGTGCCAGCATGACGCCCAGAGCGCAGGTGGCGATCAGGGGTGACCACAGGTAGAGGGAGAATGCCGCGGTGGCGGCGATGCTGAGAAGGGACGCGATGAGATCTGCGTCGGGGGCCAGGATCAGCCCAGCCACGTCGAGTGCGACGACGATGCCGATGATCACGAGGATGACGACCCGCTCAGGGGTGGTCAGGGATTCGCCCCGGCTCAATCGGTGGAGCCCGGGGTCATGTCGCGTAGAAAGAGCGAACGCCATGGTTCACTATCTCCTATTGGCCAGAGTAATCTAGCGAGTGATGCCGAGGATCCAGCAGAGCTGCTGCCAAAAAGTCATAGTGATTCACCTCCGGTGCTGGTCTTTCGTCGAGTGATGTATTCATCTTCTCGGTGATCGCCAGCCAGCACATCCGACTCCTCGCCAGACCTTTTTGGCCAAAGGTCTACATGCTCATCGACCCACGCCTTCACGGTTAGGCTTCCTGCATGCCGGCAATCCGCGTCCTCATCGTCGACGACGACCCCCTCGTCCGCTCCGCACTGTCGCATTTCGTCTCACGGGACCCCGAGATCGAGGTGATCGGCGAGGCCATCACGGGCCTCGAGGCGATCGACACGGTGGAGCGCGAGCGCCCGGACGTCGTGATGATGGACGTGCAGATGCCCGAGATGAACGGCATCGAGGCGACCGGGGTCATCGCGGAGCGCTGGCCCGACGTGCGCGTGCTCGCCGTGACCACCCTCGACGGCAGCGACACGGTCCTGCCGATGCTGAACGCCGGGGCATCCGGGTACATGCTCAAGGACTCGAGCGCTGACGAGATCGTCACGGCCGTGCGCGAGGTGCACAACGGGGCGAGCTCGCTCTCGCCGCGGATCGCATCGATGCTGATCAAGCACGTCCGCGACAGCGAGCCGGCCGACTCCGAGCTGGCGCGCGATCTCGAGCAGCTCACCGAGCGCGAGAGGGAGGTGCTCGCCCTCCTCTCCCAGGGCATGTCGAACGCCGAGATCGCGCGCTCCCTCATCGTCTCGGAGGGCACGGTCAAGGCTCACCTGGGGCGGATCATGTCCAAGTGGCAGGTGCGCGACCGGGTGCAGATCCTCGTGGCCGCGGCGCGGGCGGGGCTCGTCGACTTCCGCTGACCGGGCGCCCTGCGGGCGGATTCAGTCCGTGGCGCCGAACAGCTCCCCGCCGGTCTGATCGAGCAGCATCCGCGCGGCCGATCTCCCTGCCTCGACCATCCGGTCGTACTGGTCGAACTCGAGCAGCCCGACGCCCATCGAATGCGGCGTGATCACCCAGGCGCCGCGCTCGCGCGCCTCGGCCGCTCCCCCGCCGCCGATCATCAGCGTCCGCAGCATGGTCTCCCCGAGCGGCGGCACACGGACGGGCCGCGGGGCGCCCCCGGCGTCTGTGCGGCGAGGCCCTCCGCCGCCCATCGAGATGTTCACGGCGATGATCGGCCCCTCGTCCCGCTCGGTCAGCGCGTCGACCGGCAGGTTGTCGAGCACGCTGCCGTCCACCAGCAGCCGCCCTTCGCTGGGCATCGGCGGGAACAGGACCGGCAGCCGTGCGGAGGCGCTGAGCGCGTCGACCATGGGCCCCGACCTATGGAACACCGGGACCCGGGAGAGCAGGTCAGTGCTGACGCAGCGGAAGCCGCGCGGCAGCTCCTCGATCACCAGGTCCCCGAACGTCCGCTCGAGCGCGCGCCGCACTCTTCGTCCGCGAGCGAGCGAAGTCCGAGGCAGGCCGAAATCGCCCAGCACGTTCTCCCGCACGAACTCCCGGTAGGAGACCTCGGCGACCTCCGCCGCCGAGGCGCCGGTGGCATAGAGGCCGCTGATCACGGCTCCCATGCTGGCGCCGGCGATCCGGTCGACCCGGAATCCCGCCTCGTCGAGCTCGAGCATGACGCCGACGTGCGTGAGCGCACGCGCGCCGCCCCCGCCGAAGACCATCGCGATCGAGCGTCCGGCGAGACGATCGACCAGGCCGCGCAGTCCGCTCGGGAGAGCCCCGGGGGCGCCGGCCTCGGCGAAGGTGACCTGGCTGCACCGCCACGGATCGATCGCCCGCAGCCAGGCGTGCAGGTCGGAGCGGGATCGATCGTCACTCACCAGCACGAGCTCGGGGCGGACGGTCGTCGGAGGGATCGTGCCGATCGGAGCCGCCCCAGCGACTCCGACCAGCACGACGGTGTCGGCCTCCCGCGCGGCGCGGGCGGACCATCCCTCGTCGCTCCCCGTCGCGACGAGCAGCACGAGCTGGTTCGCCGCTTCCGCGCGATCCACCTGCTCGGGGGTATGGGCGCCGTCCAGCATCTCGACCCGGAGATGCTGCGACAGGCCGCGGAACAGCTGGTCGGCGATCGCCACGACCGGCGCCCCCGCCCCCGCCCCGACCACTGCGACGAGGCTCGGCCTCGCCGGGACCGGCGCGACCGGAGGGCTGGCGTCGGCCAGCTGATGCGCGAGGGCGGTCACCAGCGCCGACAGCGAGACGGGATCCTCGCCGATCGTGCGGTCGAGCAGGGCGCGCGACACCTCGAGGAACTGGCAGTCGCGGCGTGCGCGGATCGACGCGGAGCGCAGCCCCCCGGTGAACAGCGCGAGTTCGCCGAGCACGGCTCCCGGTCCGAGTTCGCGGACCACCTGGTCGCCGATGACGACCTCGGCCCGCCCGGAGAGCAGCACGAACATCGACTCCGCGGCATCCCCCCGCCGCAGCAGCCAGTCGCCGGCCGCGACGAACCGGCGGGGCGCAGCCGACCGGATCCGCTCCCTGGCATCGGGCGGGAGCCTCCGGAACAGCGACTCCTCCTCCGGGGGCAGGGCCCTGCGCTGCAGCACCGAGCGCGAGCCCTCCGGTTCCCGCAGCTCGGACATGTCTCCCGACTCGGCCGCTGCGGCGTCGTCGTCGGCGTGGGCGATCCGCCCCATGAACAGCACGATCGCGGCGCCGACCGCGAACGACACGATGCTGACCGTCCAGCCATCGCGCAGGTCCTGCACGATTGTGGCCGGCGTCGGCGACCCGATGATCACCACGAGCAGCGCGACGCCCACGGTGCCGCCGATCTGGCGGGCACTCGATATCACCGCGGATGCCGTGGCGTAGCGCCCCCCAGGCTGGGAGGCCAGCGTCGACGACGCCAGCAGCGGCAGGGTCGCCCCGACGCCGACCCCGCTGATGATCTGCCCTGGGAGCCACTGGGTCCAGAACTCCGGCGAGGTGCCGACGACCCCGACGTACCAGACATACCCGAGCGCCCACACGACGAACCCGGCGGCGATGATCCAGCGGTAGCCGATGCGCGCCGCGAGCGGCTCGAGCGCCGCGGCGGAGACCGCGGCGACGAGCGCACCTGGTACGAGGGCGAGCCCCGCCTCGATCACGCTGTACTGCCACACGTACTGCAGCCACAGCACGTTGGTGAGCATGTAACTGAAGAATCCGACCCCGGCGACGAGCGTCGCGATGTTCGCGACCAGGAACGACCGGTTGCGCATCATCGCCAGATCCAGCACCGGCACCGGATGCCGTGCGGAGCTGAGGATGAAGCCGGCGAGGAGCACGACGGCCCCGCCCACGACGATCCACAGCGTGACGCTGCCCGCCCCCCACTCGGACCCCTTGATGATCGCGAGCGTGACCAGGCTGAGGCATCCCGCCAGCAGCAGCGCGCCGCGCAGGTCCGGCATCCGCCGCCGTCCCGGCGCCCTGCTGTTCACCAGATGCCGGCTGCCGAGCCACCAGGCGAGCGCGCCGAGCGGCAGGTTCACCCAGAATGCCCAGGTCCAGTCGCCCGCTTCGACGAGCAGCCCGCCGATCGGGGGACCGAGGCCGGCGGCGACGGCCGCGGCGGCGGCCCAGAGCCCGACGGCCCGCGCCCGCCTCGCCACGGGGAAGCCCGCGATCACGAGCGCGAGGGATGCCGGGACGATCATGGCGGCCCCCATCGCCTGCGCGATCCTGCCCGCCACCAGCACGCCCACCGACGGGGAGAGGGCGCAGACCGCCGACGCCGCCGTGAACACCACGATCCCTGCGAGGTAGAGGCGGCGGCGTCCGACGACGTCGCCGAGGCGGCCGAACACGATCATGAACGCGGCGAAGACGATGTTGAAGGCGTTCAGCACCCACGAGATCGTGCCGATCGAGTCGTCAGGGAACGAGTCCCGGATGCTCGGGAAGGCGATGTTGACGATCGTGGCGTCCAGGAACGCGAGCACCGCGCCGAAGGATGACACCAGCAGCACGGTGCGACCAGGGATCCGCCCCCGCTGCGTCGCCTGGGCCTTCGGACGCGGTGCCGCGACGGCCGAGCCGGACGGCACGCGCGCCGATGATTGGATCGCCATCCCCTCAGGATGGGCACACCGCTGGCGCGAAACCTCAGTGATCTCACGGATCTTTCCCGCCGGGTCGCGCGAGAGGCTGGGAGCAGAGTCGATCTCGTGAGGAGTCTGCGCCATGTCCCATCGCCGGAGTCGGTCGGGGCGATCGTTCATCGCCGCCGTCGCACTGTCGCTGTTCGCGCTCGCAAGCCCTGTCGCGCTCGCCCCGGCCGCCTCGGCGGACCCTCCTCCGCCCGAGACCATGACGGTGGTGGCACGCACCTCCCCCGACATCGCTGCCGCGCTCGGCGGAGTGCCGGCGCAGGCGCTTCCGGACGTGCTGACCGCGGCCGGAGTGCCGTTCGAGATCGAGATCTCGCTCTCCAGCGGATCGGCCCCCGACTCCTTCGCGACGGACACCGTGATCGCCCTCTCCGCCGGCGGCCCTGGGCAGCTCAGCACGGTTCAGGTGACGATGCCTGCGGGGCAGAGCAGCATGACGACCGAGCTGTCGTACTCCGCGGCGACGGCCGGAATCCAGGTGACCGCCGTGTCGGCGAGCTCTCCGCCGCTCAGCGCGACGACGGCATCCTTCCCGGTCGATCTCAGCCTGACCCTTCTCGACGGCGGCGCGGCCGCGCTGCGCAACGGCACGGCCGGAGCGGATGCCGCGGGCTGCACGACCGTCGACGCGGCCCATCCGATGTGCGGCGTCATCAGCCTGCCACGCGGGGCTGAGGGCACGGTCGCGCTGTCGCTCGGGGTGTGCCCTGCCGGTCAGACGTGCGCACCGGGCGCCCTCGTCACCCAGCTGATCGCGGACCTCTCCGCCGCAGACGGCGATATCTACACGCGGACGAGTCCCGCCCGCATGACGATCGTCTGCGACAAGTCGATCTGCGCGCAGAACGGCGTACGGCACTATCGCGCGCTGTGGTCGGAGTCGGCGACGGGTGCGCTGCTGACCGCACCGGCCTGCCCCGCGAAGGGTGTGATCGGCGCCGATCAGGACTTCTGCACCGACTGGGTGTCGAGCTCCAGGGATCGCGCCGGTGACCTGCGTCTGGTCGTCCTGTTCCTGCGGGACGTCCGCGGCACGATCTGACCGCGGGCTCGCCGCCCGGCCGAGCCGCTGGGTTCGAGAGCCGCTCAGCCGACGACTCCGAGTGCGGCCAGCACCTCCTGCTGGTGCGCGCGCAGGTCGCGATCGCCGGTCGCGTCGGCGATCGCGAGCCGCAGCAGCGCCGGCTCGTAGCCGCCGTAGCCTCCGGTCGCGCACGCGAGACCCGCCTCGGCCGCGGCGACCGCCTGTTCGTTGCGGCCCTGCGCGACCAGCGCCTGCGCGCGGATCCGGTGAAGACGCGCGAGCGCGTCCGAGGCCTTCGTCTCGGCGACCCGGATCGTCTCGTCGATGAGCGCGAGCGCCTGCGGGATGGCACCCGCGGCGGCGAGCGCCTCGGCTCTCGCCGCGTCGAGCAGAGCGACCTCCGATGCCAGGTCGAGCCCGGCCAGCACTGCGCGCGCCTTGTCGAAGAGCGTGGTGGCCTCGCCTCGGTCCCCCGCTCCGGCCTCGGCACGTGCCTGCTCGCGGAGGACGAGCCCGACGAGCTCCTCGTCGTCGACCCGGCGCGCCAGCCGCAGGGTGACGCGGAGCACCGGCGACGCCTCGGCGTGCCGGCGCTGGGCGACGAGCACGTCGGCGCGGTTGTACAGCGCGGTCGCCTCGTTGGCGTCGTCGCCGAGCCGGTGGAAGCTGTCGGCCGCCCGGCCGAACTCGTCGATCGCCTCGTTCCAGCGCCCGGCGTCGTACGCGTCGATCGCGAGGTTGTTGAGGGTCAGCGCCTGTCCGCTCAGATCTCCCGACTGCACGTAGAGGTCGAGGGCGATCTTCCCGTACGGGCGGTCCTCGGCGAGCGCGGACGCCCCGTAGGCGAGGTGCAGGGCGTTGCAGGCGTGCGCGAGCACGCCGTCGTCACCCGATGCCTCGGCCCATCTCACTCCGAGCCTCCCCCAGCGCACGGCATCCGCCCCCCGTCGCTGCAGGTGGAGGCAGAAACCGTACCGGGTCGCGAGTCGCGCGCGCACGGCGTCGGCGGCGGGCCCCTCGACCGCGTCGAGGAGCCGCATAGCCCTGGTCAGCTGCGCGAGGGCTGCTCGGTAGCGTCCGAGGCGCAGGCGGATCCTCGCCTCCTTGTAGAGGACGTCGGCCGTCGCGATGGCATCCGCCTGCAGGCCGGCGCGCGCCTGACGCAGCGCCGCCAGCGCGCCGTTCGCGTCACCGGACATGTCGAGGCAGTCGCCGAGCGCGAGACGCGCCTGCGCCCGCGCCTCCGCCGTGACCTGCGGGAGGTGCGCCGCGCTGTCCAGCGCACGCTCGAAGAACACCGCTGCCTGTCCGTAGGCGTATTTCGACCTGGCCTCCTCCGCCGCCTCCAGCGAGTGGGATCGCGCCTTGTCATGGATGCCGGCGGCGTGGAAGTGCAGGCTCAGCAGGTCGGGGGCGGCGAGGCCGCCGGAGGACTCCAGCGCGATCGCGACGCGTTCGTGGAGATCACGGCGCAGGCGGAACGGCAGTCCGGCGTAGGCGACATCGCGGACCAGCGCGTGGCGGAACTCCAGCAGCCCGCCCTCGACCGGGCGGATGAACTCGCCGAGCCGGGCGACGACCTCGTCGGCGTGCGCGGCCGCCTCGTCCAGCTCGGCGAGGAAGCCGGCGTCGAATCGGGCTCCGAGCACCGCCGCGAGGCGGAGCAGGGCGCGATCGCCCGTCCCCAGCCGGTCGATGTCGGCGATGAGCAGGCCCTCGATGGATCCCGGCAGATCGTCATCCGCACTCGGCGAATGCATGCCGGCGGCGAGAGCGGTCAGGAACAGCGGATTGCCGCGCGCCCGCTCGGCCATCGCATCCAGCGCGTGCCTGCTCGGGAGGGCGCCTCCTGCGGCCGACTCCAGGAGCTCGAGCGCCCGCTCCGGCGGTATCGCGTCGAGCGCGATCCGGCGGTCGTGCGGACCGGCGCGCAGGGGCAGGTACCCGCCCTCGGTCTCCCTGCGCGTCACGACGACGCACCAGCGATGATCCGGCAGCTCGCGCTCCAGCCGATGCAGGAGCGAACCGGACGCCTCGTCCATCAGGTGCACGTCCTCCAGGAGGAACAGGGTGGGCGCGGCCAGCAGCGCGTCGAGCAGGGCGACCGTCGCGTCTTCGATCCTGCCGCGCCGGAATCGCTCCTCCAGCTCCTCGACATCGCGGGTGGTGGCGAGCTCGACATCGAGCGGCACCCCGAGCAGCGGCAGCCAGGGCAGGAGATCCGGGGCGACCGCACGCACCCGCTCCTCCAGAACGGTCGCGACGACCTCGGGGCCGTCTCTCATCCCGATGTCCAGAACCGACCGCAGCAGCGCGCCGACCGCGGCGTACGGGGTGCCGGCCTCGTAGTTGCCGACCGTGACGACCAGCGCCCGCATCCCCTCCGGAACGCCGGTCTCGGCGACGAGCCTGGACTTGCCGATTCCCGGCTCGCCGGCGATCTCGATCACCGCCCCCCGGCCGTCGACGGCGGCCGCGAGGGCTGCGCGCAGCTGCCGGAGCTCGTCGTCACGGCCGACGAAGCGGATCTCCCCGAACCGGGTGGCATGCGCATCGCGGACCCGCCGGACGACCACGGCGTGGACGGGGTGCCGCTTGCCCTTGACCGCGAACGGCGCCAGCTGCTCCGACTCGACGTCGGCGCGAGACCCTGCGACGACGGCGGCGGTCGCCACCACCTGCCCCGACGCCGCCCTGCCCAGCAGCCGGGCCGCCAGGTTCACCGCATCGCCCTTCACGGAGTAGGTCCGCCGGAACGCGGGGCCGAGCTCGCCGGCGAAGACGTGCCCGGCGTTGACGCCGACGCGCACGCCGAGGGCGCCGCCGTGCGCGGCGACATCGCATGCGACGCGCAGCATCCGCTCGGCATCGCGTCCGGTGCTCCGCGGCGCCCCGGCGGTGAGCATGACCTTGCCGCCGTCCGCCGCGATGTCGGACTCGAAGAAGGTCACGCCGTGCCGCCCGCAGGCGTGCTGCACCGCGGACACCACCTCGTGCACGGCGCGCGCCGCGGCATCCGCCCCCTGTTGCTCGAGCAGCGCGTCGATCCCGGTGAACTGGACGAATGCGACGGCGACGGGACGATGCTCGGGTGCGCCGCCGCCGGAGCGGATCCGGGACAGGATCTCCGGAGGCAGGATGCCGGAGACGTCACCGCCTTCGTGCCCGGCCTCGGCGCCGTCAGGCGGATCGAGGGAGGCGTCGGGGCGGGAGCGCAGCAGCCGCGCTGCGCCGCCGTCGACGTCGACGCGGTCGCCGAGCAGCCGCGCCGGCAGCAGTGCCGCGGTCGCGGGCGAGAGCAGGATCTGACCGGCGCCGCAGACCTGCTCCACCGCGACCAGGCGGCTGATGTCCGGGCCCGCCACGATCAGCTCGCGGTGGATCGCCTGATCGCCCACGAGGAACGCGTCGAAGCCGCCGTCGCCGTTTCCGCCCGCGCTGTGCACGCCGATCGACATGCGCAGCGGCACCTCGATCGGCAGCGTCCCGGAGCGGACGAGGTCGCGCAGGCCCGCCCGCATCCGGTACGCGGCGCTGCTCGCGCGCGAGGCGTGCCCCTCGCCTCGGAAGAGCAGCAGCACGGCATCCCCACCCCACTTGAGCAGGTCGGCGCCCTCCGCGAACGCCGGTGCGAGAAGCGCCGCGAACGTCAGATCGAGCGTGTCGCTCATGACCTCGGCGCCGACCTTTCCACGCCGCGCGAGCCGCTCGGTCAGCTTCGTGAAGCCCGAGATGTCGGCGAACAGCATCGTGCCCGGGATACGACGGTGACGCAGGCTCGGAGAGTCGCGCAGCCACCCGGCCGCGAGGCGCGACACGAACGGCTGCTCGACCACGCCGCCGGAGACGGAATCACCCCCCACGAGAGGATGCTCCTTCACTAGAATCAGCCTCGGGGGACTGGGGAGAGGCGGTATCCGCAGCATGGTTCCGACCGCGCACGCCCTGCCCACCTCGGCGCACCGCGTCGTCATCGGCAGGGATGCGGAGATCGAGCTGCTGCGCGCCGGATTGCGCACCGGCACCGCCACGACCGGTCGGTTCATATCGGTGCACGGAGAACTCGGCATCGGCAAGACGTCGATCATCGAGGAGGCGCTCCGGCACGCGCCGGCGGGACGTGCCGTCCTCCGCGGAGCGGCGGATGCCATGAATCAGCGCCGGCCCTACGGTCTCCTGCTCGACGCGTTCGCGTCCAGGCTGACCGACGACGAGCGCCGCAGTGCCTCGGCGCTGAACGAGGTCGCGCTCGGCGAGCGCCTGCTGGCGCTGATCGATGCGCTGTCCGTGGATCCGGCCGTGATCGTGCTGGAGGACCTGCAGTGGGCGGATACGGCCTCGCTCACGCTGCTCGCGCGCCTGTGCAGGACCCTCGCGCAGATCCCCCTGCTGATCATCGCCTCGCAGCGCACTCAGGCCAGCCACGAGATCTCGCCGGAGCTGGATCACCTGCTCGGCACGCTCGACGAGCGGGGACTGCTGATCTCGGTAGCGCTCGGCCCGCTCGCGCTCGCCGACTGCACGCTGCTCGCGGAACGGCTCACCGGCGGGCGGCCGGCGACGACGCTGGAGCGGTACCTGGCCGCGGCCGGAGGCAATCCGCTCTTCCTCACCGAGATGATCAGGGCGCTCCAGAGCGATGGCGCCGTGACGATCGACCAGCGGGGCGACGTGCTGCTGGATGCCCCGGTCGGCCCCTCGCCGTCCCTGGCGATGGTCATGATGCGCCATCTGAGCCACCTCAGTCCCGCGACCCGCGAGCTGCTCACCACGGCCGCGCTGCTGGGATCGCGCTTCGACGCGGCACAGCTGCGGGTGGCGGCCGGCCGGCCGATGGGCGCCCTGCTGCCCTCTCTGCGCGAGGCGTTCGCGGCGGGTTTCCTCGAGGGCGGCGATCAGGGCGAGCTCGGCTTCCGGCATGGGCTGATCCAGGAGGTGCTGCTGCAGGACCTCCCTCCTGCCGTGCACGCCGAGCTCCACCGCGAGGTGGCCGTCCGGCTCCACGAGGCCTCCGCGCCTGCCGCCGTCGTGGCCGTGCATCTGCTTCAGGCTCCGACCTCGCCTGCCGACCTCGCGTGGATGCAGCGGCTCGCGGCCGCGAGCGCGATCGCGTCGCCCGCGATCGCCGTCGAGCTCTGGGAGCGGATCGTCGCCGCGAGCACCGCTGAGGATCCGCTCAACGTGCGCGCCACCGCGGGGCTCGCCCGCGCCGCGCTGAGCGCGGGCCGCGCCGCCGAGGCCGGGGAGCTCGCCGCGCGCGCCCTCCGGCATGCGGTGCCCTCCGACACGATCGCCGCGCTCAGCGCGACGGCGACCCACGCGCTGATGCTGCAGCGGCACCACGTCGAGGCGAAGGACGCGTCCGCCCGATACGCCGAGATCGAGATCCTCGAACCCGTCGATCGCGCCGCGCACCTCGCGTTCGCCGGCTGGCCGCTGCTCATGCTCGGCGATCTCGCCGGAGCGCAGCACCTGGCGGTAGAGGGAGCCGCGATGGCCGCCGCGGTGGGGAATCCGGCGGCGGAGGTCCTGGCACTCACGCTGCACGGGCAGATCTCCGACTGCAGGGGCGACCTGGACGAGGCGATCGCGCTGCTGTCGAAGGCCGCGGAACGCGCGGATCAGCATCCGTCGCTGGCCTCCACAGAGGTCTTCCCGCACGTGCAGCTCGCGCTGGCGCTCACCGACGCCGACCGCACGCAGGACGTCGACGTGCTGCTGCACCGCGGCCTGAGCCTCTCCGACGAGCTCGGGTACCGCATGGGCTCGCTCGCCGCGCACGCGTTCGGCGCGCAGGTGCGCAGCCGCACCGGCATCCTGTCGGATCTGGTCGCCGAGCTCGACGCGCATGCGTCGCTGGTCGGCTCGATGGACGTGCGCATGAGTCCGCCGGTGACGGGCATGCGCGCGCAGGTCGCCGCCCACCAGCACGGGGCGGAGGCCGCTCTGGTGTGGGCCGCGCTGCTCGAGCCGGTGCCCGATCGCGGATTCTGGGCCGGGCGCGGGCGCTCCTGGATCTGGCGGGGGCTCAGCCGACGGCATCGCCCTGAGCACGACGACCTCGGTGCGCTGGAGACGCTGTGGACCGGCTGGCAGGAGCTGCGCGGGTCGGAGATGCTGATGGACTGCGCGGAGCTCGGGCTCGACCTGGTCGTCGTGGGCCGCCGGGTGGCGGCGGACCGCCCCGCACGACACGCCGCCACGATGGACCGCCTCCGTGAAGTGGTCGAGGTCGTGGGCGCGCTCGCGGATCGGAACCCCGACGTCGCGAGCCTGAGGGCGACCGCGCTGGCGGTGCAGGGAGTCGCCGACGCGCGTCCGGACGATCTCGTCGAAGCCGCCCGGCTGATGGCCGGGACCGGCCGCCGTCTCGAGCAGGCGCGGATCGCGGAGCTCGCGGCTCTGGCGCCGCACGGGCGCGCGGACGAGGCGAGGAGGCTGGCCGAATCGGCGCTGCGACTGTACGCGGAGGTCGGAGCCGATCACGACGTGATCAGGGCGCGGGCCTCGTTCAGCCGCGCCGGCATGCCAGTGCGCGTCGTCGCGCGCACGCGGGCGACGTTCGGCTGGGATGCGCTCACGCGCACCGAGGAGCGCATCGCGCTGCACGTCGCGGACGGCCAGAGCAACCCGGAGATCGCCCAGAGCCTGTTCGTGTCGCGGCGGACGGTCGAGTCGCATGTCTCACACGTCCTCGCCAAGCTCGCGCTGAGGTCCAGGACCGAGCTCGCCGTCTTCGTCGCGCGCCGACTCGAGGACCCGCGACAGCACGGCCAGCAGATCGATCCATCCGCGGAACGGCGCTGACTCGCCACGGCAGCCGACCCGGCCGGCCGGCGGGTCGGTTGCATCCAGCAGTATCTCGATGCGCACGCTGCCAGCGTCGCAGTGCCGGCGCCGCAGAGAATCCGTGAGTTCACGGATCTTCGCCGTGCATCTCCGCACGAAAGCATCGGACCGCGCCGGATACGATCGAGGACATGCCCGCACGCGCCCAGTCCCTCGCTCACGCCGACGACCTCGCGGACTTCATCGCCGCGTCGCCCTCGAGCTACCACGCGGCCGCAGAGGTCGCACGCCGCCTGGAGGCAGCCGGATTCACGCGGCTGCACGAGGAGGACGCCTGGACAGTGAGCCCCGGCGGCCGGTACGTCGTGGTGCGCGACGGCGCGGCGATCGCGTGGACGGTGCCGGCGGATGCCGCGGCCACGACACCCGCGCACATCCTGGGCGCCCACACCGACTCCCCCGGCTTCAAGCTCAAGCCGCAGCCGACGACCGGCTCCCGCGGCTGGCTGCAGGCGGCGGTGGAGGTGTACGGCGGGCCGCTGCTGAACTCCTGGCTCGACCGGGAGCTGCGCCTCGCCGGCCGGCTCGCGCTCGCCGACGGCCGCGTGGTGCTCGCCGACACCGGCGCCCTGCTGCGGCTGCCGCAGCTCGCGATCCACCTCGACCGCGAGGCGAACACCGGGCTCGCGCTCGACAAGCAGCTCCAGACCCAGCCGGTGTGGGGCCTCGGCGACCCGACCCAGGCCGACATCCTCGGCGAGCTCGCGGCGTCCGCCGGCGTCTCCGCCGCCGAGATCCGCGGCTACGACGTCGTGATCGCCGACTCGGCGCGCGGAGCGGTGTTCGGCAAGGACGACGCCTTCTTCGCCTCCGGACGCCTCGACGATCTCGCATCCGTGCACGCGGGACTGGTCGCGCTGATCGAGGGCGGCCCTTCGACCAGCTCAGGGACCCGGTCCGGCGGCCCGATCGCCGTGCTCGCCGCGTTCGACCACGAGGAGCTCGGCTCCCACTCCCGCTCCGGCGCCGCCGGCCCCCTGCTCGAGGACATCCTGGAGCGCGTGTACGCGGACCTCGGCGCCGACGCGTCGCAGCGCCGCCAGGCCTACGCGTCCTCGTGGTGCCTCTCCAGCGACGTCGGCCACTCGGTGCATCCGAACTACGCCCACAAGCACGACCCCGTGGTGCAGCCGGTGCTCGGCTCCGGCCCGATCCTCAAGATCAACGCCAACCAGCGCTACGCGACGGATGCCGTCGGCTCGGCCGCCTGGCGCGGATGGTGCGAGAGCGCCGGCATCCGCACCCAGGAGTTCGTGTCGAACAACACCGTCCCCTGCGGGTCGACGATCGGCCCGATCACGGCGACGCGCCTCGGCATCCGCACCGTCGACGTCGGCATCCCGATCCTGTCGATGCACTCCGCGCGCGAGCTCGCCGGCGTCTCCGACCTGCACGACCTCGCGCGCGTCGCCGGAGCCTTCTTCTCGGCCTGAATCCGCGCCAGGCCGCGCTGACCGCGCGGCGGCCGCGCGGGTCAGACCGCTGAGGCGGACGGGCTGTACGGGGTGGCCGCGGTGATCGTCGCGCGCAGTCGCGCACCGCTCGGAGTGGAGTAGTCGACGACGTCGCCGGCACGACGGCCGGCGAGTGCGCGCCCGATGGGCGAGCTCACCGACACGGTGCGGATGCCGCCGCCGAGCTCGCGTTCGACGAGCACGAACGTCTCGGACTCGCCGTCGTCGAACTCGACCGTGACGAGCATGCCGTCCTCCACCAGGCCGTCATTCGGCTTGGGCGTCGTGTCGGCCTCCTGGATGGCGCGACGCACGTCGAGGAGTCGCGCGAGCTGCGACTGCGAGAGCGCGCTCTCGTTCGCCTCGAGCGTCGCACGCTCGGCTTCGAGAGCGACCAGTGTGTCGGCGGTCATCCACATGTGGCACTTCCTTCATGAGATCCAGGTGCGGGGCGCGCTCGTGCGCGCCGAGCCGAACGGCCCGGTTGCGGCGAGGCGCCCCGCCTGCTGCTGCTACTTCTTGCGAGCGCGAGGCGTGACTTCGGCCTTCTCGCGCTTCTGCGCCCTCTTCTCCTTGAGAGTGAGCTGCGGCTTCTTCTTCTCCATCGACATGTCGATACTCGCTTCCCTCTGTTCCAGCTGGCGGGTATCCGACCGACCATAGCCCGTCCCGCAGGGAAAGGCCATTCCCCTCCTCCGCCGAGGAAAGCGGGACAGCGCGGCCGTGCAGTGCCAGGATGATGGCATGAGCGAGAAGATCGCGGCAGCACCCGCCCTGGTGGAGCGCGCCGGCATCGAGATCATCCCCGAGTCCGACCGGACCGCGAAGCCCAGCGACCTGTTCTGGCCCTGGTTCGCGGCCAACGTGTCGGTGTTCGGCATGTCGTACGGCGCGTTCGTGCTGGGCTTCGGGATCTCGTTCTGGCAGGCGACGCTGGTGTCGATCGTCGGCATCGTGGCGTCGTTCCTGCTGTGCGGGCTGATCGCGATCGCCGGCAAGCGCGGCTCCGCGCCGACCATGGTGCTCTCCCGCGCCGCGTTCGGCGTGCACGGCCAGAAGATCCCCGGCATCGTCTCGTGGCTGACCTCGATCGGCTGGGAGACGTTCCTCGCGATCATGGCGGTGCTCGCGACCGCGACCGTGATCACCCAGCTCGGCGGCGACGGCGGGAACATCGGCCTGCTGATCGCCGCGACCGTGATCGTCGCCGCGCTGATCGTCACGGCATCCGTTCTCGGCTATCACACGATCATGAAGCTGCAGTCGGTGCTCACCTGGGTGACCGGCGTCGTGACCGTCGTGTACATCGTGCTCACGATCCCGCAGATCGACATCGCCGCCGTGATGGCGCTGCCCGCCGGCGGCATCGGCCAGGTGATCGGCGCACTCGTGATGGTCATGACCGGCTTCGGGCTCGGCTGGATCAACATCGCCGCGGATTGGTCGCGCTACCAGAAGCGCACGGCATCCGATGGCGCGATCGTGTTCTGGAACACCTTCGGCGGCGCGATCGCCCCCGTGCTGCTGGTGATCTTCGGGCTCCTGCTCGCAGGGTCCGATGAGGATCTCTTCGCCCTCGTCAGCGCCGACCCGATCGGCGCGCTGGCCGCGCTGCTGCCGGTGTGGGTGCTGGTGCCGTTCCTGCTCACCGCCGTGCTCGCGCTCGTGTCGGGCGCGGTGCTCGGCATCTACTCCTCCGGGCTGACGCTGATCAGCCTCGGCATCCGCATCCCCCGCCCGTCCGCGGCCGCGATCGACGGCGTGATCCTCACCATCGGCACGATCTACGTGGTGTTCTTCGCGAACGACTTCCTGGGCCCGTTCCAGAGCTTCCTGATCACCCTCGGCGTGCCCCTGGCGTCGTGGGCCGGCATCCTCATCGCCGACATCCTGCGGCGCAGGAAGGACTACGACGAGGCCGCGCTGTTCGACGAGTCCGGGCGCTACGGCGCCTGGGACTGGACCTCGATCGGCACGATGGTCGTCGCGTGCGTGATCGGCTGGGGGTTCGTGATCAACGGATTCGCGGCGGCCGCACCCTGGAACAACTGGCAGGGGTACCTGCTGTTCCTGATCGGCGGCAGGGACGGCGAGTGGGCGTACGCGAACCTCGGCGTCTTCTTCGCGCTGGTGCTGTCGTTCGTGTTCACCTGGTTCGCGAGGGCCGGGAGGATCCGGCGTCAGGAGGAGGCATGACCGACGAGGCCTGGCTGGTCGTCATCGACCCGCAGAACATCTTCGCGTCCCCCGACAGCGCCTGGGGATCCCCGTTCTTCGCCGACGCGATGCCGCGCATCCGCGCACTCGCCGCGGCATTCGGCGAGCGCGTGCTCGTGACCAGATGGATGCCGACAGCCGACCGCTCCACGTCGTGGGGCGAGTACTTCGCGGCCTGGCCCTTCGCCGACAAGCCGGCGACCGATGCGCTCTTCGCCCTCGTGCCCGAGGCGGCCGGCCTCTCCCCCGTGCCCACGCTCGACCTGCCGACGTTCGGCAAGTGGGGGCGGGAGATCGAGGAGATCATCGGCCGGGGCGCGCACGTCGTGCTGGCCGGGGTCTCCACGGACTGCTGCGTGATCTCGACCGCTCTGGCAGCGGCGGATGCCGGGGCGCGCGTCACGGTCGCGGCCGACGCGTGCGCCGGGTCGACCACCGAGAACCACGCTGCCGCCATCCACGTGATGGGGCTCTACCCGCCCCAGATCACGATCAGCGACACGGCCGCGGTGCTCGCAGGGCGAAACCGCGCATCGGAAGCGGGTTCACTGCCAGACTGAGCCGAGGAGGGGGGCTTCCATGAGCGAGGATCCACAGGGCGGCACAGGCGGAGCGGTCGACGAGCAGGGCGGCAGGCACCGGCCGCGGAGGCACCGCACGAGACTCGTCCTCGGCATCGTCGCCGTCGTGGTCGTGGTGCTCGCGGTCGTCGCGTCGATCACGCCGTGGCCGTCGGCGATGCTGATCCGCTCGGTGTTCGAGAAGGGCGGCGACGAGACGGCCGCCGAGATGGACAGGCACGCCCCCGACGCGGAGCTCACCGAGAAGCTCGACGTGGCATACGGCGATGACGGCGCCGACACCACGATGGACGTCTTCTCCCCGGCATCCGCCACCGGCCCCCTGCCGACGGTCGTGTGGATCCACGGCGGCGCCTGGGTCTCCGGCTCGAAGGAGAACGTCGACCCCTACATGCGGATCCTCGCGGCCGAGGGCTACACCGCGATCGCCGTCAACTACACGATCGGCCCGGAGGGCGTGTACCCGACCGCAGTGACGCAGCTCAATGAGGCCCTCGCCTACATCGACGAGCACGCCGACGATCTCGGCGTCGACCCCGGGCAGATCGTACTCGCCGGCGACTCGGCCGGCGGCCAGCTCGCCAGCCAGATGGCGACGCTCGTCACGAATCCCGACTATGCCGACATCATGGGCATCGAGCCGGCGATCGCGCCTGCGCAGCTGGTCGCCACGGTGCTGAACTGCGGCGTGTACGACCTGAGCGCGCTCGCCGCCCTCGACGGCCTGATCGGATGGGGCTTCAAGTCGTCGATGTGGGCGTACTCGGGCACCCGCACCTGGGCGGAGGACTCCACCGGCGCCACGATGTCGACCATCGACTGGGTCACGAAGGACTTCCCGGCGACGTACATCTCGGGTGGCAACGGCGACGGCCTCACCTGGACCCAGTCGATCCCGATGGCGCAGCGCCTCGACGAGCTGGGCGTCGAGGTCACGACGCTGTTCTGGCCCGCACGGCACGAGCCCGAGCTGCCGCACGAGTATCAGTTCCACCTCGACCTCGACGACGCGCAGACCGCGCTCGAGCGGACGATCGAGTTCCTGAACGCGCACACCACCCGCTGACGCCAAGCCCGTCTGTTTGCGTCATATGCAGGTTCCCGAGGTCCGGGAACATGCGTTCGGCGCAAACAGACGGGCTTTCGGTCACTTCATGGTGTCGAGGATCGCCACCAGGTCTTCGACGGTCGTGAGCGGGTTGAGGATCGCGAACCGGGTGTTCGGGCGGCCGGCGTGCGAGCTCGGCACCACGAACGCGTGCTGCGAGTCGAGCAGCTCGGCGGACCAGCGGTCGTAGTCCGCGCGCTCCCAGCCGTTGCGCTCGAACACGACGACCGACAGCTGCGGGTCGCGCACGAGCGTGAGCTCCGGCCGGCTCGCGATCTCCTCGGCGATGCGCTTGGTCAGCTCGATCGTCTCGCCGACCGCGGTGCGATACGCCTCGACGCCGTAGGTCGCGAGCGAGAACCACAGCGGAAGGCCACGCGGGCGGCGGGTCAGCTGGATCGAGTAGTCCGAGGGGCTGAAGTCATCGCCCTCGGTGAGCGTGTCGAGGTACTCGGCGTGCTGGGTGTGCGCGCGACGCCCGTTCTCGGGGTCGCGGTAGATCAGCGCGCAGCAGTCGAACGGCGCGAACAGCCACTTGTGCGGGTCGACGATCACCGAGTCGGCGCGGCCGACGCCGTCGAAGAGCGGGCGGGTGGCCGGCGCCAGCATCGCGGTGAGGCCGTAGGCGCCGTCGATGTGCAGCCAGAAGTCGAACTCGTCCTTGAGCGCCGCGATGCCGGCGATGTCGTCGACGATGCCGAAGTTGGTCGAACCGCCGGTCGCGACGACCGCGCAGATCTCGTCGCCGTGCTCGCGCAGCGCCTCGCGCACGCCGTCGGCGCGGAGAGCGCCGTCCGGACCCGCCGGAACCAGGAGCACGTCGGCATCCATCACCTTGGCGGCCGACTTGTTCGAGGAGTGCGCCTCGACGCTGCACACGATCTTCCAGCGCGCGGGCAGCTCCTGGCCCGCGGCGAGCCGCTTCGCCTTCGCGGTCTCGCGCGCGGCGACGAGCGCCGACAGGTTGCCGATCGTGCCGCCCTGCACGAACACGCCGCCCGCCGTCTCGGGCAGCCCGAACTCGGCGGCGAGGAAGGAGAGCACCTCGTTCTCGGCGTGCACGGCGCCCGCGCCTTCCAGCCAGCTGCCGCCGTAGAGGCCGGATGCCGAGACCACGAGGTCGAACGCCATCGCAGCCATGGTCGGCGCTGCCGGGATGAACGAGAGGTATTGCGGATGACTCGTGGTCAGGCACGCCGGGGCGAGGATGTGCTCGAACACGCTGAGCGCGCGCGAGGCGCCGAGCCCGCCGTCGGTGATCGTCGCGCCGCCGAGCAGACGCTTCAGCTCCGCCGGCGTCTGCGGCTTGTCGAGCGGCACATCGGTCGCGAGCATCCGCCGGCGCGAATAGTCGAGGACGGCATCGACGATCGCGGTCGACTCGGGCGAGGCCGCGTGCATGCGCACAGCATCCATGGGCGTTTCCTAACTTTCGGTGGTCTGTCGGGGTTCGGGTCGCTCCAGCACCGCGGAGAGTATGCGGCGCGCGAGGTCAGCGCGGTCGTGCGGCGCCCACTTCACCAGGGAGTGGGCGCTCATGCCGTCGACCATGGCGAGCAGCAGCCACGCGGCGGAGCCGGGATCGACGGAGGCGTCGCCCTCAGCCGCGGCGGCGCGGACGATGACGTCCTCGAGACCGCCCTGCCACAGGTCCATCTCCTGGCGCACCCGTTCGCCGAGCACCTCGTTGCGCGACCCGAGCGACCACGACTGCACCCACACCAGGGTGACCTCCTCGCGGGCGGCATCCAGCAGGGTCTCGATGAGCCGCTGCAGGTTCTGGCGCAGCCCGTCGGCGGGGTCGAAGCCGGCGAGCACCTCGTCGCGCTCCGCGGCCACGATCGCACTGAAGACCTCGGCGACGAAGGATTCCATGACCGGCCGGTAGTGCGCCACGAGCGCGGGCGTCACCCCGACTCTTGCGGCGACCGCGCGTACGGTCAGGCTCTCGAGGCCGCTCTCGCAAGCGAGCGCGATCGCGCCGTGGAGGATCGCCCGTTCGCGCTCTTCGGGGGGCATCCGCTTCGGCCGTGCCGCTCTTGACGTGGTGTTCATCACCGGATACCGTAGCACCAGTTGATCACGTGTTCAATAAGATCGACGCACTTCCCAGCGAGGAGATCACCATGAACTGGCGCATGCCCGCCGAGACCGCACGCCACGACCGCATCTGGATGGCGTTCCCCGCCGAGGGGCAGACGCTCGGCGAGAGCGCCGCGCAGCGCGACGAGGGCTATGGCACCTGGACCGCCGTCGCGCATGCGGTCGCCGAGTTCACCCCGGTCACGATGCTCGTCGACCCGAGTGAGATCGCCCGCGCCCGGCGGATGCTGAGCGGCTCGATCGAGATCCTCGAGGCCCCCGTCGACGAGTTCTGGATGCGCGACTCGGGTCCCACGTTCGTGGTCTCCGACGACGGCCGCCTGGGTGCGGTCGACTGGATCTTCAACGGCTGGGGCGCTCCGGAGTGGGCGCAGTGGCAGAAGGCCGGCCAGCACGCCCGGATCATCGCCGAGGCCACCGGAGCCGAGCTCGTCAGCTCGACCCTCGTGAACGAGGGGGGCGGCATCCACGTCGACGGCGAGGGCACCGTCCTGCTCACCGCCACCGTGCAGCTCGACCCCCGCCGCAACCCGTTCGCCGACCGGCAGCGCGTCGAGGCCGAGATGCTCCGCACCATCGGCGCGACCAAGGCCGTCTGGCTGCCGCGCGGACTCACCCGCGACTACGACGACTTCGGCACGAACGGCCACGTCGACATCGTCGCCACGATCGTCTCGCCCGGCCGCCTGCTTCTGCACGAGCAGCAGAACCCCGAGCACCCCGACTTCGAGGTCAGCCGCCAGCTCCGCGCGCACCTCGAGCAGCAGACGGATGCCGCGGGCCGCTCGTTCGAGATCATCGGCCTGCCCGCGCCCGCGACGCTCAGCGATGAGGAGGGCCCGGTCGACTGGAGCTACGTCAACCACCTCGTCACCGACGACGGCGTGATCGCCTGCGGCTTCGACGACGAGCAGGCGGATGCCGCGGCCCGTGAGATCCTCGCCGACGCCTACCCGGGGCGCCGCGTCGTGACAGTCGACGCCCGCCCGCTGTTCGACCGCGGCGGCGGCATCCACTGCATCACCCAGCAGCAGCCGACCCTCTGATTCCCAGCTCGCGAGACTTCACGAATGTCACGTTCTGGGGCGAAAAACGTGACATTCGTGAAGTCTCGCGGGCCGTGTCGAAAGGACTCCCATGTTCGACGTCCACGAAGCATCCATCGCCGACCTCCGTCAGGCACTCGACAGCGGCACGACCACCGCGGTCGAGCTGGTCGACGCGTACCGGGCGCGCATCGCCGCGTACGACGGCGCCGGCACCGAGACGGCCCTGAACGCCGTCGTCGTGCCGAACCCGGCGGCGCGGGACGAGGCCGCGGCCTCCGACGCCCGCCGCGCGTCCGGCGAGACGCTCGGGCCGCTCGACGGCATCCCTTACACCGCCAAGGACAGCTACCTGGTCAAGGGGCTGACCGCGGCATCCGGCAGCCCGGCCTTCAAGGACCTCGTCGCCCAGCGCGACGCGTTCGCCATCGAGCGGCTGCGGGGCGGCGGGGCGATCTGCCTCGGGCTCACGAACATGCCGCCGATGGCCAACGGCGGCATGCAGCGCGGCGTCTACGGCCGCGCCGAGAGCCCGTACAGCGCCGGCTTCCTCACGGCCCCCTTCGCGTCCGGCTCGTCGAACGGGTCCGGCACCGCGACCGCGGCGAGCTTCGGCGCCTTCGGCATGGGCGAGGAGACCTGGTCGAGCGGTCGCGGACCCGCGACCAACAACGCCCTGTGCGCCTACACGCCGTCGCGCGGCGTGATCTCGACCCGCGGCAACTGGCCGCTCGTGCCGACCATGGACGTCGTGGTGCCGCACGCCCGCACCATGGCCGACCTCCTCGAGGTGCTCGACGTGATCGTCGCCGACGACGCCGAGACCCGCGGCGACTTCTGGCGGGCCCAGCCGTGGGTGCCGCTGCCCGCGGCGTCTTCCGTGCGCCCGTCGTCCTACCCGGCACTGGCCGGCGCCGCCTCGCTGGCCGGCACCCGCATCGGCATCCCGCGCATGTACATCAATGCCGATCCGGATGCCGGCACGGCCGAGAACCCGGGCATCGGCGGCCCCACGGGGCAGCGCATCGAGACCCGATCATCCGTCATCGAGCGCTGGGACGCCGCACGCCGCGATCTCGAGGCCGCGGGCGCGACCGTGGTCGAGGTCGAGTTCCCCGTCGTCTCGAACTACGAGGGCGACCGGCCGGGAGCGCCGACCATCATGACCCGTGGGCTCGTCAGCCCGGAGTACCTCAGGCGCGAGATCGTCGACCTGTCGGCGTGGGGCTGGGAGGACTTCCTGCGGGCGAACGGCGACCCGGCGCTGTCGACACTCGCCGACGTCGACGGCGCGATGATCTTCCCACACCCGGAGGGCGCACTGCCCGACCGCTACACCGGCTTCGACGACGACATCGCCGAGTACCCGGACTGGGTGCGCGACAACCCCGGCGTCGACTTCCAGGACATGCCGGAGCTGGAGTCGGGCCTGCGCGGACTCGAGGAGACGCGACGCGTCGATCTCGAGGAGTGGATGGATGCGCTCGAACTGGACGCCGTGGTGTTCCCGGCCGTCGCCGACGTGGGTCCCGCCGACATGGATGTGAACGAGGCGTCCGCCGACCTCGGCTGGCGCAACGGCACCTGGATCGCGAACGGCAACCTCATGGTCCGTCACCTCGGCGTGCCCACGGTCACGGTGCCGATGGGCCTGATGAGCGACATCGGGATGCCGATCGGCCTCACGTTCGCGGGCCGCGCCTATGACGACACCCGGCTGCTGCGTCTCGCCGCCGCGTTCG
>NZ_JADIJR010000002.1 GCF_017355365.1 Microbacterium sp. SD291 | reverse complement strand
TGCCACCGGCGGACACGACCTGGACGGCGCCAGGACCCGGCGGCCAAGGGTCCGCATGATCCGGCCGCTCGACGTCTTCGTCCCCGACGGAGACGAAGCCAGACGCTGGGCGGAGGAGGAGCTCTCGAATCCGCGCTACGCCGAGGCGAAGCCGACCTGGTTCGACCTCCTCGCGCGTGAGATCGGCCGCTTCATCGCAGACCTGTTCAGTCCCGAGAACGGCGGGAACATCGGCCCGAGCGCGCTCATCGTCGTGAGCATCGTGATCGTCGCCGCGCTCATCGCGGCTCTCATCATCTGGGGTCGTCCGCGGGGGGCGAAGGTCGTCCGCCGTCCGCAGGGCGGGCTCCTCGGCGCCGAGGACGATCGCACCGCCGCGCAGCTGAGGGCCGATGCCGAGCGCAGCGCACGCGCCGGCGACTGGGATGCCGCGACGATCCAGCGCTTCCGCGCCCTGGCACGCGGCCTGCTGGAGCGGGATCTCATCGATCCGGCGCCAGGCGCGACCGCGCAGTCGATCGCGCGGGAGGTCGCCGCCGTCTTCCCCGCGGAGAGCGCACACGTCCGCTCCGCCGCGGTGTCGTTCGATGACGTCAGGTACCTCCGTCACCCGTCGACCTCAGAGCGCTATGCGGAGCTCGCGGCGACCGATGATCGTCTCGCCGCGCTGCGCCCCGAGATCGCCGCACCGCACCCCGAGGCGGTGACCGGATGACCGTGATCGACGACGCGACAGCGGAGACGCCCCCGGCATCCGCCGCAGCATCCACCGCAGTGCGCACCCCGCGCGGACCGCTCCTGCGGTCCCTCGCCGGCTGGGGCTTCCTTGTGGCCCTCGTGCTGGCGGGAGTGTTCGTCGTCATCCAGGTGACCGCCCGGGCGCCGGGTGCGCACGGCGCGCTGGACCCGGAGGGGACAGGCGATTCCGGTGCGATGGCGATGGCCGAGATCCTCCGCGATCGTGGCGTCGAGGTCTCCGTGTTCCGCTCGCGCGCCGAGGCCCGCGCGGCGATCGGCGACGACACGACGCTCGTGATGGCCAACCCGTACACGCTCACCGACGAAGGGCTCACGGAGCTGATCGAGCCGGCGCAGCGCGTCGTGTTCCTCTCCTCGAGCACGCATCTGCTGAACCTCCTGGAGATCGGCGACTCCGCAGCGGGCAGCTCGGCGGCCGTGGACGCGGGGTGCGAGATCCCCGAGTTCGCCGATGTCGGCACGATTCGCCCTGACCGGCTCTTCACACCGGGCGACGGCGTCGAAGGGTGCTTCGGCGGCGACGGCACTGCGGCCGTGCTCGTCGACGAGGGTGACGGCATCCGCCGCTCCGTGGTCGAGGGCGACCGGCTCTTCAGCAACGCCTACCTCACGGAGAACGGCAACGCGGCGCTCGGACTCGCCCTGCTCGGCCAGACCGACGAGGTGGTCTGGTACGTGCCGACCTACGGCGACTCGGACATCGAGGGCGAGATGCCGGATACTCTCGGCTCGCTGACGCCCGGCTGGGTGACGCCGGCCATCCTGCTCCTGATGCTCGCCGGTGCCGCCGCGGCGCTGTGGCGCGGGCGCCGCTTCGGGCCGCTGGTGGCCGAGACGCTGCCGGTCACCGTGCGCGCGTCCGAGACCATGCACGGGCGCGCCCGGCTGACCGCGAAGGCCGCGGATGCCGCGCACGCCGCCGATGCCCTGCGCGACGGGAGCAGGCGCAGGCTCGCCCGGCGACTCGGCCTTGCCGTGCACGCGGGCCCGGAGGAGATCGCGGATGCCGCGGCCGATCGGCTTCGCATCCCCCGAGGTTCCCTCCAGTCGCTGCTGGGCGGCCCCCTCCCCGGCGACGACCAGGGTCTGATCACCCTCGCCCGCCGGCTGAGCGAGCTCGAGTCCGCCATCGACGAATCGACCCGCGACATGGGGAGACCCGAATGACGCCATCCGCTCCCCCGTCCATCCCATCCGAACGGAAGCCGAGGACCACTCGTGACCGCTGAGAACTTCAACGACGCCGACCTGCGTCAGGCCATGCACCGAGTGCGTACGGAGGTCGACAAGGCCGTGGTCGGACAGGCGGGGACCGTCACCGGCCTGCTCGTGAGCCTGCTCGCTCGCGGCCACGTGCTGCTCGAGGGCGTCCCCGGCGTCGCGAAGACCCTCGTCGTGCGCTCCTTCGCGCGGGCGCTGGGCCTCGACACGAAGCGCGTGCAGTTCACGCCGGATCTGATGCCAGGCGATGTCACCGGGTCACTGGTGTACGACGCCCGCTCCGGCGAGTTCGACTTCCGCGCGGGCCCCGTGTTCACGAACATCCTGCTCGCGGACGAGATCAACCGCACGCCGCCGAAGACCCAGGCCGCTCTCCTCGAGGCGATGGAGGAGCGTCAGGTCTCGGCCGACGGCGTCAGCCGCCCGCTGCCCGATCCGTTCCTGGTGGCAGCGACCCAGAACCCGATCGAGCACGAGGGCACTTACTCGCTGCCCGAGGCGCAGCTCGACCGGTTCCTGATGAAACTCGTGGTCGGGATGCCGGAACGCGACGCCGAGGTCTCGGTGCTCCGCAGGCACGCCGCCGGGTTCTCGCCGCGTGAGCTGACCGGCGTGGAGGCGGCCGTCAGCGCGGACGAGATCCGCGCGGCGCAGGAGGCGGCCGGACGTGTCGAGGTCACCGACGACGTGCTCGGATACGTCGTGGACCTCGCGCGCGCGACGCGCCAGTCCCCCTCGGTCGAGCTCGGCGCGAGCCCCCGCGCCTCCACCGGGCTGCTCGCCGCCGCCAAGGCGTGGGCCTGGCTGAACGCCTCGTCCGCCGTGACACCTGACCACGTGCAGACCATGCTCGTGCCCGTGTGGCGGCACCGGCTGCAGCTGCGCCCCGACGCCCAGATGGAAGGCGTGTCCGCGGATGCGGTGCTGACCTCGGTCGTCCAGCAGACCAGGGTGCCGATCTAGGTGTTCGTCACCGGCCGTCTCCCGCTCGTCGTCGCGCTCGGCGTCGTCCCGCTCGTCCTCACAGGGCTCGCGGGCTTTCCGCCGTATGCCGCACTCGGCATGTGGATGGGACTCTGCATCCTGCTGGCAGCGGTCGACGTCCTGCTGGCGCCGAGCCCGCGGGCTGTGGGCGTCACCAGGAAGGTGCCGGCGCGGGCGCGGCTGGGCGAGCCGGTGCCGGTGAGCGTGGCGCTGCACAACCAGGGCCCGCGCACGCTGCACGCCCTGATCCGCGACGCCTGGCAGCCGACGGCGGGAGCCGGCGAGGAACGGCAGCGGCTGAGCGTGCCGCCCGGTGAGCGGCGCCGGGTCGCGATCCCGCTGCTCCCCCGGCGACGAGGGGAGCTCGTCAGCGAGTTCGTGATGATCCGCTCTCGCGGCCCGCTCGGTCTCGCCGGCCGTCAGGCCCGGCACACCGTCCGCGGGGCGATCAGGGTCCTCCCCGCGTTCTCCTCCCGCAAGCACCTCCCCTCGCGCCTGGCGCGACTGCGGGAGCTCGACGGGAACACCAGCATCCAGGTGCGCGGGCAGGGCACCGAGTTCGACTCGCTCCGGGAGTACGTCCGCGGCGACGACGTCCGCTCGATCGACTGGCGGGCCACCGCCCGTGCCGGGACCACGATGCTGCGCACCTGGCGACCCGAGCGCGACCGGCACGTCGTGATCATCATCGACACGGGGCGCACGGCCGCCGCGCGCGTCGGCGACGGAACCAGGGTCGACGCCGCGCTCGAGGCGTCACTGCTGCTGGCCGCCCTGGCCGCCAGGGCGGGCGACCACGTGCACCTGCTGATGTACGACCGCGTGGTGCGGGCGAGGGTGACCGGGGTCGAGGGCGCGGCGCTGCTGTCGGCGCTGACCGACGCGATGGCGCCGGTGCACGCGCGCCTCGTCGACACCGACTGGCACGGCGCGTTCGCGGCCGTGCGCACGCTCACCACACGCCCTTCGCTGATCGTCGTGCTCACGGCGCAGGACGCGGCGGAGTCCGCACGCGGCTTCCTCGGCGCCTTCCCCGACGCGTCGAGGGCCACGTCGATCCTCGTCGGATCGGTGACGGACGACGGCATCGCGGCGCTGGCTCGGCAGCGCGGCTCTCGCGAGGATGTCTATCTCGCCGCCGCCGCCGAGCGCACCATGCGCGACGCCGAGAGCGTGGCGGACGCGATCCGGCGCGCGGGCGGCGAGGCGATCGCAGCCGACCCGGAGTCCCTCCCGCCTCGGATCGCCGACCGCTACCTCGAGCTCAAGGCCGCCGGCCGCCTCTGAGCCCTCACATTCCTTTCCCCGAGACCCCCTGCTCTCGCCGAGACCCCCTGCTCTCGCCGAGACCCCCCGCTGGTGACGACGGCAGGGTGGCGTGACGACGGCAGGGTGGGGTCTCGGCGGGTGAGTTGAGGGAGGGCAGGAGGGCGGGTCAGCCGGCGACGAGCCTCGGAGTGCCGGCCTCGTACTCCACGAGATCACCGGTCTCTCCCCGCCGGTGGGCACGGCCGCCCACAACGAGCATGTAGATCAGGAAGACGGCCAGCGCCGCTCCTCCGATGCCGATCTTGACCGGCCACGGCAGAGCCCAGCCCGTGACGAAGCCCTCGACGAGACCCGCGAGGAACAGCGCGAACACGAGTCCGATCGCCACCGTCGCGAGCGCCCTGCCCTCGATCGCGAGCGATTCGGCACGGGAGCGGTGCCCCGGCGACACCCACGACCAGAACAGGTGCAGCCCGCCGGCACCCGCGACGAAGATGCTCGTCATCTCGAGCATGCCGTGCGGAAGGATGTAGAGGATCATGACGTCGGCGCGTCCGTGCGCGGCCATCACAGCCCCTGCGACGCCGAGGCCCATCGCGTTCTGCACCAGCACGTTGACCGGCCACAGCCCGGTGATCCCGAACAGGACGCACTGCAGCGCGATCCACGCGTTGTTCGTCCACACCATGCCCATGAACACGGCCGCAGGGTTCTCCGTGTAGTACCCCGTGAAGCTCTCGTCGGCGTACTGCTCGAGCAGATCGGGCGGGCCGAGCGTCGCGATCAGCGCGGGGTCGGACGAGATCCAGGCGGCGGTCCCGACGGCGATCGCGATGAACGCGATCGCGATGATCAGCGTGGTCCAGCGCAGCCGGTAGAGCGCCGCCGGCAGCTGCCGGGAGAAGAAGCGCGCCGTCTGGGTGAGGATGTTGTCGGATGCTCCGGTCAGGCGCAGGCGCGCCCTGACCAGGATGGTGGACAGATACGCCCCCTGGGGCGACTCCCCCACCGACGTCTTCAGGTCGGCGAGATCCGCGGAGGCCGCACGGTACCGCACGATGAGCTCATCGACGCCGGTGCCGTCCAGGCGGGCGCGGCTGAGTTCCTCGAGCCGCTCCCACTCGGCCCGGCGTGCATCAGTCAGCGCATCGGCATCCACCTGATTTACTGTACTCATGTCCGCCCCGCTCGATATGTCCGACGAGGTCCTCTCCGGCGAAGCCGTCGCGATCGACGTGCAGCCGGTCGGCTTCCTGCTCCGCGCCGTCGGGGCGATCATCGACATGCTGCTGGGCTATGCGGTCTTCATCCTCTGGATCTTCGTGCGGATCTGGCTCGGCGATGCCGGCATCCTCGATGAGGCCACCGACCGCATCGCGATCGTGACCTCGATCGTGGTGAGCTTCGTGGTGCTGCCGATCACGATGGAGGTCGTCCTCAAGGGGCGCAGCCTCGGCAAGCTCGCGATCGGCGGACGCATCGTCCGCGTCGACGGCGGGGCCGCCGGGTTCCGGCACGCATTCATCCGCGGGCTCATCGGCGTCCTCGAGATCTACATGACGTTCGGCGGGATCGCCGTGCTCGCCGGCGCGTTCAACGCCCGCTCGCAGCGCCTGGGCGACATGGTCGCCGGCACCTACAGCCAGCGGGTGCGCACGCCGAAGCTCATCCCCAGTGCGCCGGTGCTGCCGCCCGCCCTCGCCGGCTGGGCGCAGATCGCCGACGTCGCACGGCTGCCTGACCGGCTCGCCCGGCGCATCTCCCAGTTCCTGCAGAGCGCGCCGCGAATGGTGCCGGCGGCGCGGGCCAGGGTCGCGCAGGAGCTGCTCGCCGACGCCTCGCCGTTCGTGTCTCCGATCCCGCCGGCTCCGCCGGAGATGGTGCTCGTCGGCATGACCGTGCTGCGCCGGGAGCGCGAGCGCAGAGCGCTGCAGAACGCCGATGCCAGGACGGAGCGGCTCACCGGACGCCGGGTCGGCGTCTGAGCCGCCGCCGCGTCAGTACCGGTAGTGCTCGAGCTTGTACGGGCCGTCGACCGGCACGCCGATGTACGACGCCTGATCGTCCGTGAGCTCGGTGAGCCGCACGCCGAGCGCGTCCAGGTGCAGGCGGGCGACCTTCTCGTCCAGCGCCTTCGGCAGCGTGTAGACGCCGGTCGGGTACGCCTCGATGTTCGTGAAGAGCTCGAGCTGCGCGAGCACCTGGTTCGTGAAGGACGCGCTCATCACGAACGACGGGTGGCCGGTCGCGTTGCCGAGATTCATCAGCCGGCCTTCGCTCAGCACCAGGACGCTGCGCCCGTTCGGGAGGCGCCACTCGTGGACCTGCGGCTTGATCTCCACCTTCTCGGCGCCGTCCAGCGACTCCAGGCCCGCCATGTCGATCTCGTTGTCGAAGTGCCCCACGTTCGCGACGATCGCGAGGTGCTTGAGGGCGAGCAGATGCGCGGTCGTGACCACGTCGCGGTTCCCGGTGCCGGTGACGACGATGTCGACGTCGCCCGCCACATCGACGAGCCGCGCGACCTGGAAGCCGTCCATCGCGGCCTGCAGTGCGCAGATCGGGTCGACCTCGCTGACGATGACACGCGCGCCCTGACCCCTGAGGGCTTCGGCTGCGCCCTTGCCGACGTCGCCGTAGCCGCACACGAAGGCGACCTTGCCGCCCATGAGGACGTCGGTCGCGCGGTTCAGGCCGTCCGGCAGCGAGTGGCGGATGCCGTACTTGTTGTCGAACTTGCTCTTGGTGACCGAGTCGTTGACATTGATCGCGGGGAAAAGGAGGTCGCCGGATGCCGCGAGCTCGTAGAGCCGGTGCACGCCGGTGGTGGTCTCCTCGGTGACGCCGATGAGAGCGGCCGCGAGCTTCGTCCACCGGTCGGGGGACGCAGCGAGCGAGCGGCGCAGCACATCGAGGATGACGGTGTACTCGTGCGCGTCGGATGCCGCGGCATCCGGCACCGCGCCCGCCTTCTCGAACTCGACGCCCTTGTGCACCAGGAGCGTGGCGTCTCCGCCGTCGTCGAGGATGAGGTTCGGACCGTCCGCCCCGGCCGACGACCAGTCGAAGATGCGCTCGGTGCAGTCCCAGTACTCCTCGAGCGACTCGCCCTTCCAGGCGAACACCGGCACTCCAGACGGAGCATCCACCGTGCCGTGCGGGCCGATCACGACCGCGGCGGCCGCCTCGTCCTGCGTGGAGAAGATGTTGCAGCTGGCCCAGCGCACCTCGGCGCCGAGGGCGGTGAGCGTCTCGATGAGAACCGCCGTCTGCACGGTCATGTGCAGCGAGCCCGCGATCCGCGCGCCCTTCAGCGGCTGCGCGGCGCCGAACTCCTCGCGAAGGGCCATGAGCCCCGGCATCTCGTTCTCGGCGAGGCGCAGCTGGTGACGACCGGATTCGGCGAGGGACAGGTCGGCGACGCGGAACTCGAGCTCAGGCATCCCCCCATTCTTCCATCTGCGCCGGGCCGGCCTGCGCAGATGTCGGGATGCTCAGGCCCGAAGGGCCTCATGCCGCACGACGAGCCACCCGGCCGGCACCGAGAGCCGGTCAGCGTGCGGCGCGCACAGGTCGTGCGCGTGCGGGTGATGCGCGAGCCCCAGTGGGCCGAGCGCTGCCATCTGATCGCCGTAGTCGTAGGTGAGCGTCGCCACGGCTTCGCGCGCGCAGCCCACCTTCGAGCAGAGTCTTCCGTCCATCTCCGTCAGGCTACGACCGCGCGGCGGACGAGGACGGATGCCGCGCCGCGCAGGCCCGCACCCGCACCCGCACCGCCTAGACTTTCGACATGCCTCGTCGACGTGCCACCAGCGCAGACCAGCCGCGCCGCGGCGCGCGTCACGGACGCCACGGGCGCCTCGGCCGGAGCGAGGTCGTGCGTCCGCCCCTCGCGCCGCTGGAGGGCCGCATCGACCGGTTCGACCTGACCGTCGGCACGGCCGTGGAGTTCCTCCGCGGCACCTGGCCCGAGTTGCAGGAGGTACGGTTCGAGATCGGCGCGATGCCGGCATCCGAAGCCACCGAAGAGGTGCCGCGCTGGTATCTGGATCGTCAGAACCGGCGGATCGTGCTGTTCCGCCTGCCGATCGAGCGGATGCTGCCGCCAGGGCACGACGACGGCACTCACCGGCGGATGGCGATCGAGAGCGCGGTGTTCCGCGCCGCCGCGGAGTACGTCGGCCGCGAGCCGTGGGATCTCGGCCACGATCACTGAGCGCGACGCCGGGGCTGCCTACGGATAGACCGTGATGCTCTTCTCGGGTCCGGCTGCGGGCCATACGGGCCACACCGCCATCGCCCCTGGGGCGTACTGGGAGACCGCCGCGCGAATCGGATCCGAGGTCTCGATCGAGTAGGTGGTCCGCGCCTCGACGTCGACCGCGATCGATGACCCGGCAGGTACCGTGATCTCCTCGGCTTCGCCGTCGACGGCCGCCACCGAGACGACGGAGTCCGTCTCCTCGTCGTTCACGAGGAGCAGCCGGGAAGCGGGCCCTGCCGGCACGGCGACGAGCGCGGCGCCGCGGAACTCCGGTGCCGGCATCGCCCAGGCGAAGTCCGACTCGGGGCCTCCGCCGTCCTGCTGCCGGACGGCCGCCAGGACGGGGTCGTCCGCCTCGACCTGCACGCTGTACGAGCCGGCAGGCATCTCTGCGAGCGACATCTCGGTCGGCGTGCCCGCGGTGAGATCGACGGTGAACTCGCGGGCGATAGAGGTCTCCCCGAGCGCCCGAACGGTGACGACCGCCTTGGTGTCCGTCGGCGGGGAGAGCAGGCGGATCACCGCGCCGGACGAGTCGTCCGCATCGCTCTCGAAGATCTCCACGCCGGGGATGACCGGATGCCGCTGGGGAGCCGCGACCGCATCCTGAAGGTCGATCCCGACCGGGTCCAGGGTTCGCGTCAGCGACGACTGCAGCACGGCGCGCACCGGCGATCCGGTGGCGGTGACGTTCACCACCGGCACCTCGGCGCCGGTCGCGATCGAGGTCAGCGGCAGCGCGACCTGAGCGCCGGCCGGGACGATGACGGTGCGCGACCCCGGCACCGAGCCGTACACGGTGAGCGTCACTGAGGAGGGGACGGCACCCGGATTCGTGAGGACGATGAGGTCTTCAGAGCCGGTCTCGACGCTGCCGCCGACCAGCCAGGACTCGATGCGCGCCTCACGGCAGGGCGCCGCGGCGAAGCCCGACAGATCGTCCTCCGAGAGCGTGACGGACTCTGTCGCCGCGAGGAGCGGTGCGGTGCGGCCGTCGACGACCCCGGTGAGCCTGCGGACCTCGCCCGCATCGACGAGGTCACCCGTCGACAGCGCGGCGATCTCCGGCTCCCCCGCCGAGCCCTCGACGGTGAACCGAGGGGATGCCGCGGAGACCATCTGCAGCGGTTCCGACGGGTCGCGGCCGATCGCGCGGAAGTCGCCGTTGCAGACGAGCACGGTGTCGCCGGGCAGCGGGGTCACCTCGACCTGGGCCGGGTCGTGCGTGACGGTGGGCCAGGGTGCCGTGATCGCGAGGACGACTCCGACAGCGCATGCGGCGGCCACGACCGCGCCGGTGAGCACGCGCGCACTCGTCGCCGCCACGCGGACAGCGCGGTTCCCGCTCATCGTGCCTCCTCCTCGTGAGCCGGTGCCGGCTTCTGATCGGGGTCCGGTTCCGGCAGATCCTCCGGTCCGTGCAGATCCTCCGCAGGCTGCGGGTCCTCCAGAGGTTCGGGGTCTACCGCAGGATGGAGGTCCTCCGGGTGCTCGACATCCTCTGCGTGCCGAGGGAGGACGATGGGCTCCTCCGGGGCGCGCCCGACGATCCGGGATCGCGCGCGCGCGGCGCGGCGCGATGCACGCGTGGGGACCGACAGCAGGAGCGCCGCGGCCAGGAGCACGAGCTGCAGGGTGATGGTCAGACGTGCGGTCGCCTGCTGCCCCGCTGTGAGCGCCGCCCGGTTCTCGGCATCCGCCTCCAGCCGCCAGAGCACCCCGCGGTCGGTGGCACCTGCCTGCACGAATCCGGCACGCTGATCGAGCGCCGTGACGGCGGAGGTGCGCAGGGCCCTGGCGCGATCGGCCTCGTCGCCCGCGACCTGGGCCAGCAGGACGTAGCTGATGCCGTTCTCGGCGAGTGCCGAGGCTGCGTCGAAGTCTCTCGCCGAGAGCAGGTCGACGGAGAGGGTGGTGATGTCGGTGCCCCGCACCTCGGTGGCGGTCGAGAGGATGGTCGACTGTGCGCTGAGCGTCTCGCTCGCCCCCCAGGCGACCTCGGCCGCGAGGCCGCCGTCGTTCTGCGGAGTCAGCACCAGCGTTCCGATGGGGCGATCCTCGCCGGCCTGCGCGGCGACGTACGCCGGGAGGGTGGAGACCGGTCCGTCCGTGAGGACCGTGCGCCCGGTGTGGAAGGCCGCCAGCGCTGGCACGGCGCAGACCGCCACCGCGACGGCGGCGACCGTGGCGCTCAGCAGGCGCAGCCGAGGCAGGGTGAGCGCCGTGTCGAGCGTCACCAGCGCAGCGCCCGTCACGCCGATCCAGGCGAGGCTGAGCCCTGCCCCCGGCCAGATGGCGACGGGCGTCCCCTCGGAGAACGACACCATGACGCCCACCGCGAGGAAGGCGGTGGCGAGACCGCTCATGGCGACGACCAGGAGGGTGATGCCCGCCCGCCAGCGCGGCGCGACGGCGGCGGCGAGCGCGAGCAGCGCCAGGGGCACGAGCAGTGCGGGCGCCCATGCTCCGATCGACTCGCCGGCGAACGGCATCCAGCCCGCGAGGTCCCCGGTGGGGAACCCCGTGGCGAGCGCGAGCCTGCCCGTGGCGTCGGCAGTGGCCTGCAGCCCGGGACGGATGAATCCGGGGTCGGCGAGCACGGCGATCAGGCTTCCGTGACGCAGCTGCCACCCGATGAGCGGTGCGAACAGCGCGAGTGCCGGAATGGGAACCCACAGCAGTCGCACTGCTCCGCGGATGCGGGAGCCACCGAGGGTGATCCCGAGGGCGATCACCCACAGCACGAGGAGAGCAGGCAGCAGCGAGGGCGAGCAGGCCGCGACGGCGGCGAAGAGAACGGATGCCGCGCCGGACGCACCCCAGGAGCGATGCGCCACCACTGCGGCGTGGAACAGCCATGGCAGCAGGAGGTGCACGAGCACCGCGGCCGGGCGGCCCTCCGTCAGCGCGGTGAGGAACGTCGGCGCGAGAGCCCAGATCACGCCGGCGAAGATCCGCAGACCTGAACGGTCGGTGACACGCGTGGCGGCGAACCATCCGCCGAGCACCGCGAGCGGCAGCGCGAGGATCCAGAGCAGCACCAGCGAGAACGAGGGAGCACCCGGCCAGAGCGAGCCGAGGACGGCGAGCGCTCCGGCGAACGGGTCGGCGGGGCCGATGACGTCGACGCCGATCCCCCGCAGTCCCCAGGCGGCGTCGCGCCACAGCGCGGCGACGGTGGTGCGCAGCGGGAGCAGCGCTCCCCCGCCCAGCACCGGCCAGGCGAGCAGTGCCGTGAACGAGGCGACGCTCACGACGGCCGCGGCGAGGACGGCCCACGCGCCGCCGCCCGAGAAGAAGCGCAGTTCGCTGACCGCGCCGCCCTCGCTGCCGTGTCCGTCGTCGAGGCGGCGCCGCAGCTGGGAACCGGTCACGCGCAGGGGCGCGACGCTCGCCCAGCCGGTCGTCCGGAACGAGCGGATGCTGCGCCGGGAGCGCGCGATCGCTCCGAGCCGGAGCATGGCGGTGAGGGCTGCTCCCCACTCCGGAGCCACGGCTTCGGGGCGCTTGCCGATGAGATGCGTGATCGAGCGCCAGAGGGCCAGCGGGAGCAGCGTGAGCCAGTGCAGCGGCACCGCGATCGCCGGCGCGTAAACCAGCCGGCGGTGCAGTTGCGCGACGCGCGTCGCGTATGCACGTCTGGTGCGTCCGGTCGGAAGCGCCGCAGGGCCGTCCGGCGTGACGGAGATGCGTGCGGCCGGAGTCAGCACCACGCGGCCTCCGCCGAGCCGAGCCCTGACGCCGAGGTCGAGTCCCTCGTCGGCACCGGCGAGAGCGGGGTCTGGTCGCAGCGAATCGCGGATCTCCCCGCGGATGAGGACACCGCGGATGTCCGAGCCGAGGGCGTCGTCGCGGCCGTCGTGCTGGCCCTGGTCGAGCTCTCCTGCGGCGAGTTCGACCGATCGTCCCAGCGCCGTCATCGTGACGCCGAGCGAGACGATCTCACGGTCGTTGTCGGTCTGCACGAGCTTCGGCGCGGCGATCGCCGCCGACGGTGAGCGTTCCAGCGTGCCGACCAGCCGCTCGAGAGCACGCACGTGCGGCGCCGTGTCGTGTGCGAGCAGCCACACCGCGCTTCCCTGCGCGACCCGAGGGCGCGCCAGTTCGACCGCCTCGGCGAATGACGTTCCGTGGCGCGCCTCGATGATCCCCTCGACGGTGCTCGCGACGCTCTCGCTCTCTCGAGCGGAGGCCGCGTCGCCGCACATCACCAGGGTGACGGCCGCTGGCTGCGTGGTCTGGGAGCGCAGCGCGTCCAGCGTTCGGAGAAGCTGCGCACGGGCGGAGGATCCGGGGCGCGCGACGATGATTGCGTGGACTCGGGCTGGCATGACGTCGTCAGCCTAAGCGCGCGACTGCGAGCGCAGAGGCAGCGAGTGCGGCGTGGCCGCGAAGCAGTCGGTCAGCGGATGCCGCGAAGCAGTCGGTCAGCGGTCTGCGCGAAGCGGATGCCGCGGTCAGCCGCGTGTCAGCTCGCGCGGCGCTTGAGCTTGCGGCGCTCCCGCTCGGAGAGCCCGCCCCAGATGCCGAAGCGCTCATCGTTGTTGAGCGCGTACTCGAGGCATTCGCCGCGGACGTCGCACGAGGTGCAGATGCGCTTCGCATCGCGAGTGGATCCGCCCTTCTCGGGGAAGAACGCCTCCGGGTCGGTCTGCGCGCACAGCGCCTCGCTCTGCCACCCGAGGGCCGCGTCGTCTTCGGACTCGACCTTGCGCACCCCGGGAACACCGAGGTTGATCGGATCGACGAACCAGTTCTCCGGTACGTCCGAACGGTATCCCGTCATGTCGATCTCCAACCCTTTGTTCCGCCCCCCGGCGGGCCGTGCTCAACTAATTACACCCGTGTCATTCGCATCGGTCAAGTCGCGGATCGTAAACCCTCAAGCCCGGATTGAAAGTTCATGACGATCCATCGGCGTGTCGCGCCGATCGCAGGCTCCCCGGGTCGCCGTCGTCCGGGCTCAGTCGCCGGGGGCTGCGAGGAAGGCCTCCCCCTCGCCCGACATCGTCAGCGTCCCCTCGTCGGCCGCGGCGAACACGGCGGTGCCCACCGGAACCTCGCGCGTCTCGGCATCCGCTCCGCTCACGACGATCGTCCCGGCCGTGGCCAGCAGGATGGTGGGGCCTGCCACCGGCACGGTGACCGCGGCGCCCGTGAGCGTCACCCGGCGCAGGGAGAAGTCCGCAACGGGCACGTCGTACGCCGTGACGGGGCCATCCGCGTCCGGCCGCAGCACCGGCACCGCACCAGGCTCGGTGTCGAGGATCGAGAGAAGCTCGGGGACGTCGATCCGCTTGGGCGTGAGGCCACCGCGCAGCACGTTGTCGCTCGCGGCCATGATCTCGACGCCGAGTCCGTCCAGATAGGCGTGCAGGAGGCCGGCGCGGAGGAAGATGCCCTCTCCGCGGCGCAGCACGACGTGGTTCATCAGGAGGGCGACCACGACGCCCGGGTCGCCCGGATACACATCGGCGACTCCGGCGATCGCACGCAGCGTCGTGTTCCATGGTCCTTCCCCGTGCTGTGCGGTGCGGACGGCCGCGATCACCTGGTCGACCTCGGCCTGAGCCCCGCCCGAGAGCAGCCAGCCGATCGTGTCGCCGAGCACGTCGCCGGCGCCGCCGAGGCGTGCGCGCAGCGCAGACACTCCGGCTCCGGCTCCGTCGCCCAGGCCGGCCAGAAGGTCGAGCGTGTCCGCGACCGGCCGCAGTCCGCTCAGCGACTCGAAGGTCTCGCTGAGCGCCACGATCAGCTCGGGCTTGTGGTTGTCGTCGCGATAGTTGCGACCGGGATCGTCGGCGTCGAGGCCGGCTTCGCGCGCCCATCCTGCCCTCGCCTGCTCGATTGTCGGGTGCACCTGGATCGACAGGGGCGCACCGGCCGCGAGCAGCTTGAGCAGATACGGAAGGGTGCCGCCGGTGACCGCGTCGAGCGTGCCGCCGCCGTCGACATCCGCGGGGTCACCCGGGTGATCGCCGAACCACACCTCCGCTTCGGGGGCGCCTGTGGGCTCACGGCCCTCGAGGCCGGCGAGAAGCGTGCGAGACCCCCATGCGTAGTCGCGGGGCACGTTGGAGAGACCGAGCAGCATGTGCCCAGCGTAGGACAGCGCGCGGACCTCCGCGTGACCGGTGAGGTGCTCAGGCGCAGGCCGTTGCGGCGCGGTAGCCTGAACGCGATGGCGCAGTACACGAAGCACCCGGTGAAGGCCCCGCCCACCGCGCCCGAGCGCGAGTCGACGGGACATCTTCTGCTGCGCGCGTACATCATCCTCGTGCTGATCGTGACTTTCGCTCACTCGGCCGTGTACAACCTGCTCGGCGCGATCGGCGCGGGGATCGTGCTCGTCGTGTTCCTCCTTGCCACGCTCGCCATCGGGATCCCGATGATCGCGACGAACCGGCCGCAGGCGTTCCCGTGGCGCCGGCTGCCGTGGACCGCGACGGCGTACGCGCTACTCGCGCTGCTCTCCCTCGCCTGGTCGCAGTGGCGCGTCCCGACCGCGATCACCTGGGTGCTTCTCGCGACGGTGACCGTGAACGCCCTGTTCATCGCCCACGTCCTCACCTGGCACGAGATCGTGCGCGCACTGTCATCCGCGTTCAAATGGATCCTGGGCCTCTCCCTCGCGCTCGAGCTGTGGGTCTCGCTGGTGCTGCACGCCCCGCTGCTGCCGAACTTCGTGACCCTTCCGGACGGCGAGATCGACCCGCAGTGGTACTGGGTGCGCGACAACCTCTTCGACGGCGGCCGCATCCAGGGCATCGTCGGCAACGCGAACCTGCTCGCCATCATCAGCGTGTTCGCGCTCATCACCTTCGGCATCCTGTACAGCGCCAGAGCCCGCTGGCGCACGACGCTGGCGATGTGGATGCTGCTCGCCGCCTACTTCCTGTTCCGTGCGGCCTCGGCGACGGCGTTCGCCTGCGCGGCAGCGGCCGCGGTCGTGCTGATCGTCGCTCTGCTGATGCGCCGGGCGCAGACCCCGGCCGCGCGGACCCGCCTGTACGTCGTGTTCATCGGAGGGTCGGTGCTCGCCGGAGCCGCGGCCTGGCTGCTGCAGAAGCCCCTGCTCGCCCTTCTCGGCCGCGAATCCGATCTCACCGGCCGCTCGGACAGGATCTGGACGAAGGTGCTCGAACGGGTCGCCGAGCATCCGATCGCCGGGAACGGCTTCTCGAGCCCCTGGGTGCCGAGCGACCCGGCATTCGATCACTGGATCACCGATCACGGCATCACTGTTTTCCACGCGCACAACATGTGGCTCGACGTGCTCATGCAGCTGGGGGCTGTCGGGCTCGTCCTCGTCGCGATCGCGTATCTCAGTCTGCTCTGGCGTTCGTGGTTCTTCGCCGTCGACCGGCCACGCTGGGATCTGACCGCCGACCGCACCTACTCCCCGCTCACGCTTCTGCCCAGCCTCTTCACGGTCGTACTCCTGGTCCAAGGCCTCACCGAGTCCACGCCCATCATGCTGTGGGGCTGGATGCTCCTGATCCTGCTGTCCTTCAAGATCAAGGCCACTCCGATCGTCGGAGTGGGCGAGCGCGTGATCGAGCGCGGCGAGAGAAGACGGCGGGTCCCGTGACCCTGGCCCGTCGCCTCAGCCGACTGCTCGGCTCGGCCGAGATGGCTCGAGCCTTCACCCTGGCGGCACTCGCCGCCGTGTTCGGCTCGTTCACCATCGAACGGATGACGTCGCAGATCACGCTCGCCTCGATCGTCGGCCTGCTCTGCCTGCTCGGCGCCACGATCCTGTGGGTGCGACGCGAGGAGCTCTCGCTGCTGCGCCTCGCTCCGTCATCGCTGCTCGCCTTCCTGGTCTGGGCGGCCGTGAGCCTCGCGTGGACCACGGACAGGTCGGACACCGTCTTCGGGTGGCTGACGCTTCTCGGCTTCGCGTTCCTGGCGATCACGATCGGTCACATCCGCGACACGCTGCAGACCGTGCGCGCTCTCGGCGACACGCTGCGCGTGCTGCTCGCCGTGTCGCTCGGCCTGGAGATCATGTCGGGCATCCTGCTCGACGTGCCGTTCGCGTTCCTCGGCGTGCAGGGCAACCTCGCGCTCGGCGGACCGGTGCAGGGCATGTTCGGCAGTCGCAACATGCTCGGCTTCATCGTGGTGATCGCGCTGATCACGTTCGTGGTCGAGTGGCGCTCCCAGTCAGTGACAGCCCCCATCGCCGTGCCCTCGATCGCGCTCGCGACGCTGCTCGCGTTCCTCTCCGCATCCCCGACGGTGCTCGTGCTCGCTGTCGCCGTCGGCGTGGTTGCCGTGGCTCTCGCGATCGTGCGGCATGCGCCGCTCGAGCGCAGGAACGTCGTGCAGTGGGTCCTCGGGGCGCTGGTGGCACTCGCGCTGGCGGCGGCGTTCGCACTGAGGCACCCGATCATCGCGCTGATGGACGCGGGCTCCGACTTCTCGATCAGGGCGACGCTGTGGAACACGATCCTCGACTTCGTCGCCATCAAGCCCATCACGGGGTGGGGCTGGTTCGGCCCGTGGGCCCGCGGCGAGTACCCCTTCACGTACATCAACTTCCAGCTCGACGATCACCATCAGAGCGCCCTGAACTCGTACTTCGACGTGCTTCTCCAGCTCGGCACGGCGGGGCTCGTGCTGTTCCTGCTGCTCGGCGGCATAGCGACCGTGCGCTCATGGCTGGTCGCGAGCGCCCGGCGTTCCGTGGTCTACGCCTGGACGCCGCTGATGCTCGTCACGCTCGCTGTCTACTCGATGTTCGAGAGCTTCACGCTCGTCGGTGCCGGATGGTTCATGCTCGTGCTGTGCGCGCTGCGCGCCGGCCAGTCGCGGTCATGGCGCGAGAGCATCGACGCCGCGAACACCGGAGTGATCCCGACGCTGCGGGGTGAATGAAGGCTCAGGCGGATCCCGCGAGCTTATCGGCCCAGGCCAGAGCGTCCCGGACGCCGTCGTCCAGCGAGCGCTCCGCGCGCCAGCCGAGCAGTCGCTCGGCAAGGCCGGCGATCGCGAATGCGCCGGCTTGGTCACCGGGACGACGGCCGGTCTCGGCGACCTGGAGGGTACTGCCGGTGACCCTTTCGAATGCCGCGATGAGCTCCCGCACGGTGACTCCGTCGCCGGTCCCGAGGTTGATCACGCGGTACGGGTCGTCGGCGGAGACGACATCGTCGAACTTCTCCACAGCCGCGACATGGGCGAGCGCGAGGTCCCAGACGTGGATGTAATCCCGTAGGCCAGACCCGTCTCGGGTCTGCCAGTCGGTGCCGGTGATCGCGAACGTCTCCCCTCGGGCGTGCGCGGTCATGATCCTGCCCAGCGCATGGGAGGGGGTCGGGTTCTGCAGACCGCTCCGAAGATGAGGGTCGGCTCCGATCGGGTTGAAGTAGCGCAGAGCGATCGCGCGGAAGTCGCCCGCGGCAGCAGCATCCTCGAGGATCTGCTCGACCATCGCCTTAGTGGTGGCGTAGGGGCTCGCGGGCGCGAGTGCAGCACTCTCGTCGACTCCGTCGCCGCTCTCACCCGCGTAGACGGAAGCGGACGAGCTGAACACGACGCGTCCGATACCGGCCTTACGGAGCCGCTTGAGCAGGATGATGGACTTGCCGACGTTGGCGTCGTAATACCCCAGCGGGTCCGCGACCGAATCCGGAACGACTATGCGCGCGGCGCAGTGGACCACAGCAGCGATGTCCGGGTGCTCGTCCAGCAGACGGTCGAGCAGGAGGCCGTCTGCGATGTCCCCGACGTACAGCTGCCGGCCCTCGCCGAAGGAACGCAGCCCGGTGGAGAGGTCGTCGAGTACGACGACGTCATGCCCGGCCTCGATGCACGCCGTACCCACCGTCGATCCGATGTAGCCGGCGCCGCCGGTTATCAATACCTTCATCGCGATCAGTCTAACCACCGTGATCTGGGCCGCTCGGGGCCGCGCTCCCAGTGATCCGAAGCCGGTGGAGGGTAGGCTGATCTCTGCTCGTCGAGTCCCGCGCCTCCCCCAGGGCGGCGGTCTGCGGCAACAACATCGGAGATCCATCCCGTGGCACACGTCCTTCAGAACGTCGTCTTCCCGCTCGATCGCGACCCCGACCTTCTGCCGTTGTACGCAGACCCCGAGACCTGGTCGGTGATCGAGGACGAACCCGTCCGAGTCTCGAACCGCGCGCACCTCGGCAACATCCTCGGGCGCCATCGCGCCCGCATCGTGGCCGGCCGCCGCGTCTCACTGGGCACGTACTTCAACGCGTTCCCCGCGTCGTACTGGCAGCACTGGACGAGCGTCCGCGACGTCCGTCTGACCGTTCACACCAGCGGACCTGCCACGATCCTGGTCTACCGTTCGAACAGCGCGGGCGTCAGGCAGCGGGTCGCGACGCGAGAGGTCACCGGTGAGGCGACCACTTCATTCGACCTGTCACTCACGCAGTACAGCGACGGCGGCTGGATCTGGTTCGATGTGGTCGCGGACGAGAAGCACGCCGTACTCGAAGGTGCGGAGTGGACGACGGAGCAGGAGCCGGTCCGCACCGGCAAAGCGTCTCTGGGGATCACCACATACAACAAGCCCGACTACTGCATGGAGACGCTCCGAGCCCTCGCCGCATCACCCGATGCCCTCGAGTTCGTCGACCGCATCTTCCTGGTCGACCAGGGCACGCAGCTCGTCGCCGATCAGGACGGGTTCGATCAGGTCGCCGAGCGCCTGGGCGACACCCTCCAGGTGATCCGCCAGCCGAACCTCGGCGGTTCCGGCGGTTTCGCCCGCGCGATGCTGGAGACGCTGCGACGTCCCGAAAGCGATTTCGTGCAGCTGCTCGACGATGACGTGCGACTTGAGCCGGAGTCCCTGCGCCGCTCGATCGTGTTCGGTCAGTACGCCACGACTCCTGTGCTGGTGGGCGGTCACATGTTCGACCTTCTCGACCGCCCCAAACTGCATGGCTGGGCCGAGGTCGTCGACGAAGCACCGTTCATGTGGCGCAACCTCTACCAGGAGAAGATGCCGCACGATTTCGGCGTCGCCAACCTCCGGCAATCCCCGATGCTGCACATGCGGATGGACGCCGACTACAACGGCTGGTGGATGTGCCTCATCCCGGTCGAGACGGTACGGAAAGTCGGATTGTCGCTGCCCGCATTCATCAAGTGGGACGACGCCGAGTTCTGTCTCCGAGCAGGCGATGCCGGGTACCCCACCGTGTCGATGCCGGGCGTCGCCCTCTGGCATGTGTCGTGGGTCAACAAGGACGACACGATCGACTGGCAGGCGTACTTCCACGCCCGCAACCGAATCGTCACAGCGATTCTCCACTCCGACGCACCCCGGGGCGGTCGCCTGATCATCCACAGCCGCCGGGTCGATCTCAAGCACCTGATGATGATGCAGTACTACCCCGTCGCTCTCAGAGCTCGGGCGCTGCGAGACGTCCTCGCCGGTCCGGACCATCTGCGCGCCAACTTGGAGACGGCGATGCCTGCAGCTCGAGCGCTCGCGTCCGAGTTCCCTGAGACCCTCATCCATCGTGACCCGTCGACCGTGCTTCATTCACGACGGGGCCGTCAGGTGTACAAGCGACTGCCGAAGAACGAACTTGACAGCCCGAGCGGACTCAGACTTCGCTGGTTCACGCTTTCCACCCTCGCTGCGCACTGGCTGCACAAACCCCACCCCGCCAACATCCGCCAGCCCGAGGTGGAGTTCGGCAAGGACGACGCGCTGTGGTGGCGTCTTCCGGGGTTCGACAGCGCCCTCGTCAGCGCGGCCGACGGGTCGGGCAAGAACATCTACACCCGGGATCGCTCGAAGTACCGGCGGATGCTGCGCGAGTCGGTGCGCCTGCACGCCGAACTGCGCCGACGCTGGCCCGAGCTTCAGCGTCAGTATCGAGAGGCCCTGCCCGAGCTCGTATCCCCCGCTTCCTGGCAGCAGATCTTCGAGGAGAAGGCATGACCGCGGCGCCCGCTGCATTCGACCCGGCGTCGGCGACGATCGTCATCGTCACTTTCAACCGTTCGCACCTGCTCACCGGTCTCCTGGAGAGCATCACGTCGATGAACCCGAAGCCGGGCCGCGTCGTGATCATCGACAATGCTTCCGCCGACGACACCACCGATGTGGTCGAATCGTTCCGGCCGCGTCTGGGCGCCGAGCTCGTCTACCGTCGCCTTGAGACCAACACCGGCGGCTCCGGCGGCTTCAGCGAGGGCATGCGAACCGCCTACGAACTCGGATCCGAGTGGATCTGGATGATGGACGACGACGTCGAGGTCCTCCCCGACGGGCTTGCCAGGATGGGCAAGTGGGCTCCTCGCTTCAAGAGCATCCAGGGACGCCGCTACGACTACGACGGCAGCGAATTCTACTGGCAGTACCGGATCGCCGAGCGGATGGGCATCCCGATCCCGTTCGCCCCTTCCGGGTTCGACAGCTCCGGGTTCAAGGAGATGAACAGCGGATGCTTCGAGGGCATGTTCATCCATCGATCGATCGTGCAGCAGATCGGCCTGCCTGACCCGCGCTTCTTCATCTACTGGGACGACCAGATGTACGGCTGGCTCGCCTCGCGCCGGACCACCGCGGTCATCGTCGACGAATTCGTCCTTCGTCGCACGCGCGAGATCAGGCAGTGGGACATGGGCATCCGCCACATGAACGCGTCGAGCAACGCGTACCGCTTCTACATCATGCGCAACCGGGCATACATCAAGAAGTACTACCGGGTGCACGGGAACTACAACCCGGTGCTGTTCGGCCTCGGCACGGCGATGACCTTCGCAAAGGAGCTCATCCGACTTGTGTTCGTCGAGCGCACGGTCCGCGGTACGAGCAACCTCTTCCGAGGGCTCAGGGAGGGCGGCCGAATCGGCCGCGATCGCTCCTGGCAGCCCATGGCCTCTCTGGAGGCCTGAGCATGAGCGAGCAGCAGCCGGAGCTGAGGTGGGCGCCCCTCCCACCAGCGCCGAATCACCGCGGGAAGGTCTGGCTGATCCTCGGGATCGCCCTCGCGATCGTCCTCATCGCCGCTGTGCTGCTGCTGTTCCTGGTCCCCCGAGGCGGCGCACCCGAACCGTCGCCGTCACCGTCGGCATCCGCGACGCCAACGCCGAGTCCCACGCCCACGCCGAGCCCCACCACGGCGCCGACCCCCACCACCCCTGTGGTGACGGCGCCGCCGACGACCGATCCGACCGTCGACGCGTTCCGAGCACGGGTCAGCGTGTGGCTGGACGACGCCGTGTACGGTCTCGACATCGTGGCGAACAACCCCGGACCCGATGGCGTCCCGGTCATCGAGACGCTGCAGGAGGACGCGCAGCGTCTCGCCGATACTCAGGCGCCGTCATCGATCGGCACGCAGTGGCGTGACGGTGTGACGGACTACGCGCAGAAGCTGACCGCCCTGCATTCCGCAGCATCCGCCGGCACCGATGTCACCTCCGCGCTGGAGGGCGCCCGCGCGTCCGCCGCGAACCTACGCGCGCTCGTCGGGCTCTGAACGCCGGTCGCGGCGGAGGGATTCCACGCGGCGCGGGAGAACGTGACAGCCCTCAGACGGCGTGGTCGGCGTTGTACCGGTCGAGCACCTCGGCGATCGGCGCGTCGAGCACGAGGGCGCCCTTGTCGAGGTACAGGCCACGCTTGCAGAAGCGCCGAAGATCGCGCTCGTTGTGGCTGACGAAGAACAGAGTCCTGCCTTCGGCGAGCAGCTCATCGATGCGCTTGTAACACTTGTCGCGGAAGGCCTTGTCGCCGACTGCGAGGACCTCGTCCACGAGCAGGATCGGCTCGTCGAGCTGCGACACCACTGAGAAGGCGAGGCGCACCTTCATGCCGTTGGAGAGGTGCTTGTACGGCGTCTCCTCGAAGCCGGCGAGCTCGGCGAACGCGATGATGTCGTCGTAGCGGCTGGAGACCTCGTCGCGTGACATGCCGTGCAGGCCGGCGGTGAGCCTGACGTTCTCACGCACCGTGAGGTCGCCGACGAAGCCGCCGGTGATCTCGATGAGCGGGGCCACGCCGCCGTTGACGGTCACGGTGCCCTCATCGGAGAGAAGTACCCCGGCGACCAGGCGCAGCAGCGTCGACTTCCCCTGCCCGTTCCGGCCGACCACGCCGATCGACTCGCCGGGCTGCACCGTGAACGAGACGTCGCGGAGTGCCCAGAACTCGCCGGGGCGCGAGCGCCGGGAGGCCCCTGCGAAGAGGTCCTTGAAACTCCGCCTGCCGCGACGGTTGCGCCGGAAACGGACCCCGAGACCCTGTACTTCAATCGCCGCCGACATCACAGCTCCTTAAGCACGGGGCGTTCGAGCATGCGGAACACCCACATGCCGAGAGCCAGGATGCCGACGCTCATCACAACGCTGATCAGCACGGTCGTCGAGTTCCACTGGTCAGGGAAGAACGGCATCCGATAGAGCATGAAGATCCCCGCCAGCGGGTTGAACGCCCCAAGCGTCTGGAACACGCCTGGGAGGTCGGTGACGTTGTAGATGATCGGGGTGGCATAGAACAGTGCCCGGAGGATCAGAGCCGTCGTCCGCTCGAGGTCGACGTACATGACGCACAGCGGAGCGACCAGCAGGCCGAGCCCGACGAGCAGCACCGTCTGCAGCAGCATCGCCACCGGCATCCAGAGGACCCCCCACCCGAACTGCGTGCCCGGCGCGAAGACGGCGAACGCCACGAGCACCGGCAGCGAGAACAGGTACTCCATGCCCTTGCTGAGCACGATCCGGTTCACCCAGATGGACCTCGGGATCGCCGTCGAGCGCACCAGACGTGCGTCCTTCTTGAAGGCGCGCGTGAAGTCCGACACGGAGGAGTTGAACCACACCCACGGCAGCAGCGCGCTGATGAGGAACACGATGTACGGGTCCTCGCCGACGTCACGACTGAACACCTGCGTGAAGACGAACCAGTAGATGGCACTCATCACGAGCGGATCGAGCACCGACCAGAGGTAGCCGAGGAAGCTGGTCGAGTAGCGGACCTTGAGGTCGCGGGCGGACAGGAGCCACAGCGAATGCAGGTAGCGCCGGGGCGTCCCGGGCGCACCGGCAGCAGTGTGACTCACGGTGTCGAGTCTACGAGAGGGTGTTGTTCCACAGCGACAGCGCCGAGCCGATGGCCATGTGCATGTCGAGGTACTGGTAGGTGCCGAGACGTCCGCCGAAATGCACGTCCTTCTCCCCCTTCGTGAGCTCACGGTACGCCAGCAGGCCTTCGCGGTCGGTCGGGGTGTTGACCGGGTAGTACGGCTCGTCCTCACGTTTCGCGAACCGCGAGAACTCGCGCATGATCACGGTCTTGTCCGACTTGTAGATGTCCTCGCGCTCCGGGTGGAAGTGTTTGAACTCGTGGATGCGCGTGTACGGCACATCCATGTCGGGGTAGTTCATGACGCTGGTGCCCTGGAAGTCGCCGACATTCAGCACTTCCTGCTCGAAGTCGAGCGTGCGCCAGCTGAGCGCGCCCTCCGCGTAGTCGAAGTAGCGGTCGACCGGGCCGGTGTAGACGACGGGGACCTGTCCGACGGTCGCCTTCCGGTTCAGCGGCTGGGACTCGTCGAAGTAGTCGACGTTCAGTTTCACCTCGATGTTCGGGTGGTCGGCCATCCGCTCGATCCAGGCGGTGTAGCCGTCTGTGGGCAGCCCCTCCCAGGTGTCGTTGAAGTAGCGGTTGTCGTAGGTGTACCGGACCGGAAGGCGGCTGATGATGTCGCCGGAGAGCTTCTGCGGATCGGTCTGCCACTGCTTCGCGGTGTAGTCGCGGAAGAACGCCTCGAACAGCGGGCGTCCGACGAGGGCGATGCCCTTCTCCTCGAAGTTCGCCGCGCTCTTGGCGTCGAACTCCCCAGCCTGCTCCTTGACGAGCGCACGCGCCTGGTCGGGCGTGTAGGCGGACTGGAAGAACTGGTTGATCGTGCCGAGGTTCACCGGCATCGGGAAGACGACGCCCTTGTGGGTCGTGTAGACGCGGTGCACGTAGCTCGTGAACGTCGTGAAGCGGTTTACGTACTCCCAGACCGACGGGTTCGAGGTGTGGAACAGGTGCGCACCGTAGCGGTGCACCTCGATGCCGGTCTCGGGCTCCGCCTCGCTGTAGGCGTTGCCGCCGATGTGGTGGCGGCGGTCGATGACGATGACTTTACGGCCCGCTTCTGCAGCGCGCTCAGCGATGGTGAGGCCGAAGAAACCCGACCCTACGACGAGGAGATCCATGCCTCCATCGTATCGGCGAGTTCCTGAGAGCTTGAGGCGATGACCACGAGACTCCAGCGCCCGTCCGCCAATCTCGGCGCCTTGCCCATCGGTGAAAACTCGCCGGAGTCGTCTGGCAGACTTAAGTCATGGCGAATACACTTCGGGGCGCGATTTCGCGCGTGTGGGGCAGCAGCGCCGTCCGTTATCTCGCCGTAGGTGGATTCTGCTTCCTGGTCGACATCGCACTCCTATGGTTCACTCACGAGCTGTTGGGCGTGCCGCTGCCAGTGGCGACTCCGGTCGCGTTCCTGGCCTCCTTCGTCGTGACGTATACACTGCAACGAGTGGTCGCATTCGCCTCCGACAACAGGGTGGCGCCGAGCGTCGCGCGGTATACGGCGCTCGTGATCTTCAACACGCTGGCCACGACCGGCATCGTCTGGGTCGTCGACCAGATCGGCGGGGGATGGATTCTCGGGAAGATCGCAGCGGTTGTGGCCACGACTGTCTGGAATTACTTCGCCTATCGTCACTGGGTGTTCGCCAGCCCTCACACACGGAGCTCGGATGTATAAAAACGCGGTCATCGCCGCTGTAGTGCCGGCATACAAGGAAGAGAAGATGATCGCCAAGGTCATCGAGACTATGCCGGACTTCGTCGACCACATCGTGATCGTCGACGATTGCAGCCCTGACGCAACGAGCGAAGTCGTACGGGAGATCGCTGATCCGCGCGTGCTGTTGATCCGGCACGAGATGAATCAGGGCGTCGGAGGTGCGATTATCACGGCGCACCGAGCCGCCATGGATCTCGGCGCAGACGTGAACGTCGTGATGGCGGGCGACGCGCAGATGGATCCCGACTATCTCCCGGAACTGCTCGACAAGGTCACCGACGAGGGATTCGGGTTCGCGAAGGCCAATCGGTTCTACTCTCCCGAGTCGTTCCATGGGATGCCTGGATACCGAGTCTTCGGCAACGTCGTCCTCTCGTTCTTGACGAAGCTCGCGTCCGGGTATTGGAATCTGTTCGATCCGCAGAACGGCTATACGGCGGTCCGCACCGAGGTGCTCCGCAGAGTGCCGCTCGACCGTGTGGCGAAGAGATACAGTTTCGAGAACGACCTCCTGATTCACCTGAACATCCTTCAGGTACCGGCCACCGACGTGCCGATTCCGGCGGTGTACGGTGATGAGGTTTCGAGCATCCGGCTTGGGAAGGTCATCCCGGAGCTCCTCAATCGCTTGACAGTCGGATACTGGTCTCGAATCTGGTATCGCTACGTCCTCTGGTCGTTCTCCCCGATCGCCCTGTTGCTGTTCATGGGGCTCTGCCTGCTCCTCATCGGTGTCGGGGTCAGCATCTGGGTCGTATTCCAGATCGCTGGTTCGGTCGTCGCAACCGCCGCCACAGTGATGCTCGCCGCCTTGCCGTTGATGATCGGAACGCAGATGTTGATCAGCGCACTCCAGCTCGATATTCAAGCGACTCCGAGTACGCCCATCTATCAGCGCTTCGCTGTTCGCGATCCGGAAAAGACACCGCCTTCGAAAGACACCGAATGACTTCACACAACCGGGCCCTCCATGCCGGCCATTGGGTGAAGCGCAACACACACAATCTGGCACTTTGGGCCATTGTGTTCGGAAGCTTCGCCATCGGCTACACCGCATATACTCTGCGACAGCCGTTCTTCTATCCGGACTCTCGCTATTACCTCGCCATGGCCTTCTGGTTCGGAGGCGAGAGCCAGGAGTCGGCACGTGAACTGACGGCCGCCTTCGGCGCTCACTACGGCCAGCAGATCCCGGAGATCGATCAGCTGTTCGGCTGGGGCCTCGTCCAGCCTCGGGTCGTCCTTCCCTTGCTCGCGGCGATACCGGTGAAGCTCTTCGGTCCGTTCGGGCTTGCGGCGACCGTTCTTGTGATCTTTGCCGTGATGACCGTCGTCTTCACTCTCATCATTCAGCGTCGCTACGGCAATGTCGTCGCCGCCGCGGTCATGCTGCTGATCAACAGCAGTCATTACTTGATGATGTTCAACGGCGGAATGCTCACGGAATCACTTTCGGCGCTGTGGAGCGCACTCACGCTAGTAGTCGCCTGGCACTGGATGGAACGTCGACGCCCATGGATTCTCGGGTTGCTGGCGCTGACCGTCGTCGGCGCGGCTTTTACCCGACAGGCAACTTTCATCGTCGCAGGCGCGTTCGTCATTGCGTGCTTGCTTGGCTCCCTGATTCAGCGACGCTGGAACGATTGGACTGTTCCCGCGATCGTCGTGGCAATAACAAGCCTCGGGTGTCAGATCCTGCAGGCTCTGATCTTCCCCTCCTTCTCGCAACTGGATCAGTTCTATATGAAGGCCGGCGCCGACAACCTCGTCGATGCGCTCCGTGCGGTTCCGCGCATGACAATGCACATCATCAACAAGGATGTCAATACATTCCTGCACAGTGATGTCCCGCTGCTACTGCTCATCCTTCTTGCCATCGCTGGCGCAGCCCTTCATTTCCGCCGCCCCGAAGCTCACCTGCTTCTCGGAGGAATCCTGGGAACCGCCTTGTACAACGTCACCAATGGAACTCCCACTCAGTTCCGCTACGCGATTCCCGGGCTCATCTTCTTCGTGATCGCTGCAGCGCTCGCTGTCAAGTCGACGGCCGACAGCACGGTCGCGCAGCTGAGCGTTTCGAATCGACGCTCCGAGAACGACATCGATTGACCATCGGATTGACAGGAAGGGCCGCTCGCGCGAGGCGAGCGGCCCTTCCTGTGTGAATATCTCAAGCAGTCAGGCGGCAGCGCCGACCACCATGCGCGGAGTCCCGGCCCAGACTGCGGCATCCGTCGCTGCACGTCCGTCGACGAGCAGCCTGATGCCGGGGATGTCGGCAGGCGAGAGCTCACGATAAGCGGCGTGGTCCGTCTGCAGGACCGCCAGATCGGCTTCCCCTCCGATGGCGTAGGGCTCGAATCCCAGAGCACGCAGCTCATCATCCGTGTACAGCGGATCGTGCACGAACACGTCTGCGCCGCGGTCGCGGAGCGCCTTCACCGTAGGGAAGACGCCGGAGAACGCCGTCTCCTTCACTCCTCCGCGATACGCCGCGCCGAGGACGACCGCCCGCAGACCGCTGAGATCGCCCAGCAGTCCCTCCGCTTGCGCGACGAGACGCTCGGGCATCGAGGCGTTGAGCTGACGGGCGACACGCACGATATCGGCGTCCGGATCCGTAGACAGGTACAGCCGAGGATAGATCGGGATGCAGTGTCCGCCGACCGCGATGCCGGGTCGGTGGATGTGGCTGTACGGCTGCGAGTTGCACGCCTCGATCACCTTGTACACGTCGATGCCGTGCGCGGCCGCGAACAGTCCGAACTGGTTCGCGAGGCCGATGTTCACATCACGGTACGTGGTCTCGGCAAGTTTGGCCATCTCCGAGGCCTCCGTGGTGCCCAGGTCCCAGACTCCGTTGGGACGCGGCAGGTCGGGGCGCTCGTCGAACTGCAGCACCGCCTCGTAGAACTCACGGGCGCGCCGATTACCCTCATCCGAGAGTGCGCCCACAAGCTTGGGGTATTTCCGGAGGTCTGCGAAGACTCGGCCGGTGAGAACCCGCTCGGGCGAATAGGCGAGGTGGAAGTCCTTGCCTTCGACGAGCCCGGATCCCTCCTCGAGCATCGGCTTCCAGCGATTCCGAGTTGTGCCCACCGGCAGCGTGGTCTCGTAGGAGACAAGAGTGCCGGGAGTGAGGTGTTGGGCCAGCGCGCGGGTCGCGGAGTCCATGTACTTGAAGTCCGGCTCCCACGTCACATCGTCGACGAACACGGGAACGACCAGCACGACTGCGTCAGCGCCGGGAATGGCCTCTGCGTAGTCGGTCGTCGCGCGAAGGCGGCCGGACGGAATGAGTTCGGAGAGCTTCGCCTGGAGGTGCGCCTCCCCCGGGAAAGGCTCCCGCCCGGCATTGATCGTCTCGACTGCCGTGGGATTCACGTCCACTCCGATCACCTCATGACCGGATGCGGCGAACTGGACGGCGAGAGGGAGCCCGATCTTTCCGAGGGCCACGACGGCGATGCGCATGGGTTCTAGTCTAGGGGGGCGTCCTGTGCGGCAGCTCACCGGTGGTGCGGCAGAATCGAGTGATGACCTCGTTGAGCCGAAGCCGCGTGACCGTCGTCTCGCGAATCTTTTCTCCTGAGCCGGGCGCCGCGTCTTTTCGTCTCGCGGCCCTCACCCGAGCGCTCCTCGAGTGCGGTGCCGAAGTCGACGTTCTCACCAGCACCGCTCCGGCAGGAATGCGTGTCGCCGGCGATGTCGCCGGCGCGACAGTCCGTCGCGCCCCGGTCCTGCGGGATCGAGACGGGTACGTGCGCGGATACGCGCAGTACATGAGCTTCGACGTCCCTCTCGCGTTCCGATTGCTGTCATCGCGAAAGCCGCACGCCGTGATCGTGGAGCCTCCCCCGACCACAGGGGCTGTCGTGCGCGCCGTCTGCTGGTTCAGGCGGATCCCGTATGTGTACTACGCCGCCGACGTGTGGTCGGAGGCCGCGTCGGTCGCCGGATCGCCGGCACTGGTGACGAATGTCGTCAGAGCGCTCGAGAAGTTCGCGCTCAGCGGTGCGGCCGGTGTCGCCGCCGTGTCTGAGAGCGTGGCGCAGCGGTTGCGGGAGATCGCTCCCAAGGCGCTGGTCGAAGTCGTCGGAAACGGGTACGACGAGACGATCTTCCGCCCTGATGGGCCGTCGCACCGAGCGGACGCTCCTTACCTGCTGTACCCCGGAACCGCGTCGGAGGTTCACGGTGCGATGATCTTCATCGACGCGATGCCGCGTGTTCTGAGCTTGATGCCCGACGCTCGCCTGGTCTTCATCGGCCAGGGTGCCGAGCGCGACGCCATGCAAGCGCGCGCCACCGCGACGGTCCCCGGCGCGGTGGAGTTCCTGCCGCGGATGTCGGGCCGTGAGGTCGCGGGATGGATCAGAGGCGCCGCGGCCACGCTTGCGAGTGTGCTCCCGAATGCCTACGTGGCGTTCCCCACCAAGATGCTCGCGTCCGTGGGATGCGGAACCCGCGTGGTGTACACCGGCCCCGAGCCGGGGCTCTCATTCGCGCGGACCCCCGGTGTCGGCTGGACTGCGGAGTATACGAAGGACGAGGTCGCGGAGGCGATGATATCCGCTCTGCGGGAAGCGGGATCCGACGGGGAGCGCCGCCGACTGTCGACCTGGGCAAGCGGGGAGCATTCGCTGGGTGTCGTGATGAGCCGCGTCACCGGGCTCGTCCAGGACGTCATCCGAAACGCCCGCCGCTGATCAGCGAGGCAGGAGCGCGATGAGCAATGCGGCCGCCAAGACCGCCGACGTCAGCACTAGGAGCACCGCGCGCAGCCACGGGAAGTAGCGCGAGGCTCCGATCTTTATCGACGCGGTCGCGAGCATGAACCGTGGCTGGGCCTGCGGATGCAGGAGGAAGCGGAGGCTGTTCGGCGCGAGTGCGTCCACCGTGCGGTAGCGCGCGGATGAGGCATCCGCGGCCGCCACTGCGGCAAGATCCGGGCGGGGACGGGTCAGCTCGTCGAACAGCCGCCCGTGTGCGCGCGAGAGCAGCTTGCGGGCATCTGGCGCGAAATCGTCGATGAGTCCGATCATCTCCGCCATCGCCGCGCAGTCGTCATCCGTGAACGCCCTGCCGCCGTCCCGCTTGCGCACGGAATCGATGAGGTTGCGACGGAGCAGCTTCGTCGCAAGGGCAGTCCTCTGGCTCGCGGACATGCGCTGTACGACGTCGTCGCGGAGCGTGGCGACGACCGCGCCGAGCTCCTCGCGCACCGGCTTCGCCAGATGCGTGACACGGACCGGGGCGTCGGCATGCTCGACGTACGCCGCGAGTCCGACGGCCGCGACGACCCGCCCTCTGAGCCAGAGGCGCGTGACGAACGGGAGGTCGCCGCCGTTGCGCGCCCCGTCCAGGAGACGGAGTTCGAGCCTTTGGATCGCTTCCTTTCGCATGAGTCCGAGGGGAGCGCTCCGATACGAGAGACGGTCACGGGCGAAGTCGAGCACGCCTGTGCGCATCAGCCTCTTCGGCGGGGAGCGCACCAGAGTCCGCTGTGTGCCACGGACGACCTTCGCCAGCACTGCGTCGGCACCGAACCGCTCGGCTCGCTCCCGCCACTGCGAGATCGCGTCCCGATCGAGCTCATCATCCGAGCCCATGATGCCGACATAATCGGCGTCAGAGGCGTCCAGGCCGAAGTTGAAGGGGCCGGATGGGCTCGGGATTCCGTCGGCGCACTCCTCGATGCGGATTCGTCCGGGGTGCGCGGCGATGAGATCGGCCAGTTCGAGTTCCACGTCCGCGCGCGTGAGATTGTGGCATACGACGAACGCCCTCACCGACGGATCTCCGTCGGCGAGGATCGATCTGATCGCCCGGCGAATGTCGCGCCGCGTGTCGTGCACGGCGACGATCATGTCGACAGTGCGGGGCTCCTCGTCTTCCCGGCGTGCCTTCATCCGCGATTCACCTCTTCATAGATCTGCGTATACCTGCGACGGAACTCCCCCTCGCCGAATCGCTCCGCCAGCGCTCGCCCGTGCGACGCGATCCCAGCCCGATCCAACTGGAGAGCACCAAGGACACCCCGCGCGATCTGCTCGCCCTCGCGCGGCACGACGAAGCCGGTTCCCGGCGCGATGAAACCGGAGTGCGCTCCCGTTCCGGTGGCGACGACCGGCAGTCCCGCCATCAGGGCCTCGACCGTGGCGAGCGAGAACGTCTCCGAGCGCGTGGGCAGCACGAAGACATCGGCCTCGGACATCGCCGCGCCTACGGCAGTGGCGGAGACGTGACCGGGGGCGATGATCACGCGACCATCGGCAGACGCGGCCAGCTCAGCGAACTCCGGACCGTCGCCGAGCCAGAGCAGTTCTGCGTCGAGGCCGTCGTCCGTGAGTCGCTGCACGGCGTCGACCGCGAGCCGCCAGCCCTTCGGTTCCTTCACGGTGCCCACGCCGAGCACCTTCACCTTCGCGCCGCGGAACAGCGTCTCCCCTGCTCGGGCATCCGCATCCGGCAGGTCGACGATGTTGCCGATCACGTCGACAGGCCCCCTCCTCACTCGGCGGACGGCATCGGCCAGGAACTCGCTGACCGCGATCACGCGGTCAGGCCCGGCGAACGCGCGCCGACTGAGCGGAAGCGCAAGACGCGCCTTCGGAGACGCGCTGAGGTTGCGAACCCCGCTCCAATGCTCGGTATGGACCCACGCGCGATCAGGACGCCGCAGGAGGAACGGCAGCAGTGCCGGGGCGGCCATGGTGTGCACGATCCCGGCGTCGCCGAGGAGATCAGGGACCTGCCGCGTCGCCGCCAGGAGTCCGCGGGGTGTGCGCACGTCGAGGGGGAAGGCCGCGACCCGCACGTCGCCGTGCCTGCGTGAGCGCGCACCGTCGTCGAGCTCGGGAGGGACGAGATGGATCACGTGCACATCGTGGTCTTCAGCCAGGGCCTTGACGTCGCGGGCGATGAAAGAGCCGGCTCCGGGGTTGCGCGTCGTGGGAAACCAGGTGGTCAACACGGCGATCTGCACCGATCCAGCTTAGCGCCGTGTCGCGGCCCGCCCATCGACGCGGACCTAACATGGAGGAATGGCGACCACCCCACGCGTACTGCATCTCAACGACTGCGCCTTCGTCGGCGCCAACCTCGTCGAGGCCGCGACAGCCCAGGGACTGCCCTGGCGCATCCTTCCGCCCCAGCTCACCTGGCCGCCGTTGCGTGCCGGCAGATCACGTCCGACTCGCGCTGCCGCGTATCGGACGCTCGCCCGCATCGGGCTCGCGGCGGCGCGCTCGGACGTGATCCACGTGCACTACGCCACGACGGTCGCCCGCATCGCACCGCGCTACATCCCCGATCGCCCGTACGTCCTGCATCTGCACGGAACGGACATCCGCACGCTCTGGCATCAGGCAGCGCGTCACGCGACCCTCCAGCGCTACATCGACGGGGCTGCGCACGTCTACTATTCGACCCCCGACAACGCCGAGGACGCCACCACGGCGCGTCCCGACGCCGAGTATCTGCCCGTCGTTTTCGATCCGAGCGCCCTCCCCGCGTGGACGCCCGGGGGTTACGTCGCGTTCTCGTCCCGTTGGGAAGAGGTCAAGGGCCTGGAAGGAATGCTCGAGGTGGCCCGGCAGCTGATCGCGGCCGGAGTGCCCGTCCGGGGCCTCGACTGGGGTCCGGGCGCAGAGGAGGCCGCTCGTCTGGGCGTGGAGTTGATCCCGAAGGCTCCACATGAGGACTTCCTGCAGTTCCTCGCGAACGCGTCCGTGGTCGTCGGCCAGGCGACCCGGATACTCTCCGTGTCCGAACTCGAGGCCATGGGGATCGGTGCGCCGCTCGCCGCGGTGGGCAGGCATTACCCGGGGCCCGACGGGGAACCGCTCCCCATCCGCAACGGCGATGTCGACGACGTGGTCTCGGCGGTCCTGTCGGACTTCGCCGACCCGGAAGCAGCCGCGGATCAGTTGGGCTCGCGTGAGTGGGCGCTCCGGCAACACACCGCCCCCGGGCAGATCAGCCGGCTCGAGGAGACCTACCGGCGGATCAGCGGCTGAGTCGACCTCCGGAGGCGAGTTGCGTCAAGCCAGTCCGGCCAGACGTGCCTGAACGGCGAACTCCGGCTCTGCCGCCACGACCTCGTCGAACGTCCCCTGTGCAGCGATCCGCCCGTTCGCGAAGAAGCACACGATGTCCGCCTCCCGGATCGTCGAGAGTCGATGCGCGACGGTGATCACCGTCACCGAGCCGCGCAGCCGGCTGATGGCGGATGTCACAGCTTCCTCGGTCTGGGTGTCGAGCGCCGACGTGGCCTCGTCCATGACCAGGACCACCGGGTCCGTGTACAGGGCTCGTGCGATCCCGAGTCGCTGCCGCTGGCCACCGGAGAGCGCCAGGCCGCGCTCGCCGATCGGCGCGTCGAGTTCACCCGGCCGGGCACGTACGACCGTGTCCAGCTGTGCGCCCTTGACCGCACGCCAGGCGTCCTCGCGCGAGTACTCCTCGCTCCAGCTCAGCGCCACGTTCTGGCCGACCGTTCCGTCGAACAATGCCACGTCCTGAGGGACGTAGCCGACTCGGCGACGCCATGCGCCGAGCACCTCTGAGAGATCGGTGTCGTCCAGGCGGATCTCCCCGGCAGTCGGAGTCAGCAATCCGAGTATCAGATCGACCATCGTCGACTTCCCGGCACCGGAAGAACCGACGAAGGCGACATGGGTGCCGAGCGGAATCTTGAGACTCACGCCGGAGAGCGCCGGCGTCTCAGCACCGGGATACGTGAATGCGACGTTGTCCAGCACGAGTTCCACGGGATGCTCGTTCAGCTCGCCGTCTCCGATCACCTCGGCTGCGGAGATGTAGCCTTCGGCTGCCTTGATGTCGCGAATGACGGCGCGTGCGTGCGGCAGCGTGGAGGCCGTGGAGGTCATCACTCCCTGGAACTGCAGCATCGAGGGCACCATGCGGAAACTCGCGATTCCGAACAGCGCGATGGACGAGAACGCGCCGGGGAGACCGCCCGTTGCATAGCCGACGGCGCCGATGATCAGGAATCCGATGATCACGGCAGAATCGATCACGAACTTCGGGATCGCCCCGAGGAACCCGATCGTGGCTCGAGCCTTCACAGCGACGGAGCGGTTCTGATTCACGAGCGCAGCGACCTCCCCCGCCTTGTCTCGAAGCGTGATCTCCTTAAGCGCCTGCACCATCTCGGTCATCAGTGTCGCGGTGCGGAATGAGAAGTCCCGGTTCATCCTTCCGTTCTTGACCGCACGGCGAGACACCCAGCCGTAGAGCAGCCCCGCGACCACCCCGAGATAGAGCACCGTTGCGACCGCGATCAGCGGCTGGGCCGCGAACAGGACGAAGAGCACCGAGCAGAATGTGACGACCTGAGAGGGCAGCGAGGCGACCGGCAGCAGCAGGCCTGACGTGGTGTTCGCGATGCCGACATCCGCCATGCGAACGAGCTCGGCGGAGTTCCGCTTCATACGCTCGAGCCAGGGTGCTCGGATGTAGGCGCTGAACAGCCGATCACCGATCGCGAGTTCGAAATGGGCCATTCGCCGAGTCACGTACCATTGTTGAACGAGCGCGATGAGCGACTTGATCACCATCAGCGCGCACGCCGTCACCAGCACCCATACGACGTTCTCGGCAGCAATCTCACCGAGCAGGGGCAGACGCACCTGCTGGTTCGACGCCAGCGGTGCCAGCATCAGCGCAAGCAGCCCGAGCGCAAGGATGTCGAGCAACGCCAACGCCGAAGAAGACAGCGAGTAGCGGATGAGAAAGCTCCGCGCATCACCGGGCAGCAGCTCGAGGAGCTCCTTCAGCGTGACCCACAGCGCCTTCATGCTGTGGTCCCCGCCTGCGAACGTCGACTCACAGCGTGGCGTCTAGCCGCTGGGTGATGCCCTCGCGCGCCGATTCGAGGGCGGCTTCGACGACGACGAGCGTGCGCTGACCCTGTTCCATCGTGACGAGGTCGGTCCGCTTGCCGAGAACGGCGTCGCGGAACGCCTCATGCTCGACGCGAAGCGGCTCTCGCTTCGCGAATGCATACCGTGTGACGTTGCCTTCCGAGACGCCGCGGAAGCTGGAGACCGATTCCCATTCGAGCGGGATCGTGCCGTTGGCATAGAAGGTGAGGTCGCCGGTGGAGGTGTCGGCGACGAACGCGCCTTTCTCACCCGTGACGACCGTGAGGCGCTCCTTCATCGGGGACAGCCAGTTCACGATGTTGTTCACGATCACCCCGGACGCGGTGCGTCCGGTGATCGTGATCATGTCCTCGTGCTCACGGCCGCTCTTGAACGCGGTTTGCGCGAACACGGTCTCGTAGCCGGACTGCACCACCCAGGCGGTGAGGTCCACGTCGTGGGACGCGAGGTCCTTCGCGACACCGACGTCCGCGATGCGGGAAGGGAACGGTCCCTGCCTGCGGGTGACGACCTGATAGACGGCCCCCAGTTCGTCGGCCTCGATCCGCCGCCGCAGCTCCTGGAGCGCGGGATTGAACCGTTCGATGTGGCCGACCGCGCCGACGAGGCCCGCTGCGGCAAAGGCATCGACCATCCGCTGTCCTGCTTCGACGCTGTGCGCGATCGGCTTCTCGACGAGCGTATGCACGCCGGCCGCGGCCAACTTCAGCGCGGCGTCTTCATGGAAACGGGTCGGCACAGCGACGACCGCGATGTCGATGCCCGATTCGATGAGCGAGTCGATGTCGGGGAGGACGTCCAGGTCTCCGGCGACACCGTGCGGGTCCCCGCCAGGGTCGGCGATCGCGACGAGATCCACCCCGTCGATCTCGCGCAGGACGCGGGCATGATGGCGACCCATCATGCCGACACCGAGCAGACCTGCCCGCAGCGTCATCAGGCACCCGCCTTCGCGACGGTATTGACTGCGGCGACGATCCGCTCAAGGTCATCCTGGCTCAGCGAGGGGTGCACAGGCAGCGAGACGACCTCGCGCGCGGCGCGCTCGGTCTCGGGCAGGTCCAGGCCGGGCGCGAAGTGCGTCAGCGACGGCAGGCGATGGTTCGGGATCGGGTAGTAGACGCCCGCGCCGACGTTGTGCTCATCCTTGAGCGCGCCGACGAAGCCGTCGCGGTTCTCCGGCACGCGGATCGTGTACTGGTGATAGACGTGCACAGCGCCCTCGGCGACCGGTGGCACGACGACGCCCTGCAGGTTGGCGTCCAGGAAAGCTGCGTTCCGCTGGCGGGTCGTCGTCCATGCGTCGACCTTGGTCAGCTGGACGCGGCCGATCGCGGCGTGGATGTCGGTCATCCGCGCGTTGAATCCGATGACCTCATTCTCGTACTGACGTTCCATGCCCTGATTGCGCAGCAGCTTCACGCGGCGAGCGATCTCGTCGGTCGCCGTGGTGACCATGCCGCCCTCGCCGCTGGTCATGTTCTTCGTCGGATACAGGCTGAACATCGCGAACTCGCCGAACGAGCCGACCGGGCGTCCGTCCAGCGAGGCGCCGTGTGCCTGGGCCGCGTCCTCGTACAGCGCGATGCCGCGTTCGGCCGCGAGAGCTTCCAGCTCGCGCATCCGCGCCGGGTGCCCGTACAGGTGCACCGGCAGTATCCCCTTGGTCCGCGGTGTGATCGCGGCGGCCACTGCCTCCGGGTCCAGGGTGAACGTCTCCGGCTCGATGTCGACGAACACCGGGGTGCCGCCGGTCAGTGCGACCGAATTCCCGGTCGCCGCGAACGTGAAGGAGGGAACGATGACCTCGTCGCCCGCACCCACGCCGGCCGCGAGAAGGCCCAGGTGGAGCCCGGCGGTGCCGGAGTTCACCGCGACGGACGGCCGCCCGGGCACGAAGTGCGCTGAGAACTCCTGCTCGAACGACGCGACCTCCGGCCCCTGTGCGATCATCCCGCTGCGCATCACGCGATCGACGGCTTCGCGCTCCTCGTCGCCGATGATGGGCTTGGCGGGGGGAATGAACTCGCTCACACGGTCTCCTTGGTCAGTGTTCCGGCGGTCTCGAAGTAACGGTCGCCCGTCGTCGGGCACACCCATATGTTGTCGTTTTCACCCGCGACTAGCGGCACGCCCGACTCGCCGACCCAGCCGATACGGCGGGCGGGGACTCCGGCGACCAGCGCATACGGGGGCACGTCCTTGACGACGACGGCGCCGGCGGCGACCGTCGCCCAGGCACCGATCGTGACGGGTGCCACGCACGTGGATCGCGCGCCGATCGCCGCGCCCCGTTCGATGGTCACCCCGACGGGCTCCCAGTCGTGGGCGCTCTTGATCGTGCCGTCAGCATTGATCGCTCGCGGATAGGTGTCGTTGGTCAGCACGACCGCTGGGCCGATGAAGACGCCGTCCGCCAGTTTCGCCGGTTCGTAGACGAGAGCATAGTTCTGCACCTTGCAGTTGTCCCCCATCTCCACACCCGTGCCGACGTACGCGCCTCGTCCGATGATGCAGTTCTCGCCGAGCCGTGCGCCTTCGCGGACCTGGGCCAGGTGCCAGATCGAGCTGCCGGAGCCGATCATCGCATCGGGCGAGACATCCGCGGAATCGACGATCCGCACGCTGGCGTTGTTGCTCACAGACGAGTACTCCTTGCGAGACGGAAGAAAGCGGGAGTCTCATTCTATGCCGCTCATACGCGCGACCTGGGAACTCGCCACGGCGCACGACCGGCCGACTGCCGCGGAGTGCCGCCCGCGCCTGACAGAATAGGAGCCATGTCCTCGACTTCCCCAGCGCCCGTGCGGCCGGATCCACGAGCCTGGGTGGTCATACCCCTGTACAACGAGGCGTCGGTCGTCGGCACGGTCGTAGACGGCCTCCATAGGTCCTTCGTGCACGTCGTGTGCGTGGACGACGGTTCTTCCGACGACTCCGCGAGGGCGGCCAACGCCGCCGGAGCACTGCTCGTTCGCCATCCCGTGAATCTCGGTCAGGGCGCTGCACTGCAGACCGGAATCGAATTCGCGCTCCTGCACGAGAGTTGCGAATACATCGTCACCTTCGACGCCGACGGACAGCACCGGGTGGAGGACGCGCGGTCCATGGTCGCCAAGGCGCGCGCCGAGGGAGCAGCGATCGTCTTCGGCTCTCGGTTCCTGGATGATAGGACGAAGCCGGGCTGGATGAAGCGAGTCATCCTCAAGACCGCCGTCTGGGTCACGAACCTCACGACAAGCATCAAGCTCACCGATGCTCACAACGGACTCCGGGTCATCCGCCGGGACGCGGCCTCGCGTATCCATCTTCAGCAGGACCGGATGGCGCACGCCACGGAGATCGTCCTTCAGCTCGGTCACACAGGGCTGCCATGGGTTGAGCATCCTGTCGAGCTGCTCTACACCGATTACTCGAAGGCGAAGGGCCAGTCCGTGCTCAACTCGGTCAACATCCTCGTCGATCTGATCGTGCGGTGAACCCCGTGTGGATCCAGATCGTCCTCATCGTCGCGATCGTCGCGATCGGCGCCGTCTTCATGCGCCGAACAGGAGCCGACAGCCACCTCGCGATCCGCCGCCTGCTCTACGGTGTCTTCGTCGTGGTGGCCGTGCTCTCGATCCTCTTCCCGCAGTGGTTGACGTGGCTCGCGAACCTCATCGGCGTCGGACGCGGCACCGATCTGCTGCTCTACGCCCTCGTCGTGATGTTCCTGGCCTTCGTTTACACCCAGTACCGCCGCAACGTCACTCAGCAGCGGAAGCTGACACAGCTCGCTCGAAAGCTGGCATTGCTCGAGGCCGAGCAGCACGAGGACGACTCGACGAGCAACCGCGCCTGATCGCGGTCACGCCTGCGCTCAACTTCCAGCGTCGCAAGCTGTGATCCGCCAGAGCTTCGCGTCGCCCTCCTCGGCAACGAGCACGAACCCGTCGGCAGCGTCAAAGTCTGTCATCCCGAGCAGGACGAACCGTCCCGCCGTCATCTCGCCACGCCCGAAGTCCAGCACGTACTCCGGGCTGCCGAGCTGTTCCAGCGCCTCGCACACGAGCGGTTGCCTCGACACGTCCCTGAGATGCTCGCCGAGGATCTCCCATGCGTCGCCACGAGGGTGCGACCAGTTCCTGGGATACACATTCGCCCCGCTCAGTGCGTATCCGAAGCCCGTGCCGGTCGAGGGGTTGCCGATGATGAGCGCTCCCGGCTCCACCAGCTCGTCGAGTCTGCGCAGAAGGTGCCGCTCGTCGGGGGACAGATAGGAATCGTGGTTCGACGTATATCGCGACTGGACGTCGACCTCGTGATCGGGTGCCAACGGCATCATCAGTACCGGCCAGAGAGCGAGTGCCGCCGCCCCGGCAGTCAGGGCGACAGCCGTCGCAAGAGTGCCCTCGACGCGGGGCCGGGCGCCGCGACGCGAGATCGCGACGAGCCGACGCACGCTCCAGACGAGCCCCAGAGCGGCGAGCGGGAGCATCACGAGCGGAAGCGTCGCAGCGATGCGATAGGGGTCGGCGTACCAGGGGCCGAGCAGCCACCGGCGCACCAGCGGGTTCGCCACGGAGGTCGCCGCGAACATGAGGAGTGCCAGGGCCGCCCAGGCGATCGTGATCTGCCGCAAAGAGCCGCCCCGCCGCCAGGCGACGATCGCACCGAGAAGGGCGAGGACCGTTATCGCGGGAGACAGCGGAAGATCCACCTGGGAGGTCAGCAGGAGCTCCTTGACCGCCTCCATCCAATTTCCGTACGGCTCCCAGTGCGCAGCGCCGGCGACCTTCGCCATCGCGACCCAGGCGACAGCCACGGCGGCGACTACGATGACGATGGCGATGAGTCTGCGACCTCGCGGCTGGGCCGATTCGTCGACGACGAGGAGGACGATCCGCACGCCGATCAGCAGGATCCAAGTGAGGAGCACAACAGGCTGCGCCATGCCGAGTGCGGCGAGTATCAGGAAGACGAACGCAGAGATCCGGATGATCCCCTTCCATCTGCCGGGTTCTCCGGATCCCGCTGTACCGTTCCATACGACGGCGAGGGACGCCGGAAGCAATGCCAGCGCCAGCGCGTTCGGGTAGAGCACGCCCCACTCCAGCATGAGCATCGGGAAGTGGAGCATCGCTCCGGAGAGGGCAGCGGTCACGGCTGCGAGGGCGGGGTCGCCGGATATCGCACGGGCGAACCAGGCCAGACCGGCCGGCCACACGACAGCCGCGATGACGACTGACGTCATGTTCACGGCGAGGGGGACATCACCCCCGTTGGCATTCGCGATCACGGAGACCAGTGCGTGCCAGCCGCCGGGGTAGAAGGTGCGGGAGCCGAGCACGCCGGTGAGTGTCAGCGATGACGCCGAACCTGTCTCCTCGATATACCGCAGCGCGTTCAGGTGGAACACCGCGTCGTTGGTCTGCGAGATCGCGTCGGGCAGGCCGATGTAGAAGACCAGACGCAACGCGATGAGAAGCCCACCGCCGACCAGCGCGACCCCCAGCATCGCTGCGCCACGCCAGGTGCGGCGGGAGACAGCAGGGAAAGTCCAACTCGCGAGCGCGAGTGCGAGGACGGCGAGGACTGCGACGCCAGCTCCGAAGGTCGCCGCATTCCAGCGGATGCCGAGTAGTGGATAGACCAAGGCGAGCGAACCGGCCACTGCGACACCGGACACCGGGGCGAACGCCCAGAGCGCGAGCCCGCGCAGCCGGATCGCGGCGCCGATCAGCATGCCCGGGCCGAAGACCACCAGCAAGGCGATCACGAGTGAGCCGGAGTGTGCGATCCACTCCGAGATCATTCGTCGACCAGCGCGATCGCGCCTTCGATCTCGCCGTCGTAGACGAGCTCGCCCTTGTTGATCACCACGCCTCGCGTGCAGAGCCCGCGCACCATTTCCATGTCATGGCTGACCACGACCAGGGTTTTCTTGTGCGCAATGAGCTCTTCGAACTTGAGCCGGCACTTCTCACGGAACGGAGCGTCACCGACCGAGAGGATCTCATCGACGAGGAGCACGTCGAGCTCGACGTGGATCGCGACCGAGAAGGCGAGCCGCATGAACATGCCAGAGGAGTAATGCTTCACCTCCTGGTCGATGAAGGGCTCGATCTCACTGAAGGCGACGATCTCGTCGTAGCGCTCCTCGATTTCCCTGCGCTGCATGCCGAGGATCGCGGCGTTCAGGAAGACGTTTTCCCGTCCGGAGAGCTCAGGGTGGAAGCCCGCACCGACCTCGATGAGACCGGCGACCCTGCCGCGGGTCAGGACGCGCCCGTCATCGGGCTCCATCACTCCCGAGATGAGCTTGAGGAGGGTCGACTTCCCTGAGCCGTTGAGCCCGAGGATCGCCACGGATTCACCCTCGTTGATCACGAGGTCGAGCCCCTTGAGAGCCTCGAAAGTGCTTGAGGTTTTCCGCCGCCGGATCCAGGCGACCACGGTGTCCTTGAAGGACAGTGCGTGGTTGAGCGTGAACATCTTGCGGACACCCTCGACGATGATGCTCGGACGCATCTGGGTTGCAGTGCTCATAGGTCTTGCGCGAACCTTCCCTCGAGGCGCCGGAACACGAGCTGCCCGAGCAGGAGCGTGCCGACCGCGATCGCGAAGGTCCACAGGGTGTTCCACGCGAGTTCCGGCGGCAACGCCATCGTCGTGGACGTGATCGGCCGCCAGAACGCGTAATGGAACAGCTCGACGCCCTGGGTGATCGGGTTCAGGAGATAGAGATTGGTCAGCCACTCGGGCCAGCCGAGCTTGACCATCGCGTCCTGCACCATCGTCCACGCGTAGAGCACCGGCGACGCCCACGTCGCGAGCAGGAGAAGAAGCTCGACGATGTTCTCGGCGTCACGGAACCGCACGTTGAGAGCACCGAAGAAGAGCCCGATCCCGAGCGCGAACAGCGAGACGATGACGATACCCGCGAGCACCGCGAGAATCGAAAGGATCGTGATGCTCGTGAGCCATCCCATGAAGAGACAGACGATGAGCAGCAGCGCGAGCTGCGGGAGGAAATGAATGAAGGCGACGAGCACCGCGGACACCGCGAACAGCTGACGGGGAAGGAAGACCTTCCTGACCAGTGCCGCGTTGTTCACGATCGACGTCGTCGCGTTCTTGAACGCCTCCGAGAAGAGGTTGATCACCACGATGCCGGAGAACAGGTAGACCGGATAGTTCTGAATGTCGCGGTTCAGGCTCAGGAAGAGTCCGAGCACGATCCAGAAGACGAGAAACTGAGCTCCCGGTCTCACGTAGGACCAGGTCCAGCCAAGAACCGAATTCCGGTACCGAGTGGTGACCCCGGTCTTCACGAGGAGGTACAGGAGATAGCGCCAGCGCACGACGTCGATCAGTCCCCGACTCGTGCCGGGGGTGTCGAACTCCGAGCGCGGGACGCCGGCGAAAAGCTCACGGGTGTCTGTCACGGGCCCACTCATTCATTCGCGACGACGGATCCATCGCGTACTCGGATATCTTACGGCCCCAGTCACCTCACGACCTGAGTGACACCCACCGCTCGGAGCGTCGCGGTCGGCGATCAGCCAATGCTGAGCATGCTGGCCCACCCGCGTCCGATGGCCGAGACCGCACGCCACGAGCCCTTGCCGTCGCCGCGATACAGCCAGATCACACCGGACTGATCGCGCGCCAGCACGTCGATCCTGCCGTCACCGTCGAAGTCCCCCGGGCTGAAGATGTCCCGCATGCCGCTCCAGCCCCAACCGATCACGTGAGAGCTCAGCCATGCGCCGTCGCCCGATGAAGCGTACAGCCAGAGGGTCCCGTCTCCGTGCCGGGCGACGAGATCCGCCCGGCCGTCGCCGTCGAAGTCACCGCCGTTCGTGGCCGAGACGAACGAACCCCATCCCTTGCCAATCTGAATGCCGGTCTCCGACCAGCCGCCTTCGCCGTCACCGCGGTACAGCAGAAGCCTGCCGTCGGAGGCTCGCGCCAACACGTCGACCCTGCGGTCGCCATCGAAGTCGATGCCGCCGACGAGCCAGGCGAAGTCACCCCATTGCCGGCCGATGACGACCGGCTGGACATAACCGCCCGCTCCGTTTCCGGGGAGCATGAGGAGATCACCCGCACCGTTGACCCGTCCGAGGTCGGCATTCCCGTCGCCGCTGAAGTCGCCGAGAGACAGCAGCACGTCACCGGACGCCCACCCCTGCCCGACGGTACGTGCGGCCGCCCAGCCGCCGCTTCCGTTGCCGCCATAGGCCATGAGGGCGCCCGCCCCGGTCACGGCCACGACATCACGGCCCTGCGACCGGTCGAGATCCCCCACGCCGGGCAGGAACGCACGTGGCTTCGCCGCGGCAGCCCCCGCTGCACCGGTGCCGGCGAGGATGTTCCAGCCGACACCGACCTTCGTGCCGGAGCGCAGATAGCCGTCTCCTGCACCCGGATAGAGCGACAGGACTCCTGTGGAGGTCTCCGCGAGCAGATCGGCGCGACCGTCGCCGTTGAAGTCACCCGGGGTGAAGACCTTGGCGAACTGGGACCATCCGATCCCGATCTGCTGGGTGCCCTTCCATTTCCCGAGGCCCGTTCCCAGGTAGAGCCGAAGGTATCCGGCACGGTCACGGGCGACGAGGTCTGTGGCACCGTCGCCGTTGAAGTCAGTCCCGCCGATGAGCATGTTCATCCCGCTCCAGCCGGTGCCGATGATCAGCGGTGCGCGGAATCCGCCGCGGTCATCGCCACGCCAGAGCAGGAGCTGGCCTGCGGCGTTAGTGCTGAAGAGATCCGGAACACCGTCACCGGAGAAGTCACCGGCGGCGGCTGTGAGCACAACGTCTCCACCGGCAGGCGACACCTCGGCGCCCGCGCTGAGGTTCGTCGTGCCTGTCCCGTTCAGGATCGAGATTCGATTGGTCGGACCCACCGCTACGAAGTCGCGGTTGCCGTCCCCATCGAGGTCTCCGAGCCCATGCAGTGCCTTCAGGCCGACTTCGGTCGCGCCGATCTGCGTACGAGCACCCCACGTTCCCTTGTTGAACGGATAGCCCCAGATCTTGCCCGCCGCGTCCACTCCGGCGACGAACGAAGAGGTGTTGACAGATGTCAGGGAAGGCGCAGCGGACGCGACAGCCTGCGTAGACCCGAACCAATCAGTGAAGTAGTTGTAGAAGTTCCGGTTGCCGTACGCCGAGCAGGCGTCGCCCTCACCGTAACCCGCTCTGAGAGCGGCTGCATTCGGCTGGTAGGGGGTGTAGTAGAACAGCGCGGCAGTCGCCTTGTTGGCCACGTACACGGGGGCGGAGCCGCAGCTGATCTCGGGGTTGTACCTGATGTTCCAGGTCTTGCCCGGTGCGTAATAGGTGAACCACCTGCCTTCCATGTAGATCTGCATCTGGCGAGCGGCGCCGTAGATCTGATGGAAGAAGCCGACGTAGTTCGGATCGCACGGGACTCCGCCATCGGGACATCCTTGTCCGAGGGCGGCGCTGTACCGAGGGGCGCTCGGCCACGTGTGGGTGACCAGGCCCTGCTCCTTCTGCAGCATGACGATCAGCACCTGCGGGTTGATGTTGCAGGCCTGCGCCACCCGGTGGATGATCCGCGCCGCCGACTCGTCGGCAGCGCCCGTGTAGCCGCTGCAGTAGGCGTCAGCCGGCCGGTTGACCGAAGTGGTCTTGAAGTCCTTGAGACAGACGATGGGGCCGTACTTGTCGGAGCCGCCCAGGCACTTCGGGACCTTGCTGTTGAAGAAGGTCTGGATCTGCGCCTCGGTCATCGTGCTCTTGTTCGTGAACACCGCGTCGCTGATGATGTTGCCCGCGCTGAAGCCGGCGAGCGTCGTCTTCACGATCCCGGAGGCCGCGGGATCGGCCGCGATGCGGGCACCACCGGCGACAGAAGCAGAGGCCGATGCGCCAGGAATCGGCGCGAAGACACCGACCACGAGCGCCGCGACGGCGGCGTAGGTCAGGAGGAGACGGGCCAGCCTCTGGGCGTTTCGAGAGCGGGGGGGCACGACGAGACATGTGACCAGTGTGACTGAAGTTGCAGGATGATGCCACTGTTGCTGAATATCGCCCGCACAGAAACGGCGTGTCGCGCAAAGACACAGCCACTGCTCAGCGGCTCACAGGTCGGCGTGCAGCCCCCACACGCGCTCGGCCGAACCCGTCCACGAGAACGCCCTCGAGCGGTCGGCTCCGAGCACGCTGAGCCGCCGCGCCCCCGCGCCCGCCGCCTCGGCGACGGCATCCGGGATGTCTTCCGCGGCCGCCAGCATCCCGCCGTCGGCGATCACATCGCGGTGCACACCGCCGTCGACCGCCACCACCGGGACACCCAGCGTCATCGCCTCGACCGCACGCCACGGCCACTCGTGGAGAGCGCTCGTCGCCACGAAGACGGCGGCGCCGGACAGCACGGCCGCCCTGTCCTGCGCAGACAGCACGCCCCTCACGTGCGCGCGAGACTCCGGCAGCCCCGCGGCGGAGGCGATCTCCGCGAGACCCGGCTCCGTGCCCTCCGGGGCGTCGAGGACCACGGCATCCGCCCCGGCCGCGAGCGCGCCGCGGAATCCCGCTTCGAGCTCCCCCGCATCACCGGTCAGCACGACATAACGCGCAGGGAGCGAGAGCGCCCGTCGCCTGGCCACAGCGTCCAGCGGCACGGCGAATCCCTCGGGCGCCGCCCCGGCGATCACCCGGATGCGCTCCCCCAGCTTCGTGAGCTCTGCCAGCCGCTCCGCCATGGCGTGCGAGGGGACGACGACCGCGTCCGCATGCTTCACGGCGCGGCGCAGCATCCCCCGGTGCCAGGCCACGGCGGACTTGGACAGCCCGTCCGGCGCCTCCCAGTGCCGCAGGGTCCACAGCGTGACCGTCGTCTGGTCGTGATCGTGGACCTTGTCGTGGCGCACGAGTGGCGCCATCAGCGTCGCCGAGTGGATCATGCCGCCGCCGACACCCGAGACGAGGCCCAGCTGCCAGGCGGCGGCCAGCTCTCGCCGCGCCAGCGACAGCCTGCGCACGTCTGCGAGACCCGGCATCGAAGGCGACGCACCCGCAGGCACGATCGCCTCGACCTCGCACCGTGATGGCGCCGTCGCGACAAGCCCCGCGGCCAGATCGAGCGCCGCAGAGGCCTGATCCGCGTCGACGACGTGCATCAGCTGATCCAGGACAACACGCAGCCGAGCACTCATGATCTCAGGGTAATCGGCGCCACCGGCCCAGGCTGGGAACCCACCCGGGAGCGGACCATAACCGCAGCGTCACGGCGCCGGCGTCTCGGTCGGCGGGTGCAGCGTCTGCTCGATCAGGTCGTGGATGTGCGCGTAGCCGGGCTCGTGCTCGTCGACTCCGAACTCGGGCGTCAGCTCGATGGTCGCGACCGTCTGCTTCTTCGCCTTCGTCATCAGGTCGAAGAACTCCGGCAGCTTGTCCTGCGGGAGGTCGGTACTGATCAGCGCCGTCCCGGCCGATGCGACCTCGTTGAAGCGGGTGAGCACGGTCTGCGGCGTGAACTGCGCCAGGATCGCCTCCTGCAGCTCGCGCTGGCGCTTCATGCGATCCCAGTCGCTCGTGGTGTACCGCGAGCGGGCGTACCACTGTGCGGTCTCGCCGTCCATGGTCTGCTGGCCCGGCTCGATCCAGCCGAACGCCCAGTCGTCGACGGGCTGCCCGTCGTACGCAGGCCCCCCGCCCTTCGGCAGGCGCTCGGTGACGTTGATGTCCACCCCGCCGAGGGCGTCGACGAGCGCCGCGAAGCCGTGCATGTCGACGAACACGTAGTACGGGATCTTGATGCCGAGCACGCCCTCCGCGGCATCCTTGGTCGCCTCGATTCCCGGTTCGGAGCCGTGCGCCGCCGCGTCCGGGTACAGCGCCGATCCCGCATCCTCCCGGCAGCTCTCGGCCGCGTTGCGGACGTGATTCATCCAGGCGTTCCAGCCGCACGTGTCGGAGCTCTGCCCCTCGAATCCGTTCGGATACAGCTCCTGCATCGGGCTGCCTTCGCTGAACGGCGCGTTCGGCAGCTCGCGCGGGATCCCGGTGATCGTCACGGCGCCCGTTGTGGCGTTCACGGACACGACGGAGATGCTGTCGAACCGCATGGAGTCACGGCCTTCGCCGCTGTCGGCACCGAGGAGGAGGATGTTGTAGTAGCCCTCGCTCGGCTCGACGCTCGGGCCGCTCTGGCCGAAGATCGTGCTGATCGTGCTGCGCGCGGTGCCGACGGAGGTCGCCGCGTACGCGGTGCCGCTGCCGATCAGGCCGAGCAGGAGCAGGGCGACGACCGGGATCGCGAGCTTCGACAGGCCTCCGACCTTCACGAGGCGGACGAGCCGCAGCGCGTCGAACGTGAGCACCGCCCAGAGCACCAGATAGCCGATCAGCAGAGCCTGCACGACCGTGAGCACCACAGATGAGAACCATCCGGCCCCGACCGTCATCCACAGGAACACGGGCTGCGCGAACAGCGCCAGGCCACCCGCCACGATCACGAGGAACCAGCCCAGCAGGGTCGCCCCGAGTCCGAACCGGCCGAGCCTCCGGCTGCCGGCGAGCACCTGCGCCGAACCCGGCACGAGGACGTTGAGCACCACCAGCCACCAGCCGCGCTTGGCCATGACCCCCGCATCCGCGACATCGGGATGCCGCAGCGGCTTGGTCTCGATCACCGGGCGCGCCGCGAAGCGCGGCGCGGCGAGGGTCACAGCGACTCCTTCAGCCGATCGTTCTTCTCCTCGACCTGGGCCTCCAGGTCGCGCGCGTAGGCCTCGACACGGTCGGCGAGCGCATCGTCGGAGGTCCCGAGTATCCGCGCGGCGAGGATGCCGGCGTTCTTCGCTCCGCCGATCGATACGGTCGCGACGGGGATCCCGCCCGGCATCTGCACGATCGAGAGCAGCGAGTCCATGCCGTCGAGATACGCCAGCGGCACCGGCACGCCGATCACGGGAAGCGCCGTCATCGACGCGAGCATCCCCGGCAGGTGCGCGGCTCCCCCTGCTCCGGCGATGATCACGCGGATGCCGCGACCACGCGCCTCGCGCGCGTAGGACATGAGCTTGTCAGGGGTGCGGTGCGCGGACACCACCTCGACCTCGTGGGCGATGCCGAAGTCGGTGAGCGCCTGAGAGGCGTCGCTCATCACGCGCCAGTCGGAGTCGGACCCCATCACGACGCCGACCAGCGGAGCAGCCGAAGAGTGCAGCGGGGCGTCGGTGGAGTGCAGTGGCTCAGTCACCTGAACAGGGTATGGTCTGGCGCTGGGAGAAACCCCCAACGGCACGCCTCTGCGCGCAGTGTGACGCAGAATCGGCTCAGGCGAAGTGGGCGGCGGCGGCGCGGGCCTCGTACACCGCGTCGTCGAGGTCGTCGCCGGAGACGTTCACGTGGCCCACCTTGCGACCGGGGCGCGGCGCCTTGCCGTAGGTGTGGACCTTGGCGGCCGGATGCTCGGTCATCGCGGCCGTGAAGCGCTCCTCGAGCGTCCCCTCCGCAGGCCCGCCGAGGATGTTCACCATGACCGACCACGCGGCACGAGGCGACGGGTCGCCCAGCGGAAGATCCGCGACCGCCCTGAGGTGCTGCTCGAACTGCCCGGTGACGGCGCCGTCCTGGCTCCAGTGGCCGCTGTTGTGCGGTCGCATCGCGAGCTCGTTCACGAGGATCCGCTCGTCGTCTGTCTCGAACAGCTCGACCGCGAGCATCCCGGTGACGCCGAGCCCTTCCGCGATCGACCTGCCGATGCCCTCGGCGACGCGGGCGAGACGCTCCGGCGCAGCGGGGGCCGGCGCGATGACCTCGGCGCAGACACCGTCGCGCTGAACGGTCTCCACGACCGGGTACGCGACCATCTGTCCGCTCGGACGCCGCGCCACCTGCTGGGCGAGCTCACGGACGAATCCGACGAGCTCTTCGACCAGCAGCGCCTCGTCCTCGGCGAGCGCGTCCAGCCACTCCTGCGCATCGCCTGCGGAGCGCACCACGCGCACGCCCTTGCCGTCGTATCCGCCGCGCGGGGTCTTCACCACTCCCCTGCCGTCGTGAGCGTCCAGGAACGCCTGCAGCTCGCCGGCGCTGCGCACGGCGGCCCAGTCCGGCTGCGGGATGCCGAGCTCGGCGAGGCGGGCGCGCATGACGAGCTTGTCCTGCGCGAACTGCAGCGCATCGGGCCCCGGGTGCACAGCGACCCCGTCGGCGACGAGCGCGCGCAGCACCTCCTGCGGCACATGCTCGTGGTCGAACGTGACGACGTCGACGTCGGCGACGAAGGCCCGCACCGCCTCAAGATCGCGGTAGTCCCCCACCGCCGTGGCCGCCAGCTGCGCCGACATGCCCTCGCCTTCAGCGAGGACCCGCAGCTCGAGACCCAGTTCGACCGCCGGGGCGATCATCATCCTGGCCAGCTGGCCTCCACCGATCACGCCAACACGCAGCGCCATGTGCCGCCTCCATTCGTCATGACCATTCTCGCGCACGGACACGAGCATCGAACACCGTTCCGCATCGGCTGCGCCCGCGGTGCACCGCATCGCTCGATGCAAGGCGTCAGAGCGGGGCCGTGCCGTCCTGCCCGGACTGGGCGTCACGGTGCGCGAGGATCTGGCTGACCTCGATCTGGTCGGCGAGCGTCTCGTGCACGAGCGTCACGTTCGGCACGTTGAGGAGTCGCATCGGCGCATCGACGCCGTTCGACAGCGTGATCGTGCCGACGCCCCACATCCTCTGCAGGATGCCTCGGCGCACTCCGATCGTGTAGCCGCGGGCGTGCGACATCTCATCGCGGCTGCGCGCGCCGATCCCGTGGCTCGTGATCACACGACGCGTCGTCACGGTGACGGTGCGCGAGTACCAGATCACGAAAGGCACGACGACGAGAGCCACCACGAGCGCTCCGGCTGCGGCGAGCAGCATCCAGTCCTCGAGACCCGCCGGGAGGTTCCCGTAGAAGTATGCGGCGGCGCCGCACACGCCGATCAGCACGAGAGCCGACCAGAAGAGCCTGCGGGCGTGGCCCCGGAAGCGAGCGATGAGAAGCTCCTCCGCCGGCACACCAGCCGGCGGCATGGTCGGCCGTCCGCCGAGAGTCACTGGCTGGGTCACGCCTCCATTGTGCCCCCTGCCGCCGACAACCGGCCGTGCGTCCCGGGCGTGTCAGCGTCGTACTGGGCGCACGTGCACGACGTCGCCCGCCGACACCGGGTGCTCCGAGCCCGCGGAGAGCACCACCAGCCGCCCCTCCGCATCCAGCGCCGTCGCGGTTCCCTCGAGCATCCGCTCACCCGGGAGAGCGACCGTGACATCGAGGCCGAGGGTCGCGCAGCGCGCGCTCACCGCCTCATGCAGCCCGCTGGACACCGCATCGCCCGATGCGGCGAGCGCCGAGAGCCGCGCGTCCAGCCCACCGAGGTAGTCCGCGAGAAGGCGATCCGCATCGGCGGTCGCACCGAGCGAGGCGAACGACGTCGCGGTGGGCACAGGGAGCTCGGATGCCGTCATCGCGGTGTTCACGCCGGCGCCGACGATCACGGCGTCCGCCGCCGCCTCCGCCAGGATCCCGCAGATCTTGCGCCCGTCGACGAGCACGTCGTTCGGCCACTTCACGGCGACGTCATGCTCGGGCAGCTGCGCCGCGACGGCATCCGCCATCGCCAGGCCGGCCGCCAGCGGGATCCACCCCCGCGCCTCCCCCGCATCCGGCAGCCGGCGGAGCAGCACCGAGACCGCGAGCGACGCTCCGGGAGGCGCGATCCACGAGCGATCCAGTCGCCCCCTGCCCGCGGTCTGATTCTCCGTGACGAGGACGGACAGGTGCGGCCAGGCGACCGCATCCGCCACGTGCGTCCGCAGCTCCGCGTTGGTCGACCCGATCTCAGGAAGCATCTCCAGCCGCGCGACGACGGCGCGGGTTCGGGACAGCTCCACGATCAGTCCTCCTCGTCGTCGCTGTCGTCATCGTCGTCGTCCTCGTCGCTGCGGACGAAGCCGACCTCGTGGGCGAGCCACTCGTCCCACTCCTGCATCAGCTGCTCGATCGCGCCGTGGAACTTCTCGGTCGCGACGCCGGGGGTCGTGTCGCCGAAGTAGTGCTGCACCCACATCCGCAGACGCGCGATCGCCGCCTCGTCCGCGCGGACCCGCTCGACCTCGGCGACGATTCCTCGCGCCCCGTCGACCGTGAGCCACTCGCAATCGGACAGGTAGCCGTTCGTGTCGATGGAGGCCCGCTCGTCCGCCGGGCGGGTGATCATCAGCGGCTTGCCGACGGCGAGCCGGTCGTAGACCATCGCCGAGATGTCGACGATCGCGACGTCGGCGGCGGCGAGCTGCCAGCCGAGATCCGCGCCGTCGTCGTACACGTGCTGCGCCGCCCTGTCCGCCGCGTTCGCCGCGCCGATCGCCGCGATGATCCGCCGGTGCGCGGCACCGTACGCGGCATCGACGACGCCGCTGCGCGGGTGCGGACGGTAGATGACGCGGTGGCGGCCGCTCGCGAGGAGGGCTGTGACGAGGGACTCTCCGTGCGTGGCGATCGAGCCGTAGTGGGCGCTCGGCCGATCGCCCTCCCAGGTCGGGGCGTAGAGGACGACGATCCGCTCGTCGGGGGTGTACGGCAGGGTCCCCGAGTAGTGGTCGGCCTGCGGCCTGCCGATCTCGATCGTGCGGCGGTCGACGTCGTAGTCCCAGAGCGTGCGCGACAGGCGATCACGTGCAGCCTGACCCGCGACCAGCGCATAGTCGTAGGCCTTGTACTGATTCGTGGTCATGTACATCTTGTCGGACTCGCCGTGGTTGATGAACACGTGCCAGCGGCGCCCGTAGCGGAACATCTGGAAGTTCCGGGTGTTCTGGTTCACGTAGAGCACGATGCGGATGTCCTGCTTCGCGACGAACTTCTCCAGATTCCGCACCGTGGGCACGAACGCGACCGGCGGGGCGTCCTCGTCGAGGAGCTTCTCCGCACCGGTGGCCTGGCGTGACAGCACGACGACCGGCCAGCGCTTCGAGAGCTCGGCGAGCGGCCGGTACCACTGCCGCATCTGGTACATGTTCACGGCGCCGTCCGCGAAGTACACGGCGATCTGATAGTGGTCGCGCGGATGAGGCTGCTGCGCGGCCATCCGCCGCCTGACCCGCTGCACGGCGCTGCGCGACGCGAGCGCGTGCCTCAGCAGACGGTACGCCTTCTTCGCGTCGGAAACTGCACCCATCCCTCCAGAATACTGAGTCTCCCGTTCCCGGCCCCGCCCGGGAGACTCGAACGATACGAAAGGGATACGTCAGTCCTTCGCCGCTGCGTCGCCGCGGCGGTCGGCTGCACGGAACTGCTCCCACCGCCCCATGAGCTGCTCGATCGCCGCATGGAATCGCGCGGTGGCAGCCCCTGGCGCGGTGTCCCCGAAGTAGTGCCGAGCCCAGCGGTCGAGCCGTGCCATGGCGGTGGCGTCGTCTCGGACCCGGTCGATCTCGGCGACCACCTTCCCTGCGTCCGCCACAGTGAGCCACTCGCAGTCGGACAGGTAGCCGTCGGTGTCGAGCACCGCCTCGGGGTCCGCGGGCCGCGTGACCAGCAGCGGCCTGCCCACCGCCAGCCGGTCGTAGACCATGGCCGAGACATCGAGCACGGCGACGTCGGCCGCTGCGATCTGCCATCCGACGTCCGGCCCGTCGTCATGCACATGATGCGCCGACGGATCAGCGGCGTTCGCGGCGGCGATCGCCGCGATGATGCGCCGGCTCGCCGCGCCGTAGCGGTCGTCGTTCACGCCGCTGCGAGGGTGCGCGCGGTAGATGACTCGATGCCGACCGGTCGCGAGCAGCGCCTGCACCAGCTTCTCACCGTGCGAGAGCACCGAGCCGTAGCTCATCGACGCCCGGTCGCCTTCCCAGGTCGGTGCGTAGAGCAGCACGATCCGATCATCGGCGGGATACGGAGTCGCCGCCCGGAAGTGATCGGCCTGCGGTCTGCCGATCTCGATCGCGCGGCGGTCGACGTCGTAGTCCCACAGCGCCTGCGACAGGCGATCGCGGGCGGCCTGCCCCGCGATGAGCGCATAGTCGTACGCCTTGTACTGGTTGCTGCTCATATAGACCTTGTCGGACTCGCCGTGGTTGATGAAGACGTGCCAGCGGCGTCCGTAGCGGAACATCTGGAAGTTCCGGGTGTTCTGATTCACGTACAGCACGATCCGGATGTCCTGATCCGCGAGGAAGCCCTCGATGTCGCGGATCTTGGGCGCGTAGACCACGGGCAGAGCCGCGTCGTCGAGGAGCGCCTCCGCTCCGACGGCGGAGCGTGAGATCACCACGACCGGCCACTGCTCGGCGAGCTGGTGCAGCGGCCGGTACCACTGCCGGATCTGGTACATGTTCACCGCAGAGTCGGCGAAGTACACCGCGATCCGGAACGCCCCGGACGCCTGCTCGTCGACCCGGCGATGCACCCGCCGCGCGGCCGCACGGGACGCAACGGCGCGGCGGATCAGTCGATAGGCCTTCTTCGAATCTGAGATCACGTCCATCCCACGACGCTAATCAGCGAACCTCCGAGGTGCCCGTGACATGATCGACGGGTGGATGACGCCGGAACGACCGTGCCCGAGAACGGGGTGTCGTTCGTCATGCCCGTGCTGAACGAACGGGCGTATCTGCGGCACGCCGTCGAGTCCGTGCTCGCACAGGACCTCGACGTTCCCGCGGAGCTGGTCCTCGCCCTCGGACCGTCCACCGACGGCACCACGGAGCTCGCGGAGGCTCTGGCCCGCGACGACCGCCGGATCCGCCTGGTCGACAACCCGGCTGCGCACATCCCGGTGGGCCTGAACGCGGCGATCCGGGCCAGCCGCCACCCCACCGTCATCCGCGTCGACGCGCACTCCGAGCTCGCGCCCGGTTACGCGGCGCGGGCGCTCGCGACGCTCGAGCGGACCGGCTCGGCGAACGTCGGCGGCGTCATGCACGCCGAGGGGCGCACACCGTTCCAGAAGGCCGTCGCCCGCCTGTACAACTCCCCCGTCGGCCTCGGCGGCGGCGCCTATCACGGCGGTGCGCACGAGGGCGAGGCCGAGTCCGCCTACCTGGGCGTGATGCGCCGATCAGTGCTCGATGAGGTCGGCCTCTTCGACGAGACGGTCAGGCGCGGCGAGGACTGGGAGCTGAACCTCCGCATTCGCCAGGCAGGGCACCGCGTGTGGTTCGATCCGGGCCTGTCGGTCACGTACTGGCCGCGCGAGAGCTGGCTGCGGCTGGCACGGCAGTTCCGGGCGACCGGCGCCTGGCGCGGTGAGCTCGTGCGGCGCTTCGGGAGGCGCAACGGCATCCGCTACTTCGCCCCACCCGCGCTCGTGCTCCTGCTCACCCTCGCAGTGATCGTCAGCGTGCTGCAGCTCACCGGGGCGCTGAGCGGTGTCGCGTCTCTGATCGCGTCCGCGGTGTACCTGCCGCTTGCCGCCTACCTGCTGCTGGTGCTCGCGGTCGCGCTCGCACCGGGCGGCGGCGGCATCCGACAGCGGCTGTGGACCCTGCTGGTGCTCCCCACGATGCATGTCGCGTGGGGCGTCGGCTTCCTCGGAGGCGTGCTCAAGGGCGCGGGAGACACGGTCGACGCCTCTCGACTCGGCACCCGCAACACGCCGCTGCCGTAGTCAGGCGACGCGACGTCACGGCTCAGCGGCTGACGAACCCCTGATCGAGGATCCGCGCCACCACGCGCTCGGCGGCGCGACCGTCGTCCCGGGAGTTGAACTGCGCGCGCCACGCCGCGTAGCGCGACGCGAACGCCTGCTCGTGCCCGGCATCCGACAGCGCCGCCACCAGCTCCTCCTGCGTGCGCACCAGTGGTCCGGGAGCCCTGGTCGCGAGGTCGAAGTAGAAGCCTCGGAGCTGGCCGCGGTAGTGATCGAGGTCCGGCACCAGGAAGTACATCGGCTTGCCGGTGACGCTGAAGTCGAACATCACGGACGAGTAGTCGGTGATGAGGGCGTCGGCTGCGAGCAGCAACTGCGCGGTCTCGGGGTAGCCGGTCACGTCGATGACCCGAGCGCCGGCCCGATCGCGGTCCGTCTCGATCGTGCGTGAGTGCCCACGCACGAGCACCACGGCATCCGCCTGCCGCGCGAGCGCCTCCGGGTCGACGAAGTCGACCATCTCGCTGCGGTCATCGCGCCAGGTGGGCGCGTAAAGCAGCACGCGCTCGCCCGCGGCGATTCCCAGGGCTGCCCTGATCGCCGCGGCGTCGCCCGTCACGAGAGCGTCGTTGCGCGGGTAGCCCTCCACCCAGATCGGACGCCCGAGGAACGCGTACGCCTTCTTCAGGATGCGCTCGGAGTAGGTGTTCTGTGCGAGCAGCACGTCCCAGCGGCGCGACTCCTTCACGACCGCCGCCATGCGCCGCGGGTCGAACCCCGGCCGGTGCAGGGCGAGTCGTTTGAGCGGCGTGCCGTGCCACGTCTGCAGCACCCTCTGACCGGGCTTTCGGGCGAACCTGCGGCGCAGCCAGTCGTTGACGACGAGCAGCCGGGCCGAAGCCCGCGCTCGCCACCACTCCGGGCTGCCCTCGACCACCGCGACGGCGCCCTCCGGCACCGCGACCGAGAGGTCGACGACGCTCCAGTAGCGCCGCACTCCCGGCGCCTGCGCGGCGAGCGCCCGATCGATGGCGCGCGGGTTGCAGCCGACGCTGCGTCCGTAGAAGCTCTCGAAGAACACCGCGTTCTCAGTGCCGCCCGCCTGCGCGACGTAGCGTTCCTCGAGCGTCGACTGCCCCTCCGCCGTCTCGTAGACGGGGTCGACCGGCGCGGCGATCCGCACGATGCCGTCGTCGACGGCCACGCGCAGACCGGCCAGCAGCTTCGGGGCGATCGTCAGATCGTCCAGGTCCGCATCCGGGATCCGCAGCTCGTAGTCGCCCGCCGGAAGCGGGAGCTCCGCCCCGCCCCAGCGCGACGCCCGCAGGGGGAACACCGCCTTCCAGGTCGTGCCACCGCCCGACATCCGCGCGGTGACCCGCGCCCGCGGTCCGATCAGCTCGGCGCCCGACGGACGGGCACCTGCCCCTGCGATGATCAGCGTCTCTGCCGTCTCATCGATCCGGGCCGTCGTCATACTGCTCCCTTCGGTGCGGGGATCCCCCGCGCGCGGATCGCCGCGTACACGCGGCGGGTGTTGCCGCCGTCACGATACGCGTGCATCTCCGCGCTGAGCGTAGCGGACCGCTCGGCCCGCGCGGTGAACGCGGTGCCGTCGTGCAGCAGCAGCGACAGCTGCTCCAGCAACTCTTCCCAGGTCCCGGCCGCGTCGGCACCCGCGACGTCCTCGAAGCGGCCGTAGAACCCGCGCGTGCGGGCATACTCCTGCGTGTCCGGGGCGAGGAACAGCACCGGCATCCGCAGCAGTCCCACGTCGTAGGCGAGGGACGAGTAGTCGGTGACGAGCACGTCGACCGCGGCGAGCGCGGGCGTGACGTCGGGGAGCGTCGCAGCACCCAGCATGCGCACCCGACGGCTGGGCAGCGGCGGCGCGTAGCCGCCCTCGCCCAGCGGGTGCGAGCGGATCAGCAGGACGGCATCCGCCTCCTCGAGGACGCTGATGATCCGCATCCACTGCGCGGCGGTCGGCACCGCGGGGTCGGCCGCGCCGTCACGCCACGTGGGCGCGTAGAGGATCGTCCTGACCCCGGCAGGCAGGTCGCCGACTGCCCGGCTGAGTACAGCGGATGCCGCGGCGCGCCGCTGCTCGACGGGACCCTCCGAGAGCACGTCGACCCGGGGTTCGCCGGTGACGACGACGCGATCGCCGCCGAGGCCGAATGCGGACTCCAGCCGGCCCCTGGCACGGTGCGACGACGCAGGCAACACCCGGATGCGCTGGGCGGCGGCACGATAGAGGGCGCCGATGACGCGCCGGAGCAGAGACGCCCCCGGGACATCGGGCACCTGCGTCGTGGCAGGGGAATCCAGGCCGATCCGCTTGAGCGGGATGCCGTGCCACAGCTGCACGAGGAAGGCGCCGGAGTTCGCGTAGCGGTTCACGTCGCCGAGTCCGTGGGTGACGACGAGCACGCCGGCCCTGGCGGTCGCCCACCAGCCGCGCAGTCCGTCCCTCGGGATAGTGCGGATGCCGAGGGCCGCGGCGTCGCGCGCCTGACGATCCGAGGAGGTCAGCCAGACGGTCTCGTGCCCTTCCGCGGTGACGAGCCGGTGCAGTGCGAGCGCTCCGTCGCCGATCCCGGCGCCGCAGCCGAACACCCAGCGGGTGCCGCGCGGAACGACGAGCGTGCCCAGCCGGCCTGCGACGTACAGCGGGATCCGGAGCAGCTTCGCCACGTTGCCGGAGCCGAAAGAGAAGGACGCCACCACGCGAGCCTATCGCGCGGGTGGCGTCCTTCTCTGCGAGGTCGGAGCCGTGGTCGCCGTGCGTCCCGGACAGGGATGCCGGCGAGGGACGAGGGTCAGCCGGCGAGCTCTCCCAGGGTGACGTCGATCTCGAACTCCTTGCCGCCGCGGACGTAGGTGACGGTGGCATCGCTGCCCGCCGCCGCCGCGCGCACCTGGGCGGTGAGATCGCTCGCGCTGGTGATCGGCACGCCGTTGAAGGCGGTGACGATGTCCTCCGCCTTGAGGCCGCTCTCCTGCGCGGCCCCCCCGCCGGTCACCTCTGCGATGTACGCGCCCGCGACCTCGGCGTCCTCGACGCCGGATGCGTCGCGCACGGATGCTCCGAGCAGCCCGTGCGTCGCGGCGCCGTCGGCGATGATCTCCTTCGAGATGCGCTCGGCGATGTTCGACGGGATAGCGAAGCCGATGCCGATCGAGCCGGAGTCCTCCGATCCGCCGGAGCTCGCGATCGCCACGTTGATGCCGATCAGCTCGCCCTTGCTGTTGACGAGCGCGCCGCCGGAGTTGCCGTGGTTGATCGCGGCATCCGTCTGGATGACGGCGATCGAGATCGTGGCGGAACCGGGTGCCGTGTTGCCCGGGAGGTCGAACTGGAACGGGCCCTCGCCCTCTTCGGGGGCCTGCTCCTCCGGGGCGTCCTCCGCCGACGAATCGGGCAGCGCCGAGGAGGCGATCTGGATGCTGCGGTTCAGGGCGCTCACGATGCCGGTGGTGACCGAGTTCGAGAGTCCGAGCGGCGCGCCGAGTGCGACGGCGGTATCGCCGACGTTGAGCTTCGAGGAGTTCGCGAACTCGATCGGCGTGAGGTCCTCGGCATCCTCGAGCTTGATCACTGCGAGGTCGTAGATCGGATCGGTGCCCACGATCGTCGCGTCGTAGATGCGGCCGTCCGAGGTCGTCACGCGGATCGCCGGATCGGCGGCCGCGCCGCCGAGGGTGACGACGTGCGTGTTCGTGAGCACGTAGCCGTCGTCGCTGATGACGACTCCGGATCCGCTGCCGGCCTCATCGGAGCCGGCGACCTCGATCGTGACGACTGAGGGGAGGGCCGCGGTCGCGACCGCGGTCGTCTCGTTCACGGAGCCCGGATTGTTGACGGTGACGGTCTCGGGTCCTTCGGCCACGCCGGTCGAGGTCTGGTTCGTGACGGCGTTCAGGAGCGCCCCTCCGCCGAATCCGGCGACGCCGCCGACGAGGGCTGCGGCGACGACGATCGCCGCGAACTTCACGCCGGTGCGGGGCTTGCTTTCCTTCACCGCCGCCGGCACGTCGGTGTGGATCCCGAATGCCGCTCCGGCGGATGCCGCACCCGGCTGGGGCTGCAGAGCGGCCGGAGCACCGTACGGGTGCGTGGCCGCCGGCGCCGACGTGAACGTCGGCGGGATGTGATGGCCGTGCGGTGCGGTCGGGATGCTGCGGGTCGTGTCAGCGGAGGCATCCGTCGTCGAGCGGTCGGCGGTGGAGGCTTCCTCGGTGGGCCAGGCGGCGTCGTTCGACGCCTGTCCCGGGTGGTCCTGGTTGCTGTCTTCGTTCACGGTGTGCTCCTTCATCAACGCTCTTACAGACTGACGCCCGTGTCTGTGCGTTTCTTATGGCGAAGGTGAGTTTCCGCTATGGCCTTAGCCTGTTCTTCATGAGTGTCATTCCCGGCGCATGGCGGCGCACGGCGGCAGGCGCAGGACTCCTCGCTGCTGACGGAACTGTTGCGCCAACCATCTTCGCAGAGATGTCGGCGGCCGCGGCCCGCACCGGCGCGATCAATCTCGGTCAGGGCTTCCCTGACGAGGACGGCCCGGTCGAGGTCCTCGAGGCCGCGCGCGCGGCGATCGCCGGCGGCGCGAACCAGTACCCGCCGGGCCGCGGAGTGCCCGACCTGCTGGCCGCGATCAGCGAGCATCAGCGGCGCTTCTACGGGCTGGACATCGATCCGGACCGCGAGGTGATCGTGACGGCCGGTGCGACCGAGGCGCTGACCGCCGCTCTCCTCGCACTGATCGACGGCCCGGACGACGAGGTGGTGGTGTTCGAGCCTTACTACGACTCCTATGCCGCAGCGGTGGCACTCGCCGGCGCGAAGCTCGTCACCGTGCCGCTTCGCGCGCCCGGCTTCCAGCCCGATCTCGACCGCTTCGCGGCATCCGTCTCCGACCGCACCAGGATCATCCTCGTCAACGACCCGCACAACCCCACCGGCGCGGTGTTCGGGGCGGAGGTGCTGACGGAGGTCGTCCGGCTCGCCCAGCGGCACGACGCCGTCATCATCACCGACGAGGTGTACGAGCACCTCGCATTCCACGCCCCGCACATGCCGATCGCGACCCTGCCCGGTGCTGCCGAGCGCACGCTGACGATCTCGTCAGCCGGCAAGACCTTCTCGACGACGGGCTGGAAGATCGGCTGGATCCACGGGCCCGCGGCGCTCATCACGGCGGTCCTGACGGTCAAGCAGTACCTCACCTACGTGAACGGCTCGCCGTTCCAGCCGGCGATCGCTGCGGGACTGCGCCTGCCGGACGCGTACTTCGCGGATGCCGCGGCAGCGCTGTCGCGCAAGCACGAGATCCTCGGCGCAGGTCTGCGGGCAGCCGGCTTCACTGTGCTGCCTCCGCAGGGCGGCTACTTCACGGTCGCGGACGCGACGGACATCGGCGGCGCGGATTCGGCGGCGTTCTGCCGGGCGCTGCCGGAAGCGGCCGGCGTCGTCGCGATCCCGCTCAGCGCCTTCGTGTCGGAGGCGCACCGCGACGCGTACACGGGGCTCGTGCGCTTCGCCGCCTGCAAGCGCGTCGAAGTGCTCGAGGAGGCCGCGGCCCGGCTGGCGGCGTTCGGCCGCTGATCCGCGCTCAGCGAGGGACGACGGCGTAGCGACGCACCCGGAGCGACGGATTGACCGCGCGGACGCGCTCGATCGCGGCGCGTTCGACCGCGGAGACCGCGATCCCCTCCGCCGTGCCGACCCCGGCGATCACGACGCCCTGCGGATCGATGATCTGCGAGTGGCCCACACCGATCGGCGCCGGGTGGTCGGCCGCGACCACGTACGCCGTGTTCTCGATCGCGCGAGCGGCCAGAAGCGTCGTCCACTGGTGCTCCTTGAGCGGTCCCCTGACCCATTCGGCCGGCACGACGAGCACGTCGGCACCCGCGTCGACGAGGGTGCGCGACACCTCGGGGAACCGCAGGTCGTAGCAGGTCATCAGCCCGAACCGCAGGCCTCCGACGTCGAACGCGGCGGCGTCGCCCAGATCCCCCGGTTCGACCCAGTCGGACTCGGTCTGGCCGAAAGCGTCGTACAGGTGCTGCTTGCGGTAGGTCGCCAGGATGCCGTCGCCGCGCACCGCGACGACGGTGTTGCGCACGCGCTCTCCGTCGCTCGCCCGCTCCGCGAGCCCGGCGACCAGCACGACGCCGTACTCGGCAGCCACGGCTGTGAGAGTGGTCACGAAATCGCCGTCGAGGCCCTCCGCGTTCTCGGCCAGAGTCGCGTCCATCGGATCGACGAAGTAGCTGGAGTACTCGGGGAACACGATGACCTTCGCCCCGCGCCCCGCGGCATCGGCGGTGAGCCGCGCGATCCGCTCGAGGTTGTCCGCACGGTCAGCGACCGGGGCGAACTGGCAGACGGCGACTGGAACCGCGGCGGTCTCGGACATGCCCTCATCCTCCCCCATCCGCGACGGCACCGTCTCGATTCGTGGACCCTCTGATTCCGTGATAAGTTACTTCTTGTGCCGCGGGGTGGAGCAGTTCGGTAGCTCGCCGGGCTCATAACCCGGAGGTCGCAGGTTCAAATCCTGTCCCCGCAACAGAGAAAAGGCTCCTGATCAGGTGAAAACCCGATCAGGAGCCTTTTGCCTACGTGAGCTCATCCCACGCGTGCGGAGCGTCGGATCGCTTCGTACAGTCGGTCGGACTCGGCGCGCTGCAGCGCGACCGTGGTCACCGTCTCCGGGTCGACGGGTTCGAACGTATCCACCAGATCCCCCACCTGCTCAGTCGTCATCCGATATGCGCGCTGCCCGCCGCCCTGGTCGCGCGCCATGCCGCTGGGCCATACGTCTGCCTGTGCCCCTGCGACGCCGATACGCCACCCGAACGGCTCGAGTTCTTCTCGGATGAGGCACAGCGCCTCGAATGCGTCATCTGCTCGGGCCTGCGCTGTGCCGAAGCCCGCGGAGACGATCTCCACAATCCAACTCGTTCGGTCGAACCGCCACGCGACCGTGGCATCGCGCACGATCCCCTCGCGACTCACCTGGATCGTGCGTTCACCTTCGGTCATGATTCTCAGGATTCCTCGTTCGAGTCGATAGAAGCTCGTCAACACGCCCACCTGGAGCCGATTGGATTTGACCCTGAACGGCACGTAAGCTTTTCTACGTGCCGCGGGGTGGAGCAGTTCGGTAGCTCGCCGGGCTCATAACCCGGAGGTCGCAGGTTCAAATCCTGTCCCCGCAACAAGAGGAAGGCCCGCTGGTCTGGAGAAATCCGGATCAGCGGGCCTTTCGCCTTCGTCAGGCAGATCGATGTCGTCAGGCAGATCGGTGTCGTCAGGCAGATCGATTCGCGGCCCCGGCACGGTCCCGCATGACGCGAAGAAGGCGGATGCTCCGCAGAGCATCCGCCTTCTTCCGTGATCACACCGCCGGTGCAGCCGGCCGTTCCGCTACTCCCCTGCGGCCGCTTCCAGCTCGAGCAGCGTCTCGACCGCGTCCGTGAGCCGCTTGTCGGCCTCGGCGAACTTCGTCAGGTCGCCCTCCCGGAGAGCCGCCTCGCGATCGGTCAGCGCCTGCTGGGCCGCTGCGAGGGCTTCGGCCATGGCATCCGTCGGCTCCGTCGGGGTCGCGCCCTCGTCGGGATCCGGGGTCTCGCCGCCGTCCGGATCCGGCTCGGTCGGCTCGACCTCGTCGTCACCGCCGGTCGCTCCCGCATCGCCGCCGAACAGCTTGTCCAGCGCCGCGGTGAGCGTGTCCTCGAAGGCCACCTTGTCGCCGAAGGCGACCAGGACCTTCTGCAGCCGAGGCAGCTTGGTGCCCTCGGACGACTGGACGTAGACCGGCTGCACGTAGAGCAGGCCGCCGCCGACCGGCAGTGTCAGCAGGTTGCCGTAGAGAACCTGCGACTCGCCCTGCTGCAGAAGGTTCAGCTGCGGCACCACCGCGGTGTCCGAGTTGTAGGTGTTCTGCACCTGCCCTGGTCCCGGGACCGTCGTGTCGGTGTCGATCTCGAGCATCCGCAGCTGCCCGTAGCCCTCGGCCTTCTTGCCCGCGTCCGCCCCGGCATCCGAGTCCACCGCGAGGTAGCCCATCAGAACGTCGCGGTTGTTCCCGCCCTGCGACGACGGGATGAACGTCGAGAACATCGAGAACCGCGGCGAATCCTGGCCCGGCATCTGCATGGTCAGGTAGTACGGCGGCTGCAGCTGCGACTCCTCGCGAGGGTCGTCCGGCGTCTGCCAGCGGTTGTCCTGCTGAGCGAAGGAGCCCGCCTTGTCGATGTGATAGGTCCCGAGGATCTCCCGCTGCACCTTGAACAGGTCGGTCGGGTAGCGCACGTGGCTCATCAGATCGCCCGACATCTCGCTGATCGGCTCGACAGTCGTCGGGTAGATCTTCTGCCAGGCCTCGAGGACCGGGTCCTCGTCGTCCCACGCGTACAGCGTGACCGAGCCGTCGTACGCGTCGACGGTGGCCTTGACGGAGTTGCGGATGTAGTTGATCTCGTCGATCGCGAGCGTCGGAGTCGGGATGTTCGAGTCGGCGATCGCATCCGAGAGGCTCACGCTCGTCGAGTACGGGTACGTCGAGCTCGTGGTGTAGCCGTCGATGATCCAGACGATGCGGCCGTCCACGACGCTCGGGTACGGGTCGCTGTCGAGCTCGAGGTACGGCGCGACCTTCTGCACGCGCGTCTTCGGGTCGCGGTCGTACAGGATCTGCGAGTCCCCGTTCACGAGGTTCGAGAACAGGATCTGCTCGGACTGGAACTTCAGGGCGTAGAGGAGCTTGGTGAACGTGTCGCCGATGCGGGGACCGCCGTCGCCCTCGAACGTCGTCTTCGTCTCGTTGGAGCCGTCCTTGCCGCGCGGGTAGTCGATCTCGACCGGGTCCACGCCCTCCGGGGCGCCCACGATGGAGTACTCGGGAGAGGTCTCGCCGAAGTACACCCGCGGCTCGAACTTCTCGGTCTCCGTCAGGAAGCCGGACGACGGGATGCCGCGCTCGAGGAACACCGGCTCGCCGTTGCCAGTGCGCTGGTTGCCGGCTGCGGCGACCAGTCCGTAGCCGTGCGTGTACACGGCCGCCCGGTTGTTCCAGTTGCCGACGTCGACGCCGTTCATGTCGAGGTCGCGCACCGACACCACGGTGTCCTGCATCACGCCGTCGATCTCGTAGCGGTCGACGTCGAGCGTCTGCTGGAACTGGTAGTAGCCGCGGTACTGCTCCAGCTGCCGCACGGTCGGGCTGATCACCTTCGGATCGACGATGCGGATGGATGCCGTGGTCGCCGCGTCCTCGCGGAGCTGCCCCGCCTCGGCGTTCGTCTCGGCCGTGAACGGCGTGGTCTCGAGGTCGGCGACGTCGTACGCCTCCTTGGTGCCGTCGATGTTCCGCTGGTAGTACTCCGCCTGCAGCGCGTTCTGGTTCGGGCCCACCTGGAAAGTGTCGACCGCCCAGGGGTAGCCGACGCCGACGACCAGGGAGGCGACGATGAGCAGCGCGGTCGCCGCGAGCGGGAACCGCCAGCGCCCGATCACCGCGGTGACGAAGAACAGGATCGCGACGAGCGCGGCGATGATCGCCAGGATCGCGAGGCCGGGGATCGTCGCGTTCGCGCCGGTGTACGCGGCACCGGTGATGCGGTCGTCCTCAGCGACGAGCGTCTTGTAGCGATCGAGCCAGAGGCTGGCGGCCTGCACCAGCAGGTAGAGCCCGGCGATCACAGCGAGCTGGATGCGTGCCGGCTTCGAGATCCGCAGCTCGCCCTGCCCGACCCGCACGGAGCCGTACAGGTACGACACCAGCGCGGTGACCAGGAGGCTGAGCAGCAGCACCGCCGACACGAAGGCGAGCAGAGCCGAGTAGAACGGCATCGCGAACATGTAGAACCCGGTGTCGAGGCCGAACTGCGGGTCCACCGCGTCGGTCGCCACGCCGTTGGCCCACAGCCACACGGTCTTCCACTGCGCCGCGGCGGAGAAGCCGGCGAACAGGCCGAAGAAGATCGGCATGCCCCACATCGAGAGCCGGCGCAGCGGCTCGATGACCTCCTGGTAGCGGTCCAGCTGCGAGCTGAGGCGGACGTACACAGGGCGGAGCCGGTACGCCAGCTGGATCGCGACGAACAGGGGCACGGCCATGCCGAGGAAGCCCACGGCGAACATCACCGCCGTGGCGATCCACTGGGTGGTGAGCACACCGGTGAAGCCCACCTGGTCGTACCAGAGGAACTCGGTGTAGAGCGACGAGAAGACGAAGAACGCCGCGATCAGCGCGGCGATGAGCGCCAGCGAGATGCCGAATATTCTTCGTGAGGTTCGAGGCGTGGCCGGATTCGGAGCGGAGGTCGAAGTCACGGTCCCATCCTAGGCACGCCTGCTATGCGGCGGCTTCCATACCGATCACGGGGAGGTCACGGTGGTCGGCGGGGTTGAGCGCCTCAGCTCGCGGCGGCCTCGCAGGTCGGCAGCGCGTCGACGTCGCCGCCGTCCGCGATCGCCGCGAGCGCGGCGAGGGCGTCGTCGAGCGTCGCGGTGCTGATCACGGTCAGCCCGTCCGGGATGTGACCCGCGACCTCGTCGCAGTTCGCCTCCGGCGCGAGGAAGTACTCGGCTCCGGCACCGCTTGCCCCGTAGAGCTTCTGGCGGATGCCGCCGATCGGGCCGACCGTGCCGTCGGCCTCGATCGTGCCGGTGCCGGCGATGTCCTCTCCCCCGTTGAGCGGACCCTCCGTGAGAGTGTCGATGATCCCGAGCGCGAACATCATGCCGGCACTGGGTCCGCCGACGTTGTCGAGCTGGATCGTGACGTCGATCTCGAAGTCGTAGTCGGTGCGCAGCGTGATGCCGACCAGCCACGTCGTCTCACCGCCCTCGGTGTGCTTCTCGGGTGCGACCTCGACGGTCTGCTCCTCGCCGGCGCGGAGCACGGTGAGCTCGACCGGCTGCCCCTCGGCATCCTGGATCGCCTGCCTGAGCTGCTTGGCCGAGGTCACCTCCGTGCCGTCGACCGCGGTGACGACGTCATCCGCCTCGAGGATGCCGTCGGCCGGCATGTCCTCGACCGTCTCGACCACGACGACCTGCGCGCCCGTGTCGTAGCCGAGCTCGTTCAGTGCGGCGGCTGTCGCCTCGTGCTGCGAGTCGACCATCAGGGTGGCGTTGCGCTCATCGCGCTGCTCGCTGGTGACACCCGCGGGGAACACGGAGTCGAGGGGGACGACCGCGCGCGACGAGTCGGTCCAGGCCAGAGCCAGCTCGAACCAGCTCGGCGTCCGCTCCCTGTTGCCGATGACCTGCACCGTCGTGAGGTCGAGGGAACCCTCCGTCTCGAAGGTCTCCGCGCCCTCGACCTTGATGAGCGGCACCTGCTCGCCGTCGGTGCCCGCCGCGGTGCCGAGCGTGTCGTACACGGGCCCAGGTCGCTGGATCACGTAGGGCGTGGGCAGGAAGGTCAGCACGGCGAGCGCGATCAGCGCGACGACCAGCGCCCAGACTCCGAGTCCGAGCTTCACAGGCCGGGTCCGATCCACAGCAGTCCTCCGTCGTTCGCGGGCGGCGTACAGCGATCTGCTCGCTTCTGGGTCGCACACCTGTCCCGGTGACTAGCGTAGATGCCACGGCTATAGGCGTGCTGAGAGGGCGATCGAGATGGCAGACAACGACCCGAACCCCGAGGACTTCCAGGAGTTCCTCCGACGCATGATGTCCGGCCAGGGCGCCGGTGACATCGACCCGGAGGCACTCAGGAACGCGTTCTCCGGAATGGAGGGCCTCCAGCTCGACCCGGCGATGATGCAGACGATCATGTCCCAGTTGCAGGGGGCCTTCGGCGCCGACCCGTGGGAGAACGCGCTCAAGCACGCGCTGCACATCTCCAATCGCGACGGTCTCGGCATCTCCGACGGCGCGCGCACGTCGCTCGCCGACTCGTTCGCGCTGGCGAACCTCTGGCTCGGCGAGGCCACCACGATCTCGGAGCTCTCGGAGAGCCCCAGGGCGATGACCCGCGGCGAATGGGTCGAGGCGACCCTCCCGGTGTGGAAGGAGATCGCGGGCCCGGTGTCGACGAGCATCGCTGATGCGCTCACGACCGCGCTCGGCACCCAGGTGCCCGAGGAGATGCGCGGCGTCGTCGAGGGTGCGGGCAAGCTGATGCGCGGGCTCGGCGGCTCCGTGTTCGCCGCGCAGTTCGGCCAGGTGCTCGGCAACCTCTCCCTCGAGGTCGTGTCGGGCGGCGACGTGGGCATCCCGGTGCTCCCCGCCGGCACCGCTGCGGTGATCCCGCAGAACCTCACCGCCTTCGGCGAGGGCCTGGAGATCCCCGAGGACCAGATCGCGCTGTACCTGGCGACGCGCGAACTCGCGTACGCGCGCCTGTACCGTCACGCGAAGTGGCTGCACCTGCACGTGATGGCGCAGATCACCGACTTCGCCCGCGGCGTCACGGTCGATGTGGACGCGCTGGAGGACGTCGCCAGCAGGCTCGACCCCTCCGATCCGGAAGAACTGCGTGCGGCGATAGAGGGCGGCGCCCTCCTCCCCGCGCAGACGGAGGCGCAGCGTGAGGCGCTCGCGCGGCTGGAGAACCTCGTCGCCACGATCGACGGCTGGGTCGACGTCGTCACCGCACAGGCGACCTCCCGGCTCCCCGACGGCGCCAGGATCGCAGAGGCCGCCCGCCGTCGGCGCGCTGTCGGCGGACCGGCAGAGGACGCACTCGGCGCGTTGGTCGGGCTGAAGCTGCGCCCGCGCCGCCTGCGCGAGGCGTCGGCGATGTGGCAGGCGGTGACGGATGCCGTCGGCGCAGCAGGTCGTGACGCGCTGTGGGACTACCCCGACCTGATGCCGACACCCGAGGACATCGACGATCCGTCCGCTCTGGTCGCGCGCCTGCAGGCGGTCGCGCGCGGAGAGCAGCCCGCCGCCGACGAGTTCGACGAGGCGCTGGCGCGCCTGCTCGACGGCGACGACTTCGCCGAGGAGAGCGCGGACGGCACCGGTGCCGAAGCGGATGGTGATGACGCCGATGAGGATCGTGGCGAATCGGGACCGGGCGGCGACCGCCCGGTCTGAGCCACTCCCTCTGCACATCCGTGGACAGGACGTGATCTTGTCCACGGATGCCTGTTTCGGCCCCCACGACGACCCCTGAGTGCCCAGAATCGGGGAATGCCGCCGCTGACGCCGAAGACGATCACCCGCCTCGACCCTGCTGTGCCGCTGCTCTGGCGGGATGGCGACACGCTGCAGTTCGGCGTGGACGGCGATCTCCGCGTGAGCGTCGCGGCCCCGTGGGTCGAGCCGCTGCTGACGCGGATGGCGGCCGGATTCCGACGCGGCTCCTTCGATGTGCTCGCCCACGCCGCGGGTGCGCCGCGGCAGGAGGCGCGCATGCTGCTCGCACGCCTTCAGCCGCTGCTCGTCGACGATCCCGCCGCTGCGCGGGCGGCCTGGGTGGAGAGCATCGACCTCTCGGACGGGAGAAGCGAGTACCGCATGCGCGAGGCGCTGGCCGACGAGGGCGTTCCCGCGGGCGACCGCTCCGACCGGCATCACGTCGGCGTGATCCTCGTTCAGGGCGCCGCCGCCGCACTGCAGCTGGCTCGCTATCTCCGCGAGGACACGCCGCACCTGCCGGTCGCGATCGAGCGCGGCCGGACGAGCATCGGCCCGCTGGTCGTCCCGGGAGCCTCACCCTGCCTCACCTGCCGCGACTGCCATGAGCGCGATCGCGATGCGGCCTGGCCGCGCATGCACGCGCAGCTCATCGGCCGGGGCGATGCCAGGGTCAGTGCCGCGCGGATCGCCGAGGCCGCGACGCTGGCCGCGAGGATCCTCGCCAGGCCCGACGCAGACGGGTCCTGCGTCGAGATCACTGCGGACGGCGAGCGCGTGTGGCGTTCGGTGACGTTTCACGAAGAATGCCGGTGCCGCGAGCTGTGGTCCCCATCTCTGCGAGGAAACGGGAAGGAGCCCGCTCCCCTCTCCCAGCCGAGCGCGACCACGACAGCGAGAGCGTACGCGCGGCCCGCGTGACGCCGACGTAGGCGAGCCGGCGCTCCTCGTCGATCGCCTCGAAGCCGGTCGCGTAGGAGATCGGCAGCGCACCCTCGGCCCAGCCGGCGAGGTGCACATGCGGCCATTCCAGACCCTTCGCGGCGTGCAGCGTCGACAGCGTCACCGTGCGCATGGTCGGCTCGTGCTGGTCCTTCGCCCGCGCCATCAGCGCATCGCTGAAGGTCCGAAGGGTCTCCTGCGGTCCTGCGTCCTCCGCCAGGCGGAGGATCGCACGGCGCGCCTCCCAGCCGTCGCGCTGGGCGCCGCCGGCCGCCGGCGGCTCCTCGGTCAGGCCGAGCTCGCGCAGCACGCGCTGGACGCCGGGAAGGAAGCCGTGCTCGGTCGGCGACACGGCGGCCGCCCGCAGCGCGAGGATCGCCTGGCGCACCTCGGGCATGGCGAAGAACCGCGTGCCGCCCAGCACCGTCGTGGGGATCCCTTCGGCGGCGAGCGCCTGCTGCAGCGCGGCCGATTGGGCGTGTGCACGGTACAGCACCGCGATGTCGGCGGGTGAGGCGCCGGCCTCGATGCGCGCGGCGATCGACCTGGCGACGCCCTCGGCCTCTTCGCGCTCGGTGTCGTACGCGGTGACGGTCGGGGCGTCGGCCGAGAACGAGTCCCGCGCGGGGACGAGCTCGAGCGCACCGGGGCGCCCGCGCATCAGCGCGTTGGCCGCGGCGAGGATGGGCGCCTGCGAACGGTAGTTCGTCTCCAGGCGCACGACGGTCGCATCGGGGTGGCGCCGCCCGAACTCGAGCAGGAACCGCTGCTCCGCGCCGGCGAACGAGTAGATCGTCTGACTCGCGTCGCCGACCACGCAGATGTCCCTGCGGTCGCCGAGCCACAGCTCCAAGAGGCGGTTCTGCAGCGGCGACACGTCCTGGAACTCGTCGACGGTGAAGTGGCGGTACTGCTCGTGCACCGACGCCGCGACCCGCGGCTCGGCCTCGAGCATCCCCGCGCAGGCGAGGAGCACGTCTTCGAAGTCGAGCTGGTGCCGCTCGTCCTTCAGCGCCTCGTACCGCTGCTGCAGCTCGACGAGCGCGGTGGAGTCGATGCCGCTCACGGTGCGCCCGAGCGCCGCGTGCTGGTCGACCGAAAGCATCGAGACCTTGCGCCATTCGATCTCGGAGGCGATGTCGCGCAGCGTCGCGGTGCTCGGACGCAGCCGCATCGCGTCGGCGGCCTGCCCCAGCATCCTCACCTTGTTGTCGATGATCGACGGCGCGGGGGAACCTGCGAGCGTCGGCCAGAAGAAGTTCAGCTGTGCGAGCGCCGCCGCGTGGAACGTGCGCGCCGCGACGCCTTCCACCCCGAGCGCCCGCAGCCGCCCGCGGAGCTCGCCGGCCGCCTTCGCAGTGAACGTGACGGCCATCACCCGTGACGGCGAGTAGGCGCCGGTGTCGACTCCGTGTGCGATGCGGTGCGTGATCACGCGGGTCTTCCCTGTGCCGGCCCCGGCGAGGACGGCGACAGGGCCGCGCAGCACGGATGCCGCCTCCCGCTGCCGTTCGTCGAGCGCTTCCAGCGCGCTCACGCGCGCTCCTCGTGCCACTCGACGATCAGGGCGCGGGCGATCGAGGCGGGGCCCGGCAGTCCGACCGGCCCGTCACCCGCGAGCGCGGAGCCGATCTCCTCACGCGAGAACCAGCGGACGTCGATGATCTCCTCGCCGTCCGCGCGGGCGTCGCGCTCGTCGACGGCGACGGCCCGGAACCCGATCATCAGCGAGCGGGGGAACGGCCAGGCCTGCGAGGAGACATAGCGCAGCGAGCCGAGGACGACTCCGGCCTCCTCCTCGATCTCCCGGTGCGCCGTCTGCTCGAGCGACTCGCCCGCCTCGGCGAACCCGGCGAAGCACGAGTACATCCGTCCTCCCCAGTTCGCGTTCGCACCGAGGAGCAGCCGGTCGCCGTCAGCGCTCTCGACTGCCACGATCACCGCGGGGTCTGTCCGGGGAAAGTGCTCCCGCCCGCAGACCAGGCAGCGCCTCGACCATCCGGCCTGGCGCAGCTCGGTGCCGCCACCGCACGCCGGGCAGAACGGGGCGTCGCGGAGCCAGCCGCCGAGTGCGAGCGCCGCGATCAGCAGCTCGGCATCGCCGGCATCCAGCCGCGCGCCCACGTCGCGCAGTCCGAACCAGGTCTCCTCCGGAGCCGCGTCGATGCTGTCTGTCTCCGGCGGCAGGACCGCGAGCAGAATCGCGCCCCCGTCGGCCGCTCGGCCGAGGAGCGCCCAGGTCGCCTGTTCGACGTCGGATGCCGGCACTCTGAGCAGCGAATCGCCCGCGACCCGCACTCGGCCGTCGCGGACCGCGATGACCCGGGTGCTCGGATCGGCCCGGAGCCGGTCGAGGACACCCGTCTCCGCACGCAGGTCGGCGGCGCGGTCGAGGGACGTGCGCGGAATGGTCATCGACTCGCTCTCTCACGGGCGTGGCGGAGGCGGGACCGCCCCTGCGCCCGCCTACCCTGGGGGTATGGGACGCTCTGCTTTCACTCTAGCCGCGGCGGTGACAGCCGCACTGCCCGGGGCCGAGGTGACGGGTGCGCGCGCCCTGACCGCCGCCGGCGACGCGCGCTTCGACTCCGCCGTCGCCACGCTCGCCGACGGTCGTGAGCTGGCGATCCGCGTGGCAGACGACGACGAGGCGGCCAGGGAGCTGTCAGCCGAGGCGCTCGCGCTGCGCGCCCTGACGGCCGGCGCCCGGGCGATGCTGCCCTTCCGTGCCCCCGAGTACATCGGAGAGACGCGTCTCGCCGATGCCAGGGCGCTGGTCACCGAGCTGCTCCCCGGATTCCAGATCGAACCGGCGCTCGTGCCGCCAGGCCCCGGCGCCGCCCAGTCGATGGGTGCCGCGATCGCCGCGGTGCACGCGCTGCCGACCTCCGTGGTGCGCGGAGCAGGGCTCCTCACTCGCTCCGCCCAGGAGAGTCGCGACGAGGTGAACCGTCTCGTCGACGCAGCCGCCGCGACCGGACGGGTTCCGGCCCGGCTGACCGTCCGCTGGCGCGACGCCGTCGCGGATGACGACCTGTGGCGTTTCGAGTCGACCGTCGTGCTCGGCGGCGTCCAGGCGACCTCTTTCATCTTCCACGACGACCCGGACCGGGGGCCCGAGGTCACCGGCCTGGTCGGCTGGCATTCGCTCTCGGTCGGCGATCCGGCCGTCGACATGGCGTGGCTGTCGGCTGCTCCGGATGCCGCGAGCGACGTGCACACCGCGTACGCCCGCACGGCGGACCGCGTCCCGGACCCCGCGCTCGAGGTGCGGGCGCGCCTGCTCGCCGAGCTCGAGTTCGCGCGGTGGCTGGTGCACGGCGACTCGCTGCGCCGAACCGACATCGTCGACGATGCGGCCGCCCTTCTCGAGTCGCTCGCCGACGGGCTGCGCAACGACGACCTCACCGTGATCACGGCCCGCAGCGAAGGCGTCGACTCCGCGTTGGAGGCCCTCGACCGCGTGCCCGCCGGTGCCGCGTCCGGCGCGGACACCTCGATGCAGACGGACGCCTACAACCCGAACGAGCTGTGGCGCGACGATGAGCCCGACGAGCAGTCCTCGGAGGATTCCTACCGTGCCGAGGTGAGCCGGCTGGAGACCGAGGACCTGTCTGCCATCCGCGACGCGCAGTCCCCGGATTCGCCGCGGGATGCCGGGGTGGCCGGGCGTGGCGACGCGGGCCGCGCGATCCACCGGGAGCCGCCGCCGGCCGACCGGGATCACGAGGACTCGCCCGAAGACGAAGCTCAGCGCGCGGCCCGGGCGGCGCTCCAGCGCTGGAAGAGCTCCGACTCCGAGTAGACGCGGTCGCCCCTGATCACCAGGTCGTCCGCGACGTAGTAGAGCGCGACGTCGATCTCATCCAGCGGCACGTCGAACCGCCGGTTGTAGGCGAGCCGGTAGAGGGCGAGCTGCAGCATCCGCTCCTCGCGCTCCGCCTGCGTGCGCGGCGCCTTGCCGGTCTTCCAGTCGACGATCTCGATGCGACCGCCCCTGTCAGCGCGCCGGAACACGGCATCGAGCTTGCAGATCACGATGTGCGCCTCGCGGTTGTCAGTGCCGCCGTCGGTGCCGCCGAGCGCGAAGTCGATCTCGATCTCGACGGCGATGGGCCGCAGCGCACCCCATTCGCTGCGCTCGAAGGTCTCCTGGAGCGTCGCGAGGTCCGCTGCGTCGGCGGATGACACGTCGGCGACGGGCTCATCCTCGTCGAGCTCCCAGAGCGCCTCGTCGATGCGTGTCCCCACGCCGACGATCTCGCTGCGCCGCTCCACCCAGGCGTGGAACAGCGTGCCCAGCCTGGTCTGCCGGTACGGCCGCTCGGGCATCGGCCGCACGATCGACGACAGCGTTCCGCCGAAATCGGTCACGTAGTCCTTGAAACGCGAGGCGGGGACGCGAGTGGGGGGCGCGGCATCCGTCACCCGCAGCCGGGCCGCGCGCTCGGCGAGGAGCCGTGCCAGCTCTGCGGTCGGTGCAGGGTCGGCCGTGGCGGCCTCGCGGACCGCGTGCGCCGCCGATTCGACGGCCCCGCGGCGGGCGCCGAGTGGATCGAGAGGCCAGGCCAGTGTGGCCCCGGGCCCGTCGTAGGGGTTCTGATCGGCGTCGACCTGTTCGACCGGCTCGACCCCGAGCACCTCCATGGCCTCGGCGAGATACGGGCTGGGCACCCGTGGGGACTTCTGCCCGGCCCAGTGCGCCCCGGTGAGCAGCAGGTCGGTGCGGGCGCGAGTGACCGCCACGTAGGCGAGCCGGCGCTCCTCCTGCTGCTGGTACGCCCGGTAGGAGTCCTTGAACCGCCGGAGTGCGCCTCCCTGCGGGTTCGCCTTCGAGACGCCGCCGGACAGCGACGACTGCGCGAGCGCCTGCCGCTTCCTCGGATCGGTCTCACCGGCGATCGCGTCGGCGGGATCCCACTCGAAGCGAGGAAGAGCGTCGCGGTCTCCGCGGAGCGCGAACGGCACGACGCCGAACCCGAACCATCCCGAGGTGTCGGACACGCGGCTGGGCAGCTCGTCGGCGACGAGCCGCACGACGGCCACGGCATCCCATTCCAGGCCCTTGGACCCGTGGATCGTCAGCAGCTGGACGACGCCCCGTTCCGGCGGCTCGGGGCGCGGCATCAGCTCGTCGGTGCTCTCGGCCTTGTCCAGCCAGGCGAGGAGACTGCCGATCGTGCCCCGCTCGTCGGCGGTGAGGAACGCGCGCACCTCGTCCGAGAATGCCCGGAGCTGGGTCGCTGCGATTCTCGCCGGGCCGCGGGTCTCGTTCGCCGCGAGTTCGATGTCCAGCCGGAGCTCGAGCTCGATCAGGCGGATGAGCTCGGGGATCGGCTGCGAGGACGCGCGGCGCAGGCGCTCGAGCATCTCGCCTGCCGCGCGGATCCGTGCTCTCCCTTCCGGGCTGATGGCCTCCAGCATCCGGTAGTCGTCCCGCACGGCGCGCACCACGTCGACCGCGTCGATGATCGACACGGCCTCGTCGGCGCCGCGCGAGGAGCGAAGCCGCAGCCGCACCTCCTCCGGCAGGGGCATCATCGAGGTGTCGCGCTCGGACAGCGTGCGGCCGAGGTCGTAGAGCGCCGCCATGTCGGCCACTCCCACGCCGAACCGGGGGCCGGTGAGCAGCCTGATCAGCGCCGACCCCGCGGTCGGGTCGTGCACGACCCGGAGCGTGGAGACGACGTCGACGACCTCCGGCGTGGTGAGCAGCCCGCCCAGACCCAGGATGCGATGCGGGATGCCGCGCGCCGCGAGGGCGGCCGCGAACGTCTGCATGTGCTTCTTCGAGCGGAACAGGATCGCGCCGGTGTGGGCCGTCGCATCGTGGGAGGAGACATCATGCGCGCCGTCGGCCGCATCGCCGTGGGCGGCGCGGCGCTCGGCGAACCACGCCGCGACCTCGTCGGCCTCGTCGTCGACCGTGAACGGGAAGCGCACGTCGACCGCGCCCGGTGCGGCCCCGGGGCGGGGCTCGAGCGGCGGGACGTCGAGCCCCGGCCGCCGCAGCGGCACGAGCACGCGATTGGCGATGTCGAGGATGCTGCGGTCGTTGCGCCAGCTGGTCATCAGGCTGTACGTCTGCGCGTCCGCGCTGCTCGCGAAGGCGCTCGAGAACGCATACAGGTTGTCTGCGCTCGCGCCGCGCCAGCCGTAGATCGACTGGTGCGGGTCGCCGACGGCCATCACGGCCGAATCCCGGAACAGCTCGGCGAGGAAGCGCGTCTGGATGACCGAGGTGTCCTGATACTCGTCGAGGAGCACGACCCTATGCTGCTCTCGGAGTTCGGCGCGCACGTCCGGCGCCGTCTCGATGATGTCGTAGGCCCCGCCGACCTGGTCGGCGAAGTCGAGGACCCCGCGGCGCTCCTTCTCGGCGGTGTAATCGCGCACCAGCTGTGTCAGCACCGGCAGGCTGAGCAGGTTCGTCGCAGCCTTGTCGACGTCGCCGTTGCTGCGGTACGGCTCGAACTCGCGCGCCTGATCGCGCGCGATCCGCACTGCCAGGTCGAGGTCGACCCGGTGATCGAGGACATCGCCCGCGAGCCGCTGGACCGCGTCGATCACGGTGCCGAGCGCGTAGTCGATCCCCTCGAGGTCCGGAAGGTCGGACCGGAGCACGACCTCGCGGGCGAGCATCCATGACGCCGCCTGGCTGAGCATCGCGACATCGGCGTCGCGGCCGATCCGGGCGGCGTGCTCTCGCACGATCCCGTCGGCGAACGCGTTGTAGGTCGACACGCGCGGCCGGATCATCAGGTCCTCAGCCGCCCGGGGAGCAGCCGGATCCCAGCCCGTCGCGTGGCGCTGTGCGAGCTCGTCGAGGACGTGCCTGCGCACGACCTCGCGCTGACGCCCCGGGGCAGCGTCGTCGATGCGCTGAAGCGCACCGGAGGCGACGATCCCCGGCAGGTGCGGCAGCAGGCCACGGCGGCCGTACTCGTCGATCAGGGCGAGGCGCGCGCCGATCCGCTCGGCGAGCTCACCGGCAGCCTTGCGCGTGAACGTGAGCCCGAGGATCTCATCGCGTCTGACGTGGCCGTTCGCGACGAGCCACACGACGCGCCCGGACATCGTCTCGGTCTTGCCGCTGCCGGCGCCGGCGACGACCAGCGCTGGGGCGGGAGGAGCCTCGATCACGCGCTGCTGCGCCGGGGTCGGCATCGGCTGGCCGAGCGCCGCCGCGACGTCGGTGGCGCTGATCTCCAGTACGCCAGCCCAGGCGCCCTCCGCGACCACGCTGGTATCCGTCGTCATGCTCATGCGCTCACCGCCGGCACCGTGTGGATGCGGCACGGGTTCACCCGCCGCTGGGTGTCGGCGCAGTGCGATTCGACCTGGGCGGTGAAGCTCGACGCCGACATCCCGCGCGCGGCCTCCGCCACCCGCCGGAGGAAGGCGCTGCGCCCCTCGTCGTCGAGGGTGTGCTGATGAGCGATCCGATAGTCGCTCTTCGCGAGGGTCTTCGACACGATCACGAGGCGCGCACCCGCGAGGGCGTCGGGGGCCGCGCCCTCGATCAGCCCCTGCTGCACGGCGATCTGATATGCCGCGAGCTGCGCGTGCTCGATCACGCCGGAATCCGACTCCGGGTCCGACTTCCCGGTCTTGAGGTCGACCACGACCACGCGCTCGCGTCCTCCGGCATCCGCACCGATCGACTGCCACTTCTGCCCGCGGGCGTGGCCGTGATCGCCCGCGCCGGGCGGGTAGATCTCGACACGGTCGATATAGCCGTGGATGAGGGCCTGGTTCCCGCGCTCCTCGCCGACCGGATGCACCGCAGGGACGCGTTCCCCGTCGACAGCATCCGCGTCGCCGGTCTCCCCGGCGAGGTCCACCGCGAAGCGGAACTCCACCTCGCTCGCGAGCGCGCGTCCGCCGTCACGCTGCACGTCACCGAGATAGGTGTGCAGCCGGTCGACGAACATGTCGGCGCGGCGCCGCTCCTTGCGCCCGATCCACTCGGTCTCGAAGTCGAGCTCAGGCCAGTGCTCCGCGACGATCGCGCGCATCCGCTCGAGGTCGCCGTCCGGCACCCGCTCCATCGCCTCGTGCACGATCGTGCCGATCCCGGCAGTCGGCGGCATCACGGTGTCGCCGCCGAGTGCCGACACCGCCCAGTTCAGGCCGCATTCCTCGTAGGACTCCATCTTGGACGGCGACACGCGCGCCGCGTCGACCGTGAGGTCGCGCAGCGGCGCCAGCGTCGACGGCGGGGTCACTCCGTACCAGTCAGCCGGGTCGGCGCCGGGGACCGCCTCGCGGGAGAGCACGGCGAGCTGGGCCGCCGCCTCCGCCCGCGCGCGGTCGGACGCGGACGTCGTCAGCGTCCGCCGGTGCCTGGCGACGAGTCCCCGCAGCGTGAGCGGATGATCGGCCGAGACGTGCAGCTCCGGCGGATCCGGCTGCGGCAGGAACGCGAAGAACGGACTCGGGGTCATGTCGTCGTCGTCGACAGCGGTGATCAGCAGGCGACGACGGGCGCGTGACACGGCGCGCACGAACAGCCGCAGTTCGTCGTGGAGCGCCGCGCGACGCCGGTCCAGCGCCCCTGGCGGCTCGCTCGCGGCCCCGGTGCGCGAGGCGTGGAGCGCATCGGCGAGGCGCCAGGTCTGCAGCATCCCTCCGCGCAGCCGGACGTTCGGCCACACACCGTCCTGCACGCCGGCGACCACGACCGCGTCGAACTCGGTTCCGAGCGCCGTGGCCGGAGTGAGCAGCGTGACCCTGCCGGGGCGCTCGGGGCTGGAGAGGGAGTCCTCAGGCACCTCGCTGTCGAGGATGTCGCGGACGAAGATCTCGGGGTTCTCGTTCGGCCGGCGCTCGACGAACCGCTTGGCCGCGTCGAACAGCGCGACCAGGGCATCGAGAGCCCTGGCCGTCTCGGCACCGGCCGCCTGCAACGACATCTCGCGCCATGCGACGTGAAGGCGGCGCCCGTCGACCGCACGCGCCTGGTCCCACACCCGCCAGAGCAGGTCGTGGATCGTCTCTCCCCGCGCTGCCCCCTCGGCGACCTCGGCGATCGCCTGCGCGAAGCGCGCGGCCGTGCGGGATTCGGCGGAGTCGATCAGTGTGAAGTGATCGGGAGCGGCGAACGCCTGGCGGAGCAGCTCCCGCGCCGGGGTGGAGCCGCCCTGCTCCAGCTCGATGTGCCGCAGCCGGGCGCGCAGCCGGCGCAGCCCGATCGCATCCATGCCGCCGAAGGGCGTGCGCAGCGCCTCCTCGAGCGCCTGCGGCGTGCGCTCGCCGACCGGCGTGAGCGCGAGCCGCACGATGCCGACGATATCGCGGACGGCGGTCTCGCTGCCGAGCGGACGCTGCACACCGGCCGCTCTCGTCGGCACCTCGCGTGCGGCGAGCTCCGCCTCGAGCTGCGTGACCTGCCTGGTGTCGTGCGCGATCACGGCCATCCGGTCCCACGGGACGCCGCCGCCGAGATGCCAGTCGCGCATGACGCCGGCGACGCGGTCGAGCTCTTCGTACGGGGACGCGGCGATGAACGTGGCGAGCACGGCATCCGTCTCCTCCGCGGGGACCGGCATCGGCGGACGCCGATGCTCGACGCGCCCCGCCACGCCGATCGCCTGTGTGACCGTGCGGGTGAGGTGCGTGAGCGCAGGGGCCTGGCGATGCGATGAATCCAGCACGTGCACATCCCCCAGGGCTCCGGCCAGCTGGGCGAAGAGCTCGGGGCTCGCGCCGCGGAACGTCCCGGACGAGATGTCCGGATCGCCGAACGCCAGCACGGCGACGCCCCGCGCCCGCAGCGCCTGGACCACCGCGACTCCCCCTCGGGTGAGCTCCTGGGCGTCGTCGATGAGCACGACCCGGAGGCCGGCGAGGGGGCCGAGATCGACGGCATCCGCCGTCTGCAGGATCGTGCAGGCCTCCGCGAGCAGATCGGCGGCGTCGCGGTGGGCCGAGCGGGCGGAGTCGAGCACCGTCCGGTACTCGACGAGGAACTCGGCGACAGCGGCCCACGTCTCGTCCCCCGTGGCCCGCAGCTCGGCCGGATGCGCGCCGAGCTCGGCGCACTCCGCGACGAACGCGCGCAGCTCCGAGCGGAATCCTCGGGAGGCGCGGACGGATGGGCTCAGCGCCTCGGGCCAGGCGATCAGCCGGTCGTCGGCGTCGCCGGCGAGCAGTTCGGCGACCAGCCGGTCCTGATCGGCTCCGGTGAGCAGCGCCGGCGGCTCCTCTCCCCTGCGCACCATCGCCCCCCGGACGAGCTGGAACGCGAAAGAGCCGAGAGAGCGGGCGAGCGGCCCTGGCGTCGCCTGGGCGATCCGCACGCCGATGCGATCGCGCAGCGAGGTCGCCGCCTGCCGGCTGGGCGTCAGCACCAGGAGCTCCTCAGGACGCATCGACTCCGCGCCGAGAAGGTGCACGACGCGGTCGATGAGCGTGCGGGTCTTGCCTGTTCCCGGCGCCCCGATGATCACCCCTGACGCCGCCACCGCGGCGCCGACCACGGCGTCCTGAGCGGCGTCCTGTGTCATGTCACCCACGCTACTGGGGCATGCCGACATCGGCCGCCCGCCGGGCGCGTCCGCGGCTGTGCGCTCACGGCGAAACAGCCGGCTGCGACCGATCCCTCCCCGCTCCCCCACGGTAGAGTTGGGCGCAGTCCTCGACGTCCGACGTCGCATCAAACCGCAGGGAGCAACGCGTGGAAATCCGCATCGGCATCATCAACACCGGCCGCGAGCTGAGCTTCGAGACCGCAGCGAGCGCAGACGACGTCCGCAGCCAGGTGACCGCGGCTCTGGAACAGGGCACGGCGCACGTGAGCTTCGCCGACGTCAAGGGCAACTCCTACGTCGTGCCGACCGCGAACCTCGCGTACATCGAGCTCGGCACCGAGGAGTCGCGGCGAGTCGGCTTCGTCGCCTGAGCCCGGGATGTACATCCTCCTCGCACTCATCGGAGCGTGCGCTCTCGGCATCGGCGCCCACTTCCTGATCGGCGGTCGTGAGCTGCGCGGCGTCGTCGTGACGCCCGCGATCGCCACCGCCGTCGCCGGCGCCGTGTACGCCGCGCTGCAGTGGGCCGGGGTCGGTCAGGACAGCATCTGGCTGTGGCTCGCGAGCATCCTCGGCGGAGTCGCCGTGGCCGCCGTCGCAACGGTGGCGATCGTCGTCCTCCGGCGCAGGTCGGATGCCGACAAGAGGGCAGCGCTCGGCATCTGAGCGCCCGCCGCCAGACGGCTAGGAGGCGAGCCCCATCGCGTCCATCCGCCGCGCGTGGGCGCCCATCAGCTCGGTGTACACCGGCTCGATGCGCTCGTCGTCCACCACCGCGAGGTGCTCGGGTCGCAATGCCGAACGGCAGACCAGGATCGTGTCGCCGACCAGGCGCCTGGCCCACATCGACAGCAGCGAGCGCCACTCCTCGTCGCTCTCGATCGTCTCCTGGATGATCGCGACGATCTCGTGCCGGTCGTCGTCCTCGCTGAGGATCTCTGCCACGCGCGCACCGGTGTCGCCGTAGCTCGACGCCAGCGCGAGGTAGAAGTCGTCCAGCATCCCGGCCGTGATGTACACCGCCAGGAGCGTCTCCCGCGGGCGCGCGCCGATGGTCTTGCGGCGGAACGCATCGAGGTTCTCCCGGAACGGGAGCATGATCGTGGTCGGGTCGTCGCCGCGCTGCGCGATCAGGTCGACGATCTCGCGGTGCTTGGTCAGCGCCGCGCCCGCCGCACGCGACAGCGCCTCCTTCTCGACCAGCTCCGGCGTCGCCCGGATGAGCCGGGTGAGCGTCTCGAAGTAGCCGAGCTGCAGGTACGCGGCCTGACCGAGGAAGCGGTTCAGCTCCGGGGCCATTTCGGCGAAGTCGACCCTGGTCGCGCCGCCCTGATCACCGCGGCTGCGCAGCGTCAGAGTCCGCCTGGGAGACTTCCCGCGATTCCAGAACCAGTTCACCACGGGGTTCACAATACTCGCGCAAGGTCCCTCTTCCAGGCGCACACGACCCCTCGGGTAGGCTGGGGCTGTCCCCGCCGTCGGAGCGGGGCCCGCGCCTGTGGCACAAGAGACGGCGTGGATCCGTGAACGTGGCGATCCTCCTGAGGTCGCCGGACAGGCATCTGAATACAGTGACAACTTTCTCTGATCTCGGCATCGATCAGGACATCGTCGACGCGCTCGCCGCCAAAGGCATCATCGACGCATTCCCCATCCAGGAGCAGACCATCCCGCTCGGGCTGCCCGGCCAGGACATCATCGGCCAGGCGAAGACCGGAACCGGCAAGACCTTCGGCTTCGGCATCCCGGTCGTGCAGCGCCTGGGCCTCGACCCCGCGCCGGGCGTCAAGGCCCTGATCGTCGTCCCGACCCGCGAGCTCGCGGTGCAGGTGTACGAGGACATCGACCTGCTCACCAGCAACCGCTCGACCAGCGTCGTCGCGATCTACGGCGGCAAGGCCTACGAGGGTCAGATCGACCAGCTGAAGGCCGGCGCGCAGATCGTCGTCGGCACGCCCGGCCGCCTCATCGACCTCGCGGGTCAGCGTCTGCTGGACCTGTCGAACGCGGCGGAGGTCGTGCTCGATGAGGCCGACAAGATGCTCGACCTCGGCTTCCTCGCCGACATCGAGAAGATCTTCCAGAAGATCCCCTCGGTGCGGCACACCCAGCTGTTCTCGGCGACCATGCCGGGGCCGATCGTGGCGCTCGCCCGCCGGTTCATGACGAACCCGATCCACATCCGCGCGAACGACCCGGACGAGGGCCTCACGCAGGCGAACATCAAGCACCTCGTCTACCGCGCGCACTCGCTCGACAAGGACGAGATCATCGCCCGGATCCTGCAGGCCGAGGGCCGCGGCAAGACCGTGATCTTCACGCGCACGAAGCGCGCGGCGCAGCGCCTGGTCGACGAGCTCGGCGACCGCGGCTTCAATGTCGGCGGCGTGCACGGCGACATGGGGCAGGACCAGCGCGAGCGCTCGATGGCCGCGTTCAAGGCCGGCAAGCGCGACGTCCTCGTCGCCACAGACGTCGCCGCGCGCGGCATCGACGTCGACGACGTCACGCACGTCATCAACCACACCATCCCGGATGAGGACAAGACGTACCTGCACCGCGCCGGCCGCACCGGCCGCGCCGGCAAGACCGGCATCGCGGTGACCTTCGTCGACTGGGAGGACCTGCACAAGTGGGCCCTGATCAACCGCGCCCTCGAGTTCGGTCAGCCCGAGCCCGTCGAGACCTACTCGTCGAGTCCGCACCTGCACACCGACCTCGACATCCCGGAGGGGACGAAGGGCCGCCTGGTGACGGCGCCGAAGGCCGAGAGGCCCCCGCGCACGCCGCGCCCTGAGCGGGCAGCGGATGCCGCGGCCGAGGGCACCGAGGAGGGCGGCACCCGTCGTCGCCGCCGGCGTCGCGGCGGCTCGACGCCGGTCGGGTCCACGTTCGTCGAGGGCGCAGAGACGTCGACGGACGATGCGCCCGCCGCGCCCGCCGCGGACCGCAGCGCCGAGGGCGCCGGCACGCACGACGGCGCGGGCAAGGAGCATCACGACGGCAAGCCGGCTCCGGCTCGCCGTCGTCGTCGCCGCCGCGGCGGTTCCGGCGCTGCCGGAGCGGCTCCCGTCGTCGGGGCCTGAACGGACTCCGAGGGTGCGGATGCTGCGGCATCCGCACCCTCTTCCGTCTGCGCACGCGCTGACAGCGGCGCCCGTGGCGGGTGGATCCAGGTGACCATCACGACGGAGATGATCATCAGCAGGAACCAGGAGCTGAGCTTGCTCGGCGAGACCGGCTGCCAGGCCTCGACCTGATCCGGGTACGCCCAGGCGCCGGCCCAGGTGCCGATGTTCTCGGCGAGATAGATGAACACCGCGACGCCCGCGAACACCGCGAGCAGCGGCAGGCGCAGCGTGCGACGCCAGAGCCGCGCATGCATGATCGTCGGCAGCCACAGCAGCACGACCAGCGCCAGCAGGATCCACCGCGCGTCCCACCAGAAGTGGTGGACGAAGAAGTTCAGGTAGATCGCGGCTGCGAGGACCGTCGTCACCCAGCGACGCGGATAGCGGGTGAATCCGAGATCGAACAGCCGGTGCACCCGCACCATGTACGAGCCGACCGCGGCGTACATGAAGCCGCTGAACAGCGGCACTCCGCCGATGCGGAGGATTCCCTCCGCCGCATACGCCCAGGAGCCGGCATCGGTCTTGAACAGCTCCATGGCCGTCCCGGTGAGATGGAACAGCACGATCACCCACAGCTCACGCCCGGTCTCGAGGCGGAAGGCCAGCATCGCGATCTGGATCAGCACCGCGGTGATCGTGAGCGCGTCGTTGCGCGCGATCGTCGCATCGTCCGGGTACCAGAGCCGGGCCGCGACGATCACGACCAGGAGCGTCGCCCCGAAGATACAGGCCCATGCCTGCTTGAGAATGAACACGGTCACCTCGACGAGGCCCGAGCGGATGCCGTTCGCCGGGGCTTCCTGGAGTACGCGGTGAGCGGCCGCATCGATGCGCTGCTCGAGTGACGTCGCTCGTTGCATGCCCGGAACAGTATCCGCCCAGCTCGACAGCCGGCAGGGAGTATCCCGACAGAACGCCGAGCGTCAGGGGAAGCGCGGCGCCGTGCCCGTCGCCCGGTCGACGAGCCTCGCCGCCATCTCCTCCGAGGTGGTGTTCTCGCCGGGGAGGTTGGGCTTGCCGCTGCCGTGGTAGTCGCTGGAGCCGGTGACGATGAGGTCGTGCGCGGCGGCGATCTCGCGCAGCATCCGCTTGCCGCCCGCGGTGTTCTCGCGGTGGTCGATCTCGAACCCGCCGAGGCCTGCGGCGATCAGCCGCTCGATGAAGGCGACGGGCATCATCCGGTCGCGGCCGGACGTCACCGGGTGCGCGATGATCGCGACTCCCCCGGCCCGCGTGATCAGCCGGACCGCGGTCAGCGGATCCGGCGCGTAGTGCGGCTCGTAGTACCCCTCACGAGGGTGCAGGATGCCGTCGAAGGCCTCGGTCCTGTCGCGGACGATGCCGCGCGCGATCAGGGCGTCGGCGATGTGGGGACGGCCGACCGTCGCGTCCAGCGTCGTCTGCTCGACCACGTGCTCCCAGAGGAGGTCGTAATCGCGGCCGATGTTGCGCACGATCCGCTCAGCCCGTCCGATGCGATCGCCGCGGATGCGGTCGGTCTCGGCGCGCAGCGCCGCGTCGAGCGGGTCGAAGAGGTAGCCGAGCACGTGGACACTGCGCCACTCGTGCTTCGCGGAGAGCTCCATCCCCGGGATGAGGGTCATGCCGAGGGCTGCTGCTGCACCGGCGGCCTCATCCCATCCCGTGGTCCGGTCGTGGTCGGTGAGGGCCGCGGTGCGCACGCCGTGCGCGTGCGCCTGGCGCATGACCTCCGCGGGCGACTCCGTGCCATCGGAATGGTTGGAGTGCATGTGCAGGTCGACGGGACCCGCGATGCGAGGGGTGGGAGCTGAGGCCATCCTCTGAGCGTACCGACGCCGGCGCGGGACTCGCGCGCCTCGCGGCAGGCACTTCACAGCCGGCGCTCCTAGGCTTGTGGGGATGCTTCGACTCCTCGGGATCCTGTTCACCGTCCTGCTCGCCATAGTGACGGCGGTGCTGGTGTGGCCGCAGTTCTTCGACCTCGAGCGGACGTATCCGTTCGCGCAGATCGTCGCAGCTCGCGGCGTGGTGCTCGGCGGATTCCTGGTGGTCGCGGCGATCGCACTGCTGCTGCTCCTGGCCCGACCGCTGCGCGGGTTCGCGGCATCCGTCCTGATCGTCGCCCTGCTCGGCGCCGGTGCCACGGGGGTCGTCGGGCTCTCGCGGGGATTCGGCGCGAACACCCTGCCGGCCGAGACCGAGGCCAGCCTCAGGGTGCTGACCTGGAACACCGCGGGCGAGGCGGTCACCGCGGAGGAGATCGCGGGGCAGATCCTCGATCAGGGCGCCGACATCGTGGCCCTTCCGGAGACCACCGAGGCGGTCGGAGAGCAGATCGCCGTGATGCTGCGGGAGCAGGGCCACCCGATGTGGGTGCACCACGTGCAGTTCAGACCCGATGTGGTCGACGGGCCGAAGTCCTGGCAGACCACCGTGCTGGTCTCCCCCGACCTCGGCGAGTACTCGGTCATCGCGTCGTCGCAGGACGGGTCGAGCAACACGGGCTCGGTGCCGAGTGCGGTGCTGATGCCGGTGACCGGCGAGGGCCCGACGGTCGTCGCGGTGCACGCGGTGGCTCCCCGCGAGGAGGAGATGGACCAGTGGCGCAGCGATCTGCAGTGGATCGCGGATCAGTGCCCGGCCGGGGACTTCATCCTCGCCGGCGACTTCAACGCCACCGTCGACCACATGGCGCACCTCGGCGTCGACGGCGGCGACATGGGCAACTGCCGTGACGCGGCCTCCCGCACCGGCAACGGCTTCAGCGGAACCTGGCCGAGTTCGCTGCCCGCGCTCCTGAGCGCGCCGATCGACCATGTGATGGCGTCCGCAGACTGGACCCCGACCGGCTCTGTCGTGCTCGAAGACGCGGGCGGCAGCGACCACCGTGCGCTGGTCGTGCAGCTCGAGCCCGCCCCCGGTCGTTGAGCGAGCGCAGCGAGACGAAACGCCCGCGCCCCGGCACGCCAGGTGACAGACTGGTGGGATGAACACCGCAGAGCGCGACACGATCGCTGAGCCCCCCGTCGACGACGCCGTCGAGATCCCCGCAGAACCGTCCGACCGCGCAGCGCAGACAGGAACGAAGAACCGCAAGGATCCGTTCCCCCGCGGCTTCCTCGAGACCATCTCCACGGGCTGGGCGGAGCGGACAGAGTCGATGCCGGTCGCCCGCGCACAGGCGCCGTATGCCGCTGTGCGCCGCACCGCCGTGTCAGCCGCATTCCCCGGCAGGCGCCTCGTGATTCCCGCCGGCTCCCTCAAGCAGCGCAGCAACGACACGGACTACGTGTTCCGCCCGCACTCCGCGTTCGCGCACCTCACCGGCTGGGCATCGGATTCCGAGCCGGATTCGGTGCTCGTCTTCGAGCCGGTCGACGGCGGCCACGACGTCACCCTGTACTTCCGCGAGCGGGCCGACCGCACCACGACCGAGTTCTACGCCGACGCCACCGTCGGCGAATTCTGGATCGGCCCTCGGCCGTCGCTGGCCGGCACCGCAGCCGACCTCGGCATCGCGACCGCGCACCTCGACGAGTTCGAGGCCGCCGAGGGCGAGCTGACGATCGGGGCGTCGGACGAGCTGGACCGATTCGTCTCGGAGCTCCGCCTGATCAAGGACGAATTCGAGATCGCCGAGATGCGCCGAGCGGTGGAGATCACCGCGAACGGCTTCGACGATGTCATCCGTGCGCTGCCTGCGGCGGTGGCGCATTCCCGCGGCGAGCGCGTCGTGGAGGGTGTCTTCCACCGCCGCGCCCGTGAGGACGGCAACGGCGAGGGCTATGACACGATCGCGGCATCCGGACCCCACGCCTGCTACCTGCACTGGACGCGCAACGACGGCGCGGTCGTGCCGGGCGAGCTGATCCTGCTCGACGCGGGCGTGGAGGCCGACAGCCTGTACACGGCCGACATCACGCGCACGCTCCCGATCTCGGGCACCTTCAGCGACGTGCAGCGGAGGGTCTACGAGACGGTGCGCGAGGCTGCGGATGCCGCGTTCGAGGCGGCGCAGGTCGGCGTTCCCTTCCGCGAGGTGCACGGCGCGGCGATGAAGGTCATCGCGGCCCGCGTCGCCGAATGGGGTCTTCTCCCGGTCACGGCCGAAGAGGCACTGGACGCGGATGCCGGAGGCCAGCACCGCCGGTACATGGTGCACGGCACCTCGCACCACCTCGGCATGGACGTGCACGACTGCGCGCAGGCACGACGCGAGATGTACTACGACGGCCTGCTCGCACCCGGCATGGTGTTCACGATCGAGCCGGGCCTGTACTTCCAGATCGACGACCTCACCGTGCCCGAGGAGCTGCGCGGCATCGGCGCGCGCATCGAGGACGACATCCTGATGACGGAGGACGGCCCGGTGAACCTCTCGGCCGGCATCCCCCGCACCGCCGACGAGGTCGAGGCGTGGATCGCGCGCGTGCAGCAGGGCTGACTGCTCGGATGCCGCTCAGCCGGGTTCCGCGACGATCTCCACCTTGAACCCTGTGTCGTTCTCCAGCCAGCCGGCATAGTGCCCAGGGCCGCCGGCGTGCGGATACCGGTCGTGATACAGCGGCCGCCAGCCCTGCGCGCCGGCGGCGGACATGACGGCATCCACCTCTTCCGGCGAACCTCCCCGGAAGGCCAGATGGTTCACGCCAGGACGCCGACGGTCGTGCTCCGACGCCGACAGGTTCGGTGAGGTGGTGAGCGTCACGTACGCCCCTCCGGCGTCCCAGGTCCGTCCGTCCGGCCACTCGCCGGCGCACTCGAAGCCGAGCGCAGCCAGCAGCCAGCCCCATGACTCCGTGGCCGCGTGGAGATCGGCGACCCAGACCTCGACGTGGTGCAGGCCCCTCATCGCTGCCGCCCGCGGTAGACGGCAGTGCGAAGCTCGACGGACCAGACATCCCGAGTCGGCATCCTCAGCGACTCGGCGACGGCGATCTCGGCCTCCACGTCATAGGGCACCCGCACGAACTGCACGCCGAAGGGCCACGACTCGTCGGGCCCGCCCTCGAGGATCACGTAGGACGGCGCCGGATCGTCGAGCGGGTTGCCCGCACTGCCGGTGTTGAACAGCATCCGCCCGTCCACCGACTCGATGTACGCATCGTGGATGTCGGCGTACCCGACGACGTCCGGCACCGGCCCTGCGCCGGTCATCTCGGTGTTCTCGAACATCGACGCGAACTGCTCCGGCGTGTGATGGAAATGCACCCGCACGTGCGGGCTCTCAGCCGACGCGTGGAACAGGCGGATGCGTCGTGCGCTGAGCTCGAGATCGACGCTCAGCGGAAGCGCGGCCAGCCAGCTGCGGCTCTCGGGTGACAGCTCGTCGCGCCACCAGAGCATCTCGGGAGGGCCGTCGTCGGGGATCGCGGGGAGGAAGTCGTCCCAGTTCCCGCGCACGCTCACCTCGCACGCCTCGCGACAGCGGCGAACCGTGGCGTCGCCGCGAGGACCCTTGCCCGCGGTGTCCCCGAGGTTGAAGATGCGCGAGATCCCCCGGCGCTCGATGTCGGCCAGTACAGCCTCGAGCGCCGTCAGATTGCCATGGACGTCCGAGATGAGGGCGATGCGTTCGAGGGTCACCCAGCCATCGTGTCAGGGACGGGCGGACTCCGCGACGAACGGCGCGAGGGACGCGCCGATCTCGGATGCCGGGCGCTTCTGCCCCTTCACCTCGAAAGTGTGGCCACCGCCCTCGACCCACACCACGCGCGCGTCCTGGCAGGTCGCGACGACCTCCTCGAACTGCGCCAGCGGCTGGATGAACGGATCGTTCGTGCCCTCGACGAACAGCTGAGGCGCAGCGATGGCGGGCAGATGCTCGGCGCGCGGCTTCTCGGGCCTGCCCGGCGGATGCAGCGGATAGCCGAGGTAGGCGAGTCCATCGACCACGAGCCCCTCGGCCACAGCCATCGACGCCATCCGGCCGCCATACGACTTGCCGGTCGCCCACACGGCCGCGGCGGGGTCTGCGGTGCGCGCATAGGCGACGGCGGCATTCCACGTCGCGACCGCGTGCGTCGCCGGGCCCGGCATCCGCCTGCCCTGCTCGACGTACGGGAGGTTGAAACGCAGCGTGGAGAACCCGAGAACCTCGAGTCCAGCGGTGAACCCCGTCAGGAACGGATGGTCCTTCCCCGTTCCCGCGCCGTGGGCGACGATCACCGTCACGCCGTTGCCGCCGGCGGTCCAGTCCGCCGAGACCGTCGTCGGCCCGGCCGGCAGCTCCACCCGCAGCTCGGTCATCTCACCGACCCGCGCATCATCGGCCGTTCTCGGCCTGACCGTCCGCGGGCGTGTCGTCCGCCGGATCGACCGCCGGCGCCGGCGTCTCCGCCTCCCCAGCCTCAGGCGCGGAGCCGGGAGCGGCAGGACGCGGAGGGATCACCGGCTGCACGGCGGGCGGCGTCTGACCGCCACCGGGCGTGATGCGCTCGCCGTACCTCGGCGGCTCATCGAGGTTCACCGGAGGGCGCACGGTCGTCGGGCGAACCGCTCCGAGCGCCTGACGCGCCTTCGCGAGCGATGTCGCCTTCACCGTCACCTCGTAGTGATCGGCCGCGAACTGCGTGACGCTCGCGAAGTCGCGACGGCGACGCACGATCGCATAGGTGACGAGGCTGAGCAGCATGCCGACGGCCACGCCGATGAACACGAAACCGACGAAGAGCTGGATCGGCACGTCCGGCGTGCCGAGAACGAGGATCGCCGACAGGAACAGGCCGATCAGCACGCCGTTGATCGCACCGGATCGAGCGGCCGCGGCGTAGCCGAGCCGGCCGGTGATGCGCTCGACGGTGCGCACGCTCTGACCGATGATCGCGATGTCCCGCGCGGGCACCTCCGACGCGATCAGCTTCGACACGGTCTTCTGCGCGCTCTCGTAGTCTCTGGTCGACGCGACGACCTCGCCGGTGTCGCTGGAGTCGGCCGGACGATTAAGCATGCTCATCTCGCCATTGTTCCATGCCCTCCGATGAGCTTCCCCGGAACCGCCACGGAACTGAACCGCAGCGGGGTCGCGCACTACGCTGGAAGCGTGAGCACACAACGGGTATTCGCCGCGCGCCTCGCAGGCTGCGCCGTCTTCGACCCCGTGGGCGACCGGCTCGGCAAAGTCCGTGACGTCGTCGTCGTGTACCGAAGTACGGCCTCCCCCCGCGTGATCGGCCTCGTGGTCGAGATCCCGGGGCGCCGTCAGGTCTTCCTCTCGATCGGGCGGGTCACCTCGATCCGCGCCGGCCAGGTGATCACCACCGGTCTCATCAACGTGCGCCGCTTCTCGCCGCGCGCCGGCGAGGTGCGCGTGCTCGCCGAGCTCCTCGGCCGCCGCGTGAGCCTCGTCGACGGCAGCGGCAGCGCCGTGATCGAGGACGTCGCGATCGAGCCGAATCGCCTCGGGGAATGGGCGGTCAGCCAGCTGTTCCTGCGCCGACCGAAGACAAGCGCCTCGCCGTTCGCCAAGGGGGCGACGACCTTCGCCGCCTGGAACGAGGTCGCCGAGCAGCGCGCCCCCGGCGAGTCGCAGTCGGCCGAGCAGCTCGTGGCGTCCTATGCCGAGCTGCACGCGGCCGATCTCGCCAACACCCTGCTCGACCTGCCGCAGCAGCGCATGATCGAGGTCGCGGAGGAGCTCTCCGACGACCGCCTCGCCGACGCGCTCGAGGAGATGCCGGAGGACGAGCAGGTGCACATCCTCGACCGCCTCGGCGACGAGCGCGCCGCCGACATCCTCGATCAGATGGAGCCGGACGACGCCGCCGACCTCCTGGCACAGCTTCCGCCGAACCGGCTCGAGCAGCTCCTCGAGCTGATGGAGCCCGAGGAGGCGGAGGACGTCAGGATGCTGCTGCGCTACGGTCCCGACACCGCCGGCGGACTCATGACGCCGGAGCCGATCATCCTGTCCGCCGACGCGACCGTCGCCGAGGCCCTCGCGCTGATCCGCCGTCACGAGCTGCACCCCGCGCTCGCCGCCGCGGTGTTCGTGACGCTGCCGCCGTTCGAGACCCCCACCGGGCGCCTGCTCGGAATGGTGCATTTCCAGCGGATGCTGCGCTACCCGCCGCACGAGCGGCTCGGCGCGATCATGGACGACAGCCTCGAGCCGGTGCCCGTGACAGCGTCGGCCGCGGAAGTCGCCAGGATGCTCGCGAGCTACGACCTCGTCTCGCTGCCCGTGATCGACGCCGCGCACCGCCTCGTCGGCGCGATCAGCGTCGACGACGTGCTCGACTACCTGCTGCCGGACGACTGGCGCACCCACGACGACGACGAGCCCGCCTCGAAGGAGGTGCGCTGATGGCACGCTCGCCCCGCCTCGACGCACCCCTCGGCCGCGGGACCACTCGTCAGCGGTCGACGTCGCGCGACCGCTTCGGGCGGTTCACGGAGTGGGTGGCGCGGGCGATGGGCACCCCCGCGTTCCTGCTGATCCTCACCCTGTTCTGCGTGCTGTGGATCGTGTGGAACACGCTCATGCCCGACCACCTTCGCTTCGATGACGCCGCCCTCGGCTTCACGGCGCTCACCCTGATGCTGTCGCTGCAGGCCTCCTACGCCGCGCCCCTGATCCTGCTCGCGCAGAACCGTCAGGACGACCGCGACCGCGTGCAGATCGAGCAGGACCGTCAGCGCGCCGAGCGGAACCTGGCCGACACGGAGTACCTGGCGCGGGAGATCGTCGCCCTGCGCATGTCGCTCGAGGAGCGCAACACGCAGGCGGTGACGCGCGACGTGCTGCGACAGGAGCTGAAGTCGCTGCTCGCCGAGCTCGAGCACGACGACAGGGCGCAGGACAGGTCGCCGGACAGGTCGCCGGACAAGAAGAGCGGCAGCCCCGCCTGATGAGCTCCGTCGACGCCGTGCGCGCCGCAGTCGCGGCGGTGAGCGACCCCGAGCTGCGGCGTCCGATCGGCGAGCTCGACATGGTGCGCGAGATCACAGTCGAGGGCGCGAAGGCCCAGGTCGGCATCGTGCTGACCATCGTCGGCTGCCCGGCCGCGGCCAGGATCGAATCCGACGTCCGCCAGGCCGCGGCATCCGTCCCCGGTATCGCGGAGGTCGACGTAGAGGTGGGCGTGATGACGCCCGCCGAGCGGAAGGCCCTCACCGAGAAGCTCCGCGACGGCCGCCCCGCACGGCAGATGCCGTTCGGCCCCGACTCGCTCACTCGGGTGATCCTGGTCTCCAGCGGCAAGGGAGGGGTCGGCAAGTCCACCGTGACCGCGAACCTCGCCGTCGCCCTCGCCGAGCAGGGCCTCGCCGTCGGTCTCGTCGACGCGGACGTCCACGGATTCTCGATCCCCGGCCTCCTCGGCATCCCCGCCGGCACCCAGCCGACCCGCATCGACGACCTCATGCTCCCCCCGGTGGCGCACGGGGTGAAGACGATCTCGATCGGCATGTTCCTGCGCGACGGGGAATCCGTCGTCGCCTGGCGCGGCCCGATGCTGCACCGCACCGTGCAGCAGTTCCTCACCGACGTGTTCTTCGGCGATCTCGACATCCTGCTGATCGACATGCCTCCCGGCACCGGCGACATCGCGATCTCGGTCGGACAGCTGCTGCCGCACGCCGAGGTCCTCGTCGTCACCACGCCGCAGGCGGCGGCCTCCGACGTCGCGATCCGCAGCGGGCTCGTGGCCCGCCAGACCGGACAGCGCGTGATCGGGGTCGTGGAGAACATGGCCGCCTTCACGCTCCCGGACGGCACCGTCGTCGACCTGTTCGGCTCCGGCGGCGGAGCCGCGGTCGCGGAGGCCCTCTCCGAATCCGCTGCGGTGCCGCTGCTGGCGTCGATCCCGCTGAGCCCCGCGCTGCGTGCCGGCGGCGATGCGGGGGTCCCCGTGGTCACCGGCGACCGGTCGGATGCCGCGGCGAGCGCGATCCGCGATCTCGCCAGGACGCTCGCCGAGCAGGGCCGCGGTCTCGCCGGGCGCTCCCTTCCGATGACGCTGCGCTGACGGCGACCGTGGCAGAATGACGCGGTGCCCTCCTCGCCGCGTTCGCTGACCATCGACGAATCACTGCTGCGCCGGATGGCGCGAGATGCGGCGATCTACTCGCTCACGCGCCCGTGGGCGATCGTGATGTGGGTGGCGCTCGCGGGCGCACTGGTGCTCAGCATCCTGAATCTCAACGCCCTGACCGCTGCCGGCGTCGACGATGCGGGGACCGCCGCGTGGATGCCGCTGATCAGCGTCGCCCTGATGGCTTATGCCGTCGTGCTGACGGTGTCCGGCGCCCGGCGCGCCGTGCGCGCGGTGATGCCGCCGGAGACGGTCGTGTGGGTCGCCGTGGGCGATGAGGTGCTGCAGGTCGGCGCCGGACGCCGCACCTCCGAGATCCGGTACGACACGTTCCAGAGCATCCGGGCGGGCAGGGACGCCGTGATCCTCAAGCTGCGCGGCACGTCCGCCGCGACCGCGATCCCTCGCGCTCTGCTCACCGACGACGAGATCGCCCGGCTGCGCACCGCGATCGGCTGACCGCAGCGATCGCGGTCAGGTCGCCTCGGGGTCGAACGGCGGCGGGCTGGTGCGGGAGAACTCCTGAAGCACCTTCGGAGCGGCCTTCGGCTCGGCGAGTGCAGCCATCGCGGGCGCCGAGACCGGCTTGGGCGCGTCCTCGAGGAGCGCGTCGCGGATGATGCGCCGCGGGTCGTACTGGCGCGGGTCGAGCTTGCGCCAGTCGACGTCGTCGATCTCCGGGCCGATCTCGTCGCGCATCTTGGACTTCGTGTCGCGGATGTACTCACCGGCCCGGCGCACCGTCTTCGCGAAGCCCTCGGCCACCCTCGGCAGCCGCTCGGGCCCGATGATGAGCACAGCGATCAGACCGATCAGCAGCAGCTTCTCGAAGGTGAGCCCGAACGTCATGTCCCCAGGCTACCGCCGCGCCTGCCCTCTCGATGCACATCGAGCACATACCCTGGAGAACATGAGCGAGCATGACGCGAACGCACGTTTCATCCGCGAATCGATCGTGGAGCCGAATCCGATCGCCCGCGCCCGCGCACACGCCGTCGAGCTGGGTGCAGCGCCGGTCAGTGCAGCCGTCGGCTCGCAGATCGCCGTGCTGGCCGCCGCCACCGGCGCCCGGTCGATCGTGGAGATCGGAACCGGCGCCGGCGTGTCCGGCCTCTGGCTGCTCCGCGGTGCCCCGCAGGCCGTGCTGACCTCGATCGACAACGAGCCGGAGCACCTGGCCGCCGCCCGCCAGGCGTTCGCCGATGCCAGGGTGCCCGCGACCAAGGCGCGCTTCATCACGGGACGTGCCGCTGACGTGCTCCCCCGGATGAACGAGGCGTCGTACGACATCGTCCTGGTCGACGCCGACGCCGACAACGTCATCGACTACGTCGAGCATGGCCTGCGCCTCGTCCGCACCGGCGGCATGGTGCTCGTCCCCCGCGTCCTCGCTGGCGGGCGGGTCGCCGACCCTGTGCAGCGCGACGAGGTCACCACGGCGTACCGTTCGCTGATCCAGGAGACCCAGGAGTCCTCCGCCGTCCTCGCGACGGTGTCGACGACCGGCGAGGGCCTGTTGCAGCTGATCAGCGTCGCCGACAGCGACTGACGAGCACGAGCGCACGCGCGCACGAAGAAGGGCGACGGATCCGGAGATCCGTCGCCCTTCTCAGCTCGTCAGGTGTCAGGCCGGCGCCACGACGGCTGCGAGCACGTCGTGAAGCTCCTTGGCCTCTGCGTCGTTCACGGAGACGACCAGTCGTCCGCCGCCTTCGAGCGGGACGCGCACGATGATGAGTCGCCCTTCTTTCACGGCCTCCATGGGTCCGTCTCCGGTCCTCGGCTTCATCGCTGCCATCGTGGCTCCTTTTCCTCCGGTGGTATGGAACCAGTTTATCGGGTGTCACCGGGACCTGGATGTCACCTGCGAACAAATGCACGAAGCATTCACGATCAGGGAACCTGCCAGAACGTGTTCCCGAGCGCGTACACGTGGAATATCCAGAGCCATTGGCCCGCGAGGCACAGCAGCAGGATGCCCACGCGCCACCAGCGTGAGCGCGGCACGGCAACCGCACCCCAGAGCGGGCTGAGCGGCAGCAGCAGGCGGAACGTGCTCGACTGCGGGAAGAAGACCGCGAGCAGATACAGCAGGTGGCTCGCGCTCCACAGCCGCATGTCGGCCCCGAGCGCGCGCACCTGCGGCGAGTACAGCAGCGCCGCGCCGACCGCGACGACGAGCAGCGCCAGCGCCACCGGCCCCCACGGCTGCGGCAGCCCCCACTGCGCGAACCAGAACTGAGCGGCCTGGATCCAGCCCTCGAAGGGCACGAACGTCTCGACGCCTCCGGCGACCCAGTGCCGGCGCCAGGCGAGCTCCGTCGCGAGGTACGCGCCCGGATCCCCGGTGACCATCGCGGCGATCACCTGCCAGGCGAAGCCGCACGCGGTGGCGAGCGCGCCCAGTGCGACGATGTGCACGACCTCACGCGCGGCGAGAGGGTCGTCGCGGCGGCGCATCCATCGCAGGATGCCGTGCAGGCCGAGGAAGAGCGCGAACGCGAGGATGCCGGGCCGCGTGAACGCCATGACCGGGATGATCAGGTACAGCCAGGGGTAGCGGCGTCGGGTCACCGCGTCGAGCGCGAGGAAGAGCAGCAGCAGGAACAGGGTCTCGGCGTACCCCACCTGGAACATCGCCGCGATCGGACCGGAGGCGTAGAGGATCACCGCCCACATCGCGGCGGATCCGCCGATGCGGTTTCTGAGCAGGCGGTGCAGCGCGAGGCAGGCGAGGTAGCCGGCGACGAAGGACACCAGGAACGCTCCGGCACCCCATGATCCGAACACGACCCCGACCGCCTTGGCCGCGTACGCGAACACGGGCATGAACGCCCAGGCGTTCTCGGCGACATCGCCGGTATCGGTGAGCGGCAGCTCGGCGGGATAGCCGCTCTCCGCCACGAGCCAGTACCACTGCGCGTCCCAGCCGAGGACGAAGTCGACGAGGCCCGGTTCAGCGCCGAATCGCGACAGCGACGTCGACAGCGAGGCGGCCACGACGAGCAGCTCGGTGGTGATCAGCCGCGCGCCGAGGTACACCCCGGCGATCCGCACGGCGACGGGCAGCTGCGCCCACCGGCGCGCGGCGCTCAGCGCGAGGTGAGCCACGCGCGCAGCCCGCGCTCGACGGCGTCTATCTGCGCCATCGGCACGCGCTCCTCGTCATGGTGCGCGAGATGCGGGTCGCCCGGACCGTAGTTGACGGCGGGGATGCCGAGTGCGGAGAAGCGCGCGACGTCGGTCCATCCGTACTTCGGACGCGGCTCGGCGCCGACGGCCTTGACGAACTGCTGGGCGATCGGCGCGTCGAGCCCAGGGCGCGCGCCCTCGGCTGCGTCCGTGATCTCCACCTCGAAGCCCGCCAGGACACTGCGGATGTGCGCCTCGGCGTCAGCCGCCGTCTTGCTCGGGGCGAAGCGGTAGTTGACCTCGACCTCGCAGGCGTCGGGGATCACGTTGCCCGCGACGCCGCCGGCGATCCGCACGGCGCTCATGCTCTCGCGGTACAGCAGCCCCTCCACAGGGATCTCTCGGGCGCGGTACTCGGCGAGCCTGGTGAGGACGGGGGCGGCACGGTGGATGGCGTTCTCGCCGATCCAGGCGCGGGCGGCGTGCGCTCTGACTCCGCGGGTGCGGACGATGGCGCGGAGGGTCCCGTTGCAGCCGCCTTCGACCTGGCCGTTCGAGGGCTCGCCGAGGATCGCGAAGTCGGCTTCGAACAGGTCGGGGCGCACTGCGGCGAGCAGCCCGAGACCGTTCTTCGACGCCTCGACCTCCTCGTTGTCGTACCACATCCAGGTGATGTCGACCACGGGATCGGTCAGCTCTGCGGCGAGCTTCAGCTGCACCGCGACACCTGCCTTCATGTCCACGGTGCCGCGGCCCCAGAGCACGGGGACGCCGTCGACCTCGACGTCCCTGGTGGGCACGTTGCCGTTGATGGGCACGGTGTCGATGTGCCCGGCGATCGCGACCCGCTGCTCGCGTCCGAGATCCGTGCGCGCGACGACCGTGTTGCCGTGCCGGATCACCTCCAGATGCAGATAGCCGCTGATCGCCTGCTCGATCGCGTCTGCGAGGGTCTTCTCCTCCCCCGAGACGCTGGGGATGTCGCAGATCGCACGGGTGAGGTCGAGAGAGGACGCGGTCAGATCGAGCACCATGCCCCCAGCCTACTTGCGCCCCTCAGCCCGCGAGACTTCACGAATGTCACTGTTCCGACTGAGAAATGTGACATTCGTGAAGTCTCGCGGGCCGGACGACGTCGCCGGATTCGGTAGCGTTGTGGCATGACTGACGCGCGCACGGCATGGGGTACCGGACTCACGACGATCGCCGGGGACGGCACCGTCCTGGACGCCTGGTTCCCCGAGGTGCTCGCGACGGCGCCCTCCGCCGAAGATGCCGCGGCCGCGCTCTCCGCGCTGGAGGCGCTCACCGGCCCGGACGAGCGCCGCAACGTCACCGTGGAGACGGTGCAGCTGGAGATCGACCTCGATGAGGCCCCCGCATCGACCGCCGACGCGTACCTGCGACTGCACGCGCTCTCGCACCTCGTGGTGCGCCCCAACGAGCTGAACCTCGAGGGCGTCTTCGGCCACCTGCCGAACGTCGCCTGGACGAACGCCGGCCCTGTGCACCCTGACGACGCCGCACGGCTGCGGCCGCTGCTGCAGCGCGCCGGCATTCAGGTCCAGGGCCTGGACAAGTTCCCCCGGCTGACCGACTACGTCCAGCCCGCCGGCGTGCGGATCGCCGACGCCTCGCGCGTGCGCCTCGGCGCTCACCTCTCCCCCGGCACCACCGTGATGCACGAGGGCTTCGTCAACTTCAACGCCGGCACGCTCGGAGCCTCGATGGTGGAGGGTCGCATCTCGCAGGGTGTCGTGGTCGGCGACGGCAGCGACATCGGCGGCGGCTCGTCGATCATGGGCACGCTCTCGGGCGGCGGCGCGCATCGCGTGTCGATCGGGTCTCGGACTCTTCTCGGCGCGAATGCCGGCATCGGGATCTCTCTCGGCGACGACTGCGTCGTAGAGGCCGGCCTCTACGTCACGGCGGGCACCAAGATCGTGCTGGTCGACGGTCCTGTCACCGCCGATGGCGCCAGGAAGACCGTCAAGGGCGCCGACCTCTCCGGTCAGGACGGTCTGCTGTTCCGCCGCAACTCGCTCAGCGGAGCGGTCGAGGCTGTGCGCCGCGCCGGCGTCGGCGTCACCCTGAACGAGGCGCTGCACGCCTGACGCGCGGCGGGGCGGGCTCACAGGGTAACGCGGGCGGCGCGTGATAGTGTCATCGTGACGCCACTCGCCATGCGAGACGTCTGCGTCGTCGACACGCTCCCGCGCCACTAGCTGGTTCTGGCCATTTCGAACGGCGAAACGATGCGCGATCCCGCGCCGTCGCCCACCCTTCCCCGCACCCGGCCTCTGCGCGCGTGCATTTTCGGAGATACCCCCATGACTTCCTTCCTCGATCTCGGCGTGCCCGCCGACCTCGCCGCCGTTCTCGCCGCCGACGGCAAGACGGAGGCGTTCGCCATCCAGCGCGACACGCTCCCCGACTCCCTCGCCGGCCGCGACCTCCTCGGCCGCGGACGCACCGGAAGCGGCAAGACCATCGCGTTCGCGCTTCCCCTCGTCGCCCGCCTCGCGTCATCCGCACGCAAGAGCCGCCCCGGTCACCCGCGCGGCCTCGTGCTCGCCCCGACCCGCGAGCTCGCCACCCAGATCGCCGCGACCATCGCCCCGCTCGCCGCAGCCGCCGGACTGAAGGTCACCACCGTCTTCGGCGGCGTCAGCCAGCGTCCGCAGGAGCAGGCCATGCGCAACGGCGTCGACATCGTCGTGGCGTGCCCCGGCCGTCTCGAGGACCTGATGAAGCAGCGGGTCGTGCAGCTCGACGGTATCGAGGTCACCGTGCTCGACGAGGCCGACCACATGGCCGACCTCGGCTTCCTCCCCGGTGTCACCCGCATCCTGACCGCGACGCCGGCCGGCGGACAGCGCCTGCTGTTCAGCGCGACGCTCGACCGCGGCATCGACACCCTCGCCCGCCGCTTCCTGGACTCCCCCGTGAGCCACCAGGTCGACGAGGCGAGCGTGCCCGTCGGCGAGATGACCCACCGCGTGCTGGTCGTCGACTCCACCGACAACAAGACCACGCTCGTGCGCGACCTCGCGTCCGGCACCGGCCGCCGCATCCTCTTCACTCGCACCAAGCACCAGGCGAAGAAGCTCGCCAAGCAGCTCACCGCGTCCGGCATCCCGGCCGTCGATCTGCACGGCAACCTGTCGCAGAACGCCCGTGAGCGCAACCTCGGCGCGTTCTCGTCCGACCCGGAGGACGGCGGCGTCCGCGTGCTCGTCGCCACCGACGTCGCCGCGCGCGGCGTCCACGTCGACAACGTCGACCTCGTCGTGCACGTCGACCCGCCCATGGAGCACAAGGCGTACCTGCACCGCTCCGGCCGCACCGCCCGTGCCGGCGCCGCAGGCACCGTTGTCACCGTCGTCCTGCCCGAGCAGCGTCGCGATGTGAAGGACCTGCTGCGCAAGGCCGCCATCACGGCGCCGCTCGAGGAGGTCACGGCGAGCGCCGTCACCGAGCTCGTGCCGGAGCGCGCCCCTCACGTGCGCCCCGCGCCGGTCCAGGCTCAGCCGCAGCGCCAGCCGGCCAAGCAGCGCCCCGCCGGCGGTGAGCGCAGCGGAGCCACCACTCCTCCCGCTCGTCGTCGTCGTCCCCGCTCCGGCCAGGGCGGTCAGGGACAGCCCGGCGCCTCCCGTCAGGGCGGCGGCCAGGCTCGTCAGGGCGGTCAGTCGCGTCAGGGCGGCGGCCGCGGCTACCAGGGCCGCTGACCCTCCACACACACGGCGCCCCGTCTGGTCGCCCACACCCCACCTGGCACGCGTCAGAGCAGTGGGGCGTGGACACGCAGGCGGGGCGCCGTCGTCATCCCCCGAGGGACCGCGCGGATGTCAGCGGCGCACGGCCTGCAGCACGAGCGGGTCGGAGCATCCGCGGACGAAACCCGCGAGCCGCCTCCTGACCTCGAAGCCGAGCACCCGGATGCCGATCCAGTCGGCGATCGGGGCGAGCCAGGCCGGTCGGCAGGAGAAGTTGTACTTCCACACGGCGAGAGTGCCCTCGGGGACTGCGGTGAACCGCCAGCCGCCACCGAGCTTCTCGAAGAACCACGGGCCGCTCTCCATCATCATGCCGACGTTCGTCGGCGGCGCGTAGGAGACGTAGCGACTGATCATCGCGAAGCCGAGTCGCTGCCTCGTGAAGGTGCGCACGCCCTTGGCTGCGGCATCCGCGTCGTCCAGGAAGTGCTGCTCGCTGATGAAGGGATCCCACCGGCGGCGCACGGCGCCGGTCGTCTGGGAGATCGCGAACGCCGTCGCCGGATCCACCGGGACCACGGCCTCTGCGGTGACGACCGGCACGGGTCCGGTCCGCGTCAGCGCGTCTGGAAGGTGCGCTCGGGCGATCCCGTGTACAGCTGCTGCGGGCGGCCGATCTTCGTCTGCGGGTCGTTCTGCAGCTCGCGCCACTGGGCGAGCCACCCGGGAAGACGCCCGATCGCGAACAGCACCGTGAACATCCGGGTCGGGAAGCCCATCGCCTTGTAGATGACGCCGGTGTAGAAGTCGACGTTCGGATACAGGCGACGCTCGCGGAAGTAGTCGTCTGCGAGGGCGAGCTCCTCGAGCTCCTGCGCGAGATCGAGGAGCGGATCCGTCACGCCGAGTTCGGACAGCACCTCGCCGGCCGCCTCCTTGACGAGCTTGGCGCGCGGGTCGTAGTTCTTGTAGACCCGGTGCCCGAAGCCCATCAGCTTCACGCCCTCTTCCTTGTTCTTCACCCGCTCGACGAAGCGCGAGACGCTCTGTCCCGAGTCGCGGATCTGGCCGAGCATCGTCAGCACGGCCTCGTTCGCGCCGCCGTGCAGCGGGCCGGAGAGCGCCTGGATGCCGGCGGAGATCGAGGCGAACTGGTTCGCTCCGGTCGAGCCGACGAGGCGGACGGTCGACGTGGAGGCGTTCTGCTCGTGGTCCTCATGCAGGATGAGCAGCAGCTCGAGCGCCTTCGACATGACCGGGTTGATCTCGTAGGGCTCGGAGTGTACTCCGAAGTTCAGCTTGAGGAAGTTGTCGACGAAGCTCAGCGAGTTGTCAGGGTAGAGGAACGCCTGGCCGACGCTCTTCTTGTGCGCGTAAGCGGCGATCACCGGGAGCTTGGCGAGCATCCGGACCATGTTCAGCTCGACGTGCTCGGGGTTGTGCGGGTCGGTCTGGCCCTCGTAGTAGGTCGAGAGCGCGGCCACGGCCGAGGACAGGACGGACATCGGGTGCGCGGTGTGCGGCAGCGCCGAGAAGAAGTGCTTGAGATCCTCGTGCAGCAGCGTGTGTCGGCGGATCTTGTCGTCGAACTCGGCGAGCTCGGATGCCGAGGGCAGCTCACCGTAGATCAGCAGCCACGCCACTTCGAGGTAGCTGGTGTTGCCGGCGAGCTGCTCGATCGGGTAGCCGCGGTATCGCAGGATGCCCTTGTCGCCGTCGATGAAGGTGATCTCCGACTTCGTGGATGCCGTGTTGACGAAGCCGTAGTCGAGACCCGTGTAGCCGGTCTGGCGGGTCAGCGTCGTGAAGTCGATGCTGTCGTGCCCTGCCGTGCCCCGCACGAGCGGGAATTCCGCGGTGGTGTCGCCGATGGTCAGCTTCGCTGTCGCCTGCTGGTCTGCCGCTGCGCTCACGCGGGCCTCCTCTTCAGTTCGGTCTGGGGGATGACGACCGAATCGCCTCTACAGCCTAGTAGCCGCGCCGGCCTACTGTGACATCCGCCAAAAGGATGCGACACATGAGGAGATTCTCTACAGTGCTCCGCGCAGGCGACGGGCGCCCTCATCGACGCGCTCGCTCGGGGCCGTCAGTGCGAGCCGCACGTGCGCAGCGGAGTGCTCGCCGTAGAACGGTCCCGGTCCGGCCAGGATGCCGAGCTCGGCGAGCCTCGACATGCTCTCCCAGGCGTCGCGGCCCTCCGTCGCCCACAGGTACAGGCCCGCCTCCGACCCGTCGATCCGGAACCCTGCCGCTTCCAGTGCGGGGCGGAGCGTGTCGCGCCTGGCGCGATACAGCTCCTTCTGCGTGCGGACATGCTCGTCGTCGCGCAGAGCGACCGCCATCGCATGCTGAACCGGCGCTGGCGGCATGAGACCGAGATGCTTGCGCGCGGTGAGCAGCTCTCCGACGACCCGCTCGCATCCTGCGACGAACGCGGCGCGGTACCCGGCGAGGTTCGACTGCTTGCTGAGCGAGTACACGCTGAGCAGGTTCGCCCTGCTGCCGCCGGTGACCCGGGGGTCGAGGATCGACGGGATCGGCTCGGTCGCCCAGGGCCCGTCCCAGCCGAGCTCGGCGTAGCACTCGTCGCTCGCGAGCGTGGCGCCGAGCTCGCGAGCGCGGCTCACGGCGGCGGACAGCTGATCGACGGTCCAGGTGCGCCCGTCGGGATTGCCGGGGGTGTTGATCCAGATGAGCTTCGCACCCTCCGGCCATTCGGCCGGGTCATCGGCTGCAAACGGGGTGGCGCCGGCCACCCTGGCTCCGACGTCGTAGGTCGGGTACGCCACGCGCGGATGCACGACGATGTCGCCCTCGCCGAGCCCGAGCAGGGTCGGCAGCAGCGCGACGAGCTCCTTGGAGCCGATCGTGGGCAGCACGTTGTCGACCCGGAGGTCTGGCACGCCTCGGCGCCGCGCGTACCAGTCCACGATCGCCTCGCGCAGTGCGGGAGTCCCGACGGTCTGCGGGTAGGCGTGGGCGTCGGTCGCCTCAGCGAGAGCCCTGCGGATCAGCTCCGGCGTCGGGTCCACCGGCGAGCCGATGGAGAGGTCCACCAGGCCCTGCGGATGCTGTGCCGCGCGCTCGCGGAACGGTGCGACGGCATCCCACGGATAGTCGGCGAGGTCGCGGACGCTCACGGCCTACTCGCCCTGGGGCGGGAGAGCGGCGATGATCGGGTGGTCGAACGTGTAGACGCCGACCTTGGCGGCGCCGCCGGGCGAGCCGATCTCGTCGAAGAACTCGACGTTCGCCTTGTAGTAGTCCTGCCACTCCTCGGGGAGGTCGTCCTCGTAGTAGATCGCCTCGACGGGGCACACGGGCTCGCAGGCACCGCAGTCCACGCACTCGTCGGGGTGGATGTACAGCGAGCGTTCACCCTCGTAGATGCAGTCAACGGGGCACTCGTCGATGCAGGCACGATCCTTCACATCGACGCACGGAAGGGCGATCACATACGTCACGGCTTCAGTCTACGACTCACGGGCGGTCGGTTCTCCCCCGGCGGCTCTCGGCACGTCGGTGATCAGGGGCGCGGCGGGGTCCGCGACAGGCCCTGCGGCCCCTCGGCCGGCCTGGGTGCGCACCGGGAGTCGGGAGAATGACGGCCACGCGACCGCGACGAGCACGAGTCCGGCGACGAGGTAGGTCCACACCTGGCCGGCGAGCGTGTCCTCGACGACGACGGAGCCGCCCGGTCCGACCCCGGAGATCAGCACGAGCATCCCGAGCATCCCGAGACCGGCGGCGAGAGTCGCCCCGCGATCGTGCGTGAGCCCGCGGATCGCGACGAGGATGGCGCCGCAGGCGATCGTCCCCACGGCGAGCCCGACCGGAATCGGCCCCCACATCAGGCTGTGCCCGATCGTCCCGGCGATGCCGAAGACACCGCCGACCAGCGCCGCCGCGACCCACGACAGCACCCTCGAGATCCAGCTGATGTGCATCAGACGATCCTACGCGGCCGCGGTCAGGCCGCGAGGCCGAGAAGACGCAGCAGCGCGGCGACGGCCGCTGCGGCGATCACCACGACGAGGAAGGACTGCCGCAGCCACAGCAGGCCCGCGGCGACGAGCACGGCAGGCACCCGGGCGTCCACCGTGACCGCCTGCCCGTCGCCGAGCGTCTGCACGGCGACGAGGGCCGCGAGCAGGGCGACCGTGAGCAGGTCGGAGATCCGCGCCGGGCGAGGCGCCTCGAGCACCTTCGGCGGCACGAGGTAGCCGATGGCCTTGAGCGACAGGCAGATCAGGGCCGCCAGCAGGATCGCACTCCACAGGCTCATCGCGCGTCCTCCGCCCCGCCCGGGGCCGCGGAGCCGGCGGATGCCGAGCCCGCAGCGGCGGTTGCGGGGCGGCCCAGCCAGTTGAACCAGCCGACCACGATCGCCACGGCAGCGGCGAGGAGAACGGGGAGCCCCGGCATGATGAACGGCGTCAGCGATGCTGCGACGACCGCGGCGGCGATCCCCACCGCGACGGCCTGGCGCTGCTTCAGGCGCGGCCACAGCAGCGCGAGGAAGGCGGCGGCAGCGGCAGCATCCAGCCCCCACGTCCGCGGGTCGCCGAGGACGTCGCCCACCAGCGCGCCGATCAGCGTCGTGATGTTCCAGCCGACGAAGATGCCGACGCCGGTCACCCAGAAGCCGACGCGGCGCAGCCGCGGGTCGTCCTGAGAGATCGCGACCGCCGTGGATTCGTCGATCGTGAAGTGTGCGGCGAGAGCTCTTGTTCGCGCTCCTCCGCCGATGAGCGGCGACATCCGCATGCCGTAGGCGACGTTGCGCACGCCGAGCAGAGCGGCGGAGGCGATGGCGGACGGCAGCGCACCGAGCCCGCCGGCGGTGAACACTCCGACGAACGCGAACTGCGAGCCGCCGGTGAACATCAGCAGGCTGAGCACGCAGGTCTGCCAGACATCCAGACCCGATGCCACGGCGAGCGCACCGAACGAGATGCCGTACGCACTGGTGGCGAGCACGACTCCGAGTGCCTCCCGCCACACCTCCCGCTCTGCGGTCATGCGAAGGTCGTTCGATTCAGTGAACACATGATCATCATTCTGAACATCACCGCGCGGATAGTCAAGTGAACGAACGTTTGACATGATGAACGAATGGAGGATCTCCGCACCCGTATCGCCCGCACGCTGCGCCGAGAGCGCGAAGGGGCCTCACTGTCCGTGTCCGAGCTCGCCCGTCGCGCAGGCATCTCCAAGGCGACCGTGTCCCAGTTGGAGTCGGGAGCGGGCAATCCCAGCGTGGAGACGCTGTGGGCCCTCGGAGTCGCCCTCGGCGTCCCGTTCGCGGTGCTCGTGGACCAGCAGGCCAACGCGCCGACCCTCATCCGGGCCGACGACCTCTCCGGGGTCCCCGCAGCCGCCGCTGCTTACAGCGCGACACTGCTCTCCGCCAGCCCTCCCGGCGCGCGCCGGGACATCTACGTGATCAAGGCCGAGCCTGGCGACGCGCGCCGCTCGGATCCGCACCACCCGGGGACGATCGAGCATGTGGTGCTGATCTCCGGCCGCGCACTCGTTGGCCCTGCCGGAGATCCGGTGCTGCTGAATCCCGGCGACTACCTGACCTACGCGGGCGACGTGCCGCACGTCTTCCAGGCCGACGCCGCCGGGACGAGCGCGGTGCTCATCTCAGAGCTGCGCTGAGCACCCGTCAGTACCAGTTCACCGCCTGCGAGTGCGACCACGCGCTGCACGGCGTGCCGTACACGTCGGCGATGTAGCCGAGGCCCCAGGCGATCTGGGTGGCCGCGTTCGACTCCCAGTCGCTGCCGGCCGAGGCCATCTTGCTGCCGGGAAGGGCCTGCGGGATGCCGGTGGCGCCGGACGGGTTGTACGCCTGGTAGTTCCAGCCCGACTCCTTGGTCCACAGCGACTCCAGGCAGGAGAACTGATCGCCGCCCCACCCGTACTCGCCGGACGCCATCTGCTGAGCCGTGGCCTTGGCGCCGTCCACGGTGTTCGCCGCAGCGAGTGCGGCCGCAGCGGCCGCGGCCTGCTCCGCCGCCGCTCGTGCCGCGTCATCCGCCGCCTTCTTCTCCTGGGCGGCCGTCAGCGCCTGCTGGAGCACCGCGGTGCCCTCGATCACCTGCGCCGTCTTCTCGACCGTGTCGACGGTGAGGACCGTGACCAGCATCGTCGACAGCGCCGCGCGATCCGCGAGCCGGCGGATGTTCTGCTCGATGCCGCTCGTGTCGACGGCGAGCTCATCGGCCTGCACGTCCAGGCCGGATGCTGCGACGTCGGCGTTCAGAGACTCGGCTGCGGTGACGGCATCCGCCGCCTCCATCAGCGGGACAGCGGCCTCATCGGCGATCCTGGCCGGAGACTCGGCACCGGAGACCATCTGGGCGACGGCCTCCACCGGGTCCGTGATGTCCTCGGCGCCTGCCGCAGGAGCCGAGATGACTCCGACGGTGAGCGTGACGCCGAGAACGGCGCCGAGAACTGTGCCGAGGATCAGCATCGGGCGGCGGGCGGTGACGGCGGATCGGGCTTCCGCGGCCGCGGAGGCGCGCCGGAGCGCACGGGTGTTCTGGAGCATGGGATTCGACTTTCGGGTCGTCGTGCGCCATCGCAGGAGACTCATCGGGAGTTCGTCCCAGGCGCAAGTGTCCGAGTCTGGTATGCCCACCTGGACGAAACCTGCCCCTCACCTGGGCATCTCATGAGAAGAGGGCCCTGCACGCGCCTTTCGGCGGTGCAGGGCCCTCTTTCGGAGACGATTCTCAGGCGTTGGCGTCCTGACGCTTCAGACGAGCGGTCTCGCGGGCGCGGGTGTTCGCGTCGAGGTTGACCTTGCGGATGCGGACCACCTCGGGCGTGACCTCGACGCATTCGTCGTCACGGGCGAACTCGAGGCTCTCCTCAAGCGTCAGCACACGCGGCGGCGTCATCGACTCGAAGGTGTCGGAGCTCGCCGCACGCATGTTGGTGAGCTTCTTCTCCTTCGTGATGTTCACGTCCATGTCATCCGCGCGCGAGTTCTCGCCGATGACCATGCCCTCGTAGACCTCCTGCGTGGGCTGCACGAAGAACGACATGCGCTCCTGCAGGGCGATCATGGCGAACGGCGTGACGACGCCCATGCGGTCGGCGACGATCGAGCCGTTCTGACGGGTCGTGATGGAACCGGCCCACGGCTCGTAGCCGTGCGAGATCGCGTTGGCGATGCCGGTGCCGCGCGTCGTGGTGAGGAACTCGCTGCGGAAGCCGATCAGGCCGCGCGACGGGACGATGAACTCCATGCGCACCCAGCCGGTGCCGTGGTTGGTCATGTTCTCCATGCGGCCCTTGCGGTTCGCCAGCAGCTGCGTGATCGCGCCGAGGTGCTCCTCCGGCGTGTCGATCGTGAGGTGCTCGAACGGCTCGTAGGTCTTGCCGTCGATCTTCTTGGTGACCACCTGCGGCTTGCCGACCGTGAGCTCGAAGCCCTCGCGGCGCATGTTCTCGACGAGGATGGCGAGCGCCAGCTCGCCGCGGCCCTGGACCTCCCACGCGTCGGGACGGCCGATGTCGACGACCTTGAGCGAGACGTTGCCGATGAGCTCGCGGTCGAGACGGTCCTTGACCATGCGCGCGGTGAGCTTGTGGCCCTTGACCTTGCCCATGAGCGGGGAGGTGTTGGTGCCGATCGTCATCGAGATGGCGGGGTCGTCGACCGTGATCGCGGGGAGGGGACGGACATCCTCCGGGTCGGCGATGGTCTCGCCGATGGTGATGTTGTCGAAGCCGGCGATGGCGACGATGTCACCGGGGCCGGCCTCCTCGGCCGGGTAGCGCTCGAGCGCGCGGGTCTTCAGCAGCTCGGTGATGCGCGCGTTGCTGGTGCTGCCGTCTGCACGGACCCAGGCCACCGTCTGGCCCTTCTTGAGCGTGCCGTTGAAGACGCGCAGAAGTGCGAGGCGACCGAGGAACGGGCTGGAGTCGAGGTTCGTGACCCACGCCTGCAGCGGGGCCTCGTCGTCGTACGACGGGGCCGGGACGTGCTCGAGGATCGCCTCGAACAGCGGCTCGAGGTCGTCGTTGTCGGGCAGCGAGCCGTCGGCGGGGCGGTTGCGCGACGCGGCGCCGGCGCGACCGGAGGCGTACACGACGGGCACGTCGAGCAGCGCGTCGACGTCGAGGTCGGGCACGTCGTCGACCAGGTCGGAGGCCAGGCCGAGCAGCAGGTCGTGCGCCTCCTCCTCGACCTCGCCGATGCGAGCGTCGGGGCGGTCGGTCTTGTTGACCAGCAGGATCACGGGGAGCTTCGCCTCGAGCGCCTTGCGCAGCACGAAGCGGGTCTGCGGCAGCGGACCCTCGGACGCGTCGACGAGCAGCACGACGCCGTCGACCATGGACAGGCCGCGCTCGACCTCTCCGCCGAAGTCGGCGTGGCCGGGGGTGTCGATCACGTTGATCGTCACCTCGCTGCCCTTGGCGTGGACACCCTTGTAGGTGATCGCCGTGTTCTTCGCGAGGATCGTGATGCCCTTCTCGCGCTCGAGGTCGTTCGAGTCCATGGCGCGTTCTTCCATGTGCTCGTGGGAGCCGAAGGACCCGGTCTGGCGGAGCATCGCGTCGACGAGGGTGGTCTTGCCGTGGTCGACGTGGGCGACGATTGCGACGTTGCGGAGGTCTGAACGGAGGGCGTGCGCCATGCAGGAGTCCTAAAGAGGTATGGGGGTGCGCCGGGAAGCCGACGTTCCAGGATACCGTACGCACGCAGACGGTTCCTGAGCGCAGGACGTACGATCGGGATCGTGACCCTTCGACAGGCTCAGGGACCCGATCTCCTCGCCCCCGCCGCCCCCTCCCGATCCCGGCTGTGGTGGGAGATCGCCATCGTGCTGGCGCTCGGGCTCGGCCAGTCCGCCGTCTACGCCGCCGTGCAGCTGGCGTATCGCCTCACCGATCCGACTCCCCTGGCCCAGCAGACCGCGACGCTCAACCCGTCGCGCAGCGACCGCGAGGTCTTCGACCTGATCTATCAGGTCCTCTCGATCGGGTTCTCGCTGGTGCCGGTACTGCTGGCGTGCTTCCTGCTCTGGCAATCGTCGCGCCCGCATCTGGGACGACTCGGGCTGGACGGCCGGAACCTCGGGTCGGATGCCGGGCGCGGCATCCTTCTCGTGCTCGCCATCGGCGTCCCCGGCCTTGGGCTGTATCTCGGCGGTCGCGCCCTCGGCCTGTTCGTGGCCGTCGACCCCGCAGGCCTCGGCGCGCACTGGTGGACTGTGCCGGTGCTGCTGCTCGCCGCTGCGCGCGCCTCGATCCAGGAGGAGTTCGTGATCCTCGGGTACCTGTTCGCGCGGCTGCGTCAGCTGGGCTGGGGACCGTGGGCGATCATCCTGACGACCTCCGCGCTGCGCGCGAGCTATCACCTCTATCAGGGACCGGGCGCATTCATCGGCAACTTCGCGATGGGGCTCCTGTTCGGATGGCTGTTCCAGCGCTCCGGTCGCCTGATGCCGTTCCTCGTGGCGCACTTCCTGATCGACGCCACCGCGTTCGTCGGCTACCCGTGGGTGGCCGCCGCATGGCCCGATCTGTTCGGGCTGCCTGGCTGAGCTCAGCCGGACAGGTCAGTCGAACAGGTCGCTCAGCCAGCTCTCGCGCTTGCGCTTGTGCGGGCGCTGTCCGCGATCGTCGTAACGGGGCTGCTCGCCGTACTGCGGCGGCGCATCGTAACGGGGCTGCTCGCCGTAGCTCGGCGACGCCGGCTGGTGCCCCGGCTGCGGGGCCGCGACCGAGCGATCGATGATCTTGTCGAGCTCACCGCGATCGAGCCACACGCCTCGGCACTGCGGACAGTAGTCGATCTCGATCCCGCTGCGCTCGCTCATCACCAGGGTGGAACCATCTGCTGGACACTGCATGCGGACGATACTTCCAGGCCGGTCTGTGAATCGGCTCCGTCCGGACGTCAGGTGCCGGCGATGACGACGGATGCCGCGGCCCACACGGCGATGATGCCGAGGGCGATCAGCGCCTTGGTGTCCCAGGAGCGCCGGATCGGCGCGGAGGCCGGCACACCGGCGGCCGCCTCCCAGCGGTCGCGGATCTCCGTGAGCAGCCGAACGCCGGCCGGCACCCTGGCAGGCTCGTCACCGGCCGCCCGTGCACGCGGCGGGCGGGAGCGCGCCGGCCCTCCGTACGCCACGACCTTGCTGTCGTCGTCGAGCGAGAACTCCAGCTGCCATCGCATGTCGATGTCGCGCACGCGGCTCCAGCCGAAGGTGGTGCTGCGGAGCATGTTCTGCACGACGGCACCTTCGCGATCCAGCCGCACCGAGGAGGCGTAGCCGATCTCGTACACGATCCACAGCCCGAGCAGGATCCAGGGCGCGAGCAGCAGCATCTCCCCCCAGCCGGCACGCACGACGGCGTCTCCAAGGAGGAAGAGCGCGAGCAGCACGCTCAGGACCAGCAGCACAGGTCCTGAGGGTGCACGGTAGGTCCGTGCACGCTCAGGACCGGGGGTGGTCGTCACCGTCAGCGACCGCCGAGCGTGATGGCGGCGCCCGGGATCGCCTGCAGGAGGCGATCCGTGTACTCCTGCTGGGGGTTGGCGAAGATCTCGTCGACCGTTCCCTGCTCGACGACCTTCCCCTGCTCCATGACGCAGACGAGGTCGCTCGACACGCGCACGACCGCGAGGTCGTGCGTGATGAACAGGTACGTCAGATCGAGCTCCGCCTGAAGGTCGGCGAGAAGCTTGAGGATCTGGTCCTGCACCAGCACGTCGAGTGCCGAGACCGCCTCGTCGAGCACGACGATGTCGGGCTTGAGCGCGAGCGCCCGCGCGATCGCGACACGCTGACGCTGCCCGCCCGAGAGCTCGTTCGGGTAGCGCGAGGCGAGTGCCTGCGGCAGGGCGACCTGGTCGAGGAGCTCCTCGACCCGCGCGCGCTGCGAGGCACGGTCTCCGACGCTGTGGATCTGCAGCGGCTCGGCGATGGTGTTGCCGATGTTGCGCAGCGGATCCAGGGAGCCGTACGGGTCCTGGAACACCGGCTGCATCCGCCGGCGGAGCCCGAACGCCTGCGCGTTCGAAAGCCGCGAGACGTCCTTGCCGTCGATCTCGATCGTTCCGCTGGTCGGCGTCTCGAGCTTGAGGAGCATCTTCGCCACCGTCGACTTGCCCGATCCCGACTCGCCGACGAGAGCGAGCGTCTTGCCCCTCGGGATCTCGAACGTCACGTCGTCGACCGCCCGGAAGGCCTCGCTGCGGAACCCGCCCTGACGGATCCGGTAGTCCTTCGTGAGCCCTGCCACCCGCACCGTCGGCGCGATGTCGGCAAGGTCCTCGAGCGTCTCGATGCCCCTGTCTTCCACAACGGCCTGGATGCGCTGCGACGCGATGCTGGGAGCCGCGGCCACCAGTCGCTTCGTGTAGGGATGCTGCGGGTTCTCGAGGATCTCCCGGCTGGGACCGGCCTCCACGATGTGGCCGTTGTTCATCACGATGATCTTCTCGGCACGCTCAGCCGCGAGGCCGAGATCGTGCGTGATCAGCAGCACCGAGGTGCCCTTGTCCCGGGTGAGGGACGCCATGTGGTCGAGGATCACGCGCTGCACTGTGACGTCGAGCGCCGAGGTCGGCTCATCGGCGATGAGCAGCTTCGGGTCGGCCGCCAGACCGATGCCGATCAGCGCCCGCTGGCGCATGCCACCGGAGAACTGGTGCGGGAACTGGTGCAGACGTCTCTCGGCGTCCGCCAGTCCTGCCTGCTGCAGCACCTCGATGGCACGTGCCTTCACTGCGGCGCGCCCCTGGGCGATGCCGTTCGCACGGATCGCCTCCTTCACCTGGAAGCCGATGCTCCACACAGGATTCAGGTTCGACATCGGGTCCTGCGGCACGAAGCCGATCTCGCGGCCTCGGACATTCTCGATCGCCGTGCGACTCAGCGTGGTCAGCTCGCGCCCGTCGAGGGTGATCGAGCCTCCGGTGATCTCTCCGGTGCCGGGGAGGAGGTTCACGATGGCCGAGGCCGTCGTGGACTTCCCGGATCCGGACTCGCCGACGATGGCCACGGTCTCGCCGGGGAAGATGTCGAAGCTCGCTCCGTGGAGCACCTCTTTGACACCCTCCTGCGTGCGGAATGCGACGGTGAGGTCGCGGACGCTGAGCAGCGGGATCTGTGCGGTTCCGCGATCGTTCATCGACGTGCCCTCGCCTTCGGGTCGAGGGCGTCTCTGATGAGCTCCCCCAGGGTCACGAACGCGAGCACCGCGAGAGTGAGCGCGATCGACGGATAGATGAGCGCCATCGGAGCGACGCGCAGCGACGACTGCGCGGCGCTGATGTCGTTGCCCCACGACATGGTGGAGCTTCCCAGCCCGACGCCGAGGAACGACAGGGTCGCCTCCGCCACGATCGAGGCGGCGAGGCTGAGCGTCGTGATGACGAGCAGCGGCGCGAGCGCATTCGGGATCACGTGTCCGACGAGCGTGCCGAACTTGGAGCGCCCGAGCGCCGTCGAGGCGACCACGAAGTCCGACTGCCGGACTCGCAGCACCTCGGCGCGTACGACGCGGGCAGTCGACGCCCAGGCGAAACCGCCGATCGCGAGTGCGAGCACCGGCACCGAGCGGTACTGCGAGAAGACCGTCATGACGACGACAGCCGCGAGGATGTACGGGATCGCGAAGAAGATGTCGCCGACCCGCGAGAGCAGCGAGTCGAGCCATCCTCCGTAGAACCCGGCGAGTGCCCCCATGATGAGTCCGACGACCGAGGAGATCGCGGTCGCCAGCAGGCCGACCGACAGCGACGTCTGCGCACCCCACACCAGCCGGGCGTAGATGTCGCAGCCCTGGAACGTGAATCCGAGCGGGTGCCCGTCCACGGGTCCGCCGTTGCTGTTGCCGAGCTGGCAGTCGCTGTTCGGTGGGACCGACGTGAACAGCGTCGGCCACAGCGCCATCACCAGGAAGAAGAGGGCGAGCACGACCGAGAACCAGAACAGCGGTCGACCGCGGAGATCGGCCCACGCGTCACGCCACAGGTTGCTCGGCTTCTCGGCGATCCGCACCGCGTCGACGGCGATGGTCTCCGTCTCGACGGGCGCGACGAAGTGATTCTGCGTGGTGGGGTCAGGCATAGCGGATCCTTGGGTCGAGCAGACCGTAGAGCAGGTCGATGACGAGGTTCACCAGGACGTACAGGATCACGAACACCGTGACGAAGGAGACCACGGTGGGCCCCTCGTTGCGGATCGCGGCCTGGTACAGGGTGTTGCCGACGCCGGGGACGTTGAAGATGCCCTCGGTGACGGTCGCTCCGACCAGCAGAACGCCGAAGTTGGTCGCCGAGTTGGTGATCACCGGGATCAGCGAGTTGCGCAGCACGTGCACCGGGATCACGCGTCCGCGCGAGAGCCCCTTGCTGTAGGCCGTGCGCACCCAGTCCTGGTTGAGCGTGTCGATGACGGAGCTCCGCATCAGGCGCATGCTCACCGCATACAGGCTGAACCCGAGCACGATCGCCGGCAGCCAGAGGCCGCCCCAGTCGTTGTCCGAGCCGACCGTGGGCTTGAACAGCCCCCACTGGATCGCGAGGAAGTACTGCGCGAGGAACGCCACGACGAAGATCGGGATCGCGATCGCGATGAGCGCCACGACGAGCGCCGTGTGATCGAAGATCTTCCCCTTGCGCAGCGCCGAGATCGTGCCGATGAGGATCGCGAGCACGAACTCGATCGCGATCGACATGACCGCGAGCCGGCCGGTCACCGGGAGGGTCTCCGCGAGCACCGCCGAGACGGGACGGCCGGAGAACGTGTTACCGAGATCTCCCTGGAACACACCGGTGATGTAGTACCAGTACTGCACGAGGAACGGCTCGTTCAGGTGGTACTGCTCGCGCAGCTGCTGGACGACCGCCGGATTCGGGGTGCGGTCGCCGAACAGGCCGAGGATCGGGTCGCCTGGCATGGCGAACACGAGGAAATAGATGAGCAGGGTGGCTCCGAAGAACACCGGAATCACCTGCAGGAATCGTCTCAGGATGTAGCCGAGCATGATTTTTCCTGTTGTGAGGAGGCAGAAGAACGTGAAGAGCACAGCCTGTGAGGCGGCGACGAATGAATCGTCACCGCCTCACAGGTGAGTGTCGTCAGGCCTTACTCGCCGGCCTTCGTGACCTCGTGGAGGATCGGCCAGGTGTCCCAGCCGAACTGCACGTTCTCGACCTCTTCACCCCAGGCGCCCATGGCGTTGGTGTACCAGAGCGGGATCGCGGGCAGGTCCGTGAACAGGATCTCCTGGGCCTCCTGGAACTTCTTGATGCCTTCCTCGACGTCCGATGCCGCTGCGCCCTCGTCGAGGAGCTTGTCGAAGTCGGGGTTCGAGTAGTCGCCGTCGTTCGAGCCTGCGCCGGTGCCGAAGATCGGGCCGAGGCCGTTGAACATCGACGGGTAGTCGAACTGCCAGCCGGTTCGGAAGGCCGTGGTCGACTGGCGCTCGGTGACCAGCGTGCGGTGCTCGGCGAAGGTCGGGATCGGCTTGCCGGCCGCCTCGATGCCGAGGTTGTTCTTGATCTGGTTCGCGACAGCGTCGACCCAGCCCTGGTTCGGGCCGTCGGCGTTGTACTGGATCTCGAACGAGCCGGTCCACGGGGCGATGGCGTCGGCCTCGGCCCACAGCTCCTTCGCCTTCTCGGCGTCGAACTCGAGAACCTCGGAACCCGGGATCTCCTCGGAGTAGCCGTCGATCACCGGCGAGGTGAAGTCCTTGGCCGGCGTGCGGGTGCCGTTGAAGACGATGTCGGTGATCTCCTCGCGGTTGATCGCGTGCGAGATCGCCGCGCGGCGGAGCTGGCCCTCGTCACCGCTGAAGTGCTCGAGGCGCTCCGGGATGGTGATGGTGGCGTTGGCCGCAGCGGGCTGGTTGACGGTGCGTCCCTCGAAGTCGCTCTCGAAGGTCTCGAGCGCGCTGTCCGGGATCTCCTGGATGATGTCCAGCTCGCCGCCGAGAAGGTCGGCGTAGGCCGCCTCGACGTCGGCGTAGAGCTTCATGTCGACGCCGCCGTTCGCGGGCTCGCGAGGTCCGGTGTACTCGTCGTTCTTGACGAGGTCGATGCTCTCGTTGTGCTTCCAGGCACCTTCCTCGGCGAACATGTACGGGCCGTTGCCGATCGGGTTCTCGCCGAAGGCCTCCAGGTCGTCCCACGCCGCTGCGGGCAGCGGGAAGAACGCGGTGTAGCCGAGGCGCAGCGGGAAGTCGGACTCGGGCTGCTTGAGCTTGACCGTGAAGGTCAGGTCGTCCACGACCTTCAGGCCGGAGAGCTCGGGGACGTTCTCGTCGTAGGAGAAGCCCTCGATGGACTCGAAGAAGTAGCTCGAGAGCTGCGCGTTGTCGAGCGCGGCGCCGTAGTTCCATGCGTTCACGAACGACTCGGCGTCGACCGGGTCGCCGTTGGTGAACGTCTGGTCGGGCTTGATCTTGATCGTGTAGGTCTGGGCGTCGTCGGTCTCGATCGACTCGGCGACATCGTTGTGGACAGCACCCTCGGCGTCGTAGTAGACCAGGCCCGCGAACATGCTCTGGATGACGAGACCGCCACCCACCTCGTTCGTGTTGGTCGGGATCAGCGGGTTCTGCGGCTCGGTGTTGTTGACCGAGATCACTGCCGTGGGGTCACCGGCAGTCGTCTCCTCCCCTGGCTCGGGGCTTCCGCCTGACGAGCAGCCGGCGAGTGCCAGTGCGCCGATCACGAACAGCGCGGTGCCCGCGAGGGCGATCTTGTTCCGCTTCACTTTGTATCCTCCTGTGGAGTGTCAAGTCCGCACCCTCATCGTCGAGTGTGCAGGGATAGTTGAGACTAACCCCCCAAGTGCCGATTCTCGCATTCCCGTTAATGAACCGTTACTGAGTGGTGACCAACTGAAACCTGCTGGAAACATGCCCGAACGCACGACGGCGCTTCCCCGCCCGTATGGGCGGGGAAGCGCCGTCTGCTCAACGGAGCGGGCTCAGGCGAAGGCCTCCACCGGCGGGCAGGCGCACACCAGGTTGCGGTCGCCGTACGCCTGGTCGATGCGGCGCACCGGCGGCCAGTACTTGCCGGCGACGAGCGCCGGCACCGGGTACGCGGCCTCCTCGCGGGTGTAGGCGTGCGTCCACTCCCCCGCGATCAGCGAGACCGCCGTGTGCGGGGCGCCCACCAGCGGGTTGTCCTCCGCCGGCCAGCGACCTGCGGCCACGGCATCCGCCTCGGCCTTGATCTCGATCATGGCCTCGATGAAGCGCTCGATCTCGCCCAGGTCCTCCGACTCTGTGGGCTCGACCATGAGCGTGCCTGCGACCGGGAACGACATGGTCGGGGCGTGGAAGCCGTAGTCGATCAGTCGCTTGGCGACGTCGTCGACGGTGATGCCCGTGGCCTCCTTGAGCGGGCGCAGGTCGAGGATGCACTCGTGCGCCACCCGGCCGTTCTCTCCGGTGTACAGCACGGGGTAGTGCTCGCCGAGGCGCGCCGCGATGTAGTTGGCGGACAGCACCGCTGCGGCCGTGGCGCGACGCAGTCCGTCGGCGCCCATCATCCGCACGTACGCCCACGAGATCGGCAGCACGCCGGCAGAGCCGTAGGGAGCGCCGGACACGGCGCCGCCGCCGAAGGTGAATCCTCCGAAATGCTCGGCCCGCTGCGCGAGGGGATGCCCGGGCAGGAACGGCGCGAGGTGCGCCTTCGCGGCGACCGGGCCGATGCCGGGTCCGCCGCCGCCGTGCGGGATCGCGAACGTCTTGTGCAGGTTCAGGTGCGAGACGTCGCCGCCGAGGTCTCCGAAGCGCGCGTAGCCGAGCAGCGCGTTCAGGTTCGCGCCGTCGACGTACACCTGACCGCCGGCGTCGTGAACGGCGGCAGTGATCTCGACCACATCGTGCTCGTACACGCCGTGCGTCGACGGGTAGGTGATCATGAGCGCGGACAGCGCATCGGCGTGCGTCGCGATCTTCGCGCGCAGGTCGCCGAGGTCGACGTTGCCGAGTTCGTCGCACGCGACGACGACGACCTTCATTCCGGCGAGCACGGCGGATGCCGCGTTCGTGCCGTGCGCGGAGGACGGGATCAGGCACACCGTGCGCTGCTCGTCGCCGTTCGCCAGGTGGTAGCCGCGGATCGCCAGGAGTCCCGCGAGCTCGCCCTGCGAGCCGGCGTTCGGCTGCAGCGAGACGGCGTCGTAGCCGGTGACCTCGGCCAGCCAGCCTTCGAGCTGGTCGACGAGATCGAGGTAGCCCTCCACGTCGGATGCCGGCGCGAACGGGTGGATGCCGGCGAACTCCGGCCACGTGATCGCCGCCATCTCGGTGGCCGCGTTGAGCTTCATCGTGCACGAGCCGAGCGGGATCATGCCGCGGTCGAGTGCGTAGTCGCGGTCGGCGAGGCTCTTCAGGTACCTCATCATCGCCGTCTCGCTGCGGTGCGCGTGGAAGACGGGATGCGTGAGGTACTCGTCCTGGCGGAGCAGTGCATCGGGGAGAGCGTCGTGCCGGCCCATGATGCCGAACGCGCGCTCCTTCTTGCCGCCGAACGTCATCGCGACCTGATGCAGCTCTTCGACCGAGGTGGTCTCGTCGACGGAGATGCCGATGGTGTCGGCATCCGCAACATGAAGGAGGATGCCGTAGCCGTGATGCGCCTGCTCGGCGAACTCGGCGGCGCGCCCCGGCACCCGCACCCGCAGTGTGTCGAAGAACGCGTCGTGCGGCACCTCGACGCCGGCCTCGACCAGCCAGTCGCGCAGCAGCGCGGCCTTGGCCGCGGTCTCGGCGGCGATCGCCCGCAGGCCGTCCGGCCCGTGGTAGACCGCGTACATCGATGCCATCACCGCCAGGAGCACCTGAGCCGTGCAGATGTTCGAGGTGGCCTTCTCCCGGCGGATGTGCTGCTCGCGCGTCTGCAGGGAGAGACGGTATGCGGGCTTGCCGTCGGCATCCACCGAGACGCCGACCAGACGGCCGGGGAGCTGCCGCTCGAGGCCGGAGCGCACCGCCATGTAGCCGGCGTGCGGACCGCCGAAGCCCATCGGCACGCCGAAGCGCTGCGTGGTGCCGACCGCGACATCCGCGCCGAGGGAGCCCGGCGAGGCGATCAGGGTCAGCGCGAGCAGATCGGCCGCGGCGATCGCGAGACCGCCGGCGAGGTGAGCAGCGTCGATGACCGCGGACGGGTCCCAGACCCGGCCGGACGCACCCGGGTACTGCACGAAGACGCCGAACAGCTCAGCGGGAAGCTCCTCCCCCGCCTCGAAGTCGACCTGCACGAGCTCGATGCCGACGGCATCCGCCCTGGTCGCCAGCAGCGCCTTGGTCTGCGGGAGCGCGTCGGCATCGACGGCGAACACGTTCGAGGCGGACTTCGACGCGCGACGCGCGAGCAGCATCCCCTCGACGACGGCGGTCGACTCGTCGAGCATCGACGCGTTCGCGGTGGTGAGACCGGCGAGCTCGGACACCATCGTCTGGAAGTTGATGAGCGCCTCCAGGCGCCCCTGGGAGATCTCCGGCTGATACGGCGTGTACGCCGTGTACCAGGACGGGTTCTCGAGCACGTTCCGCTGGATCACCTGCGGGGTGATCGTGCCGTAGTACCCGAGGCCGATCATCGGCCGGTTGACCGCGTTGCGCGAGGCGATCGCCCGCAGCTCCGCGAGCGCCTGCGTCTCGCTCGCGGCTGCGGGGATGATGCTCTCCGCGGTGGGCGCGGTGAAGATCGAGGAGGGCACCGCCTGGCGCATCAGCGCCTCGACGGGAGTGTCGTCCTCGAGGTCGGCGGCGAACCCCAGCGCGTCCAGCATCGTGCGCTGGGCGGATGCGGTGGGTCCGATGTGACGATCGGCGAAAGAGACCACGTGCGGATCAGCCCTCCGTGAGTGCGACGTACGCGTCGCGGTCGATCAGGTCGTCGAGAGCGCCCTCGGCGACGGAGACCTTGATCAGCCATCCGCCCTCGAACGGCTCGGCGTTGACGAGCGACGGGTCGTCGACGACGGCGTCATTGACTTCGACCACCGTTCCGGTGACGGGGGCGTAGATCTCGCCGACCGACTTCGTCGACTCGACCTCGCCGACGACGGCACCCGCGGTGACCGCGGTTCCGACGGCGGGGAGCTCCACGAAAACGACGTCGCCGAGCTTCTCGGCCGCGTAGTCGGTGATGCCCACGGTCACGGAGTCGCCGTCGACGGCGATCCACTCGTGCTCTTCGGTGTACTTGAGTGAGTTGAGGTCGGTCATTTTGTCCTCCGGTAGAAAGGCAGGGCGGTCACGGTCGCGGGGATCTTCGTCCCCCGCACATCAAGGAATACTGCGGAACCTTCCGCCGCGAAAGTGGGATCGATGTAGGCCATCGCGATCGGGTGGCCGAGCGTCGGGCTGAGCGCGCCGCTGGTGATCTCGCCGAGCACCGTGCCGTCCTCATCCACGACGGGGTATCCGGCGCGGCCTGCGCGCTTGCCCTCGGCCGTGAGGCCCACGAGCACCGGCGCGCCGGCGGCGGCGTCCACGCCGTCCTTGCCGACGAAGTCGTCCTTCGCCGTGACGACGACGCGACCGAGGCCCGCCTGCACCGGTTTGGTGTCGAGGTTCAGCTCGTGGCCGTACAGCGGCATGCCCGCCTCCAGGCGGAGCGTGTCCCTCGCGGCGAGGCCCGCGGGCACCAGCCCGTGCGTCTCGCCGGCCGCGAGCAGCGCGTTCCAGAGCGAGGCGGCGTCGCCCGCGGCGACGAGGAGCTCGAAGCCGTCCTCACCGGTGTAGCCCGTGCGCGCCAGCAGGACGGGGCGACCGGCGTAGTCCGCGGAAGCCCAGGCGTAGTACTTCTGCTCGGCCCACGGCACACTGACGTCGGTGATGCCCGCGGTCGCCGCGACGATCGCCTCGGCCTGGGGGCCCTGCACGGCGATCAGCGCGTAGTCGTCGGAGACGTCGACCACGGTGACCTCACGCCCGGCAGCACGCGCGGACAGCGCCTCGCGCACGGCATCCCTGTTGCCCGCGTTGGAGATGATCAGGTAGTCGTCGTCGCCCAGACGGTAGACGATGACGTCATCGATGATGCCGCCGGTCTCGGCGAGCAGGAGCGAGTACTTGGCCTTGCCGATCGGCAGTGCGGACAGGCGGCCCGCGAGCGCGTAGTCGAGGTACGCGGCAGCGCCCTCGCCGCGGACCGTGAACTCCGCCATGTGCGAGATGTCGAAGATGCCGGCGTTCTGGCGCACGGCATGGTGCTCGGCGAGATCGGACGTGTACCGCACCGGCATCTGCCAGCCGCCGAAGTCGGTGAAGGATGCTCCGAGCGCCTCATGGCGCTCGCGGAGCGGGGTGTCTCTGCTGGGCAGCGGCGCGCTCTCGCGCGGCGCGATGGGGTCTGACATGGAGTTCTCCCGGGCTTGATCGGGTGGAGCGGCGACGTCGCCGTTCCTGGGAACTCCCCCTCTGTCATGGGCCTGAGAGCTTCACCCCTGCGGGGCTTTCACCGTCGGCGGAAAACGTGAGTGGAGACTCGCGGAGCTCGTCTCACCAGGTTTCGACTCGGGCGCGGGGCGCCCTCGCTCAACCCGAAAACTTGCTTCGCTCGTTTTCGCTTTTCAGAGTGGCCGGAACCGCGCGGTACGCGTTACCTGAGAGATTGGCGGGGAGGCTTGCTCCTTCGGTGCCCGGCTGCGTTCGCCGGGGCTCTCCCGCGGGGGTCATTCGGCCCGTGTTCGGTTGTGGGCTCAGTCTAGCGGGAGGAACCCCCGAAGTCTCAGCCCGCTCCGCCCGCCGCCGCGCGATCGAGAGCCGTACTGCCCCGCGGCGAAAGGATGACGTCATCGAGTGGACCTAAGGGTCTAGATGACACTAAGATCGTTGCGGGAGGTTAAGGTAACTATGACTCGAAGCCAGGGCATCCGCGTGGCTGTCTCGACGGCGATCCTCACGCTGCGTCGCGCCGAGAACGGCGAGGCCGTCCTCGCGCTGCCCCTGGTGCTGCGAACCCGCGAGCCCTACGCCGACCAGTGGGCGCTGCCGGGCGGATGGCTGACCGAGGCCGAGTCGCCTGTCGACGCGGCCGCACGCACGCTCGCCGAGACCACCGGACTCGCGCCGAGCTATCTCGAGCAGCTCTACGCCTTCGGCGCCGTGGACCGCTCCCCCGCACGAGTCGTCTCGATCGTGTACTGGGCGCTCCTGCGACAGGACGAGGTCGACGCGCAGAGCGCCGCGCATCGAGCATCCGGTCACGCCCCCGAGAACGTGCGCTGGTTCGACGTCGACTCGCTCCCCGACCTCGCCTTCGATCACGCCAAGATCATCGAGTACGCCCTGTGGCGCCTGCGCAACAAGGTCGGCTACAGCCGGGTCGCGCACGGATTCCTGCCGACCGAGTTCACGCTGGCCGACCTCAGAGAGGCCTACGAGGCGATCCTCGGCAAGCACCTGGATCCCGCGAACTTCCGCCGCCAGGTGGAGGCCGCGGGCAACCTCATCCCCACCGACGGCTTCCGCACCGGAAGCCACCGTCCCGCACGTCTGTACCGCTACAACACCGATGTCGCGCTGGCCGATCGCGGCCCGCTCGGCCCTGAGGAAACGAGTACCCGATGATCCTTCGACAGGCTCAGGAACCCATCCGCCTTCCCCTCGTCCGTTCGGACGCCTCGGTCGACCACGCCATCCAGGCGATCGTGAGCGGCGCATCGACCGATGCGACCTGCAGCACCGACCTCGCCGCGGGCCCCTGGGACTTCGACGCCCGTCCCGGCTACGGCCCCGGCTCCTCGATGGGCGACGTGATCCCCACCGGCGCGCCGCGGCAGGGCGAGCTCCCCGCCGAGTACCGCGAGGCGAGCGAGGAGGACCTCGATGCGCGCATCCGCGCCGCGAAGCAGACGCTCGGCGACCGCGTCGTGATCCTCGGCCACTTCTACCAGCGCGAGGAGGTCGTCCGGCACGCCGACTACGTCGGCGACTCGTTCCAGCTCGCGACGGCCGCCAAGGGGCGCACGGATGCCGAGGCGATCGTGTTCTGCGGCGTGCACTTCATGGCCGAGACCGCCGATCTGCTGTCGACGCCGGAGCAGGCCGTGATCCTGCCCAACCTCGCGGCCGGCTGCTCGATGGCCGACATGGCCGACATCGATCAGGTGGAGGACTGCTGGGAGCAGCTCGCCGAGATCTACGGCGACATGGATGCGGTCGACGAAGACGGCCGCGTCCCCGTGATCCCGGTGACCTACATGAACTCCTCGGCCGCGATCAAGGGCTTCGTCGGCCGCCACGGCGGGATCGTGTGCACCTCCTCGAACGCGCGGACCGTGCTCGAGTGGGCGTTCGAGCGCGGTCGGCGCGTGCTGTTCTTCCCCGACCAGCACCTCGGCCGCAACACCGCGAAGGCGATGGGCGTCCCGCTCGATCGCATGCCGATGTGGAACCCCCGCAGGCCGCTCGGCGGCTCCTCTGCTGCGGACCTCCTCGACTCGCAGGTGATCCTGTGGCACGGGTTCTGCTCGGTGCACCGCCGGTTCACGGTGGCGCAGATCGACCAGGCGCGCGCCGAGCACCCCGGAGTGCGGGTGATCGTCCACCCGGAGTGCCCGATGGAGGTCGTGGACGCCGCCGACGAGGCAGGGTCCACCGACTACATCCGCCGGGCGATCGAGGCGGCGACCGAGCCCGCCACCTTCGCGATCGGCACCGAGATCAACCTGGTGCGACGCCTGGCAGCGCAGTACCCGCAGCACGAGATCTTCTGCCTCGACCCGGTCGTGTGCCCGTGCTCGACGATGTACCGCATCCACCCCGGCTACCTGGCCTGGGTGCTCGAAGAGCTGGTCGCCGGCCGCACGCCGAACCGGATCACCGTGCCCGCCGACGTCGCCGATCCCGCGCGCCTCTCACTCGAGCGGATGCTCGCCGCGAAGCCCCCGGTCGTCACCCGCCCGCGAGACTTCACAGATGTCACGAATTCCGGCGGAAACGGTGACATTCGTGAAGTCTCGCGGGCCGGGAGGGACTCTTGAACGTCGTCGTCGTCGGTTCAGGGATCGCCGGGCTCACCGCGGCGCTGCACGCGCACGAAGCCGGCCACATCGTCACGATCGTCACCAAGGGCGCGCTCGGCGACGGGTGCACCGGCTTCGCTCAGGGCGGCGTCGCGGGCGTCTACGGCCCCGGAGACTCGGCAGAGCGGCACGCCGCCGACACGATGGATGCGGGCGCGGGGCTGTCGGATGCCGTGGCTGTGGAGGTGCTCGTCGAAGAAGGGGCTGCGCGCATCGCGGAGCTCATCGCCAGGGGCGTCGCCTTCGACCGGGGCGCCGATGACGAGCTGCTCCTCGGCAGGGAGGCGGCGCACAGTCACGCGCGCATCGTGCACGCCGGCGGCGACGCCACCGGCGCCGCGATCTCCCGTGCTCTGGTCGCCGCCGTGCGGCGCACGCGGATCACCGTGACGGAGCAGGCATTCCTCGCCGATCTCATCGTGACGGACGGCACCGTGCGCGGCATCCGCCTGCTGATCGACGGCACGGCTCGCGCCCTCGTCGCGGACGCGGTGATCCTCGCGACCGGCGGAGCCGGCCACCTGTACGCGCACACCACGAACCCCGTCGGCACGACCGGCGACGGGATCGCCGCCGCCCTCCGCGCGGGCGCCGAGGTCGCAGACCTGGAGTTCGTGCAGTTCCACCCGACGATCCTGGCCGAAGGTCCCGCGTTCCTCGTCTCCGAGGCTGTGCGGGGCGAAGGCGCGACCCTGATCGACGATGAGGGCCGGCGCTTCACGTTCGACAGCCACCCCGACGGCGAACTCGCACCGCGCGACGTCGTGTCCAGGGCGATCGCGCGCCAGGCGGGCGTCCAGGGCTCGCCGGTGCGGCTCGACGCCACCATGCTGGGCGCGCGGATGCTCGCCGCCCGGTTCCCGACCATCGACCGGGTGACCCGCAAGCGGGGCTTCGACTGGGCGCGCGAGCCCATCCCGGTGACCCCGGCGGCGCACTATCTGATGGGCGGCGTCGTCACCGATCTCGAAGGGCGCTCCAGCGTTCGCGGCCTGTTCGCGGTCGGCGAAGTCGCCCGCACCGGCGTGCACGGCGCCAACCGGCTGGCCTCGAACTCGCTGCTCGAGGGCGCGGTCTTCGGCGCGCGCGCCGCGGCCGCGCTCGACCGTCCGTGGCTCCGGTCGCGATCTGTACGGCTTCCGCGGCCTGAAACCGTGCCGAATCGCGACCGGAGCGCATTCGACCGCACCGCCCTGCAGCAACTGATGTGGGAGGAGGTCGGCCTGATCCGCACCCGCGACGGGCTCGAGCACGCGCTCGCGGTCGTCCGCGACTGGCGCGCGACGGCCGCCGCGCCGTCGACTGCGGCAGAGCACGAGGACGCGAACCTGCTGCTGCTCGCCGAGGCTACGGCATCCGCTGCGCTGGCGCGCACCGTGAGCGTCGGCGCCCACCACCTCGAACCCGCCCTGATCGGAGTCTGATGCTCACCCCCGCCCTCATCGCCCGCGTCGTCGGAGCGGCCCTCGAGGAGGACGCCCCGTGGGGCGACCTCACCAGCACGACGCTTCTCCCGGCCGACGCCACCGCCACCGCCGATCTCGTCGCGCGTGAACCCGGCGTGTTCAGCGGCGGCGAGGTGTTCACCGCCGCGTTCGCGCTCACCGATCCCGGGGTCACGGTCGACGTGCACCTCGGCGACGGGGACGCGTTCGCGGCAGGAGACGTCCTCGCGTCGGTGTCGGGCTCGGCGCGCGCCATCCTCACCGCCGAGCGCATCGCGCTGAACTTCACCCAGCGCATGAGCGGCATCGCCACGCTGACCGCGGCGTACGTGCGCGCGATCGAGGGCACGACGGCGCGCATCGCCGACACGCGCAAGACGACGCCGGGCCTGCGGGCCTTCGAGCGTCACGCGGTGCGCTCGGGCGGCGGTCACAACCATCGCCACTCCCTCTCCGATGCGGTGATGGCGAAGGACAACCACCTCGCCGTGCTCCAGCGGTCGGGTGCCGACCTGGCCACCGCGCTGCGCGAGGCCTTCGCTCAGCTGCCGCACACGACCCACGTGGTGGTGGAGGTCGACCGGCTCGAGCAGATCCCGGCGGTGCTCGACGGCGGGGCGCACACCGTGCTGCTCGACAACTTCTCGCTCGAGGAGCTTCGCGCGGGCGTCGAGCTGATCGGCGACCGCGCGCAGGCAGAGGCCTCCGGCGGGGTGAACCTCGACACGGTCGCGGGCATCGCGGCCACCGGGGTGGATGTGATCTCGGTCGGCGCGCTGACGCACTCCGCGCGGGCGCTCGACCTCGGGCTGGACGTGCGGATCGACTGATGCTGTACCTCGACCATGCCGCCACCTCGCCGGTCCGGCCGGAGGTGCTGGAGGCCATGCGCCCGTACCTCACCGGGGTGTTCGGCAACCCGTCGAGCCATCACACGGTCGGCGAGGCAGCGGCGAGCGCGCTGGACGACGCCAGGGCTCGTGTTGCGCGGGTGCTCGGGATGCGCACCGGCGACGTGGTCTTCACCGCCGGCGGGACCGAGGCGAACAACCTGGCAGTGAAGGGCATCGTGCTTGCGGCGCGGGAGCGCGGACGCCGGCATCTGGTGATCTCCCCGATCGAGCATGAGTCGATCCTCGAGTCCGCGGAGTATCTGCGGCGCTTCCACGACGTGACGGTGACGCGTCTGGACGTGGATGCCGCGGGGCGGATCAGCCCGTCGGCGCTCACCGGCGCACTGCGGGACGACACCGCCCTGGTTTCGCTCGGGCACGCGAACAACGAGATCGGCACGGTGCAGGAGGCGGAGGAGCTGAGCACCGTCGCGCGAGGTGCCGGAGTGCCGCTGCACCTGGATGCGGTGCAGTCCGCGGGCTGGCTCGCGCTGGACCGGCTCGGTGCGGACGCCGTGTCCATCGCCGGCCACAAGATCGGGGCCCCCAAGGGGATCGGGGCCCTGGGCGTGCGCGGTCGTGTGCCGCTGGAGCCGCTGCTGCACGGCGGGGGGCAGGAGCGGGGACGGCGCTCCGGGACGGAGAACGTCGCCGGCGCCGTCGCGCTGGCCACCGCGCTCGATCTCGCCGAGGCGGAGCGGGAGTCCACCGCCGGGCGAGTCGGCGCGTCGACCCGGCGGTTCGTCGACGCGGTGCTGGCATCCGTGCCGCAGGCCGCGCTCACCGGTGACGCGGAGCGGCGCCTGCCCGGCACGGCCAGCTTCACGTTCGCGGGAACCAGCGGAGAGTCCGTACTGCTGGAGCTCGAGCGGCGCGGCATCGTCTCGTCGAGCGGCTCGGCGTGCGCGGCCGGCAGCGACGAGCCCTCGCATGTGCTGCTGGCGTGCGGCATCCCTCCGGAGATCGCGCAGACCTCGGTCCGCTTCACGTTCGGCCGAGACCACCTCCCGAACGACGCCCCCGAGCGGCTCGCCGCCCTGGTCGCCGACGCGGTGCGCGCCGTCTCCGGTTCATGACTCCGGAGAACCGACCCTCATCGCGGAACGGCGCCTCGTGATTCCGGGGTTCTACCGGCGCACAGCGCCCATTTCTCCGGAGTTGTGACAGCCGACCGCGAGTTCCCCGGCGGATCCAGTGCCGAAGGTCGGCCAATAGACTCGACCGGTGACCGCATCCGCCCCGATCGTGACGATGATCGTCCCCGGACGTGACATCGCCGCCTTCGCCACCGGCGCGCTCGACTCGCTCCGCGCGCAGACAGAGACCCGATGGCAGGCGATCCTCGTCGACGACGGCTCGGTCGACGACACCGGCGCGATCTTCGCGGATGCCGCGGAGTCCGACCCGCGCTTCCGGATCATCCGCAACCCGGAGCCGCAGGGGCTCGGAGCCGCACGCAATGCGGGCCTCGCCCTCGTCGACACCCCTTACCTCGGCTTCCTCGACGGCGACGACGAACTCGCGCCCGCCGCATTGGAGCGCCTCACCGGTGCCCTCGCGCGCTCGGGAAGCGACTTCGCGGCGGCGGCGTACGTGCGCACGCGATCCGACGGCGAGAGATACGTCCCGGGGCGGATCCAGCCGTGGGTCGCCGCCGCGACCTCGCCCGAGCGCGTCGGCACCACGATCCTCGAGCATCCGCACGCGTCGGCGAACATCGTGGCCTGGTCGAAGGTGAGCCGCACCGGCTTCTGGGATGATCTGCGCTTCCCGGAGCACGTCGCGTACGAGGACCAGATCGTCGCGCAGCTGATGTACACCCGCGCCCGCGCGTTCGACACGATCCCCGACCCGCTGGTGCGCTGGCGCATGCGCGCGGACGGCAGCTCGATCACGCAGGGCAAGGCGAAGCTGACGGTGCTCCGCGACTACCTCGCCGCGCTCCGCGGGGGCATCCGGGTCCTGCACGACGCAGGCGCAGCCGGCGCGGTGACGGCCAGGCTCGAGCTCATCCTCGCGATGGACATGCCGCCCCTGCACCTGATCGCCGCAGAGCATCCCGATCCCGCCTATGCCGCCGAGGTCGCCTCGTTCGTCGAGGAGTTGCAGGCGCTGCCCGAGTTCGCGGCCGCCCGTCCGGATCCGACGCTCGCCGCGGCACTGGCCTGGTGAGCGCCACCCTGCCGGCGCGCTCGGCATCCGCCACCTCAGGAGGATCATGAACGCCTATCTCACCGACCTCTTCTGCCTCGACGCCCGCACCGCGGTGGTCACGGGCGGCAGCTCCGGCATCGGCCGTGGCATCGCCACCGCGCTCGCCCGTGCGGGCGCGGCCACCGTGATCGTCGCCCGCGGGGCGGCGCGCGTCGAGGAGACCGTGCGCGAGCTCAGCGACGCCGGATGCCGCGTGGCCGGCGTCGTCGGCGACCTCGGCACCCGCGACGGGATCCGCGCCGTGGCCGAGGCCGCAGCCGAGCCGTTCGGCGAGCCCGACATCCTGGTGAACTCCGCCGGCATCAACATCCGCCCGCCGTACCCGGCAATCACGGAGGCCGACTGGGACGCGACGATGACCGTCAACGCCCTCGCCCCGTTCCTGCTCGGCCAGCGCTATGCCACGGGCATGGCCGAGCGCGGCTACGGCCGCCTGATCCACATCAGCTCCCAGCAGGCGCACCGCGCGTTCGTCGGCAGCGGTGTCTACGGCGTGTCGAAGGGCGCGGTGGAGTCGCTCATGCGGTCGGAGGCCGAGGCGTGGGGCGGCAGCGGCGTGACGAGCAACACGCTCGTGCCCGGTTTCGTGCTGACGCCGCTCAACGCGAGGCTCCAGGAGGATCCCGCCCAGATCGAGGCCCTCGCCGCGCGCACCATGATCGGCCGGAACGGAGTGCCGTCGGACTTCGCCGCAGCGGCCGTCTTCCTCGCGGGCGCGGGATCCGCGTACATCACCGGGCACTCGCTGTTCGTCGACGGCGGCCTCTCGGCGCACTGACCCGCACACGCCCGCTCACGCCTCCGGCGGGTACGTCCTCTCGACGGCATGCGCCGCGTCGAGCAGCGGAACCGGCGCGGTGAGCGCGGCCACGGCATCGGCCCCGGCCGAGTCCGCAGGTGCACGGTCGGCTCGCCGGCCGGCGAGCGCCGCCTCCATGCCGCCGACGACGGCCTCGACGGCCGCCTCGGTCTGCAGCACCCGGGATGCCGCGACCTGCTGCTGGGCGAGCTCGGCGTAGAGCCCGCCGAGGGCGAGGAGCTCGGCGTGCGTGCCCGACTCGATGATCCGCCCCGCGTCGAGCACATGGATCATGTCGGCCCCCATCACGGTCGACAGGCGGTGCGCGATCGTGAGGGTGGTGCGACCGCGGGCCGCCTCGTCGAGCGCCTCCTGCACCACTCGCTCGGAGACCGTGTCGAGAGCCGAGGTCGCCTCGTCGAGCAGCAGCACCGGCGGGTCCTTGAGCAGCACCCGCGCGATCGCGATGCGCTGCTTCTCCCCGCCGGAGAGGCGGTAGCCGCGTTCGCCGACGACGGTGTCGTAGCCCTTCTCGAACCCGGCGATGATGTGGTGGATGTTCGCCGCGGTGCACGCCGCGATCACCTCGTCCTCTGTGGCGCCCGGTTTCGCGTAGAGCAGGTTCTCGCGGATCGTGGCGTGGAACAGGTAGGTCTCCTGCGACACGATGCCCACCTGATCGATGAGCGACTCGTGCGTGAGACCGCGCACATCGGCGCCGGCGAACATCACGGCACCGCCGTGCGCCTCGTACAGACGCGGAGCCAGGTACAGCACGGTCGTCTTGCCCGCGCCGGAGGGGCCGACGAACGCCACATGCTGGCCGGGCTCCGCCACGAACGAGATGCCCTGCAGCGTCGCGCGCGCATCGGTTGCGGCATCCGGATAGCGGAACACGACATCCGCGAACTCGATCCGCCCGCGCGGGCCCGGCGCCTGCTCGACGGAGATCGCGTCCGGGGCATCCGTGATCTCGGGCACCAGGTCGAGGTACTCGAAGATGCGCGCGAACAGGGCGGAGGAGGTCTGCAGGTCGAGCGAGACCCGCATGAGCCCCATCAGCGGCATCAGCAGCCGCGCCTGCACGGTCGTGAACGCGACCACGGTTCCGGCCGTGATCGCCCCCGTCCCGCCCGCGATCAGGTAGCCCGAGACCAGGTAGATCACGGCCGGAACGCTCGCCATCAGCACCTGGACGACCGCGAAGAAGCCCTGGCCGCTCATGGCGCGCCGCACCTGCAGCTTCACCTGGTTGCGGTTCTCGGCCTGGTACCGCTCCGACTCGGTGCGCTGGCGGTTGAACGACTTCGACAGCAGCATCCCGGACACGCTCAGCGTCTCCTGCGTGATGGAGGTGAGCTCCGAGAGCGACTCCTGCGTCTCCCCCGCGATCCGCGCCCGCACCTGCCCCACCCGGCTCTGCACGAGCACGAGGAAGGGCATCAGCACGACGGCGATCAGCGTGAGCCGCCAGTCGATCAGGATCATCGCCACGAGGGAGGCGGCGACGGTGACGGCGTTGCCGAGGATGCTGGTGACGGTGTTCGTCAGCACTCCGGACACGCCGCCGACGTCGTTCTGCAGCCGGGACTGGATGACTCCGGTCTTGGTGCGGGTGAAGAACCCGAGCTCCATGGACTGGAGATGCTCGAACAGGCGCACCCGGAGATCGCCGGTGACGCTGTTGCCCACGGTGGAGGTGAGCCACGTCTGCGCCACGCCGAGCACGGCGGACAGCAGGAACAGCCCGATCATGACCAGCACCAGGACGAGCAGCAGCTCGAGACGCGGCTCGCCTCCCGTGATGGGGAACAGCGCGTCGTCGAAGATCCGCTGGACCAGCAGCGGTGGGATCACCGCGATGCCGGCGCCGGCGATCACGAGGATCCCGGTGAACAGGATGCGCCAGCGGTAGGGCCGGAACAGCGCGATCACGCGGGCGCTGAGGCCCGCGATCCGAGGGGCCTCGGCATTGCGCCGGCGCTGCGCGGCCTCGTCCATACCCCGGAACCCCGGATGCCCGCCGCCCATGCTCATATCGCCAGCGTACCCAGCGGCTCGGACACCGGGGCGAGGCACGGGCGCGGCATCCGTCCGCCGTGAGCGGATTCCCATGGGAGCGGAACGAAATGTCTGTGGATCCCGTTACGCTGAGTGACTCTCGTGCACTCGCACACTTCCCTTCCGCATGACGCCTCAGGAGGCCATATGTCTGCCGTCGACACCGGTTCCACCACGACGACTCCTGCCCCCGCTTCAGGCTTCATCTCCCCCAGGGACATGCGCGTGATCTGGGTGCTGCTGATCGCGGCCTTCGTCGCCATCCTCAACGAGACCACGATGGGGATGGCGATCCCGCATCTCATCACGGACCTCGGGATCACCCCGATCGCCGCGCAGTGGGTCACCAGCGCGTTCATGCTGACCATGGCCGTGGTCATCCCGACGACCGGGTTCCTGCTGCGGCGCTTCACGACGCGCCAGGTCTTCCTCGCCGCCCTCGCCCTCTTCTCCGGCGGCACGCTGCTCGCGGCGCTGGCAGCCGGTTTCGAGATGCTGCTGTTCGCCCGCGTCGTGCAGGCGGGCGGCACCGCGATGCTGATGCCGCTGCTGATGACCACGATCATGAACCTCGTGCCCAATGAGTCGCGCGGACGCATGATGGGACGCGTCAGCATCGTGATCTCGCTCGCACCGTCGATCGGCCCGACCATGTCGGGCTTCCTGCTCGACCACTTCGGCTGGCGCGCGATCTTCGTCGTGGTGCTGCCGATCGCGCTGGTCGCGATGTTCGTCGGCTGGCGCTGGCTGACCAACGTCGGCGAGACCACGAAGGCTCCGCTCGACGTGCTGTCGATCATCCTCTCGGCGTTCGGGTTCGGCGGCATCGTCTACGGCCTCAGCCAGATCGGCTCGCTCGCCGAAGGCGACGCGAACCCGGCACCGCTGGCGATCTCCCTGACCGTCGGCGTGATCGCCTTCGCGGTGTTCCTGTGGCGACAGGTCATCCTGCAGCGCGAGGACGACGCGCTCCTGGATCTCCGCGTCTTCAAGTCACTCGGCTTCTCCCTGTCGATGGCGCAGATGTTCCTGCTGTCGCTCGCGTTCTTCGGCACGATCACCCTCGTGCCGCTGTACCTGCAGAACGCGCTGAAGCTCTCGACTCTCGATTCGGGGCTCATCGTGCTCCCCGGTGCGCTCGCGATGGGCCTGCTCGGGCCCGTCATCGGCCGCATCTACGACGCACGCGGCACGCAGGTCCTGCTGATCCCCGGCTCGATCCTCGCCGCCGCCACACTGTGGTTCTACACCACGCTCAGCGTGAGCACGCCGGTGTGGCTGGTGATGATCTCGCAGATCGTGCTGTCCGTGGGTCTCGCGCTGTCGTTCACGCCGCTGTTCACGGCCTCGCTGGCCTCGCTCACGCCGAAGTTCTACTCCTACGGCAGCGCCGTGATCGGCACGGTCCAGCAGGTGGCGGGCGCCGCGGGCATCGCGGTGATGGTGGCCCTGTTCACGGTCATCACGAACGAGAACGGCGGCACCGAGGTCCCGGAGGCCGTCGCCACCGGGTCGCAGACCGCGTTCCTGATCGGTGCGGTGATCGCGACTCTGACGGTCGTCGGCGCGTTCTTCATCCGCAAGCCGGCGGACGACGGGATGAGCGCTCCGCACGCCGGTCACTGACGCATCCGACGGCGTCTGCTGCTACTGCGCCTTCTGCGCGGGGATGTGGCAGACGCCGTCGCTGCAATAGCCCGCGGCGTCGCCGGCGAGAAGGCTCAGGGTGCCGAGCAGCGGCTGCAGCCCCTCGGGTGCGTGCGGGGCACTGGTCTCCGCCTGCGTGTCAGTCATCCTTCGATGGTACGCCCGCTGCGGACGGACGGCTCCTCGTGCCCTCGCCGACAGCGGGTCGGCGGTTGCCCTACGGTGGACAGATGCTCAGACGATTCCTCGCCCGCCTGTACTGGGCGTTCAGCCGCTGGACGCTCGCAGGAGGGAAAGCGCCGACGCGCCCCTCGGTGCTGATCGGCGCACCGCACACCTCCAACTGGGATTTCGTGCTGATGCTGGCCATCTCCTGGCGTCTCGGGATCGACGTGCACTGGCTCGGCAAGAAGAGCCTCTTCCGCGGATGGCGTGGCCCCATCATGCGGCGTCTCGGCGGGATCCCGGTCGACCGCGCCGACCCCGCCCGCGTCGTGAACGACGTGGTGGCGCAGGTCAACGCCGGCGGGGTGTTCGGACTGGTCGTCACACCCGACGGCACGCGCGGCGGCAACGACTACTGGAAGTCCGGCTTCTACCGGATCGCCCGCGAGACGGGGATGCCGGTGACGCTGGGTTTCGTCGACCGCACCACCATGACGACCGGTCTCGGCCCGACGTTCGACCTCACCGGCGACGTCGCCGCAGACATGGGTCGCATCCGCGCGTTCTACGCGGACAAGGCGGGAGCCCGGCCGGAGCGGCGAACCGAGCCGCGGCTCCGCGAGGAGGACTCCTCGCCTCCGGCGTCATGACCTCCGGCGCCGGAGGTTCCCGTCAGTCGACCGACTCCATCTGCGTGCGGGCGTAGTCGAGATCGCGATCGGTGAGCTCCTCGGCTCTGCCGACGACGGCACCGGTGATCTCGCGGATCTCCTCGCGCGCCCGCTCGCCCAGCAGCGACGTGCCGCTGCCGAGCACCTCGTGCCGCGCCTCGATGGAGAGGTGCGGCCACCATTCGTGGATCGGGGGGATGGTCATGATGACTCCTTTCGTCTGGTTCCCGCAACGGCCTGGACAGGCCTTGACGATCCGCACGAGACTGAGGTCATGAGATCCCAGGACGGGCCGGCCGAGGTGAGAGAACACGATGATCGCGCCGACGGGCGGGACGAGACGCCGAATGAGCGCGCGGACCGCAACTGGGACGAACTCCTGCAGGAGCTGCGGGTGACCCAGACCGGCACGCAGATCCTCACCGGGTTCCTGCTGGCGGTCGCCTTCCAGCCGCGGTTCACCGACATGGACGCGCTGCAGCGCAACGCGTACGTCGTCCTCGTCGCTCTCGCCGCGCTCGCGACGGTCCTCGCGCTGACACCGGTGGGCATGCATCGGATGCTGTTCGGGACGCGCCGCAAGCCCGAGCTGGTGCGGGTCGCCGCTCGGATCGTGAAGATCGATCTCGTCGTGATCGCGGCGCTGACGATCGGGGTGACGACCCTCATCGTCGACTTCACCGTGAACCGCACTGCGGGCCTCGTGGCGCTCGTCTCGGCGATCGCGCTGGTCGTCGGGCTGTGGGTGACGCTGCCGTGGATCATCCGCCGCACCCTGCGCCGGCGGGACGGCGACTGAGCGGCGCACCGCTGACCGCACGCGCGCCGGAGGACCCTCGACCGCCGGCAGGCTGACTCCGCCATCGCTGTCGCTCCTCTCCGTCGCTGCCTCGACGGTACGCTCCGCGCCCCTGCGCCCCGGAGGTGCTTGACAGGTCGATGCGGGCCTCGGTGGGAGAACCCTCCGAATCGGCGCGTGGGGGTTGAGGCGCCTCCGCATCTGCGGAATCGTGGCCCGGACATGTCGCGACCGCGGCATGCCCCAACCGGAAGGAGAGCCCGTGCTCACCCTCACCGACAACGCCACCGCCATCGTGACGACACTGGTCAATCGCCAGAGCGACGCCGTCGACGCCGGTCTGCGCATCCACACGGCCGCCGCCGAGGAGCCGGATGGCGCATCCCGCTTCTCGGTGCTCGTGGCCGAGCATCCGGAGCCCCAGGACCAGGTTCTGGAGCTTGCCGGAGCGCGCGTCTTCCTCGAGGAGGCAGCCGCGATCGCCCTCGACGACAAGGTCCTGGATGCCGGAGTGGACGACCAGGGCGCCGTGTCGTTCGCGGTGCTCCCGCAGGTCGCCTGACGCAGGATTCCGGATGCCGCGGCTCGGTCGAGCCGCGGCATCCGCCGTTTCCTCGCGCCGGTCTATTCGGCCATCCGCTCGCCCGCAGGAGAGAGCACCCACCAGACGCCGCCCACGCCCTGGCCGTTGACATCGCCGGCAGCCTGGTCGCCGGCGAAGTAGTAGAGCGGCCAGCCGTCGAGAGTGACCTGCTTCGAACCGTCCGCGGCGGTGATCGTGCCGACCTCGCCGGTCACGCCCTCCACCGCGGGCGCCGCGCTCTCGGTCGTCACCGGCGGCCAGTTCGTCAGGCACTGCCCCTCGCATGCGCTCGCGCCGGCTCCCTGGGTGTCGTCGTCGAACATGTACACCGTCATGCCCTCGCCGTCGACGGTGATCTCCCCGAGGGAGGTATCCGCCACCGTCAGCTCGGCCTCCCCGGCGGCCGGGGGCGCCTCCTCGGACGGTGCGGTCTCGGCGGACGGCGCGCCGTAGGGGTCGCCGGAGCCGGGATCGGTGCCGCCGGCCGAGGAGCAGCCCGCCATGGCGAGCGTGAGGAGAAGGGCTGCGGCGATTGCGGGTTTCCTGACCTTGGCGAACATGTCGAACCTCCTGTGCGTGACCGCGAGTCGGTCATCGGGGACACGAGAGGAGCGCGCGCCGCGTTCAATCGCCGCCGAGGGCTCCCCCGTCCGCCCTCATCAGGACATCGCCGGACAGGACCGCGCGGATCTCCAGCGAGTCGATGTCGGCGGCGGCGAGCGCGGTGCCCGCACTCACCTTCGCCGTGGAGCCCGGGTGCGCGCGCCAGGTCGACAGCACGCTCTCGGCGCCGTCGTCGCCGATCACGACGAGCGCGTACGCCCAGCCTTCGGCCGGGGCATCCGCGATCTCACCGTACTCGCAGGACATCTCGATCCGCGTTCCCCATGCGACGTCGGTGAGCTCGACGGATGCCGACAGCGGAAGGTCCGCGACCTGCTCGAGCGCCACGGTCTCCGGCGACGGGCGGAGCAGGGAGGCCGTGACGGGGATCGCCACGGCGGCGATCACGATCGCGGCCGCCGCGGCGACCGACGCGACCCGTCGGCGACGACGCTGCGCCCTGGCGCGCGCGGCGCCCAGTGAGATCACCCGCGCTCGGTGCCCGCCGTCCGGCCCGTCGTCCTGCGCGTCATCTGCGGAGTGCAGCAGCGTGCGGCCCCGGCCCTGATCGACTCGTGCCAGCAGGCCGAGCGTCGGCGCGAGCTCGGCGATCGCCGTGCGGCAGCGCTCGCACTCGGCGACATGCGACTCGTAGAGCGCGCGATCGGCGGGGCTGAGCGCGCCGAGGAGGTACGCGGCGTCCCAGTCGGTGAAACGCAGGTGATCGGCGGTCATCGCGTCACTCCCTTCTCCTGGAGGCCGAGGCGCAGCGCCCGCAGCCCGTAGTGCAGCCTCGACTTCACGGTGCCCTCAGGGACGGTCAGCTCGTCGGCGATCTCGGCCACGGTGAGCCCGCCGTAGTACGCGCGCACCACGACGTCCCTGTGCGCATCCGAGAGGCCGGCGAGCGCCTCCTCGATGAGCATGGCGTCGAAGATCGCATCGGTGGCGTCGCGCACCGCGGACTCCGGCGGCTCCTCCACGGGTATCTCGCGTCGGCGCCGCGCGCTTCGCGCCTCGTCGACGACCAGGTGCCTCGCGACCGTGTACATCCACGACCGCGTCGACTCCGGATCCTCGGCGAGGATGTGCGGAGTGCGCCAGGCGCGCAGCAGCGTCTCCTGCACGACGTCGTCCGCCGCCGCGTGGTCCCCGGTGAGGTGCACCACGTAGCGCCAGATCGGCGTCGCGTGGGCGTCGTAGAGCGCACCCAGTCGCGCCGCGTCGTCGCTCGGCATCCGCCACCTCCCTGCAGGGACACGAGATCGAAGCGCGCAGGGTTCATCTGAACCGCGGACGGCGTCGTCTCGTGTCACGAGTATGGACCTGTTCGAGATCGCCGGGCTCCCCCTCCACCCGCTCATCGTGCACGCCGTGGTGGTGCTGATCCCGCTGACCGCCCTCGCGCTCGTGCTCGGCGCGCTGTTCCCTCCGGTCCGCCGGCGGCTCGGGATCGTGACGCCGGTGGCGGCGCTCATCGTCGCGGCGCTCGTGCCGGTGACGATCCTGGCCGGCGAGTCGCTGATGGAGGAGGTGGGGCCGATCCCGCAGGTCCTGCAGCATGAGGCGCTGGGACGGATGCTGCCGCCCTGGACGATCTCGCTGTTCCTGGTCGCGGCGGCGCAATGGAGCTGGTACCGATTCGGAGCGCGGCCTGCGCAGGCCCGGACCGCGGAGGGCACGGCGGTTCAGGGGCCGCCGGCTCGGGCGGATCGCATCGCGGCGGCCGTGTTCGCGGTGCTGTCGCTCGTCGTCGCGGCCGGGAGCACGATCATGGTGGTGCTCATCGGCGAGTCCGGGGCGCGGGCCGTGTGGGGCTGACCCGTGAGTGTCAGCCGAGACCCGCGACCAGATTGATGATGGTCGCGAGGATCACCGTGCCGAAGAGGTACGCGAGAACCGTCTGCGCGATCACGACCCTCCGGAACTCGTTGCGGGTCACGTTCGTGTCGGCGACCTGATACGTCATCCCGAGCCCCAGCGAGAAGTAGACGAAGTCGGTGTACTCGGGATCCTCCTGCTGGTTGAACAGGATCCCCCCGACCGGATCCGTGTAGTACATCCGCGCGTAGCGCAGGACGTAGTCGATCTGGATCAGCGTCCAGGACGCGGCGACGCTGACCACCGCGATCCCGGCGAGCACGTACTCGTCGAGGCCGGGGGCCTGGCGCGCCTCGGTGATCACGACGAGCACCGCCCCGAGACTCACCAGGCTCCCGGCGATCGAGATCAGTCGCGCCACGCGTCGCCCCGGTGCCTCCAGCATCGCGTGCGCACGTGTGGCCGCGGCATCCATCGGCCAGACGAGCAGGAGCACCCACACCACGTTGACGAGGGCGAATGCGCCCCAGGCGGCGAGGACTCCGGCGGCGAATCCGAAGACGGTCAGGGTGAGCCATCCGACGGCTGCGCCGGCGACGACCGACAGGATCGCGCGCAGTCGCACGATCGTGTGCGCGGAGATGCTCATGCCTGATGCTATCCGGCCGTCGTCGGCGAGGGCGGGTCCTCGTCCTGAGGCTCCAGGGCGAGTCCGGCCAGCGTGTGCCCGGCTCCGGCGTAGATGTTGAGGACGCCGTCGACGCCGTTGGTCGCCAGGTGCTCCACCTGGTCCGGATGCTGCGCCACGGCGACGACGCGACCGTCGAAACCGGCCTCGTGGAGCCGGTCGAGAGCGAACGAGTTGGAGCCGTGGAACGCCATCGCCAGGACCACGGTCTTCACGAACCCGCCGCTGACGAGCCGGCTCCAGAACTCGAGGTCGGTGGCGTCGCCCTCCAGCACGTTGAGGCCGTCGGCCTCGAGCCTGGCGATCACCGCGTGGTCGTTGTCTATGCCGAGGACGCGCAGTCCGCCCTCCTCCGCGAGCCGCTCGTACGCCGCGCGCCCGACGCGCCCCATGCCGAGTACGACGACGTCGGATCCGCTGGTGTCGATCGGCCGATCGGCCGGTCGCAGCTTCGAGATCTGCTGGGCGGGCAGCCAGGTGAGCGCGGTGATCAGCCGCAGCCCGTGCGCGTTGGCGATCGACGAGACCACCATGCTCAGCGCGACGGCGATCGCGATGACGGTCAGCCAGCGGTCCGTCAGCAGCCCGGCGGCCACACCGAACGCCGCGACGATGATCGAGAACTCGGAGAAGTTGCTGAGCACCAGGCCGGTCCTGATCGCGGTGCGGTTGCGGAGCCCGAAGAGCCGGCCGAGCCAGACGAAGCCGATGAAGGTCAGCGGCAGCAGGACGACGCAGAGCAGGAGAGCGAGCCCGGCATCCGCCCAGGTGGGGCGGGCGCCCATCCCGATCAGCAGGAAGAAGCCGATCAGGAACAGCTCCTTGACGCTGAACAGCGCCTTCGACATCTCGATCGCGCGCGGGTGCGTGGCGAACAGCAGACCCATCACCAGGGCACCGAGGTCGCCCTTGATCCCGACGGCCTCGAACGCGAAGTAGCCGGGACCGAGCGCCATCGCCACGCCGAAGAGCACGAGCAGCTCACCGTGGCCGATGACCGCCAGGAGCCTGCGCAGCATCCAGGCCGCCGGGAGGAGCAGCACGAGGGCGAAGGCCCAGGGGCTCGGCGGCTCGTCGGCGTTGACCGTGATGAACGTCACTGCCGCGACGTCCTGGAGCACGAGGATCGCGATCGCCGTCTGCCCGTAGAGCGACCCGTCGTCCGAGCGGTCTTCGAGCACCTTCACGCAGAGCACCGTCGACGAGAAGGACAGGGCGAATCCGACCAGCGCGAGCGTGCGCCAGCCGTCGACCCCGGTGAGCCCGATCACGCTCGCGAGCCCCACCGCTCCCGCGCCGACGAGCACGCTGAGCACCATGTGCACGGTCGTCGTGCCATACGCCTCGGGGCGCAGCAGCGCACGGACGTCGAACTTCAGCCCGATCGTGAACAGCAGCAGGGTCACGCCGATCTCGGCGATCCGCTCGATGCCGGTGAACGGCTCGACGTGCATCGCGCCCAGCACGAACCCGGCGGCGAGGAAGCCCACGAGCGCCGGAACGCGCAGCAGATGGGCGACCGTGCCGAACACCGCGGCGACGACCAGAGTCAGCGCGATGACTTCCACGGCACCCTCGTCTCATCCCTGGTTCCGACTCTACCGATCAGGTGGGGTCTCCCCGCGGGCATTACGAGGGCACGCGCCGGCACGGCGCTCGTCAGAGCTCGGAGACCCGCCCGGCCTCGACCCGCCATCGCCGGTCGGTCTGCACCGTCGCCAGCATCCGCCGGTCGTGCGTGACCAGCAGCAGCGTCCCCTCATAGGACTCGAGTGCCTGCTCGAGCTGCTCGATCGCGGCGAGGTCGAGGTGGTTCGTCGGCTCGTCGAGCACGAGCAGATTGGTGCCGCGTGCCTGGAGAAGGGCGAGACCTGCGCGCGTTCGCTCCCCCGGTGACAGCTCGCCGACCGGGCGGTTCACATGGTCGGCCCTGAGCCCGAACTTCGCCAGCAGCGTGCGGACCTCGCCGGTCGCCATCTCGGGGACCAGTGCCTCGAAGGCGGCGGCGAGGGGCTGCGTCCCGACCAGCAGCGAGCGGGCCTGGTCGATCTCGCCGATGCGCACGCTCGCGCCGAGGCTCGCGGTGCCCTCATCGGGACGCTGCTGTCCGAGCAGCGCACGCAGCAGCGTCGACTTGCCTGCGCCGTTGGGGCCGGTGATGCCGATGCGCTCCCCCGCGTTCACCTGCAGCGAGACCGGGCCGAGGGCGAACGCCCCCTGCCGGAAGACCGCGGAGCCGAGCGTCGAGACGACCGAGCTCGAGCGGGGAGCTGCGGCGATGGTGAACTCGAGCTGCCACTCCTTGCGCGGCTCCTCGACCTCTTCGAGCCGCGCGATGCGGCTTTCCATCTGACGCACCTTCTGCGCCTGCTTCTCGCTGGACTCGGTCGAGGCCCTGCGCCTGATCTTGTCGTTGTCCGGAGCCTTCTTCATCGCGTTTCGCACGCCCTGACTCGACCATTCCCGCTGGGTCCTGGCGCGTCCGACGAGGTCCGCCTTCTTCTCGGCGTACTCGTCGTACTTCTCGCGCTGGTGGCGGCGCACGGTGGCACGCTCCTCCAGATACGAGTCGTACCCGCCGCCGAACACGCGGTTCGACCCCTGCGCGAGGTCGAGTTCGAGCACGCGGGTCACGCAGCGCGCGAGGAACTCGCGGTCGTGACTGACCAGCACCACCCCGCCGCGAAGCGCACGAACGAAGGACTCGAGCCGTTCCAGGCCGTCGAGGTCGAGATCGTTGGTGGGCTCGTCCAGCAGCACGATGTCGAATCGAGAGAGCAGGAGGGCCGCCAGCCCGACGCGTGCCGCCTGGCCGCCGGAGAGCGAGGTCATCAGCGCCTGCTCTGCCTCGGATGCTCCGAGCTCCAGTCCCAGTTCCGCGAGCACGGCCGGGACCCGTTCGTCGAGGTCTGCGGCACCGCTGGCCAGCCAGCGGTCCAGCGCGGCCGAGTAGGTGTCGGCCGGCTCGGCACCGGAGGCCGCGAGCGAGGGGTCGGCGAGGGCGGCGGCGGCGGCATCCATGTCCCTCGTCGCCTGCGCGCACCCGGTGCGGCGGGCGATGTATCCGGTGACCGTCTCGCCGGCGACGCGCTCATGCTCCTGCGGCAGCCAGCCGACGAAGGCGTCGGCCGGAGCCAGGGCGACGCTGCCCGCCTGCGGCTCGTCGATACCGGCGAGCAGCCGCAGCAGGGTGGACTTCCCCGCGCCGTTCGCGCCGACCACCCCGACGACATCTCCCGGGGCGACCGTCAGATCGAGCGAATCGAAGAGGGTGCGGTGGCCGTACCCTCCGGCCAGGCCCTGGGCCACGAGTGTTGCGGTCATGGGTCAATCCTGTCACTGGGTGGGCGGACCGATCGCACGCGCGGATTCTGAACCGCAGAGCCCTCGTTCTCGTGATCCATGATGAGCGGGTCTGCGCGTCACGCGCGCCTCGCCGAAGCAGGTGCCGGATCAATCGCCCGCGGTGCGCCGTGGGCGCGACCACAAGGAAGTGAGCATCATCATGCACAACGTCACACGCGCCTTCGCCGGAACGGCCCTCGCGCTGCTCGTCATCGGCGGCGGCGCCAGCGCCGCGAACGCGGCCCCCGCGATCCCCGTCAACAACGGTCAGGAGACCACCGGGGCGGAGGGCGGCGCGCACGGGAAGTTCAGCTACACGATCGAGGGCGATCAGTTCTGCTACTCGCTCGACGTCACGGGGCTGACCACGGCCGCTGTCGCGGCGCACATCCACGTCGGCGAGCAGGGAACGGCCGGTCCCGTCCGCATCCCGCTCACGGTTCCCGGCGCGACCTCCTTCGAGGTGGATGACTGCGCGACGGTCACCGATCCGGCGATCCTCGCGGGGATCCAGGAGAACCCGCGCGGCTGGTACGTCAACGTGCACACTCCGACGTACCCGGGTGGAGAGGTCCGCGGACAGCTCAAGTAGGACGGACGCGCGTGCCTCAGGGGGTCGCCGAGTGCTCGCTGTGGTCCGCGATGTCGGGCTCCGCGCGCAGCACGTCGGCGATCTCCTCCTCCGGACGCGGCGCGATGGTCTCGTCGTCCTCGAGCTCCGGGATCGTCGGCTCCCCCGGAGCGGGAACGTGATCGTGCGCAGGATGCTCGGTGCGGTCTGACACTGCGGATCCCTTCGTTCGCTGACACGCACAGCGTACGCCGATCGAGGATCGGCCGCGTACGCTGAATACCGGCCGCGCCTCATGCGGGAAAGGACAGCTCCCCGTGAAGATCATCCATCTCCGGCGTTTCGTCGCCGTCGCCGACACCCTCCACTTCCCGCGTGCCGCCGAGGCGCTCGGCACCTCGCTCGCCGCCGTCTACTCGTCGATCGAGAAGCTCGAGGAAGAGGTCGGGCATCCGCTCATCACTCGGGGAGGCGAGACCCGGCTCACTCCGGCCGGGACGGCCCTGCTCCCGGAGGCGCGGGAGATGATCGCCGCCGCGCCGACGCCGCCTCCGAAGCCCGCGCCGTCCGGCGGCAAGGCGAAGGCCTCCAAGGGGAAGGGCCGCACGCCTGCGGTCAAGGGACAGCCGAAGCCGTACAAGAAGCGTCAGGGACGCTGACCTCGCTCTAGTCCCAGTCGAGGTACTCCTCGATGACGACCGCGGTCTCGATCGGGTGCGTCATCGGGAACAGGTGGTCGCCCGCGATCGTCTTGATGCTCGAGCGATCGGGGACAGTGGACTGCAGGCGCTCGGCGTTCGCCGCCGGGGTCATCGAGTCCTCGGTCCCCTGGATGATGAGCACCGGGATCGCCGGAGGCACGGGGATGTCGGTGCCCTCGACGCCCAGCAGCAGCAGTCCGTTCGCCCGGTCAGGGTGCGCCTCGACGAGCGCGCGCGCGACGGTTCCGCCGAAGCCGTGCCCGCCGATCCAGGTTTCCTGGAGGCCGGCGTGATCGATGACCGCGAGCGCGTCCGCGACACGCTCGTCGAAGCTCGCGTCGGCGCCGTCGGCGCGGTGCCCGATCCGCAGCACGTGGAAGCCCGCCTCCTCCGCGAGGTAGTGCGAGACGACGCCGAGGACGTCGGCGGCGAGACCGTGCTCCTGGATCAGCACGAGCTTGACCGGACCGTCTCCCTCGTCGACGAAGGGAATCGCACGGCCGTCCGGCTCGAAGATCTGGGTGTCGGTCATCTGCGTCAGTCTCCTTGTGCTGGTCTGATCGGGCGAAGCCCCATCAAGCGTAGTCTCCCCCGCCCCGAGACCCCCTGTGTCGTGATTCCGGGGGCGGAGCCGGCACGTCGCACGTGCCGTCACGCCATGCGCGCCTGGAGCTCGCGGATGGTCGCGCCGACGATCCCCTGCGACAGCAGACCGGGACCGAGCGGGCCCGACGAGTTCTCGCCGAGGGGCGGGAGTTGCCGGAGGACGGATCGTTCGCGAGCGGTGAGCCGGCTCAGCTGCCAGTCGATCTCGTCCTGCACCGCATCAGGCTCTTCCGGATGGGCGAGCGAGACCGCCTTGACCGCGTACCCCGCCGCCCCGAGCGCGTGCGCCGCCATGTGCGCCACGGCCGATGCCTGGCCGACGGCCCTCGCGGCCGCTGCTCCCGCCGGCGTGCTCGCAGCCTTGGCGACCCGCCCCGCCCCGAGCCGCCTGCTGATCTCCGCGGCGGCGGTGCTCTCCCCCGCGCTGTACGCGCGCGTGCGGGCGAGGGCATCCTTCACCACCTGCTCGGATGCCGCATCCGCCTGGAACAGCGGAAGGACGCGCTCGGCGCAGTCGGTCGCCCAGCGCGCAGCGACGCGCCGCTCTTCATCGGTGAGGGTCTGGATCGAAGCCATCAGGAGATCGTGCCACAGCACGGACGAGTGCGGTTCAGGTTGCGGTGCGCCCAACGCGCCGCGCGGGACGACCTTGCGGCGTCACCCTGCGGCGGGTTCCGGCTGACAGCGCGGGCACAGCTGCGCGGATGCTCCCCCGGAGGTGTGGTCGACGATCGTCGTGCCGCACACCGGGCACGCCTCCCCGCCACGCCCGTGCACGGCCATCGCCTCGACCTTCGCCTGCTTGAGACGACCGGGCGGCAGCCCGCGACGGTCGGCGACCGCACACCGCAGGACCTCGACTACGGCGTCGAAGAGCCGAGATCTGTCCACTGCATCCAGAGCTGCCGCATGCACGGCGTGCGGCAGGCGTGCCCGGTGCAGGATCTCGTCGGAGTAGGCGTTGCCGATTCCGGCGAGCGATGCCTGCTCCTGAAGCAGGGCCTTGATCTGCTTCCGCCGCGCACCGAGTGCACGCTCGAAGTCGTCGCGGGAGTAGTCCGGTGAGAGCGGATCCGGCCCGAGTGCCGCGACGCCGGCGACGTCGGTCGGGGCGTCGACGACCGAAGCGGTGACGGCGAGGAAGTCGCCGGTGTCGACGACCTGCATCACGGCACCGTCGTCGAGGACGATCCGGGCGACCTCGGGTGCGGGCTCATCGCCAGGCGCGGCCCCTGGTGCCCGCCATCGGATCCACCCGTTGCGGCCGAAGCCGATCATCAGCCAGCCGGCTGTGGTGTCGAAACCGAGATGCTTCCCGAAACGCCGCATCCGTGCGATCCGGGCGCCGACGAGCGAGGCGGGAGGACGATCCCGTGTCTTGACGACACGGAACTCGGCGATGTCCAGCTCTGCGATCAGACGGCCTTCGATCCGCTCATCGAGGAACTCGACGAGCGCCTGCACCTCCGGAGACTCGGGCATGCGTCCATCCTCGCACCGGGTTCCGACATGGGCGACGGGATATTCGGCGCCGCCCCTGAAGTGGAGCCGCGGATCTCCCCGCAGCCGCGGTGCACTCACGATACGCGGCATACAAGCCACCCCTGGACCGTCAAGCGACGGAAAGGATTCTCGGGGCGAGCTGGTGGATGCGACGTTCTAGGTCGGTGAACGCGGACTCGAACGCCGCATCGGTCCCGAGGGTGATGGGGTCGGGCACAGACCAGTGCACGGTCCCGGTCGGGTACTCCTCGTGGGCGCGGTCGCACACGGTGATGATGAAGTCGTCGTCGCGGATCGTGTCGTCGACGAGTCGTGGCACCGCACCGGTGAGATCGAACCCATGCCGGGCTGCGGCGGCGATCGCGCCGGGAGCGACCTGAACCGCGGGGTGAGTTCCGGCGCTGTCGACGGGGACGTCGCTAACGGACGCCCACAGGGCCTCGGCGAGCTGGGAGCGGGCGGAGTTCGCGGAGCAGATGAACACGACCCGCCGGGCCCCGGCGGCCGCGAATGACCCGAGCCCCAGGAGCGCATCAGGGACGAGCTTCACATACGTCCGCCGCCCGTCGCCTTCCGAGCGGCCACGTGTGATGATCCCTTCCCGTTCGAGGACGTTCAGGTGATGGGCGAGCAGGTTGGAGGGCACGCCGAGCTCTTCGCGGAGCTCGGTCGGCGAAAGGTCGCCGAAGGTCAGCAGGTCCAGCATCCGCAACCGGGCAGGGTCTGCGAGAGCGGCGTGCTTGCGGGCTCGCTCCTCCACTGAGAAAATTCGCTCACTGTTCATTGACTCAATCTTGACTGAGCTATAGTCGGTTCGTCAAGATGAACACGCGAATCGCGTATCGAGAGGATCCGACCATGACCGACAAGCCCACCGTGCTGTTCGTCTGCGTGCACAACGCGGGCCGGTCGCAGATGGCCGCCGGCTACCTGCAGGCCCTGGCCGGAGATCGGATCGAGGTACTCTCGGCCGGTTCCGCGCCGAAGGACCAGATCAACCCGATCGCGGTCGCCGCGATGGCGGAAGAGGGTATCGACATCGCCTCGAACACCCCGAAGCTCCTCACGGTCGAGGCGGTCCGGGAGTCGGATGCGGTGATCACCATGGGGTGCGGCGACGCCTGCCCGATCTTCCCCGGGAAGCGTTACGAGGACTGGGTACTGGATGACCCGGCAGGCCAAGACGAGGCCACGGTCCGCCGCATCCGGGACGAGATCCGCGGCCGCGTCGAGACCCTCATCAGCGTGCTGCTCCCGACCGGGAGTCCGGCATGAACGCGCAGCGCGGGCAGGACGGACTGCTCTCACCCGATTCGGTGCTGCACCGCGCCGCGGAGCGCCTCGCACATCACTTCACCGGGCTGGTCGGCGAGGAGACCGTCGAGCGGGTCGTGTTCGAGTCCTACACGGCGCTGGCCCGCACCGCCACGGTCACCTCCCATCTGCCGCCGCTGGCGGAGAAGTTCGCTCGGGATCGGCTCGTTGCCCTCACCCAGTCCCGCGGGCAGGTCGCGAAGGCCGTTCCCGAGATCCTCTACGTCTGCGTCCAGAACTCCGGCCGGTCCCAGATGGCGGCGGCGATCACCCGGCAGCTCGCCGGCGATCGCGTCCACGTCCGCTCCGCCGGCTCCCAGCCCGCAGCCGGGTTGCTTCCCGGGGTCGTGGCGGTGCTCGAGGAGGCCGGGATCGACCTCAGCGAGGAGTTCCCGAAGCCCCTCACCGATGACGTGGTGCGGGCTGCAGATGCCGTGGTGACGATGGGCTGCGGCGACGCCTGCCCGCTCTATCCGGGCAAGCGCTACCTGGATTGGCAGCTCACCGACCCGTCCGGTCTCGATCTGGATGGCGTCCGCGCGGTCCGCGACCAGATCCAGGCGCACGTCGAGCAGCTGCTCGCCGAACTGCTGCCGCCGTCGACGGCGACCAACGCATGACCGCCCGCCCTGCCCTGGCTCGTCGGGCGCTGGCGGAGTTCCTGGGCACCGGACTGCTCGTGACGGTCGTCGTCGGGTCCGGGATTGCCGCGCAGCGCCTGTCTGCGGATGTCGGGCTGCAGCTGCTGGAGAATTCGACGGCGACCGTGTTCGGTCTCGCGGTGCTGATCCTGCTGCTCGGCCCGGTCTCCGGCGCACACTTCAACCCCGTCGTCTCCGTCGCGGACGCCATCCTCGGCCGCCGCACCCGCACGGGCCTTCCCGGCCGGGACCTGGCCGTCTATATCGTCGCCCAGGTGGCCGGCGGGATCGGCGGGGCGGTGCTCGCGAACCTGATGTTCCAGATCCCCACCGCGATCTCCATCACGGAACGGGTGACCGCGGGGACGCTGCTGGGCGAGGTCGTAGCCACCGCGGGCCTCGTGCTGCTGATCACCGGCCTCACCCGGGCCGGTCAGACCCTTCCCGTGATCGCAGCCGCGGTCGGGGCCTACATCGGCGCGGCCTACTGGTTCACGTCGTCGACGTCGTTCGCGAACCCGGCCGTCACGATCGGGCGGGTCTTCACCGACACGTTCGCCGGCATCGCCCACACCTCGGTCCTGCCGTTCCTCGCCGCACAGATCCTCGGCGCAGCGATCGGCGTCGCCGCGGCCGTCGTCCTGTTCACCCCGTCTGCCCCGGTCGGCTCGCACCCCGCGGCCGCCGTTTCGAAGGAGACCCTCGCATGACCCACATCGCCGTGATCGGCGGCAGCGATGCCGGCATCTCCGCCGCCCTCCGCGCCCGGGAACTCGACCCAGAGGTCGAGGTGACGGTGGTCGTCGCGGACGCCTACCCGAACTACTCGATCTGCGGGATCCCCTACTACTTCACCGGCGACGTCGTACCCTGGCAGTCCCTCGCACATCGCACCCACGCGGACCTCGAAGCGACCGGCATGCGGCTGCGGCTGAACACGCTCGCCACCAGCATCGACGTCGCCGGCCGCCGCCTCACCGTCCGCGACCAGGCAGGCCTCGAGTCGACGATCGCCTACGACGAGCTCGTCGTCGGCACCGGGGCCCTCCCCTCCCACGCGGGCATCGCCGGGCTCGACCACCTCGGCCCCGAAGACGGCGTCCACGTCATCCATACGATGGGCGACACGTTCGCCCTCGACCGGCACCTGACCGAACGGAACCCGGCGTCGGCGATCATCATCGGCGCAGGCTACGTCGGCCTTGAGATGGCCGAGGCGTTCGTGGCCCGCGGCATGCAGGTCACGCAACTGCAGCGCGGCCCCGAGGTTCTCTCCACCCTTGACCCCGAACTTTCAGGTCTCGTCCGCACCGAACTCGAAGAGCACGGCGTCGACGTCCACACCGGCACCCTCGTCGCCGGAGTCGAGAAGACATCCGCGGGGCTCGTCGTCACCGGCACCCGGAACGGGCAGCCCGTCACGCACACGGCGGACCTGGTCCTCGCCGTCGTCGGCGTCCGCCCCAACACCTCCCTCCTCGAAGCCGCCGGAGCGAGCCTCGGCGCGGGACGCGCGGTTGTCGTCGACGAGCAGATGCGCACCGGCCTCCCGCACGTGTTCGCGGCCGGCGACGGGATCATCACCCACCACCGCCTCCTCGGCACCACCTACCTGCCGCTGGGCACCACCTCGCACAAGCAGGGCCGAGTCGCCGGTGAGAACGCCGTCGGCGGCCTCGCCCGGTTCGCGGGCTCCGTCGGCACGCAGGTCGTGAAGGTCTTCGACCTCGTGGCAGCCCGCACCGGCCTGCGCGATCAGGACGCCGCGGCCGCCAGCTACTCCCCAGCTACGGTCCAGTCGGCGGCGGATGACCACAAGCGCTACTACCCGGGAGCGCAGCCCATCACCTTCCGGATCACCGGCGACACCAGCACCGGGCGTCTCCTCGGCGCGCAGCTGGTCGGCAGGCTCGGCACCGAGACCGCGAAACGCGTCGACACGTTCGCCACCGCCCTGCACGCGGGCCTCACGGTCGCGGAGGTCTCCGACCTCGACCTCTCCTACACGCCCCCGCTCGGATCGCCCTGGGACGCCGTCCAGGCCGCGACCCAGTCCTGGACCCGTTCCCTTCCCGCACTGCTTGGAGCACCCGCATGAGCACCCCCACCGTCCTGTTCCTCTGCCAGCACAACGCCGGCCGCTCCCAACTCGGCGCAGCCCTGCTCGAGATCCTCGCCCCCGGCGACTACTCTGTCACCTCCGCCGGCACCTCGCCCGCCGACGCGGTCAACCCCGCGATCGCGGCCACGATAGCCGAGGTGGGCCTCGACATCACGAGCCGCATCCCGCGGGCTGTCACTCCCGAGGATCTCGCCACGGCGGACATCGTCGTCGCGATGAAGCCCGGCCTCGCGCTGCCCGCGGCACCGTCGGGCCGTTTCCTCGAGTGGTCGTTCCCAGACCCGACGGACTGGACCCCGGAGAACGTCCGCCCACTCCGCGAAGCCGTCACCGCCCGCCTTCGCGACGAGATCCTGACTGCCTGACGCCGTCGACACGACGCGGAGAGCTCTGGGCAGGCGCCAGCCTGAGGCCTGATTCTGGGCAGAGTTCTCCCTAGCCATTGGCGATTGACGCTCTTTCGAGGCTCCTAGCGACGCCGACGGCTGCCCTTGCGCTTCGGCTTGCCGTTCGGCTTGCGGAGCAGAGATGGTCTGGTTCGCAGCAAGAACCAGACCTGTCAGCGAAGCGAAGAGCGCCGTGATGTCGTTGAGCAACGTCATCAAGCGACCTCCCCTCAGGGTGGTGCTCGCCAATGGGCGAGCGAGAACCGCGGCTGAGATCAGCTGCGGAGCTATGGGGCCTACGGGCATAAAAAAAGCCCGTTCGATGAACGGGCCTGGCCGGGCATGGATTTCGGGAAGAAGACGAGGACACACTCGCGTTCGCAGGAAAGGCAGCGCTGTCGATGATCCCCGTCCTCGGGCCGCTCGCGGCCGAGACGCTCGCGCACGCCCTCGAAAGCCGGCAGACGCAGCGCCAACACGAGTTCATCGCGGCAGTCACCCGGGCGCAACGGGCTTCAGCAGAGACGGCGAGCCAGCAGAAGCGGCAGCGCCTCGCTGCCGCGGTCGCGAACGGCGGCAGCTGGGCGCCCTTCGCCGCCACCGAACGAGAGCAGTTCACTCGCCTCGTCGATGAGTTCGACGCCCTCCACATCTGGCTCCTGCACTACTTCACCAACCCCAGAGCTTGGCTCCAGGCACGAGATCTCTACCGTCAGGGCATCTTCGAATCCCGTACCTCCGCGAAGGGCCAGCACTTCCTCGCGTTCATCAACGAGAGCGACTCGATCGCTGCCGACGCACCCACGGAACTCTGACATGGATGAGCGACTGCCTCCGCCGGTCCAGGCGATCGCCGACCGCATCGCGGACGGCTGGGGCGAGATCATCGAGGCCGGCCCCGGCTGGTTCGACCTCATCACCCGCCTCGACGCGCAACTCGCTCACCTCTCACCCGGATACGCCGTCGAGCAATGGAAGACCAAATATGGGACCCTCCGCTACTACGCCCGCCCGGAAGACATCGACGACATCGACAGCCAGATGACCTTCAACGAGATCATCCACAACGCCGAAGACGAGAGCACCAACATCTGCGAGGAATGCGGCGCCCCTGGCCAGCAGGTCACTCTCCGCGGATGGATCTGGACTCTCTGCGACACACACTCGCAACTGCGACGGCAGAGCGCATAGTGCTCACTTCAAAAATTCGCTGCACCGGCAGGATTGCTTCGGACTCCGTGAAGGGTGCCGTCCCGTCTGAGAAGGCCGCCGTTCAGGCGACTTTCAGGGGTGTGATCTCCGAGACCTTGTCGCGGAGCGCCCGCCGCTCGATCCGCAGCTCGTAGTGCGACTGCAGATTCATCCAGAACTCCTCGGACGTGCCGAAGTACTTCGCGAGGCGGATGGCCGTGTCGGCCGTGATGCCGCGCTTGCCGTGCACGATCTCGTTGATCCGCCGCGGTGGCACTCCGATCGATACCGCCAGCTTGTTCTGCGTGATCCCGAAGCCGTCGATGAAGTCCTCCATCAGGATCTCCCCCGGATGGATCGGCTCGATCAGCTCGCTCTCAGTGGTAGTCGACGAGTTCGACATCTTCTGCACCTCCTTGTCCCCATACGAAGCAGAGACGCCACTGGGAGTTCACCCGGATGCTGTGCTGCCCACGCCGATCACCGGCGAGTTGCTCCAGCCGGTTCCCTGGCGGGATCCGGAGATCCTCGACATCCTTCGCCGCATGGATCAGCTCCATCTTCCGCAGGGCTGCCCGCTGGACGGTCCGGTCGATTCGTTTGACGTACTGCTCATGCCAGATGCGTTCGGTGTCTTTGCTGCCGAACGATCTGATCACGAGACAAGGGTATAACGAGATGCGTTATTGACGCTAGGCGTTAGTCGAACGCGGTCAGTTGTTGAAGCGGAACTCCACCGAGTTTCGTTGCTTGCGGAACATCATCACGTCTCGGCGCGATCGTCGGTGCGAAGCAGCCATCCTCGAAGCGCAGAGATCCAGAGATCGAACGCATCGAGGTGTGCATCGTGGCCGCCGGCAGCGAGGTCGATCCGGTCGGTCGATGGCCGTCGGCGGATCAACTCGCCCTTGTCCGCATCGGTGAACATCCCGTCCTTTGCAAAGATCGCGAGTGTCGGAATCTGCAGCGCTTCCCAATCGTCCCAGCGCGGTTCGTGCACTGTCTCAATGGTGCGCTCCATGACGTCGGCGTCGAAGCGCGGGCGCAACCCATCGGGGGTCGCTTCGAGGTCGGCGATCCACGCATCGACGACCGCATCCGATCCGAGGAAGGAGCGTGCCGCGTCCTCGTCTGCGAATGGCACCGGCCACGACGCGAAGTACCGCCCCAGCGAGACTGCCTCACCTGGGTCTTCGCTGCCAGCGACATGGCCCTCGAGCATGACGAGGCGTCCGACAAGATCCGGGCGCGCGGCAGCAGTGAGGAATGCCGTGTGCGCACCCATCGACTGGCCGACGAGGATGCTCGGCTCGCCAGACGCATAGCGCTCGATGACCTCGGTGACGTCACGGACATAGGCATCCCGGGACAGATCCGCTGGTCGTCGAGTGCTCGCGCCGTGCCCCCGCTGATCCATGAGCAGCACCCGGAACTCGTCACGGAGTGCTACGGCGGTCGGCAGCATCTCCCGCGAGCTGCCAGCGAGACCATGCAGCAAGATCAGGTTAGGGCCATCGCCTCCGACGTCGGTCACGGCAATCGATACATCCCCGGTCACAGGACATCCTTTGAGCCTGCCGCTGCGATGCGTCGGACGAAGTCATTGGCCCAGGCAACGGCCTCCGCAGCAGAGGGCAGAACAGACAGTCCGTCCGCGGCCTCAACGTACAGGGAGCCCCAGCTCGCTCCCGCGACAATGGTCGGAGGCCACACTTGCTGCCGCCGATAGCCGAAGAGCCGTGCGCACGTCACAGCCACCTGCTCCAGATCGAGCCCTTCATCCGCATCGAGTAACTGAAGGTCGACGAGGTCCCGGGCGCGTTCGCTCGACTCGCCGGAGACCGCGTGCAGCTTCTGTGCGATCTGGTGGTCGGCGCGCATCACCGGCACCGGCCGCGGCGACTCCAAACCGACCTCGGTGAAGAGCTCAGCCAAGTCGCCCGCGAGATGAAACTCAGGCTCGTCGGCGTCGCCGATCTCGTTGTGACCGAGCTCGAACTTCACTGAGCACCACGACTTGCCCCGATAGTCGAGCTTCACGTCAAAGGGCTGCATGACATACGCGGTCGGAACAGCTGGCGGCCGCGGTGCCGATCTCTCGATCAAACGACCAGTGAAACCCGCCCAGCCGCGCACCAGCGCTTCTTCGAACTCCTGACGGAAACAGGCAAGCGTCTGCACACGTGCGGCATCGAGGTCCTGGGTGAAGCGCGTTCCACGCCCGTAGCGCAGCGCCATCGAACTGCCACCCTTCACCACCCCTCCGGGAAGCATCTGGCCTACGACAACCAACGCCATGCTGACCCGGCGACGCAGCGCCAGCCCATCGTCGCCTTCGAGGTTGCGGATCCGCTGCTCCAGAGAGCGCACACTCGTCGGCGCACCTGCATATCTCACTGTCGAAGCCCCTTCACCACCCGCTGCCATTCGACAGTGGTGAGCAAGCCTTCTGCTCGCGCCTGCCTAGCGGCTTCCAGGAGACGTTCAGTCTCGATGCGTCCGCGGCACTCGAGGAGCGCATCGGCGACGGTCTGCGACTCGAGCCCCTCGTAGAGCGTGGTGCTCACGTCACCGCTCCGCTGCGTCAACTCGACGAATGCTGGCAGCGCCGGGCGCGCGCGCCTGCGAACCGCCACCTTGATGCGCCGAGGGTTCACGTTGGCGAGCCCGAATACTGCCAGCACCGACTCGCCGTGGAGGTACGCCGTCTCACCAGCGCGCAGGAGCGCCTCAGCGAACTTGTCGAGTCTCGTAGGAGGAACCTCAGGTACGCGGTACAGACCGTACGCAACATGCTCCACGCCGCCACGAGCGGCAAGCTTGGGCAACTCAACGGCAGGCACGCCAGCCTCGACCGCATCCCGAGTGGTGACATAGCCATAGTGATCGAGCGCCACCTCGCGCACGATGTCCCGGTACTTGACGTCAGTAGCCATGTCACAACTATACCGAAAACGGTAGTGTTGTGACAGGTGCCCTGGCGAGAGGACTAGACGTTAAACCGGAACTCCACCACGTCGCCGTCCTGCATCACGTATTCCTTGCCCTCGAGGCGGGCCTTGCCCTTGGCGCGGGCTTCCACGACGGAGCCGGTCTCGACGAGGTCTTCGAACGAGACGACTTCAGCCTTGATGAAGCCCTTCTCGAAGTCAGTGTGGATGACGCCCGCGGCCTGCGGCGCCTTCCAGCCCTTGCCGATCGTCCAGGCGCGAGCCTCCTTGGGCCCCGCGGTCAGGTACGTCTGCAGGCCCAGGGTGTCGAATCCGATGCGGGCGAGCTGATCGAGGCCGGACTCCTCCTGACCGGTCGACGCGAGGAGCTCTGCGGCATCCTCCGGGTCGAGGTCGATGAGCTCCGATTCGATCTTCGCGTCCAGGAAGATGGCCTTCGCCGGCGCCACGAGGGCCGCGAGCTCCTCCTTGCGCGCAGCATCCGTCAGTACACCCTCGTCGACGTTGAAGACGAAGATGACCGGCTTCGAGGTCAGCAGGCCCAGCTCGCGGATCGGTGCGAGGTCGAGACCCGAGACGGAGAGCAGGATGCCGCGCTCGAGCGCGTCCTTCGCGGCGACGGCCGTCTCGAGCACGAGCGGCTCGACCTTCTTGCCGCGCACTTCCTTCTCGTAGCGGGTGATCGCCCTGTCCACGGTCTCGAGGTCGGCGAGCATGAGCTCGGCGTTGATCGTCTCCATGTCGGATGCCGGGTTCACCGCACCGTCCACATGCACGACGTCGTCATCGGCGAAGCCGCGTACGACCTGAGCGATCGCATCGGCCTCGCGGATGTTCGCCAGGAACTTGTTGCCCAGGCCCTCGCCCTCGCTCGCACCGCGCACGATACCGGCGATGTCGACGAACGACACCGCGGCGGGGAGGATGCGCTCGCTGCCGAAGATCTCCGCAAGCTTGTTCAGTCGCGGGTCCGGCAGGTTCACCACGCCGATGTTCGGCTCGATCGTCGCGAACGGATAGTTCGCCGCGAGCACGTCGTTCTTGGTGAGTGCGTTGAAAAGGGTGGACTTGCCGACGTTGGGCAGGCCGACGATGCCGATAGTGAGAGCCACGGGGTACGAGTCTACCTGGCGCGGATGCCCCGACTCTGTGGACTCAGGGGCATCCGCTCAGCTCCGTGTCGTGCGGAACGCCGTCGTGATGTAGGGCAAGTCGATCGTGCCGTCGCCGAGACCCAGTTCGTCGAACAGATCGTCCATGCGCCGCCGGATGAGCGTCCGCTCATCCTCCGCAGCAGTGATGAGGTAGCTGCGCGAGAACGCCATCTGGTGCAGCTCCGTCCGGCTCATCGCCCGGTTCCACTCCCAGGACCCGGATTCGAGTTCGCCGAACGGCTCAGAGACCTGAGGCCCGTGCGGGCCGTTCACCATGTTCTCCGCCGGACTGCTGTGCATGATCTCGGTGAGGCGCCGCACCCAGTCGGCGCGCTCGTCGCGGATGTTCCAGATCAGTCCGAGCACTCCGCCCGGGCGCACGGCCCTGCCGATCTCCGCGGACGCCGCCACGGGGTCGACCCAGTGCCAGGCCTGGCCGAGCACGACCGCGTCGACGCTCGCATCGGGCAGGGGAAGATGCTCCGCCGTCCCGGCGAAAGTGGGGATGCCGGGGACGCGGTCTCGCAGTGCCGCCAACATCGTCGGATCCGGGTCGATCGCGACGACCTCGGCATCCGGCGCATTCGCGAGTGCTCTGGTGAGCTTTCCGGTCCCTGCACCGACGTCCGCGATCCGTCTCACGCCTTCCGGCATAGTCTCCAGCATCCAGGCCACGGCCTCGAACGGATACTCGGGACGGCCCGCCTCGTAGCTCCCCGCCTCGGCGCCGAACGACGTCGCACGCTCATCACCCATGTCGCCAGCCTACGTCGCATACTGGAGTGATGGACGACTGCTGCGCCTCGCGCACGCCAGGCGGTTACGATCGCGAGTTCGACGACCGATTCGCCCGGCGGCTCGCGCGTGAATACCGTCGCCGGGGTCTCACTCCGACGGCGCAGCGCATGGTGGAGTTCGCTTCGGCCGCCGGCGTCGAGGGCGCGTCGATCCTGGAGATCGGCGGCGGCATCGGCGACATCCAGCTGGAACTCCTGAAGCGGGGTGCCGCGAAGACGACGAATCTCGAGCTGTCCGGCGCGTACGAGCGCGAGGCGAGACGGCTGCTGGACGAGGCCGGTCTCGGCGCACGGGCGGAGCGGATGCTCGGCGTCGATATCGCCGCCGCCCCCGGCGCCGTGGGCCGCGCAGACTTCGTCGTGCTCCATCGCGTCGTCTGCTGCTATCCCGACTACGCCAGACTGCTCAGCGCCGCTGCTGAACACGCGCGGCGCGCGATCGTCTTCAGCCATCCTCCGCGGACCTGGACCACCCGCGCCGGTGTGGCCGCGGTGAACACGTGGTGCCGCGTTCTCGGTCATGAGTATCGCGGATTCGTGCACTCCCCCGAGTCGATGGTCGAGGTGCTCGAGAGCCATGGATTCGCGCCGCGCTACCGACACTCCGAGCGCGCCTGGCGCATCGTCGGCGCCGAGCGTCGCTGACTGCGGACCGCTCCGCAGCGGCTCGCCCCGAGATCGGCGCGCCTGGCCGGCGAGGATGGGACACCGGGAGAAAGTGGGGATGTGCCACTGGACTTCACCGCGATCGACTTCGAGACGGCGAACTCCAGCCCCGCCTCCGCCTGCTCCGTCGGACTCGTCCGCGTGCGCGGCGGGCAGGTCGTCGCCACCGCCGGCTGGCTGATCCAGCCGCCCGCAGGGCACGACGAGTTCCAGGAGTGGAACGTCAGGATCCACGGCATCCGCCCGCAGGATGTCCGGGATGCCGCGACCTGGTCGGAGCAGTTCGACCGGCTCTGCGATTTCGCCGGCGCCGACGTGCTGGTCGCGCACAACGCCGGCTTCGATCTGAACGTGCTGCGCCGCGCCTCCGAGGCGACCGGCGACATCTGCCCGCCGTATCGCTCGCTGTGCAGCCTGCAGGTCGCCCGCAAGACCTATGACCTCGATTCGTACCGGCTGCCGAAGGCGGCAGCTGCGGCGGGATTCGCCGAGTTCTCGCACCACGACGCCCTCGCCGACGCACGCGCCTGCGCGCAGATCGTGATCGACGCGGCCCATCGCGCCGGAGCATCCGACGTCTTCACCCTTGCCGGAGCGCTGAGCCTGCGCATCACTGAGCCCGCGGTCGCGACGCCCGAGCGCGCCGTCGCCTGACTTTCCCCGGCCGGTGCGCGACGCGCACCGCGCCGTCGGACGAATGTCGGAGGCTGGGCGCACCATGGAGTCATGGATGCTCTGATGATCGTGCTGCTCCTCCTGGCCCTCGCCGCCGGGACCGCCGCGGGCTGGTTCCTGCGCTCGGCGCGCGGGGCCGCCGATCTCGCCCGCGCGCAGGCCGAGCTCGCCGCCGCGCGGGACGATCGCGATCGGCAGTACGACCTGTACCGCGACGCGGTGGAGCACACGCGCGAGGAGCAGCGCGCCGAGGCGCTTCGCGTGCAGCAGCAGAACGCAGTGCTCACGGCCCTCGCGCCCGTGCGCGAGAGCCTTCAGCAGATGCAGCAGAAGGTCACGGCCATCGAACAGGAGCGGCATGCCCAGTTCGGCTCGCTGGCCGAGCAGCTCCGACGGGCGCAGGAGTCCGATGAGGCGCTGCGCGCGACCACCGAGTCGCTGGCCGGCGCCCTCCGCTCCACGGCCACGCGGGGCGTCTGGGGCGAGACGCAGCTGCGGCGCGTCGTGGAGGCGGCGGGGCTCACCCGGCACGTCGACTTCGACCTGCAGGCCACGATCTCATCCGACCGCGGCCAGGGGCGGCCGGACATGGTCATCCGTCTCGCCGGCGGCACGTCGATCGCCGTCGATGCGAAGGTTCCGCTCGATGCCTATCTCGAGGCCTCTGCGCTGCCCGGCGGTGACGCGCACGAGGCGCAGCGCCGCGCGCACATGCAGAAGCACGTCAAGGCGGTTCGTGCGCACATCGACGCCCTGGCGAAGAAGGCGTACTGGTCGGGCCTCGACGCGAGCCCGGAGTTCGTGATCTGCTTCCTTCCCAGCGAATCGCTGCTCGCCGCCGCGATCGACGAGGATCCCACTCTTCTCGACTACGCATTCAGCCGGCGCGTGGCACTCGCCTCGCCCGTCAACCTCTGGGCGGTGCTGAAGACCGTCGCGTACACCTGGACGCAGCAGGAGGTCTCGACCGAGGCGCGAGCCCTGCTGAACCTGGGCACGCAGCTCTACGACCGTCTCGGAGTGCTCGCGGGGCACGCTGACGACCTGCGGCGGGCGCTGGAGCGCACGGTCGACAGCTACAACAAGTTCGCGGGCTCGCTGGAGAGCCGCGTGCTGGTCACGGCGAGGCAGTTCCCCGGCATCGACGTCTCTGCACTGGAAGGGGCTCCTCCGGCGATCACGGCGCAGACGCGGAAGTTCACCGCATCCGAACTCGTCGGCGATGAACCGGCGGATGCCGCAGCGCTCCGCGCCGACGTCGGAGACGTGCGCGACCGGGTGTGACCGGGGCAGCGCGCGAGTGCGACCTGGGGCGGTCAGGCCACGCCGGGAACGCCGCTGAGCAGCAGGATGACGAGCGCGCTCGTCACCAGGAATGCACCGATCATCCACCACGCGCTCGGCTCGTGTCCCTCGTCACGTCGCACCCGGAAGAGCACGTCCGTGCGGCGAGCAGGGTCGATGACCACGGGGTGGGCGCCGGGTGCCGGAGCGGGCGGGGCAGGCGCAACCGTGTCGCCCGGGTTCACCCGGAGGATGCGGCCGGTGTTCGTCGTCACGATCTTCGCGGGTGCGGCCTTCGAGCCGTTCGCGTGCTGCGATGTCATCTGCTCGCCTTCCTGTCCGTGCGGTGCCTGGCGGCTCCGTCGACGGCGACAAATCCACTCACAATTGTGACACGTCGCCTCGGGAAGACCCCGGCACGCGCGCGAACGCGGCGTACCGAGTCGGTAACGATGAACCGTGAATCAGCCGTGCGGGAGGAGCGTCAGAGCCACTTCGAGACGAGGTGCTCCGAGGCGATGCGACGCAGCGTGCCGGAGGCACCGCGCAGCACGACGCTCTCGGTGTAGATGTAGCCCGCCTCACGACGCACACCCGCGACGAGCTGTCCATCGGTGACACCGGTGGCGACGAAGATCGTGTTGTCGCCCCGGACGAGGTCGTCCGCCTCGTACACCTTGTCCATGTCGAGGCCCGCGTCGATGCCGCGCTGGCGCTCGTCGTCGTCACGAGGCCAGAGGCGACCCTGGATGTGGCCGCCGAGCGCCTTGATCGCGCACGCCGTGACGATGCCCTCGGGGCTGCCGCCGACGCCCACGCACATGTCGGTGCGCGCACCGTGACGCGCGGCGTTGATGCCGCCGGCGACGTCGCCGTCGCTCATGAGACGCGTTCCGGCGCCCGCGTCGCGGATCTCCTGGATGAGCTTCTCGTGGCGGGGCCGGTTCAGCACCGAGACGACGATCTCGTCGACCGGCTTGCCGAGTGCACCCGCGAGGCGTCGGATGTTCTCGCCGACGGGCAGGCGGATGTCGACGACGCCGACCCCTGCAGGGCCCGTGACGAGCTTGTCCATGTAGAACACGCTGGACGCGTCGAGCATGGTTCCGCGATCCGACACGGCGATCACCGACAGCGCGTTCTGGCGGCCGGCAGCGGTCAGCGACGTCCCGTCGATCGGGTCGACGGCGATATCGCACAGCGGACCGGTGCCGGTGCCGACGACCTCGCCGTTGAAGAGCATCGGGGCGTTGTCCTTCTCCCCCTCGCCGATCACGACACGGCCCTGGAAGGCGACGGTGCCGAGGAAGGCGCGCATGGCGTCGACGGCCGCACCGTCGGCGGCCTCCTTGGCGCCGCGGCCGATGAAGGGCACCGCGCGGATCGATGCCGCCTCGGTCGCACGCACCAGCTCCATTGCGAGGTTGCGGTCGGGACGAAGAGGACTCAGATCGGCTGTCAGACTCACCATGCGGCCAGCCTATCCAGCGACGTGCGCGATCTCGCCGGTTTACGGGATGATTCCGCCGAAGGAATCACGTTTCTTAACGCAGGTGCAGGAGCACCGGTGCCGCGGCGTCACGCCGAAGGCATCCGGCGGCGCTCCCCGATAGAGTGACTGCTGTCCCGGCTTCCCCTACCGCAGGAGTTCTCATGCCCGTCGCCACCCCGGACCAGTACGCAGAAATGCTCGACCGCGCGAAGGCCGGCGGCTTCGCGTACCCCGCTTTCAACGTCTCCAGCTCGCAGACGATCAACTCCGTCCTGCAGGGCCTCACCGAGGCCGGCTCCGACGGCATCATCCAGGTCACGACCGGTGGCGCCGACTACTTCGCGGGCCACACCGTGAAGGCCCGCGCCACCGGCGCACTCGCCTTCGCCCGCTACGCGACCGAGGTCGCCAAGAACTATCCCGTCACCGTGGCGCTGCACACCGACCACTGCCCGAAGGACGCGCTGGCGGGCTTCGTCGAGCCGCTGATCGCCGCTTCCGAGGAAGAGGTCAAGGCCGGTCGCAACCCGATCTTCCAGTCGCACATGTGGGACGGCTCGGCCGTTCCCCTCGCGGAGAACATCGAGATCGCGAAGGAGCTCCTCCCCCGTATGAAGAGCATCAACGCCATCCTCGAGGTCGAGATCGGCGTCGTCGGCGGCGAAGAGGACGGCGTCCAGCACGAGGGCTCGAACGAGGCCCTCTACACCACGTTCGCCGACGTCGACCAGGCCGTGCAGGCGCTGGGTCTCGGTGAGCAGGGCCGCTACATCGCCGCTCTCACCTTCGGCAACGTGCACGGCGTGTACAAGCCGGGTGGCGTGAAGCTGCGTCCCGAGCTCCTCGGCGAGATCCAGGCCGAGGTCGCCGCGAAGTACAGCACGGGTGCGAAGCCGCTCGACCTCGTCTTCCACGGCGGCTCCGGCTCGACCGACGAGGAGATCGCGCTCGCGGTCGCGAACGGCGTCATCAAGATGAACATCGACACCGACACGCAGTACGCGTACACCCGCGCGATCGCCGACTACATGTTCAAGAACTACGACGGCGTCCTGAAGGTCGACGGCGAGGTCGGCAACAAGAAGCTCTACGACCCGCGCGCGTGGGGCAAGGTCGCGGAGTCCGCGATGGCCGCTCGCGTCGTCGAGTCGACCCGCCAGCTCGGCTCGCACGGCCAGTCCAAGAGCTGACGGTCGGCGACGATCGCATGAGCACGCCCCGGCCGATCGGCCGGGGCGTTCTCATGTGCACCGACGCCTCGCCGGGTCCGGCCGCGGCTCAGGGTCCCCGGTAGATGTCCAGAATGGTCGGCGCACCCTCCGGACGATGCAGCACGACGATCTCGTCGCCGGCCTGCACTCTGCCGCTTTTGACGACCCGCAGGTAGGGCCCGAGCCGACGGGCCTGCGAGAACCGCTTCACCCAGCCGCGTTCGTCGTCGCCACCGACCCAGCGGGCGAAGGTCTGGCACGGTGTGCGCGGCATCGTGACCTCGACGATCAGGCTCGATCCGATCTGCCACTGCTCGCCGACCAGCGCCGCGTTGACGTCGATGCCCTCGACTCGCAGGTTCTCGCCGAACCAACCGGGTGGCAGCTCGCGACCGAGCTCGTCCGACCAGAACAGCGCATCCTCCTGCGCGTAGGCGTACAGCGCCTTGTCCAGCCCGCCGTGGTGCTTGCGATCCGCCTGCACGTCGGCGTAGACGCCGTACGATCCGACACGCACCGCGCCGTCGACCTGACGCTTGTCGATCGCCGTCGTGCCCACGGTGCCGGAGTCCGGGCGCAGCTCATGCACCGCGCAGACCGCGACGAGACGACTCAACTGCCTGACGCCTTCGAGACGTAGTCCAGGAAGGCGGGGTCGCCGAGCATGGGCACGGCGACGCAGATCGAGGTGAGGAGCAGCGTCGCCGCCGCGCCGACCAGGGGCACCCACCAGCTGCGTCGTCCGCGGCGCAGCCGGCGGATCGCGAGCATGGCGGTGAGCGACCAGCCGATCACGAGGACGACGGCGGCGATCGTGCCCCAGGTCCTGCCCTGCGCGAAGTTGGTGAACTCCCCTTCGATCCCGAGCGTGTTCATGGCCTGGTCCATCACGGTCGAGAAGTCGAGGTACGACAGGCCGGTGATCACGACGTTCACGAGGCCGTAGGCGAGGAGCGCGATCGTCACCAGGCGGTCGACGGGACGCGAGCCGGAGGAGACGGGGGCTTCCGGGACTGCGGCGGCCGGCGCGACGGATTGAGCCGGCGTCGCCTGCTCCGGCAGCGGCTGCACCTCGTCGAGCGGAGGCAGCCCCGCGGCCCTGCGCTGTTCCTCGGGTGTCGCGAGTTCGCCGTACTGGGGCCGCTGATCGGTCATCCCGCCATGCTAACGGCCCCGCTTAGGAGCCGTTCCCAGCCCCGCACGATGACAGCGGCCCGACGCGATGGCGGCCCCGGAGGTCTGGGGAGTCCTCGGGGCCGCGGATTCGGAGCATCGGAAGCGCTCGTCATCCAGCCGGTCAGCGGAGTGCTGGGGACACACCTCCGGCCGGTAGTCCATCTGCACGCACGACTACTGATCCCGATCATAGGAAAGCGCCTGCCGAAGCGCCAGGGCCTTGCGCGAGAAATACTGGATCTGATCCAGATATCGGATGCTCTCCGACTCAGGCGCCCGCGGCCCGTCCGCCGAGGGCGCGCGCATCGCGCTGGCCCGCGGCATCCTGGCGCAGCTCCTTGGGGAGCGAGAACATGAGGTCCTCCTCCGCCGTGCGCACCTCTTCGACGTCGTGGTACCCGGCGCCGTCGAGGGCCTCGAGCACCTCCCGGACGAGCACCTCGGGGACGGATGCCCCGCTGGTCACGCCGACGGTCTCGACGCCGTCGAGCCACTCCTGCTTGACCTCCTCCGCGTAGTCGACGCGGTAGGCGGCCTTCGCGCCGTACTCGAGCGCGACTTCGACCAGGCGGACCGAGTTCGAGGAGTTCGACGAGCCGACGACGATCACGAGATCGGCTCCGGCTGCGACCTTCTTGATCGCGACCTGACGGTTCTGCGTCGCATAGCAGATGTCGTCGGATGGCGGGTTCTGCAGGTCGGGGAAGCGCAGGCGGAGACGGTTGACGGTCTCCATGGTCTCGTCGACGGAGAGGGTGGTCTGCGAGAGCCAGACGACCTTCGACGGGTCCTTCACCTGCACGGTGTCGGCTTCGGCGGGCGAGTTCACGATCGTGACGTGGTCGGGCGCCTCGCCTGCTGTGCCCTCGACCTCCTCGTGCCCCTCATGGCCGATCAGCAGGATCTCGAAGTCGTCCCGCGCGAAGCGCACCGCCTCGCGGTGCACCTTCGTCACCAGCGGGCACGTCGCGTCGATCGCGTGCAGACCGCGGTCGGATGCCGCGTCGACGACTGCCGGGGAGACGCCGTGGGCGCTGAACACGACGTGCGCGCCCTCGGGGACCTCGTCGACCTCCTCGACGAAGATCGCGCCCTTCTCCTCGAGCTCGGTGACGACGTGGATGTTGTGGACGATCTGCTTGCGCACGTACACCGGCGCACCGTAGCGCTCCAGCGCCTTCTCGACCGCCACGACCGCACGGTCGACACCCGCGCAGTATCCGCGCGGAGCGGCGAGCAGAACCCGCTTGTGTCCGTCCACCGGGTTATCCTGAAGCCGTCCTGCCGCCGCACGCACTCGAGGCATACGCGGAACAGGCAGATGAACGGCAGTTGAAGTCACCTCTGGATTCTACCGCCGCGAACCTGGGCAGGACCGGGAAGGACCGAGCAATGACAGTCTTCGAAGCCGCGACCGCGCCGGGGGAGGCTCCGCCGGCGGATGCCGTGGCGCCTCGCGACTCCACCGCCGACGCCCCGACCTCCGTCGCGCGCCTGAACGCGACCATCCGCGACTTCATCGCGCGGTGGAACACGGTCTGGGTCGAGGGCGAGATCACGTCGTGGAACGTGCGCGCAGGCAACATCTTCGCCCGTCTCAAGGACACCCGCTCCGACGCGCAGATCTCGATCCGGATCTGGTCGAGCGTGCGCGCGCGCATCCCGGGCGACCTCGGCGTCGGCGACCACGTCGTCGCCGCGGTGAAGGCCGACTACTTCGTCAAGGCGGGCGACTTCAGCTTCGCCGTGTCCGCGATGAAGCACGTCGGGCTCGGCGACCAGCTGGAGCGGCTCGAGAAGCTGCGGGCGCAGCTCCGCCAGGAGGGGCTCTTCGATCCGGCACGCAAGAAGAGGCTGCCGTTCCTGCCGCACGTGATCGGGCTCATCACGGGTGAGCGATCGGATGCCGAGAAGGACGTCCATCGCAATGCCGAGCTCCGATGGCCGCAGGTGCGCTTCCGCACGGAGTATGCGGCCGTCCAGGGCGACCGGTGCGTCCCGGACACGCTCGCCGCCCTGGCCCGGCTCGACGCGGACCCCGAGGTCGACGTCATCATCATCGCCCGCGGCGGCGGTGACCCGCAGACCCTGCTCGGGTTCAGCGACGAGCGTCTCGTGCGCGCGGTGGCCGCGGCATCCACCCCGGTCGTCAGCGCGATCGGGCACGAGAACGACCATCCTCTTCTCGACGACGTCGCCGACCTCCGTGCCTCGACGCCGACGGATGCCGCGAAGCGCGTCGTCCCCGACGTCAGCGAGCAGCGAGCACTGGTCGCCCAGCTGCGCTCGCGCGCGACCACCCGGCTGACCCAGCGGCTCTCGCACGACATCGCGCAGCTGGAGCAGCTGCGCTCCCGCCCTGTGCTCCGCTCACCCGATCCGATCATCGAGTCGCGGGCGCAGGAGCTCTGGCTGCTGCTCTCCCGCGGACGCGACACGGTGACGAGGCAGATGGACGTCGCCGGCCGCAAGACCACCGAGCTCCGGGCTTCGCTGCGAGCCCTCTCGCCTGCCGCCACGCTGGCGCGCGGCTATGCGATCGCCCATCTGGAGGGCGGCGTCATCCTGCGCGACGCGGCGGATGCTCCGGCCGGCAGCAGCCTGACGATCACCGTCGACCGCGGCTCGGTGGCCGCTCGATCCGAGGGCGAGATCCCCGAGGGCTCTTGACGTGCGTGCGTGCGGGAGGCGTTCTTGCGCACCCGCACGAGGGCAGGGCCGCTCCGCTCAGCGCGTAGGATGGAGGGGTGAGCGCGCAGAACGACACCCCCGTTGAGACGCTGTCCTTCGAGGCCGCTCGTGACGAGCTCGTCCGCGTCGTGTCCGAGCTGGAGCAGGGCGCACCGACCCTGGAGCAGTCGCTCGCCCTCTGGGAGCGCGGCGAGGCACTCGCGGCCCGCTGCGAGGAGTGGCTGCTGGGCGCGAAGCGCCGGCTCGAGGCGGCTCGTGCGGCGGCATCCGATTCCGATCCCTCGGACGGCGCAAAGTGATGGACAAGCCCGCCCCCGTCGTCGCGGAGCTCGGCCGGCCGGAGACTCCTGAGGAGACCGCCGCACGCAAGGCGGCGTTCAGCAGCGCCTACCGGTCGAGCCAGAACGTGCGCAACCTGATCGCCGCGCTTGTGGTGACCCTCGCGATCGTCGCCGTCATCGTCTTCGCGGTGCCCCGCGGCGAGCCGGCATCCGCACCGAGCATCGATCTCGCCGGCATCGCCGCCGACGTCGAGTCCACGATGGAGAGCCCGGTGATCGTGCCCGAGCTCGGCGATTTCTGGCGCGTCAACGTCGCAGAGCTGTCGGGCGGCGCGACCGTCGTCTGGGATGTCACACTGGCGCCTGAGGCAGAGGACGAGCGCGGCTTCATCCGGCTCGCGCAGGCGTTCGACGCCGACTCCGCCTGGGCGCCGCAGCGCCTGAACGGCATCGCGCCGACGGATTCGGTCTCGATCGGCGGCCTGGAGTGGGACGTCTTCGAGGTCGGCAACGCCGGAGCGAAGCAGAACGTGACCTACGCGATCGGCACGCAGGCCGGCGACGACTACCTGCTGCTCTACGGCTCCCGCACGGCCGACTCCACGGCAGAGCTCGCAGAATCCCTCGTCCCCCAGATCCGCACCATGTCGGAGGCCCCATGACCCACGCGCTGACCCCCGCAGCCGCCTGGCAGAAGATGCAGGACGGCAATCGCCGGTTCGTGAACGACGAGCCGGCGCATCCGAACCAGGATGTCGCCCGACGGCACCGCATCGCCGAGGCGCAGAACCCGGTGGCGACCCTGTTCGGCTGCTCGGACTCCCGCCTCGCCGCGGAGATCATCTTCGACCTCGGCCTCGGCGACCTGTTCGTCGTGCGCAACGCCGGGCAGGTCATCGGCGAGTCGATCGTGGCGAGCCTCGAATACGCGGTGGCCGTGTTGCACGTGCCGCTGATCGTCGTCCTCGCGCACGACTCCTGCGGCGCGGTGAAGGCCGCCATCGACGGCACCGCGATCGATGCGACGCCGCTGCCGCCGCACATCTGGAAGCTCATCGCCCCGATCGTGCCCGCCGCGCGCAAGGTGCTGGTCGAGAACGGCGGCACCACCGTCGCCGACATCGACGCCGAGCTCGTCGGCCGTGAGCACCTGCGCAACACCGTCGGCGACCTGCTGCAGTCGTCGGAGCTGATCAGCGACGCCGTCGCCCAGGGCCGGCTGGGAATCGTCGGCGCCAACTACCGTCTCGCCGAGGGCACCGCCGTGCCCGTCATCACCGTCGGCCTCGACGCCGCCCACTGACCCCGACAGCACCACCAGACACGCATATCCGGGGGATCGACCCCGCAACCGAGGAGGGTTCGGAATGACCGATACCGAGTTCCGCATCGAGCACGACACCATGGGTGAGGTGCGGGTGCCCGTGAACGCGCTGTACGGCGCGCAGACGCAGCGCGCCGTCGAGAACTTCCCGATCTCGGGCAAGGGGCTGGAGTCGACGCAGATCGCCGCCCTCGCCCGCATCAAGAAGGCCGCGGCGCTGGCGAACAAGGAGCTCGGCACCCTCGACGGCGCGATCGCCGACGCGATCGCCCAGGCCGCGGATGCCGTGGCCGCCGGCGACCACGACGGAGAATTCCCGGTCGACACGTACCAGACCGGCTCCGGCACCTCGTCGAACATGAACATGAACGAGGTGCTCGCAACGCTCGCGACCCGCATCCTCGGCGCGAACGTGCACCCCAACGACCATGTGAACGCCTCGCAGTCCTCGAACGACGTGTTCCCGACCTCGGTGCACATCGCGGTCACGCAGGCGCTCATCGACACGCTCATCCCCTCGCTCGACCACCTCGCCGTGGCGCTCGAGGCGAAGGCCGAACTCTGGAAGAACGCCGTCAAGTCCGGCCGCACCCACCTCATGGACGCGACTCCGGTCACCCTCGGCCAGGAGTTCGGCGGCTACGCCCGCCAGATGCGTCTCGGCATCGAGCGCGTGCAGTCGGCTCTCCCCCGCGTCGCGGAGGTCCCGCTCGGCGGCACCGCCGTCGGCACCGGCATCAACACGCCGCTCGGCTTCCCGCAGAAGGTCATCGAGCTGCTCGCGGCCGAGACCGAGCTCCCGATCACCGAGGCGAAGGACCACTTCGAGGCGCAGGCGAACCGCGACGGACTCGTCGAGGCGTCCGGCGCCCTCCGGACGATCGCCGTCTCCCTGACGAAGATCAACAACGACCTGCGCTGGATGGGCTCCGGCCCCAACACCGGCCTCGGCGAGCTGCACATCCCGGACCTGCAGCCCGGCTCCTCGATCATGCCCGGCAAGGTCAACCCGGTCGTCCCTGAGGCCGTGCTAATGGTCTGCGCACGCGTGATCGGCAACGACGCGACGGTCGCCTGGGCCGGAGCATCCGGCTCGTTCGAGCTGAACGTCGCCATCCCGGTGATGGGCACGGCGCTGCTCGAGTCGATCCGGCTCCTCTCGAACGCCTCGCGCGTCCTGGCGGACAAGACCGTCGACGGGCTGCAGGCCAACCTCGAGCGCTCCGCCGCTTTCGCCGGCATGAGCCCCTCGATCGTCACCCCGCTGAACAAGCTCATCGGCTACGAGGCCGCGGCGAAGATCGCCAAGCACTCGGTCGCCAACGGCATCACGGTGCGCGACGCCGTGATCGAGCTCGGCTACGTCGAGCGCGGCGAGCTCACGATCGAGCAGCTGGACGAGAAGCTCGACCTGCTCTCGATGACCCACCCGGGCTGAGCCCCGGCCACGCTCAGACGACGGATGCCACGGCCCTCACGGGTCGTGGCATCCGTCTTTCCCCGGGTCGGACGCGGGCGTCGCGCCGCGCGCCCCCGGAGCGGTACGACCCGGCGCACGTGGAGAAAGACGAGGACAGCGGATGCCGCGGCATCCGCCGTCCTCCCCCGCTCTCAGCTGAGCTCTGCACCCTCCAGGAGCTCCGTGACGAGCGCGGCGATCGCGGAGCGCTCGGAGCGCATCAGCGTGACATGGGCGAACAGGTCGTGACCCTTGAGCGTCTCGATCACGCTGGCGACGCCGTCGTGGCGGCCGACCCGCAGGTTGTCGCGCTGTCCGACATCGTGGGTGAGGATGACGCGGGAGTTCTGTCCCATCCGGCTCAGCACCGTGAGCAGCACGTTGCGCTCGAGCGACTGCGCCTCGTCGACGATCACGAACGCGTCGTGCAGCGAGCGGCCGCGGATGTGCGTGAGCGGGAGCACCTCGAGGATCCCGCGCTCCACGACCTCCTCCAGGACGTTGCCGGAGACCACGGAGCCGAGCGTGTCGAAGACCGCCTGCCCCCAGGGGCTCATCTTCTCGCCCTGGTCACCGGGAAGGTATCCGAGCTCCTGCCCGCCGACCGCGAACAGCGGCCGGAAGACGATGATCTTCTTCTGCTGCTGCCGTTCGAGCACCGCCTCGAGACCCGCGCAGAGGGCGAGGGCCGACTTGCCGGTGCCGGCGCGCCCGCCGAGCGAGACGATGCCGATGTCGGGGTCGAGCAGCAGGTCGATCGCGATGCGCTGCTCGGCGGATCGGCCGTGCATGCCGAAGGCTTCACGGTCTCCGCGCACCAGCTTGTACTCGCCGTCCCCGGTCACGCGTCCGAGTGCCGAGCCCCGCTCGGAGTGGATGATCAGCCCCGTGTTCACCGGCAGTCCGCGGGCATCCTCGCTGATCCCGACCTCGCTCTCGTACAGGTCGCTGATCTCGTCGCCGGAGAGATCGAGCGTCGTGATGCCCGTCCAGCCAGAGTCGACCGCCTGCTCGGCGAGGTACTCCTCGGCCCGCAGGCCCAGGGACGCCGCCTTCACGCGCATCGGGAGGTCCTTCGAGACGATCGTGACGTCCTGACCGTTCTGCGCGAGGTGCATGGCGATGGAGAGTATGCGGGTGTCGTTGTCGCTGAGGCGCAGACCCGCAGGCAGCACCGAGGCGTCGGTGTTCGCGAGCTCGACGCGCAGAGTGCCGCCCTCGCCGACCTCGACCGGGAAATCCAGCCTGCCGTGTTCGACGCGGAGGTCGTCGAGGTGACGCAGCGCCTGCCGCGCGAAGTAGCCGATCTCGGGGTCGTGGCGCTTGCCCTCGAGCTCGGTGATGACGACCACCGGGAGCACGACGGAGTGCTCGGCGAATCGGAAGAACGCCTGCGGATCGCTCAGCAGGACAGAGGTGTCGAGCACGTACGTGCGGAGGTCCTGATCAGGGCCTCCGGACGATGCTCGCCTCGGCGTCTTACGGGTTGACTGCTGCGCGGTGCTGGTGGCCTGCTGCGCTGTACGTGTGGTCACGACCCACTCCCGACCCGGGGAATCCCGGCTATTCGAACGAGTCGACCAGGGGGTCACGAGTCGTCAACCTGAGGCCGACCCGACCGGGCTCCTTGCCCGATGCCTAGAACGTACGACCAGCGGCGGACATTGCCGCGACTCGACACGCCACGATCTTGTTACGCGATGGTGAACGTCTCGTAGCCGAACGCCGTGAGCGCGTCGTCGAGGAGCTGCAGCGTCCCGGAGTCCGTCCCCGCGTGCGGCGCCACGCGCACCGACGACCCGCGCGCGGTGACGACGAGCCCGGCATTGGCGAGCGCCGCGGCGAGCCGCGCCGGCTCCTCCGGTGCGAGCGCGACGATCCCCGCCCGCTCGGATCGCTCGCGCGGCGAGATCACGGCGATGCCGCGGCGATCGGCGATCTCCAGGACGGCGTCGACGTTCTCCGCGAGGCGCGATTCGATCGCGGCCACCCCGGCGTCTCGCATGTCGCGCACCCCGATGGCGAGCCGCCCTGCGGCGAGCGTGTCCGGCATGCTCACGGTGTAGGCCTGGGCGGATGCCGTCGGCGCCGGCAACTCGTCCATGAAGAGCCCGCTGGCGGTCGTGCCGGTGATGCCGCTGAGCACCGGCGCGATGCGCTCCCGCGCCCGTGCCGAGAACGAGGCGAACGCGCTGCCGCGCCCCGCTCGGAGCCACTTGTACCCGTGACCGGCCACCACGTCCGCGGCCGTCCAGTCCTCCTCCAGGATGCCGAAGGACTGCACGGCGTCGACGATCAGCAGACGATCGGGTCCCAGCAGCTCGCGCAGCGCCGCCAGGTCGACGCGGTACCCGGTGCGGAAGTCGACGTGACTCACCACGAGCGCGGTCACCTCGTCGTCGAGGGCCTCGGCGACGGCATCCGGCGTCACCCGGCCGTCGTCCGGCGTGATCCATCGCGCGGTGAGCGCACCGTGCGAGGCTGCGGCCGCGCGGTCGAGCGTGAGGCTCACGCTCGGGAACTCGCCCGTGCCCGCGATCACCGCACCGCTCAGCCCGTACAGCGCCTGCATGAGGCCGTGCGTGGACGATGGCTGGATCGTGACGTCCGCGGCCTCGGAGCCCAGGAGCTCCGCGACGAGCTCCTGCGCCTGGCCGATGCGCTCGCCCACCAGCGCGAGCGATGAGGGCCTGCCGCTGCCGAGGAGGTCGGCGTCCGCGAACACCTCTTCGCGCACCGACGGCGACAGCGGCCCGAACGCGGCCCAGTTCAGGTAGCCCGGCTCGCTGTCGAAAGTGGCGAGGTAGTCGTCGAAAGTGCTCACGGCGTCATTCTGGCATGCCCTTCGGACGGCTCGCGGACCGAGTCCCCGCAGCCAGGTCCAGCGAGCTCAGCGCCCGAAGCGCCGGTCGCGGTCGGCGTAGTCCCTGATCGCGCGGAGGAAATCGACCTGACGGAGGTCGGGCCCGAGCGCCTCCACGAAGTAGAACTCGCTGTGCGCGCTCTGCCAGAGCAGGAAGTCGCTGAGCCGCTGCTCTCCGCTGGTGCGGATCACGAGGTCGGGGTCGGGCTGGCCTCCGGTGTAGAGGTGCTCGCCGATCATCTCGGGGGTGAGGTGCGCCGCGAGGTCCTCGATCGTCCCGCCCGAGGCCTGGTGCGCGGTGATGATGCTGCGGACGGCGTCGACGATCTCGTTGCGGCCGCCATACCCGACGGCGAGGTTGACGTGGAGCCCCGTGTGATCCCGTGTTCGCTCCTCGGCATCCGCGAGCACGCGCGCGAGCTCGGGAGCGAGGATGTCCGAGCGTCCGACATGCTGCACCCGCCAGTTGCCCTCCCGTGAGAGCGCCTCGGCGAGCTCGGCGATGATCTCGATCAGGTCGGCGAGTTCAGCCGAATCGCGCTTTCGCAGGTTGTCGCTGGAGAGCAGGTACAGGGAGACGACGCGGATGCCGAGCTCGTCGCACCAGCCGAGGAACTCGCGCATCTTCGAGGCACCGGCGCGGTGACCCTCGGCAGGCGTGGAGTAGCCGAGCTGACGCGCCCAGCGTCGGTTCCCGTCGATCATCATCGCGACGTGGTGCGGCACGGATGCGGGGTCGAGGTGCCGACGCAGCCGGCTGCTGTAGAGCCGGTACAGCGGCCCTCGCCCCTGACCATCGCGTGACATCACCTCCCTACGCTATCGTGCTCCCTCCCCGGGTACCGTGTGCGGATGCTGAGGATATGTACGGCCTGCGGCATGCGGGTCGGCCTAAGGTGAGCACGTGAGCACACCCGAGTCTTCGCCCCCCGTCGTCCCCGAGCTGCCGCTCATGGCCGAGGCGCAGCACGATGCGGGCGCCGAGATCAAACCGACCTGGCGGGGCTGGCTGCACGCCGTGACCTTCCCGGTCGCGATCGTCGCGGGCGTCGTCCTGATCGTCCTCGCCGAGGGCGCAGCGGCGAAGTGGTCCGCCGTGGTCTTCATGGCGAGCTCTCTGCTCCTGTTCGGCAATTCCGCGCTGTATCACCGGTTCGACTGGAGCCCGAAGGTGAAGGTGATCCTGAAGCGGATCGACCACGCGAACATCCTGCTCCTGATCGCCGGCACCTACACGCCGCTCGCGACCCTCGCGCTGCCCCCGGAGAAGGGCGCACTCCTGCTCGTCCTGGTGTGGAGCGGCGCGCTTCTCGGCATCCTGTTCCGCGTCTTCTGGATCAACGCGCCGCGCTGGCTCTACGTGGCGCTCTACCTGCTGCTCGGCTGGGCTGCGGTGATGTACATCGTCGACCTGATGAACGCGAACTTCGCGATGATGGTGCTGGTCATCGTCGGCGGCCTGCTCTACACGGCGGGTGCGATCGTGTACGCCCTGAAGAAGCCGAATCCGTGGCCGGGCCGCTTCGGGTTCCACGAGATCTTCCACGCCTGCACCGTGCTGGCGTTCCTGTGCCACTGGACGGCGTGCCTGCTGATCGCGCTGGCGCCGCTGTCCCCCTCGCTCGGGGCCTGACCGGTCAGTCCTTGTCGTCGCCCTTGTAGCCGTCGGCCGCTTCCTCTGCCGCGCGCGCAGCCTCCTCGGCATCCAGCTCTTCCCTGACCTCTTCGCGGTAGCGGACGCGCCGGATTCGCCGGTTCATGTCGAGGATCAGCAGGATGACGGCGATCAGGAGGACCACGACGGCCGCGAACCCGACGAAGCCGGGCGTGACGAGCTCCGGTGCCACGGGCATCGTGGGCGTCGGCATCGGGGTCTCGGTCAGAGCGAGCATGAGTCGGCCTTTCGTGCGCAGGTCGCATAACCTGGAGTCACCAGCCTAACGACCGGAAGACCCACGCCGTGACGACCGCACAAGAGCTCGATGAACGCTATGGCCGCACCCGGCGACGGCGAGGACCCTGGGTCATCACGATCGCGGCGGCGGTGCTGGTCGTCGGCGCGTTCAGCTGGATGACCGTCGCCGGCCAGATGAACTCGGTGGATGCCGACGATCTGGGCTTCGAACTCGTCGACGAGCACACGGTCGACGTGCGTTTCCAGGTCACCGGCGTCCAGGGGAAGAATGTCGTCTGCGTCATCGAGGCCCTGGACGAGGAGTTCGGCGTCGTGGGCTGGAAGGTCGTCGAGATCCCGCCGGGAGACAGCCACTCGCAGGCGCTCTCGACCACGGTTCCGACCGTCTCCGAGGCCACCACAGGTTTGGTGAACACCTGCTGGGTCGCTTAGACTTCTGGCAGACAGACGACGCCCTGGCACCGTGCCAGGGCGTCTTGGCATATCCCCCGCAGTACGTCGGCGGGTACCTAACGAAGGAGCTTCGTCATGTCTACTGACGCTCAGGTTCCCTTCCTCACGCAGGAAGCATATGACCGGCTCGTCGCCGAGCTGGAGCACCTGTCCACGACCGGTCGCGACGAGATCGCCAAGCGCATCGAGGCCGCCCGCGAAGAGGGGGACCTCAAGGAGAACGGCGGCTACCACGCCGCGAAGGACGAGCAGGGCAAACAGGAGGCGCGCATCCGCACCCTCGAGGGCCTGCTGAAGACCGCCAAGGTCGGCGAGGCGCCCGCGAGCCGCGGCATCGTCGAACCCGGCACCGTCGTCACCGCTGTGGTCGCCGGCGGCGAGGAGGTCTTCCTCCTCGGCAGCCGCGAGATCGCCGTCGGCAGCGAACTCGACGTGTACAGCGAGGCCAGCCCGCTCGGACAGGCGATCCTCGGCCTCAAGGTCGGCGAGAAGTCGTCGTACGAGGCCCCGAACGGCCGCTCGATCTCGGTCGAGATCGTGAACGTCGAGACCTACACCGGCTGACCGCCGCGTTCACGCGAGAAAGCCCCGTCCGGCCGGACGGGGCTTTCTCGTATGCGCTGGGTCCCCGAGCCCGTCGCTGGGTCCCTGAGCCCGTCGAAGGGTCCCTGAGCCCGTCGAAGGGTCAGTCCGGGACGACGATCGGCGCGAAGCCGGCGCGGCGGAGCGTGTCGAGCGTGTGCTCGGAGTGCTCCGCTCCGCGCGTCTCCACGCTGAGCTCGAGGATGACCTCGGTGATCTGGAGTCCGTGACCGTGCCGGGTGTGCATCGCCTCGATGACGTTCGCACCCGCCTCGGCGATGAGCTCGGACACGCGCGCGAGCTGACCGGGGCGGTCGGGCAGCGGGATGCGGATCGTGAGGTACCTGCCAGAGGCTGCGAGGCCGTGGGAGACCACGCGCTGCAGCAGCAGCGGGTCGATGTTGCCGCCGGAGATCACCGCCATCGTGGTGCCCGTGGCCTTGATCTTGCCCGAGAGGATCGCGGCGACGCCCGCGGCGCCGGCGGGCTCGGCGACGACCTTCGCCTGCTCGAGCAGGATCAGGATGGCGCGAGCCAGATCGTCGTCGGAGACCGTGACGACCTCGTCGACGAGTTCCTTGATGATGTCGAACGGGATCTCGCCCGGGCGCGCGACCAGGATGCCGTCGGCGATGGTCGGCTTCGTCTCGATCTCGACCGGACGCCCCGCGTCGAGCGAGGGCGGAACCGCGGCGGCGTTCTCGGCCTGGACGCCGATGATGCGGACGGACCGGCCGAGTTCCTTCGCACGGGCTTTGACTGCCGCGGCCACGCCGGCGATGAGTCCGCCGCCGCCGATGCCGAGCAGGATCGTGTCGACCTCGGGGGCGTCGTCGAGCAGTTCGAGCCCGAGGGTCCCCTGCCCGATCACGACGTCGCGGTGGTCGAAGGGATGGATGAGCACCGCGCCGGTGCGCTCGGCGAACTCGGCAGCGAGCCGGAGCGAGGTGGCCACCGTCTCCCCCTCGAGCACGACGTCGGCGCCGTAGCCGCGGGTCGCCAGCAGCTTCGGGACCGGCACGCCGAGCGGCATGAAGATCGTCGCCGAGATGCCGAGCGCCTGCGCTGCCAGGGCGACGCCCTGCGCGTGGTTGCCAGCGGATGCCGCGACGACGCCCCGCGCGCGCTCCTCCTGGCTCAGCCGCGAGAGGCGGTACGCGGCGCCGCGGATCTTGAACGACCCGGTGCGCTGCAGGTTCTCCATCTTGAGGAGGACGGGGGCGCCGAGGATGCTGGAGAGCGCTCGCGACGGCAGGGTCGGCGTGTGCTCGATCACCTCAGCCAGACTCTGAGCCGCTTGCTCGAACTCGTCCAGGCTGGGGATTGCGCTCATCGATTCCTCCGTACCCGCTGCCGCGGAACTGTGCTCCAGATAAGGTCTGCGTCGGGCTGGTCGCCGGTGCGCCATGACCCGGTGCTGACGGTGACCGCCGCGACGTTGATGAACGCGGCCAGAGGCACCGCGAACAGCGCGCCGGGGATGCCGCCGACCATGGACCCGCCGGCGACGACGAGCACGACGGCGAGCGGGTGCACCTTCACGGCCGAGCCCATCAGGATCGGCTGCAGGATGTGCCCCTCGAGCTGCTGCACGCCGAGCACGACGGCGAGCATCGCGAGAGCGATCAGCGGGCCGTTGTAGACGAGTGCGAGCAGCACGGCGAACGCACCGGTGACGACGGCGCCGACGATCGGGACGAACGAGCCGAGGAAGACCAGGACCGCCACCGGGATCGCGAGCGGAACGCCGAGCAGCGCCGCGCCGACGCCGATGCCGATGGCGTCGATCGCCGCGACCAGCAGCTGCGTCCGGGCGTAGTTGGTGAGGGTGGCCCAGCCGTTGCGGGCGGCGCCGTCGGCGGCCGGACGCGCGGCACGCGGGAACAGACGGAGCGTCCAGCGCCAGATACCCGCGCCGTCGGCGAGCAGGCAGATCAGGATGAACAGGGCGAGCACGGCACCGGTGACCACGTGGGCGGCCGTCGAGCCGACCGCGAGCGCACCGTTCCAGAGCAGCTGCGCCTGCTCGTTGATCAGCTCGAAGCCCTGGTCGAGGTAGCCCTGGATCTGGTCCTCGCTGAGGTTGAGCGGGCCGTCGAGCAGGAACTGGCGGAACTGCTCCACGGCGCCGGCCGTGCGCGCCTGGACCTCGGGCAGCTGGGCGCGCACCTGCCAGATCACCAGCCAGAGCAGGACGGAGACGATGGCGAGCGTGCCGACCACGGAGATCGCGACCGCCAGCCAGCGCGGGAACCTGCGCCGGAGCATCCATTCGAAGGCGGGCCAGAGGAGGGCCGCGATCAGGATGCCGACCATCAGCGGGATCACCAGGAGCTTGAGCTGGATGACGATCCAGATGAAGCCGGCGACGACCGCGGCGATCAGGAGAGCACGCCAGGCATAGGCCGCGGCGACCCGAAGGCCGAATGGGACTGCCTCGTCGGCTTCCGTGGTCACGGTCCGGTCGGGCGAGATGGGGCGCGGGCGGAAGAGATCCCTCAGCCGTGGTCGCTGCTCTTCACTCATCGCCTCAGTCTAAGCGGCGCGCGGGAGCGGGCATGAACAGGTGACGAACGATCGCGGACGCGATGTCCGAGCCCGCGGATACGCTGACACGGTGACCGACACCCTCAGCTCCGCTCGCGCCCGCCGGCTCGCGCTGGCCGCACAGGGCTTCACGCGCGCCCGCCCGGCATCCGTCTCGGCCCGTCACGTGCACCGGGTGATGGATCGGCTCGGAGTGCTGCAGATCGACTCGGTCAACGTGTTCGCACGTTCGCACTACATGCCGCTGTTCTCCCGGCTCGGCGCCTACGATCCGTCGCTGCTCGACCGGGTCTTCCTCTCCCGGACCACGCACTACGTCGAGTATCTCGCGCATGAGGCCACTTTCATCCCCATCGAGGACTGGCCGCTGTGGCGGTTCCGGATGGAGTACTTCCGCGACCGGTACACCGCCCCCGGCTCCTGGGCCGCGAGCAACGCCCGCACCTTGCAGTGGGTGCAGGATGAACTCCGCACCCGCGGCCCTCTGCGCCCCGCCGACATCAGGGCGGATGCGCCACGCGAGCGCGGCACCTGGTGGGACTGGGACGACGTGAAGGTCGCCCTCGAGCACATGTGGCGCATCGGCGACGTCGCCATCAGCGGCCGGAAGGGCTTCGAGCGCACGTATGCGCTCGCCGAGCACGTCATCCCCGACGCCATCCGCTCTCAGGAGATCCCGACTCCCGATGCCATCCGTGAGCTGATCCGTCGCGCAGCGAGATCCTCGGGCGTCGCCACGCAGTCGGACCTCGCCGACTACTACCGCATCCGCGATCGCGGTGCGATCGCTCACGCGATCTCCGAGCTGGAGGACGAGGGCGAGCTGCTGCCCGTGCGGGTGCGGGGCTGGGAGCGCGGCGGGCGGCCGCTGCCCGCCTGGCGGCATCGCGACGCCGTGCTGCCGAGAAAGGTGGATGCCGCGGCGCTGCTCACGCCGTTCGATCCGGTGGTCTGGTTCCGGGACCGAGCCCTGCGGGCGTTCGAGCTCGACTACCGCATCGAGATCTACGTCCCCGCCGAGAAGCGGCTCTACGGGTACTACTCGCTGCCGGTGCTGGTGGGAGACCGGATCGTCGCCCGCGTCGATCTGAAAGCCGACCGGCAGGAGTCCACGCTGCGTGTGCAGTCGGCATGGTGGGAGCCGCAGGCGAAGCCCGAGGACGCCGAGCGGGTCGCCGCCGAGCTGGCGCGCGCCGCGTCGTGGCAGGGCCTCGAGAACATCTCCGTCTCCGGGTGGGGCACTGCGGCGGATGCGGTGCATTCGGCGCTGCGCGCCCAGCCCGACATCCCGGTCGGACGCCATGTGCACACCAGGGAGAATGCGGCCTGAGCACCCGAGAGCTCACGACACGCAGAAGGCCCGATGCTGGGCATCGGGCCTTCGTGTCAGAGACGGGAACGCGTCAGAACTGCACGCGGGGCGGCTCGGAGATCGCGCCGCTGTCGGCCACCTCGAAGAACTCGCGTTCGGTGAAGCCGAGGCCCTTCGCGAAGAGGTTGTTCGGGAACACCTTGATCTTGGTGTTCAGCTCGCGCACTCCCCCGTTGTAGAACCGGCGCGCGGCCTGGATCTTGTCTTCGGTGTCGACGAGCGCGTGCTGGATCTGCAGGAAGTTCTGGCTCGCCTGCAGCTGGGGGTACGCCTCGGCGACCGCGAAGAGACTGCGCAGCGCCTGCTGCAGGTGCCCCTCGGCGATACCCGCTTCACCGGGACCGCTCGCGGAGAGCGTCTCGGCGCGTGCACGGGTGACGTTCTCGAAGACGGCCTTCTCGTGGGACGCGTAGCCCTTCACGGTCTCTATGAGATTCGGGATGAGGTCGGCCCGTCTCTTGAGCTGCACCGTGATGCCGCTCCACGCCTCGTCGACGCGGACGTTCAGCTGCACCAGCGAGTTGTACGTCGCCCACAGGTAGATGCCGACGAGCAGAATCACTCCGACGACGATCAGTACCGGCACGAGCCATTCCATCAGAGGCCCACCCTTCCTCGTGTTTGTCTCATCCTATCGGCGCAGTCTGCGCGTCGACTGGGTACGCCGCGCCCCCGAAGGCGCCCATCCGGCGCCGACCCGGTCACTCACCGAGCACGCGATCGAGGTGCCGGTTCGTGAACCGGCGCTCCGGGTCCAGGCGGTCGCGAAGGGCCGTGAAGTCGTCGAAGCGCGGGTAGCGCGTGCGCAGCTGCGCCGCACCGAGAGTGTGCATCTTGCCCCAGTGCGGACGCCCGCCATGCTCGAGCATGATCCGCTCGACGGCTTCGAAGTAGGCGGTGGGGTTCGCTCTCCAGTAGCGATGCACCGCGATGTAGCCGCTCGCCCGCCCGTAGGCGGTGGACAGCCACCTGTCGTCCTCCGCGGCGAAGCGGACCTCGATCGGGAACTCGACCCGCCACCCGCGCGCCGCGATCAGAGCCTGCACCTCGCGGAACGCCGGAACGACGTTCTCGGCTGGGAGCGCGTACTCCATCTCGCGGAAACGCACCGTCCTGCTCTGGGTCAGCACGCGATGAGACAGATCGGTGTAACGGCGATCGCCGGTGAGCTTCACGGCGATCCTGCTGAACGGCGGCGTGATCGCCGGAACGACCCGCCCAGCGGCACACACGGCCCGGTAGACGCCGTTCGCCAGCAGGGTCTCATCGACCCATCTGCCCAGGAGCGGGAGAGGCTCCCGGCGGGTCGACTCGGGCAGACGCGTCTGGCGCTTGGTCAGAGCGACCTCGGTGTGCGGGAACCAGTAGAACTCGAAGTGATCGGATGCCGCGACGCGGTCTGCGAGCGTCACGAGCACATCCTCCAGCGGCGCGGGCTCGTCGACCGCCTGCAGCACGAACGCGGGAACGCACTGCAGGGTCACCTCGACGATGATCCCGAGCGCACCGAGGCCGAGGGCGGCGGCGGGCAGCAGCTCAGCGTTCTGGTGCTCGTCGATGCGGAGGAACTCGCCGTCCGCCGTGATCATCGTGATGCCGGTCACCTGGGTGGCGAGACCGCCGAAGCCGGCGCCGGTGCCATGGGTGCCCGTGGAGATCGCGCCGGAGATCGACTGACGATCGATGTCGCCGAGGTTCTGCATGGCGAGGCCGTAGGGCGCGAGCAGCGCGGGGACCCGATGCAGCCGGGTGCCGGCGAGGAGCGTGACCCGGCCGGTCGCCGTGTCGGCCGACACCAGGCCCTGCAGGTCGTCGAGCTCGAGGAGGACTCCCGGTGCGACGGCGATCCCGCTGAAGCTGTGGCCCGCCCCGACCGCCTTCACGGGCAGCCCGTGCGTGACCGCCGCTCTCACCGCGCGGTGGACGCCTTCGGGGGTCCGCGGGCGCTCGACGCGGACCGGACGCATCCGGGCCGTCCGCGCCCAGTTCTCCCAGGTGCCGCCGATTCTCGTCACAGGAACGCCTTTCCCTCGCCGCGATACGTGGGGAGCTCATCGATGACCTCGTCGCCGGAGACGACGTGGTAGCTGTCGATGCGCTCGGCCGGCTCGCCGCTCTTGGCGTGGCGGAACCATACGCGGTCGCCGAGGCCGAGCCCGCGTGCCGAGGCGCCCCGCAACGGCGTCTGCACCTCTCCTGCCGCCTCGCGGGGAAGCGTGCGCAGCCCCGCCGGCCAGACCGGGAGCGGCTGCCGGGACGCGAGCGCAGGACCGGAGGCGATCCAGCCGCCGCCGAGGACGGTCGCGATGTCCGCCGCGGGTCGCCGCACGACGTCGAAGGCGAAGGCGGATGCCGGTGCAGGCCGGAACGACCGGTAGCCGTCGAACAGGTGACCGCCGAGCAGGCCGCTGCCCGCGCTCGCCTCGGTGAGCGACTCGTCGCTGCCGGTGAACTCCAACGAGCCGGTGCCGCCGCCGTTGAGGAACTCGAGCGGGGCGACATCCGTCAGCGCGGAGGCGATCGCGGCGCGGCGCTCGCGGAGCTCGTCGCGCGAGCGCGCCTGGACGAGGCGGATCACCGGTGCACCCGGACCAGCGGCATCCCCCTGCCCGGCGATCTGCGCCTCGTACATCTGCAGACCCACGAGCCGGAAGCCGGGGCGTCGCGCGATCCTCCTCGCGAACGCGGCGACCTCACCCGCCGTGAAGAGGGTCGAACGCCGGACGCCGATGTGCCCGAGGACCGCCGAGCGGAGTGAGGCGTCGACATCGATCGCGACGCGGACCTGCGGGCGGCTCTGCGGCGGCGAGACGCTGTCGATCAGATCGAGGTGGGTCATGTCGTCGACCATGAGGGTGATGCGCCGTGCCGCCTCCTCGTCGGCGAGAAGCCGCTCCAGGCTCGTCCTGTCGACGGTCGGATATCCGACCACCACATCGTCGTGCTCCTCGGCGAGCCAGAGGGCCTCAGCGAGAGTGAAGGCCAGGATGCCGCGGAACCCCGGCAGCTTCAGCACGGCGTCGAGAACGGCGCGCACCCGCACCGATTTGGAGGCGACCCGGATCGGCAGCCCGCCCGCGCGCACGAGCAGGTCCATGGCGTTGTGCCGGAGCGCTTCGCGGTCGATCACCGCGACGGGAGCGGGCAGATGCCCGGTGGCCGCGCTCAGGCGGGGCCAGTAGCGAGCGGGGTCCGCCCACTCCGGGGCGACTGCGGGACGTCCAGGATCGGGGCTCAGATCGGCGATGAGGTCGAGCACTCCCCCACCCTAAGGCCTAGCAGGACCGGGATTCGGGATTCGCGGAACCCGGTCGCAGCCGGCATCCGACGTTAGGCTGGCGGACGGGCCCCCGTAGCCCAATGGCAGAGGCAGGCGACTTAAAATCGCTTCAGTGTCGGTTCGAGTCCGACCGGGGGTACGACTCGCGAACACCCTCGACTATCCGCCGCATTTCCCTCAACCCGGAGAATCTGCCCGAATTCGGGCAGATTCTTGCCAGTCGACGGCTCCGGCATGCACACTCGATGAATGCCCGATCGCGAACTCGTCCAGCGGATCGCGACGTCCACCGGCCTGCCGGCGGCCGTCGCGGCTCGGGTCATCGACGACGTCCTCGCGTTCCACTCCGAGCCGGTCGAGGCCTACGTGCGCCGGCGCCACGCGGAGCTGCAGGTGCACGGCACGCGGAATGCGGCGGCGTTCGCACGGATTGCCGTCGAGCTGCGGGAGCGTCCGTTCGCCGCCCCGGAACTCTCCGAGCGCCAGCTGCGACGCATCGTCTACGGCTGAATCCGCCCGAGCGCCTTTCCATCGAATCGAACCGACCCAGGAGGTCACCATGTGCGGAATCGTCGGCTACATCGGCCATCAGCCCGCTGCCCCCATCCTCGTCGAGGGCCTGACCCGCCTCGAGTACCGCGGGTACGACTCCGCCGGACTGGCCGTGCTCGGCAGCCGCGGCACGACCGCCGTGCGCCGAGTCGGCAGGGTCCGCGAGCTGCAGGCGGCACTGCCGAGCCGCCTCACCGGCAAGGTCGGGATCGGCCACACCCGATGGGCCACCCACGGCCCCGCCGTGGAGCAGAACGCTCATCCGCACCGCAGCGGCGATGGCCGCATCAGCGTCGTGCACAACGGCATCATCGACAACGCAGCCACCCTGCGCACCCAGCTCGCTCAGGACGGCGTCACCCTGCTCAGCGACACCGACACAGAGGTCATCGCGCACCTCATCGCCCGCTCGGAGGCGGAGACGCTCGAGGAGGCCGTCCTGGACGCCCTCTCCCGCATCACCGGGACGTACGCCCTGGCCGTGCTCGACGAGCGGCATCCCGATCGGATCGTGCTGGCGCGCAGCGGATCGCCCCTGATCATCGGCATCGGCGACAAGGAGATGCTGGTCGCCAGCGACGTCGCCGCCCTCGTGCGTCACACGAACCAGGTCGTGCATCTGGACGACGGCGAGCTGGCGACCGTGACCCCGGCCGGATACCGAACCTTCGATCGCGGCAACAGCCCGACCACCCGCGAGCCGGTGGAGATCAGCGTCGCCGCGGAGGACCTCGAGCTCAGCGGCTACCCGCACTACATGCTCAAGGAGATCCACGAACAGCCGGAGGCTGCGGCGATGGTGCTGCGCGGACGGCTGGACGAGCGATTCGCGACCGCCCGGCTGGACGGGCTCGGTCTCGAACCTCGGGAGCTGCGCGGATTCCGCCGCGTGAAGATCCTCGGCTGCGGCTCCGCCTACTACGTCGGCCAGCTCGGCGCGCAGCTGATCGAGGACCTCGCGAGGATCCCCGCCGACGCGGAAGCGGCCTCGGAGTTCCGCTACCGCAAGCCGATCATCGAGCCGGACACGCTGTACGTCGCCGTGAGCCAGAGCGGCGAGACGGCCGACACGGCGTTCGCCGTCGAAGAGATCAAGCGCAAGGGCGGGCGCGTGATCGGACTGGTCAACGTCGTGGGCTCGACCATCGCCCGCACGGTCGACGGCGGCGTCTACCTGCACGCTGGTCCGGAGATCTCGGTGGCGTCCACCAAGGCCCTCACGAACATGTCGCTCGCTTTCGCGCTGCTCGCGCTGCACCTGGGCCGACTGCACGACCTCTCCCACGCAGACGGCGACCGCATCCTGCGCGGCCTGCAGCGCATCCCGGAGCAGTTGGAGGAGATGCTCTCGCGCGCGGCTGAGATCGAGCCGCTCGCCCGGGAGATCGCCAAGGCTCGGAGTGCCTTCTACATCGGCCGGGTGCACGGGTACCCGGTGGCGCGCGAGGGCGCGCAGAAGCTCAAGGAGATCAGCTACATCCACGCCGAGGCATACCCGACCAGCGAGCTCAAGCACGGCCCGCTCGCCCTGATCGACGAGGAGATGCCGACCATCGCGATCATCCCCGACGACGAGCTGGCCGAACGCAACCTCGCCGCGGCCGAGCAGGTGCTCGCCCGCCGCGGGCCGCTCGTCGCGATCACGCACGCCTCCGTCGGGCTGGGGCATCTGGACGCCCGCACGATCCTCGTGCCCAAGAACGAGCCCGAGCTCGATCCGATCCTGCTGACGATCCCGACTCAGCTCCTGGCCTACCAGGTCGCAGTGCTTCTCGGGCACGACGTCGACAAGCCGCGGAACCTCGCGAAGTCCGTCACCGTGGAGTGAGCTCCGAGTCCGCGCCCGAAACGACGAATGCCCCGTCTCCGAGGAGACGGGGCATTCGCACGTGAGCTCTACTTCGCGGCAGCGGTCGCGGTCCGCTTCACTGGCGTCTTCTTCACCGGGGCCTTCTTGACGGCCTCGGCCTTGGCGGTCTCGGCGTTCGCCGCAGCCTCGGGCTCGACCTTGGCAGGCTCGGCCTCGGCGGTCTCCGCCTTCGCCGGTGCCGCCTTCGCGGGCGCGGCCTTCGCGGGCGCGGCCTTGGCCGGAGCGGCCTTCGCGGGCGCGGCCTTCGCGGGTGCCGCCTTCGCGGGCGCGGCCTTGGCCGGAGCTGCGGGTGCCGCATCCGCTGCCGGACGCGGGCGGGAGGCGAACTCCTCGAACACGTAGCGCGGGTTCTGCACGGTCTGCAGGTTCACCAGGTCGCGACCCAGGAAGAGGTTGTTCACCCAGCCCCAGACGACGCGGAGCTTGCGCTCCCACGTCGGCATCGCGAGGCCGTGGTAGCCGCGGTGAGCGACCCAGGCGACGAAGCCCTTGAGCGCGATGTTCCCGGACTGGAACACGCCGTTGTAGAGACCGAGGCCGGCGACGGCGCCGAGGTTCTTGTGGAAGTACTCCTTGGGGTCCTCACCGCGCAGGACCGCGACGAGGTTCTTGGCGAGCAGCTTCGCCTGACGCACGGCGTGCTGCGCGTTCGGCACGCAGTAGCCGCCGACGCCGCCGCCGGACAGGTCCGGAACGGCCGAGACGTCACCGGCGGCCCAGGCGCCATCGACGAACTCCTCGGGCGTGCCGACACGCAGGTCGGCGCGGGTGCGGATGCGACCGCGCTCCTCGACGGGCAGGTCGCCGCCGCGGACGACCGTCGGGTTGGCCATCACTCCGGCCGTCCAGACGATGAGGTCGGTCGGGATGACCTCTCCGGTGGAGAGCTCGACGTTGCCGCCGATCGCACCGGTGACCTGCGTGTCGAGGTGCACGTTGGCGCCGCGCTTGGCGAGGTCCTTCAGCACCCACTCGCTGGTCTTGAGCGAGACCTCGGGCATGATGCGGCCCATCGCCTCGATCAGGTGGAAGTGCGTGTCGTCGAACGTCAGCTGCGGGTACTTGCCGACGAGGGAGGACGCGAGCGAGCGCAGCTCGGCGAACACCTCGATGCCGGCGAAGCCGCCGCCGACCACGACGACGGAGAGCAGGCGGTCGCGCTCGGGGCCCGCGGGCACGGAGGCGGCCTTGTCGAAGTTCGACATCAGGCGATCGCGGATCGCCACAGCCTCTTCGATCGTCTTCAGGCCGATCGCGTTGTCGGCGATGCCGGGGATCGGGAAGGTGCGCGACACGGCGCCCGCGGTGACGACGATCTGGTCGTACGCGAACTCGTACGGCTCGCCGAGCGGGGGCGTGATCGTGGCGACCTTGTTCGCGTGGTCGATGCCCGTGATCTTGGCCGTGATCACGTTCGTGCGCTTCAGGTGACGACGGTGCGCGACGACGGAGTGACGCGCCTCGATCGATCCGGCGGCGACCTCGGGGAGGAACGGCTGGTACGTCATGTACGGCAGCGGGTCGACCATGGTCACCTCCGCTTCGCCCTTGCGAAGGTGCTTCTCGAGCTTCCACGCGGTGTAGAAGCCCGCGTAGCCACCTCCGACGATCAGGATCTTGGGCACAGTGCTGTTCTGAGGCACAGGGGGACAGCTCCTCGGGAGTCAGGAAAGTGGCGTGCGAGCGCGCGCCGATCGGATGCGCCGGGCAGCTGCGGTGACGCCAAGCGCTACCAGGATACCAGGGACTGTGAGGGCGATGAGCGGAAGGGTACCGTAGCGCAGTGAATCGGCGCTGGGCAGCAGCGGGGAACCGGCATCCGTCGGCGCATCCGCGTCAGGCAGCGGCGGCACCGCCACCGGCGTCAGCGTGGGCTCCGACTGCGGGACCGTCTCCGCCTTGCGGTAGAGCCTGATCCACTCGGCAAGATCGCCCATCGGGTTCTGGTCGACCTCGGGCACATCGGACTTCACGGCCGCCATCGCGTCGACCAGGCCGTACCCGTACAGCGGATCGCGCGGCTTCTTGGCCCCGTCGACCGGGATGGCGGTCTGGATGATCCGGTTGATCACGTTCGCCGCATCCAGGTCGGGGTGCGCGGAGCGCACCAGCGCCGCGATGCCGGCGACGATCGGCGCGGCACCGCTGGTGCCGCTCCAGGATGCGAGCGAGCCGTCCGCAGACACCCCGAGCAGTCCCTCGCTCGGTGCGGAGATGCCGATCGTGATGCCCTGCGTCGACGCCTCGACGCTCGCGGTTCCGGTCTGGTCCACGCCGCCGACCGTGAGCACGCCGGGGATCGTCGCGGGGGCGCCGATGATGCTCGTGCCGCTCCCCCGGTTGCCGGCGGCGACCACGACCACGACATCGTGCTCGAACGCGTAGAGGAACGCGTCGTCCCAGCTCTTGTCCCAGTCCAGGGTGTTCGTCGTGAAGGACAGGTTGATCACGTCGGCGCCGTTGTCGACGGCCCAGCGCATCGCCTTCGCGACCTGCTCGGTGAACGGCACCGCGGCGGCGGCGCCGAACCCGACCGAGACCGACAGCAGGTTCGCCTCTGGCGCGACGCCGATCATGCCGGTGCCGTCAGGGGCGCCGCGGCCGGCGGCGAGCGAGGCCACCCAGGATCCGTGGTTGCCGTCGACCGCGCCGAGCGGCGTCCGCCCGTCCGCCGATCCCGCGCCGGACACGTCCGTCCCGCCGACCACCGCGTCGTCGAAGGTGCCGGGCACCTTGCCGATGCCGGTGTCGATCACGGCGATCGTCACGCCCTTGCCGCGGGTCGTCTGCCACGCCTCGCGGATGCGAGCGCCGTCGAGCCAGTACTCCGAGGCGCGCACCGGATCCTTGGGGTCGTCGGGCACCGGCGCGGGTGTGGCCGCGGCTCCCAGGAGCAGAACGGATGCCACGACCATCGCGACCGCGACGGCGTCTCGCAGCATCCGACGGGGGCTCATGCCGTCGATGTCCCGGTCTCGCGCAGCGCCGCACCCGGCTCTTCGCAGCGGCAGCGCTCTGGCGACCACGAGGAGCGAACGAGGGCCGCGTCGCCGATCGGGTTCACACCGGGGCCCGCGGCGAGCGCATGCCCGGCGAGCGCGTGCAGGCATTTCACCCGGGTGGGCATGCCGCCGGCCGAGATGCCGTCGATCTCGCTGACATCGCCGAACTGCGCGCGATCGGCGAGGTAGGCCTCGTGCGCGCTGCGGTAGGCGACGGCGACGTCCTCGTCTTCGGCGAGGAGCGCCGCGAGCTCTGGCATCGTCTGGGTGGCTTCGAGCGTCGACATCGCCGCGGTCGCCACGGGGTGCGTCAGGTAGTAGAACGTCGGGAACGGGGTGCCGTCCGGAAGGCGCGGCGTGGTCGCGACCACCGTGGGGTTGCCGCAGGTGCAGCGTGCCGCGATCCCGACGACGCCGCGTGCGGGCCGCCCCAGCTGTGCGGACACCACGGCGAGCTCGGCGGTGGTGGGGGCGGGGAATGGCGGCGTGGTCACCCGTCCAGCGTACGGGAGGCGGCGGGGAGGATGCTCAGAGACACCTGTCCGCGCGGCGTCAGCGCGTGACGGCGGCCGTGTCGCTCAGACCCGAGGATGTCAGCGTGCGCAGCAGCTGCGGCATCCAGTCCGCCGGCTTCTCCGCGAGCGTGTCGCTCACCGGCTCCTGCTCGCGCGGGAGGGCCGCCGGGTCGAGATCGTTGTCGATCAGGTAGACGACCTCGCCGGGCAGGACGTAGTACAGGCGCTCACGGGCCTGCGTGGTGATGTACGCGGGATCCTGCCAGCGCTCGCGCTCCTGCTCGAGTGCGGTGATCTCGTCTTCGGAGACCAGGATCGACGCCTCGAGAGCCGCGATCTTCTGCCGCTGGTCGATGAACGTGCCGAGCGTCGGCACCAGCACCCAGGCACCGAGGACCACCAGCGACAGCATGATCACGGAGAACGCGGAGAGGCGGATGCCGGAGGCCCACTCGCGCACATCGACGCGATGCGGCTCGGATGCGGGGCCCGCAGCGCCGCGTGATCCGCGGGGTGCCGCCTGCCGGGACGGAGCCGCCTGGCGAGCCTTCGGCTTCGCGGTGCCGGATTTCGCGGTGCCGGATTTCGCGGTGCCGGATTTCGTCGAGCCGGTCTGGTTCGGGCGCGCGCCCGCAGACGCCGAAGGAGGAGCCGGTCGTCGTGCCACGGCTCCTCCTCCGTCGTGCCGCTCAGCGGGCGGCGCGTGTCTGTCTCAGCTGCATTCAGCCCTGGTAGCGCGGGAAGGCGGAACGGCCGGCGAAGACCGCGGCATCGCCCAGCTCCTCCTCGATGCGCAGAAGCTGATTGTACTTCGCGACGCGCTCGCTGCGAGCAGGCGCACCCGCCTTGATCTGACCGGCGTTCGTCGCGACGACGAGGTCGGCGATCGTGGTGTCCTCGGTCTCGCCCGAGCGGTGCGAGAGCATCGCTGTGTAGCCGGAGCGCTGTGCCAGGCTGACCGCGTCGAACGTCTCGGTGAGCGTGCCGATCTGGTTGACCTTGACGAGCAGCGAGTTCGCCACGCCGCGCTTGATGCCGTCGGCGAGACGGGCCGGGTTCGTGACGAACAGGTCGTCGCCGACGAGCTGGACCTTGGAGCCGAGCGCCTCGGTGAGGATCTTCCAGTTGTCCCAGTCGTCCTCGGCGAGGGCGTCCTCGATCGTGACGATCGGGAAGTCGTTGACCAGGCCCTGGTAGTACTCGATCAGCTCGGGGCCGCTCCAGTCCTTGTCGTCGAGACGGTACACGCCGTCCTTGAAGAACTCGGTCGCCGCGACGTCCAGGCCGAGCGCGATCTCGGTGCCCGGCTTGAAGCCGGCCTTCTCGATCGCCTTCACCAGGAAGTCCAGGCCCTCGCGGTTGCTGGGCAGGTCGGGCGCGAAACCGCCCTCGTCGCCGAGACCGGTCGCGTAGCCGGCGGCCTTCAGCTCGCTGCGCAGCACGTGGTACGTCTCGACGCCCCAGCGCAGAGCCTCGGAGTAGGTCTCGGCGCCGATCGGCGCGAGGAAGAACTCCTGCATGTCGATGCCGTTGTCGGCGTGCTCGCCGCCGTTGATGACGTTGAAGAGCGGCACGGGCAGGACGTGCGCGTTCGGCCCGCCCAGGTAGCGGAACAGCGGCAGATCGGCCGAGTCGGCGGCTGCCTTGGCCACCGCGAGGCTGACGCCGAGGATCGCGTTCGCGCCGGTGCGCTGCTTGTTCTCGGTGCCGTCGGTCTCGATGAGGATCTCGTCGACGATGCGCTGCTCGCTCGCCTCGACGCCCTCGAGCGCGGGGCCGAGCTCGTCGATGACGGCGTCGACCGCCTTCAGGACGCCCTTGCCGCCGTAGCGGCTCTTGTCGCCGTCGCGCAGCTCGTACGCCTCGAACGCACCGGTGGACGCACCGGACGGGACGGCCGCGCGCTGGACGACACCGTCATCGAGGAGCACCTCCACCTCGACGGTCGGGTTACCTCGCGAGTCCAGAATCTCGCGTGCGCCTACAGCCTCGATCAGTGCCACAGATGTGCTCCTTGCTCAGGGAAAGGGTGTGGTGGAGCGACGTCGATCCGCGCCCAGTCTAGCCCGCCCTCGCCGTCGGCCCATGAGACGTCACACGACGAGGGCCAGTGCGACTCCGTCCCATCCCTTGATGCCGACGGTCTGCAGCGCGGTCGCGTCGAAGCGGGGGTCCTCCCCCAGCATCTGCAGGCCGTCGCGCGTTCCGATGACCATCGGATCCGTGGTGTCGTCGCGGATGATCTCCCCCTCGCGGCCGATGTTGTCGAGCACGATCACGGTACCGGGCTGGCCGAGCTTCGCCGCCCAGTCGAGGTAGACCGTGTTCGACTCCTTGTCGGCGTCGATGAAGACCAGATCGAACCCGCCGACGAGCGTCGGCAGCACGTCGGCTCCGCGTCCGATGCGGATGTCGACGCGGTCGCCGACGCCTGCGGCGTCGATGCTGGCACGGGCGACCGCCGCGTTGTCCGCCTCCGCCTCGACGGTGACCACGCGTCCCCCCTCGCCCACGGCCCTCGCCAGCCAGATCGTGGAGTAGCCGCCGAGGGTGCCGATCTCGAGCACGCGGCGAGCGCCGCTCATCCGGGCGAGCAGGTTCAGCAGCTTGCCGGCGACGGGTGCGACCTCGATCTCGGGGAGCCCGGCGTCCCGCTGCGCCGCGAGCGCCGCCTCGAGGGCGGGGTCGTGACCGACGAGCGTCGCTGCCAGGAAGGTGTCGGTTTCGGCCCATGCCGCGGGTGTGGAGTCCATGCCCTCAGCCAACCCCGCGCGCTGAGGGGCGTCAAGAGCGCGTCAGTCCCGCGGTGCCGACAGCAGCCGCCCGGGAGCACCCGCCAGCTCCGGCTGACTGCGGAACTGCCCGGTGACGACGAGCACCGCGATCACCACGGCCGTCACGATCCAGCCTGCGACTCCGAGCGGCCCCGCGAGAGCGAGGTCCGGCTTGGCCGCGGCGAACAGGACGATCATGCCGCCCGCCGCGTTGAGTGCACCGTGCGCGATCACGGCGGGCCAGACGGATGCCGAGCGCAGCCGCAGCCAGCCGAGCAGGATCCCCCAGGCGATGCAGCCCACGACCATGAACAGCACGCCGGTGATGTCGGTGCGGCCGAAGTTGTACCCGAGCAGGATGACCGGGCTGTGCCAGAGCCCCCAGATCGCTCCGCTGATCAGCAGCGCGGGCCAGGTGCCCAGTGGGCGCAGCGCCGGCAGCAGCCAGCCCCGCCAGCCCAGCTCCTCCCCGAACGCGAAGAGGCTGTTGAAGAGCGCGGCGATCGGGATGGTGGCGATCTGCGCGGCGACGACGACGCCCACCGGGGGAAGCGGGGTGCCAGGCGGGAGGGCCTTCTCGAGCTCCGCGGCGAATCCCGCGAAGGTCGGATCGAGCTGCACGAAGCCGAGAGCGGCGGAGAGCAGGATGCTGACCGCGACGAGCAGCGCAGGCGCGAGCCAGCCGGCGACCATCAGCCAGACCACGCGCCTGGCCGGGCGAAGCGGCCACAGGCCGAGGAACCGGGCGCGCTCGCCCTTCGCGGGCGCGCCGAGGGCGAACGTCACGATGATCGCGGCCACGGCCGGGGTGAACATCATCACCGGGAGGAGCAGCCCCGACGACGGCTCGGCGAGTCCGTCACCGAGCCAGAGCGGCAGGGAGACCAGCCAGGCGAGGGCGCAGGCTGTCACGCTGAACAGGATCACGGCCGGCCACCGCACTCCGGGACGGCCGGCGTTCAGTGCATCGATCATCGGATTCCTGTCATCCTTCAACTCGTGCCGGAGCCACGGCACCTCCCACTGTAGTTCTCCTCCACACGGCTTTGCCCTCGCACTCGTCTCGCGCACACTGACGTCATGCGCATCACTCCCCGCCGCCTCGCGATCGGCATGAGCCTGTGGATCCCGAACCTCTTCAGCGGCATCCGCATCCGCCGTTTCAGCGAGGACTGGACTCACGCGACCGTCGAGCTGCATGTCAACGTCCTCACCCGCAACTATGTCAAGACCGCCTTCGGCGGCTCGATGTCGGCGATGACCGACCCGTACTTCTTCATGCTCGTGATGCACCAGCTCGGCCGCGACTATGTCGTCTGGGACACCAGGGGCGAGATCGAGTTCCTGAAGCCGGGTCGCGGGGTCCTCACCGCCGAGTTCGAGGTGTCGAAGGAGCGGGCTGCGGAGATCCGCGAACGCGCCCACGGCGGCACGAAAGTGCTCGAGTGGTTCGAGACGGTGATCACCGATCGATCCGGCGACGTCGTCGCAAGGGTGCGCCGCGAGGTGTACATCCGCGAGAAGAAGCGCGTCACGGCGACTCGCGGCGCGTGAGGCCACCCGCCGTTCACCGACGCGTGCGACGATGACGGGATGCCCCTCGCTCGCAGACTGACCCTCCGTGACGCCGTCGCGATCGGCCTCGGGTCGATGATCGGCGCCGGCGTCTTCTCCGTGTGGGGTCCCGCCCTCGACGCAGCCGGGAGCGGCCTGCTGGTCGCCCTCGCGATCGCCGCGCTCGTCGCCTACTGCAACGCGACGTCCTCGGCCCAGCTCGCCGCCGTGCATCCCGTCGCCGGCGGCACGTACGCCTACGCGCGGGCGGAGATCGGCCCGTGGTGGGGCTTCATCGCGGGGTGGTGCTTCGTGATCGGCAAGATCGCGAGCTGCGCCGCGATGGCGATGACGTTCGCCGCATACGCGGCCCCCGACGGCTGGCAGGTGCCCGTCGCGGTGCTCGCGGTCGCCGCGCTGGCGGCCGTCAACTGCTTCGGAGTCACCCGCACGGCACTCCTCACCCGCGTCCTGGTCGTGGTCTCGCTGATCGGCCTCGCGGTGGTGGTGTCCGCAGGGTTCACGGCCGCCTCCGCCGCAGCCCCCGCTCCCCTGCCCGACGCGACCGCCTACGGCGTGCTGCAGGGCGCCGGGCTGCTGTTCTTCGCCTTCGCCGGATATGCGCGCATCGCGACCATGGGCGAGGAGGTCGTCGACCCGGCCAGGACCATCCCCCGCGCGATCGTGCTCGCGCTCGGCGGTGCGGTCGTCGTGTACGCGCTGGTCGCGGTCACTGTGCTGACGACTCTCGGAGCGGATGCCGCGACCGGCACGGCTCCGCTCGCCGACGTCGTCACCCAGGCGGGCTGGACCGCCCTCGGACCCGTGGTGCGCGTCGCCGCGGCCACGGCATCCCTCGGCGCCCTGCTGGCGCTGCTCACCGGCATCGGCCGGACGACCCTGGCGATGGCGCGCGAGTCGGATCTGCCGCGGTTCCTGTCGAAGGTCGACGAGCGGTGGAAGGTGCCGCGGCGCGCCGAGATCCTGATCGCGGTGATCGTGATCGGCATCGTCCTCGTGGCAGACCTGCGCGGTGCGATCGGCTTCTCCTCGTTCGGCGTCCTGCTGTACTACCTGATCGCGAACGCGGCGGCGTTCCGGCAGGAGGCGGATGTGCGCCGGTTCCCGCGCGTCCTCCAGGTGGTCGGAGCGCTCGGCTGCCTCGTGCTCGTCAACACGCTGCCGGTGCTCGCGGCGGCCGTCGGAACGGGCGTGGTGCTCATCGGCATCGGGTACCGGATGCTCCGGCTCCGCCTCGCCCGCGGCTGATCAGGTCGCGGCGTCCGCACGGTAGCTGCGGGGCGTGATGCCGAGCACGGTACGGAAATCCCTCGTCAGGTGAGCGTGATCCGCATAGCCGATCTCGGCGGCGAGCGTCGCGAGGTCTGCCGTGGGGTCGGCGCGCAGCCGCTCCGCAGCCTCCTGGAGGCGGCGACGGCGGATCATCGCGGCCGGCGACATGCCGACATGCCTGTGGCACAGGCGCTGCAGGGTGCGCACCGAGACGGCGAGGCGTGCCGCGGCCTCCTCCGGCGTCGCCGCCGCACCGTCGCCCATCAGCACGTCGACGAGGGCGTTCGCGTGGCGCCCGGCCTCGCCGAGCGGTCCGGCGCGATCGGCGAGCCACGCGGAGAACACCGAGACTGCCCGCTCGCGGTGCCCATCGCCGCTCGCCATCGCCGCCACCACGGCGTGGTGCAGCTCGGGCTCCAGGATGACGCGCTCGGCGTCGACGAGGGCCGCGGGGTCGCTGAGGAGGGCCGCGACCGCCGCCGGCCGGAGCAGCGCGCCGACGGCCCATCCGCTGCCCCGCAGGTCGCGGTGCGATGCCCGCGTGGTCGCCCCCGAGAGGATCACGGCCTCCGGCTCGACCACGAGGTTCACCGCCGGGTAGCCGACGATCTCCTGGCGCGAGGTGCGCCCGGGCTCGACATCCCATTCGGGGATCCAGAACCACACCACGAGGTCGGCCGCGGCTCCCGCCGCCGGGAGGCGATGGAACTGCGGCAGCCGCGCCGGGTACAGCACTCCGCGCGTCGGTCTCACCATCGCCCCAGCGTACGACCGGCCTCCGACGGCGAAGCTCCGAGGCTGTCGCGGATCTTCAAGCATCCGGCATCCGCTGGTTCCTACTCTGGCGGCATGACAGACCACAACACGACCGGGCCGACCGGCATGCACATGACCGACGGACGCCCGAACGGCGCGACCTCGCTCACCCCGTTCCTGGCGATCCCCCACGCGAAGGACGCGATCGACTTCTACCGCGATGTCTTCGGCGCCCGGGTGATCGACGTCACCGAGTTCGGAGGGGTGGTCGCCCACGCCGACCTGGACTTCGGGCTCGGACATCTCCAGCTCGGCGAGCCGACCCCGGAGTACCGCCTCGTACCCGCACCGCCCGGTGACGACGACTGCTACTCGATGGGCGTCTACGTCTCGGACGTCGACGCCGTCGTGGAACGCGCTGTCGCCGCCGGAGCGACAGTGCGCGAAGCGCCGAGCGACTTCGTCTCCGGCGACCGGTTCGCGAGCATCCGCGACCCGTTCGGGGTGCGGTGGTCGGTCATGACGCGCATCGAGGACATCACCGAGAAGGAGAGCGCACGCCGGGTGGCCGAGTGGGCGGCTTCTTTCAGCGCGGCACCCGCTGAGGCGTAGAGGCGACGGCCCGGCAGACGGCCGGCAGCAGCGCCTCGGCGGTGCGCCGGTAGCCCAGCGGGCTCGGGTGGAACCGGTCGAGGCTGAACATCGCCTCCGGGTCGTCGAAGAACATCGGCCCGACGGCGCGGCGGAGGTCGACGGGGTGGGCGCCCGCCCGCCTCGCGGCCTCCGCCTGGGCGTCGCCGAGCCGGCGCGACATGCTCGAGATCAGCCGCCGCAGCGGCTGCGGGACCGGGCGGAGCGCTCCGAGATCGGGGCAGGTGCCGACGACGACCTGCGCGCCCCGGTCGCGGAGGCGGCCGATCGCCTCCTCCAGGTGCTGCACGGATGCCGGAACGGGGATGCGGTGGGTCACGTCGTTGCCGCCGACGACGATCACGGCGACGTGCGGCGCGTAGTCGTCCGGCAGAGCATCGAGCTGCGCCGCGAGATCGGGCGACTCGGAGCCGACGACCGCCGCAGTGCGCAGCCGCACGGGGCGATGCAGCCGCCGCGCCATGCCCTTCGCGAGCCGGCCGCCGAGCGTCTCCTTGCGTCGCTGGGCGCCGAGTCCCGCGGCAAGGGAGTCGCCGAGCAGGAGCAGCTCGATCGGCGGCCCTTCCAGTTGCCGACGCCAGACGCGATCGGCGTCGATGGATTCCTCGCCGAGCGGCTTGCCGATCCGGAGCCTGGCGATCGCGGCCTGACGGCGCAGCAGAATCCGGACACCGCCGGCCGACGCGACCGCGCCGGCCCCGATCGCGACGAGGACACCGATCCGGCTCATGAGCCGATTCGACCCGATCGCCGTGAACCGCCGGTGAACGACTCGCCCGGTCGTCGAGCGAGGAGCGAAGCGACGAGACGAAACGCGTCTTCGCCGCACTCCCCTCACGCCGTGGCAGGACACGAGCGTTTCGTCTCGCTCCGCTCGCTCAACGACCGAAAGCGGCCCGGGTCAGGACAGCGGCTTGAGCTCCAGCTCGTCTGCGCCGGCCGCGACGGTCGCGAAGGCGGTGTACCCGTCAGCGGCCGAACGCTCCAGCAGAGCCTTGAGGTTCTTGGTGCGGCGCTCCAGGCGCACCCGCGCGCCGCCGGCGATGAGCCGGGCCTTGTGCGTGACGAGCTCGGCGACGGGCACGTCGCTGTCGTGGACCAGCACGACGGCATCCGTCCCGTCATCCGCGCCCGCCGTGACGAGGTCGACGAGCCGCTCGAAGCCGAGCGAGAAGCCGACGGCAGGCACCTGCTGGCCGAGGAACCGGCCGATCATGCCGTCGTAGCGTCCGCCGCCGCCGAGGGAGTAGTCGACCGAGGGGTGCGCGAGCTCGAAGATCGTGCCGGTGTAGTAGCCCATCCCGCGCACGAGGAACGGATCGAACACGAGCGGGATGTCGGCGGTGCCCCGCCCGGCGGCGACCGCCTCGCCGATGCTGACCAGGTGCGCGACGATCTCCTCCGGCGCGTGCTCCGGCAGCGCCTTGCGGATCTGCCGCTCACCATAGGGGTTGTGCTCGAGGGTCTGCGGCCGGCGCAGGAACGCCTCGAGCGCGTCCACGGCAGCCTCTGAACTGGGTCCCCGAGCCTGTCGAAGGGCCCGTTCGCGCAGCTCGGCGGCCACGCCGTCGGGGCCGACCTTGTCGAGCTTGTCGATCGTGATCAGAACGCCCGGGCGCTCCTCGAGAGCGAAGCCGAAGCTCTCCAGCATCCAGTCGAGCACCCGGCGGTCGTTGATGCGCACGGTCGCACCCTGGAGTCCGAGCGCGTCGAGGGCGTCGAGGGAGGCGACCATGAGCTCGGCCTCCGCGCGGGCGGAGTCGTCGCCCATGATGTCGATGTCGCACTGCACGAACTGGCGATAGCGCCCCTTCTGCGGGCGCTCGGCACGCCAGACCGGACCGATCTGGATCGACCGGAAGACGCCAGGGAGCTGCGCTCTGTTGCTCGCATAGAACCGGGCGAGCGGCACGGTCAGGTCGTATCGCAGTCCGAGGTCCGCGAGGGCAGCAGGGTCGGCCGCGGCGTCGCGGATCGCCTCCGCGTCGAGACCGCGCCGGAGCACGTTGTAGGCGAGCTTCTCGTTGTCTCCGCCGATGCCGGCGTGCAGGCGGGAGTACTCCTCGAGCGCCGGAGTCTCGATCTCGTCGAAGCCGTGCGCGCGGTAGCGATCACGGATGACGGAGAGCACGCGCTCACGGCGGGCCTTGTCGGCGGGGAGGATGTCGCGCATGCCGCGCGGCGGGTTCACAGTAGCCACGCCTCCATCTTCCCAGGTCGGCGGGGCGGCCCGTGGCGGTCAGCCGACAGACTCGGCCGCGCGCACCTCGTCCTCGAGCACGCGCAGCCGCTCGCGAAGCGCCCGCTCGGCGTCCCAGCCGTGAGACCTGGCCGTGGCGACGAGCGCCAGGAGGGCGTCTCCGAGCTCGGCTTCGGACGAAGGCTCCTGCGCCGCGTCCTGCGCCGCGGTCCCGACGCCGGCGCCGGCCGCGCGGCCGAGGAGCTTCTGCGCGAGGGCGAGGGACGGCATCCCCCGCGGCACGCCGTCGAGCACGCTGGTCCTCGCGCGCTTCTCCGCGGCCTTGGCCGCGTTCCAGTGCACCAGCACCTCCTCGGGTGTGGTGGCGACGGCATCCGCGAAGACGTGCGGATGCCGCCTGACCATCTTCTCGGTGAGGGTCCGGGCCACGTCGTCGATGTCGAAGGGGTCGTCTTCGTCCTGGGCTGCGATGGCCGAGTGGAAGAGCACCTGCCAGAGCAGGTCGCCCAGCTCCTCGCGCAGGTCGGCGCGCGAGCCGTCCTCCACGGCGTCGATGACCTCGTGCGACTCCTCGATCAGGTACGGCACGAGGTCGCGGTGCGTGATCCGCTGCGACCAGACGCAGCGTTCGCGCACGGCCCGCATGGTCTCTGCGGCCGCGCGCAGCGGGTCGGCATCCTGCTCGCGATCGGGATGCGGGCTCACGGGGTGTCCCTTCGGCGGAGGCGGTTCAGGATGCCGCGACAGCGACCCGGCGGTACCAGGCGGCGCGCAGAGAGACGATGACGCCGGAGAGCGCGAGCGCGACGAGCGAGCCGACGAGCACGCCGAGGATCGCCTGGTCGCGGATGCCGGCGTCGTCGGCGAACGCGAGGTTGGCGAGCAGCAGCGAGACGGTGAAGCCGATTCCGCCGAGCGCGCCGGCGGCGAGGATGTCGGCGAAGGGCAGCGCCGGCGGGGCACCCTTCGGACGGATGCGCATCGCAACCCAGCCGAACAGCGAGATCCCGATGATCTTGCCCACCGGGAGGGCGACGGCGATGCCCCAGAACGCCGGGGAGAGTTCTGTGGGAGACAGCGCCGGGATCACGACGAACGCGGCGACGAAGGCGAACAGCGGCAGGATCACGCCGTTGACCGCCGGCTCCAGGGCGTGCCGGGTGCGCCCGGCCGGTACCGGAGCCATCACCAGGCCCAGCATCACGCCGGCGATGGTGGCGTGGATGCCGGATGCCGCGACCAGCCCCCAGCACAGCACCCCGACGACGGCCATGGCGACCGCGATCGCGGGGTGACCTTTCGCGTGCAGCATCCGGCTGAGCACCCAGAACACCGCGACCGCCACGATCGCGAGGCCGAACAGCAGCCACTGCACATCGTGGGCGAACAGCACCGCGATGAAGATGATGCCGATGATGTCGTCGAGGATCGCCAGCGCGAGCAGGAACACCCGCACCGCCGGCGGCAGCCCTCGGCCGAACATCGCGAGCACACCGAGCGCGAACGCGATGTCGGTCGCAGTGGGGATCGGCCAGCCCGTCGCCGTGTCGGCGCCCCCTGCGATCAGCAGGTAGACCAGGATCGGCACGAGCACGCCGCCGGCCGCGGCGATCGCCGGCTGCACCGCCTTGCTCACGGAGTCCAGCTCGCCGTGGGTGAGCTCGTGACGCAGCTCGATCGCGACCACGAGGAAGAACACCGCCAGGAGCCCGTCGGAGACCCAGTGCGCGATCGAGAGATCCAGCCCCGTGCCCGGCACGGCGATGTGGAAGTCCAGGATCGCCGCCAGGGCGTCGTGGGCGGGCAGGTTCGCCAGGAGGAGCCCGAGCCCCGCTGCGACGAGCAGCAGGACCGCAGGGAACTGCTGGCCGCGGAGGGGGTTCGCCGAGATGCGCATCCCGTCCATCGTAGGCGGCCGCCGCTGCCGGGTGTTCATCGGGCGTCATGCGTTCGGAGCACGCTCGTGACGCGGGCTACTCTCGAACCGTGACCCCCGCACAGTCTTTTCCCGAGCCCACCGACACCTCGGCCATCCGCATCATCGGCCGCTTCGAGGCAGGTCGCGGCATTCCCGAGGCGATGCGCGCCGACGTCAGGATGCTGGGCGCGCTGCTCGGCCAGGTGCTGCGCGAATCCGGCGGCGACGACCTCTTCGAGGACGTCGAGCGACTGCGCCTCGCCACCATCCAGGCCTACGACGAGGAGACCTCCGACGCGTTCGAGCGCGCCGCGGCGATCGCGGAGTCGTTCAGCGTCGCCAGGGCCGACGAGGTGGCCAGGGCGTTCACCTGCTACTTCCACCTGGTCAACCTCGCCGAGGAGCACCAGCGCGTGCGCGTGCTGCGCGAACGGGCAGGGCAGCCCGGCCGTGAGGACGCCGCCGACACCGTCGCCACCGCGTACGCCCTGCTGAAGACCGAGGTCGGCGACGAGGAGGCGAGGCGGCGGCTCGAGGGACTGCGCTTCCACCCCGTCTTCACGGCGCACCCGACCGAGGCCCGCCGGCGCGCGGTGTCGTCGAGCATCCGCCGCCTGTCCGAGCTGCTCACCCAGCACGACGCCGCGAGCGAAGGCGGTGCCGAGGAGCACCGCGCCCGCCGACGGATGCTCGAGGAGATCGACACCCTGTGGCGCACCGCGCCGCTGCGCTCGCAGAAGCCGTCGCCCACCGACGAGGTGCGCACGGTCATGGGCGTGTTCGACGAGACGCTGTTCACGACCGTCCCGCACGTGTACCGCCGGATCGACGACGCGCTGCGCGGCGACGAGTCGGGCGCCAGTGCGCCGGTCGTGCCCGCCTTCGTGCGGATCGGCTCCTGGGTGGGCGGCGACCGCGACGGCAACCCGTTCGTCACGGCATCCGTCACCCGCGAGGCATCGCAGATCGCCTCCGACCATGTGCTCCGAGGCCTCGAGCGCGCCCTTGAGCGCATCGGCCGCACCCTCACGCTGGACGCCGAGGACACACCGCCGAGCGCAGCCGTCGACGCCCTGTGGGATCGGTTCGCCGCCGCAGACCCAGGGCTCGCGACCGAGCTCGACAAGCGCTCCCCCGGCGAGCCGCACCGCCGGCTCCTGCTGGCTCTCGCGCGCCGGGTCGCGGCGACCAGGAGCGGCGAGGAGTCGCTGCGATATGCGAGCCCCTACGACCTCCTCGAAGACCTGCGCGCCGTGCAGTCGTCGCTCGCGGATGCCGGTGCGCACCGTCACGCGTTCGGCGGCGTGCAGCACCTGATCTGGCAGGTCGAGACATACGGGTTCCACCTGACCGAGCTCGAGGTGCGCCAGCACTCGCAGGTGCACGCCAAGGCGCTCAGCGAGCTCGAATCCGGCGAGGCGCCGAGCGCGCAGACGGAGGAGGTGCTCGAGGTCTTCCGCGCGATCGCCGACATCCAGCGCGATCGCGGTCTTCGTGCGGCCGGCCGCTACGTGGTGTCGTTCACGCAGGCGGCATCCGATCTCGCCGCCGTGCACCGCCTCGCCCGCCACGCCCTCGGCGACGCCGCCCCGGTGCTCGACGTCGTCCCGCTGTTCGAGACCTTCGCCGACCTGCAGGCGGCGCCGGCCATCCTCGCCGAGGCCGTCACGTTCCCGGAGTTCCGGGCGCGCATGGCTGCGACCGGAAACCGGCTCGAGGTCATGCTCGGCTATTCCGACTCCTCGAAGGACGTCGGGCCCGTCGCCGCGAACCTCGCCCTCTACGAAGCGCAGGAGAAGATCGCGCTGTGGGCTCGGGAATCCGGTATCGAGCTGACACTGTTCCACGGCCGCGGCGGTGCTCTCGGCCGCGGCGGCGGACCGGCGAACTCGGCGATCCTCGCCCAGCCGCCGCACTCGGTCGACGGCCGGTTCAAGCTCACCGAGCAGGGCGAGGTCATCTTCGCCCGCTACGGCGAGCCCGCGATCGCGATGCGCCACATCGACCAGGTCGCCGCGGCGACGCTTCTCGCCTCATCTCCCACGGTCGAGCAGCGCACCAGCGCCGCCGCCGCCCGGTTCGCGGACATCGCCTCCGTCATGGATGCCGCGTCGCGCGAACGCTTCTTCTCGCTCGTGAAGGCCGACGGCTTCGCGCCGTGGTTCGCGACCGTCACGCCGCTCGAGGAGATCGGCCTGCTCGCGCTCGGCTCGCGGCCCGCACGGCGCGGACTCTCGGTCGAGTCGCTCGAAGACCTCAGGGCGATCCCGTGGGTGTTCGCCTGGACCCAGGCGCGCATCAACCTCGCCGGCTGGTTCGGGCTCGGCACGGCTCTCGACGCCGTCGGCGACGAGACGCTGCTGTCCGAGGCGTACCGCGAGTGGCCGCTGCTGCGCACACTGATCGACAACGTGGCGATGAGCCTCGCGAAGACCGACGAGCGCATCGCCCGCCAGTACCTCGCGCTCGGCGACCGCGACGATCTCGCCCAGCTGGTGCTCGACGAGCTCGAGCTGACCAGGGAGTGGGTGATCCGCCTCACCGGCGGCGAGCGGCTGCTCGAGAACAAGCCGATCCTGCAGCGTGCCGTGCAGTTGCGCACCCCCTACGTCGACGCGCTGTCGCTGCTGCAGCTGCGCGCCCTGCGTGCGCTCCGGGCGGATGCCACCGGCTCCGGCGCCGACGCCGAGCAGCAGCGGCTGCTCCTGCTCTCCGTCAGCGGCGTGGCCGCCGGGCTCCAGAACACCGGGTGAGCCGGCGATTCCTGCGTGAGGCGCCCGGTTTCGCGTGAGACACCACGCGGCGTGCGACGTCTCACGCGGACCATGGCGGTTCATGCAGAAGCAGTCGGTGCACGCGGCAGCGGACACGTGAAAGTCCTCACATTCGTGCGGACGCTAGAGTGAAATCTCCCGCCTGATCCGGCGACGCCTCGCGCGACACGATCGCACGCGCCCAAATCCCCCGTTCAGAAAGTCTTCCGCGTGACCGCTCCCACCCTGACCGAATTCCATCCGCTCGCCGAATCCGTGCAGCCCGTCTTCGACACCGTGCTCGCCCGCAGCCCGCACGAGCCCGAATTCCAGCAGGCGGTGCACGAGGTGCTGCACTCGATCGCCCCGGTGCTCGATCGGCACCCCGAGTTCGTCGAAGGCGGGATCCTCGATCGCCTGGTCGAGCCGGAGCGGCAGATCCTCTTCCGCGTGCCGTGGGTCGATGACGCCGGGCGCCTGCAGGTCAACCGCGGCTACCGGATCCAGTTCTCCTCGGTCCTCGGCCCGTACAAGGGCGGCCTTCGGTTCCACCCGTCGGTGAACCTGTCGATCATCAAGTTCCTCGGCTTCGAGCAGATCTTCAAGAACGCGCTCACCGGGCAGGGCATCGGCGGCGGCAAGGGCGGCTCGGACTTCGATCCGCACGGACGTTCGGATGCCGAGATCATGCGCTTCTGCCAGTCGTTCATGAATGAGCTGTACCGCCACCTCGGCGAGCACACCGACGTCCCCGCAGGCGACATCGGCGTCGGCGGCCGCGAGATCGGCTACCTGTTCGGCCAGTACCGCAAGATCACCAACCGCCACGAGTCCGGGATGTTCACCGGCAAGGGCACCGGCTGGGGCGGCGCAGAGGTGCGCACCGAGGCCACCGGCTACGGCGCGGTGTTCTTCGCGCAGGAGATGCTGGGCGTGCACGGCGACTCGCTCGACGGCAAGCGCGTCGGGGTCTCCGGCTCGGGCAACGTCGCCATCTACGCGATCCAGAAGGCCGCCCAGCTCGGCGCGACGGCTGTCACGGCATCCGACTCCTCCGGCTATGTCGTCGACGACGCCGGCATCGACGTCGATCTGCTCCGTCAGCTCAAGGAGGTCGAGCGCGCCCGCATCGTCGAGTACGCCAACCGCCGGCCGAGCGCCCGGTTCGTCGAGGGCGGCAGCGTCTGGGACGTGCCGGTCGACATCGCCGTGCCGTCCGCCACGCAGAACGAGGTGAGCTTCGACGAAGCGAAGGCGCTGATCGCGAACGGCGTCCGCGCGGTGTCCGAGGGCGCGAACATGCCCTGCGTGCCGGCAGCGGTCGACGCGTTCCAGAGCGCGGGAGTGCTCTTCGCCCCCGGCAAGGCAGCGAACGCCGGCGGTGTCGCGACCTCGGCGCTCGAGATGAGTCAGAACGCCTCCCGTCAGCGCTGGAGCTTCGGCGACAGCGAGAACAAGCTGCGCGAGATCATGGGCGACATCCACGGCGCGGCGTTCGACGCCGCCGAGCGGTACGACGTCGCGGGTGACTACGTCGCCGGCGCCAACATCGCCGGCTTCGAGCGCGTCGCCGGCGCCATGCTCGCCCAGGGTGTCATCTGACGCCAGGGCGATCGAGCTCTGCCCGCGGTTTCGCGCTGCTGTTCCGGCGGTTTCGCGCTGCTGTTCCCGCGGTTGACGCTGCTGTTCCGGCGGTTGACGCTGCTCATCCGGCGGTTGACGCTGCTCATCCGGCGGTTGACGCTGCTCATCCGGCGGTTGACGCTGCTCATCCCCGAGTCGCGCTGCTGAATCTCGTTCGCGCTGCTGATATTCACGCAGCGCGTGGCGGGAACAGCAGCGCGACTCGGAGAACAGCAGCGCGACACGCTGACGGCGCCGCGCTCACCGCTGCGGGAGTCCGGAGCCGAGCCCCGCGAGAAGCGGATGCCGTCAGCGCGGCACCTCGTGATCGCCGGCGTGCCGCGCGAGCGAGGTGCCGTAGCGCTCGGTCAGCTGGACCATGAGGTCGGGCGTGTCGCGGTCGACGCCGAATACGTGACCGGGGAAGTCCAGCTCCGGCTGCGCCGCCGCGATCTCGTCGTCACGGTCAGGTGAGAGAAGCTGCACCGGGTCGCCGACAGCCACCCAGCCGATCGGCACGACGGTGCCCTCCGGCAGCACGGCGCGGCGATGCACGATCGCGTTCACGCGCACCTCGCAACGGTCGCCGACGATCGCGCCGTTGAAGATGCGCGCGCCCGAGGCGAAGAACACCTCCTCGCCGACGGTCGCGCCGGCGATGCTCGCGAGCGTGCCGACGAGCGTGTGCGCGCCGATGTGCACGGCGTTCGCCGCCGTGGCGCGGATCAGCGCGTTCTCCATGACGATGACGTGCTCGCCGAGCGTGATCGGTCCGCCCTCGGCGGTGATCACGGCGCCGTGCAGCACCTGGCAGCCCGGCCCGATCTCCACGTCGCCGGAGATCACGGCGGTGGGGGCGATGACGGCGGTGTCATGGATCCGGGGCCGAGCCCCGAGGTGCTCGTACAACATGACGCCAGACTAGACCCGCGGATGCCGTGACGTCCTGCACCGCCTGAAGTCACCCCGTCGTCGGGCTTCCGCTCTCCGGCGCCGCACCCGGGGCGAACCGGCGGAGACGCCCGTCCACGTCGCCGGCGGCGGCGGCGACGCTCGGAGTGAAGCCGAGCACGACAGAGGTGAAGCGCTCACCCGTCAGCGCGCACAGCCGCAGGTCCGTGCGGGCGCGCACCCCCGCGGTGCGGTGCGTTCTGCGCAGCAGCGCGATCTCGCCGAATCCCTCCCCCGGTCCGAGCGTGGCGACGACCCGCCCGTCGCCGATGACCTCGGCCTCGCCCGTTTCGATCAGGTAGTACAGGTCGCCGATGTCACCCTGTGCGAACACCGTGACGCCGGCCCCGACCTCGACCCGCTCCAGTCCCCTCGCAAGCTGCTCGATCGCGGGCAGCGGAAGCGGCTCGAACATCGGCACTCGCTGCAGCAGCGCGATCTCGTCATCGAGATCCTCCACGGTGCGGTCGATGTGGCGCAGCCGCCACCACGCCGTCACCGCCAGAACGGGGCACAGCAGGCCGATCGAGATCAGCGCGACGTCGACGCCGAAGAGCTCGACCAGCGCGGAGGCCAGGATCGAGCCGAGCCCGATCGAGAGCGCGACCAGCGTCTCCAGCACTCCGAAGACGCGTGCCATCACGGCATCCGGCGCCAGCCTGCCGATCAGCGTGAAACCCGCGGCGTCGATCAGAGCATTGGCGATGCCGACCATCGCGAGCAGGAGCAGCGCGACCGTCTGCTGCGGGAACACCCCGATCAGCGCGATCGGCGCGCCCCAGAGTCCGACGCCGATCGCGAACCAGGCCCCGAGCCGCCAGACGCGGACGAGCATCGACGCGGCGAGAGACCCGAACACGGCGCCGGCCCCGAGCGCCGCCATCAGCGCGCCGGCGCCCGAATCGCCCATGCCGAGCAGTTCGATCGCGACGACCACCGCGAACACGGTGAGCGCACCGCGCGTGAGGGTCTGGGCCGAGATCAGCGCGAGAATGACCGGCAGATCCCGGTTGCCCGCCACGGCCCTGACGCCCTCGACCGCCTCGGCGAGAAGGCCGGGCCTGCGTGCCGGAGCGGCGGCGACCGGGGCCTCGTAGCGCAGGCGCGTCACCAGCAGCGCGGCGCAGCACGCGCAGGCGGCACTGACCGCGAGGACGACCGATGCCTGGGTGACCGCCAGCAGCACGGCCGCGACGAGCGGGCCGATCAGGCTCGCGATCGAGTCCAGCAGCCCTCGGACGACATTGGCGCTGGCCAGCTCGTGGCCGGTGCGGCACAGGGTCGGAAGCAGCGCGGAATGCGCGGGGCGGAAGAGCGTCGCAGCGACGGCGGAGGCTGCGGCCACGGCGAACACGAGGACGAGCGGTCCGGAGACCGCCACGATCAGCGCGGCGATCGCCATCGCCATGCCGCGCAGCAGCGACACGGCGACGAGCACGCGCTCGCGCCGCCCGCGGTCCGCGAGCGGCGCGAGCAGAGGCGTGAGCACGGCGGAGGGCAGCATCGTGACGAGACCCACGATGCCGACGGCGAGCGCCCCGCCCTCGTTGTAGGCGACGATGCTGAGCGCCACCATGAAGGCGCATTCGGCCGTCCATGAGAAGAAGAAGCTCAGCTGCGCACGGCGCAGGTTCGGATTGCGCCAATTGCTCGCGAACGCCGCCGCTGCCTCGCTGAGCCTGCTCCCGCTACGCTGAGCGACCATGCCGCGACTCTATGCCCCTGCCCCTCCCGTCACCAGGGGCGGATGCCACAGCCGGCCGCCGCTACTCCCGCGGCGTGCTCCCCCGTCGCAGCATCCCGAACACGATCGTCCCGACGAACAGGAGGATCCCGAGGATCGCGAGCCAGAAGAAGCCCTTCACGACGAAGCCGAGCACGCTCACGGCGGCCCAGAGGACCAGAAGGACGATCAGCAGTGTCCACATGCCGACAGCATCCGCCGGGCCGCGACGGATCTCACACCCGGTTGACGAGCCCGCGCACGTGGGCTACTCGGCCTTGACCGGCTCGGGGAACAGCGCCGTGAACAGCTGCCCGACCCAGGCGAGCAGCTCCGCACCCGGCAGCGGCTCGACTCCGACGCCCACGGCGGAGGCGATCGTCGGCATCGGCACCACCAGCGCCTCTCCGCCGGCGACCAGCTTCGCCTTCGGGTAGAGCCGCTGCATCCGCACCTTGATCGAATCCTCGAAGCGTGCCGGCGCGATGCGCAGGTTCGACCCCATCGCCACCACGTCGGTGAGTCCGGCGCGCGCGGCGCGGCGGCGAAGCCGCGCGATCGCGACGAGACCCTCGACCTCGGCCGGCGGATTGCCGTAGCGGTCGGTGAGCTCCTCGATCACGAGATCGATCGAGTCGTCCTTGGCGGTGGCCGCCGATGCCGCCGACAGCTTCTGGTAGGCCTCCAGCCGCAGGCGCTCGCTGTCGATGTAGTCCTCGGGGATCCGGGCGTCCAGCGGCAGCTCGAGCCGCAGCTCCTGCCCCGTCTCGACCTCTTCTCCGCGGAACGTCGACACGGCCTCCCCGATCATGCGAAGGTACAGGTCGAAGCCGACGCCGGCGATGTGACCGGCCTGCTCGCCGCCGAGCAGGTTGCCTGCGCCGCGCAGCTCGAGGTCCTTCAGGGCGACCTGCATGCCCGATCCGAGGTCGTTGTTCACCGCGATCGTCTGCAGCCGGTCGGCCGCGGTCTCGGACAGCGGCTTCATCTCGTCGTAGAGGAAGTACGCGTAGGCCCGCTCGCGCCCTCGTCCGACACGGCCGCGCAGCTGGTGCAGCTGGCTGAGGCCGTACTTGTCGGCGCGGTCGATGATGATGGTGTTCGCGTTGGAGATGTCGAGCCCTGTCTCGACGATCGTCGTGCACACGAGCACGTCGAACTTGCGCTCCCAGAAATCGTCGACGACCTGCTCCAGCTGATGCTCTCCGAGCTGCCCGTGCGCGACCGCGATGCGCGCCTCGGGCACCAGCTCGGCGATCTCCGCCGCGACGCGCTGGATCGACTGCACCCGGTTGTGCACGAAGAAGATCTGCCCCTCGCGGAGGATCTCGCGCCGTATCGCGGCCGCGATCTGCTTGTCGCTACGGGGGCCGACGAAGGAGAGGATCGGATGCCGGTCCTCGGGCGGGGTCTGCAGCGTCGACATCTCCCTGATGCCGGTGACCGCCATCTCCAGGGTCCGCGGGATCGGGGTGGCGCTCATCGCGAGGATGTCGACGTTCGTCTTCATCTTCTTCAGCGAGTCCTTGTGCTCGACGCCGAAACGCTGCTCCTCGTCGATGATCATCAGCCCGAGATCCTTGAACATCACCTGGTCGGTGAGGATGCGGTGGGTGCCGATGACCATGTCGACGGATCCCTCCAGGAGACCCTGCAGCGTGAGGCGCGCCTCCTTGTCGGACTGGAACCGCGACAGCGGCCGCACCTTCACCGGGAATCCGGCGAACCGCTCGGTGAACGTCTCGAGGTGCTGCTTGACGAGCAGGGTCGTCGGGACCAGCATGGCGACCTGCTTGCCGTCCTGGATCGCCTTGAACGCGGCCCGCACGGCGACCTCCGTCTTGCCGAAGCCCACGTCGCCCGAGAGCAGCCGGTCCATCGGGATCGGCCGCTCCATGTCGGCCTTGATCTCGTCGATCGTCTGCAGCTGGTCGTGCGTCTCGGCGAACGGGAACGCCTCCTCCAGCTCGCGCTGCCACGGCGTGTCAGGGCCGAAGGCGTGCCCCTTCGCGCTCATCCGCGCCGAATACAGCTTCACGAGCTCGACGGCGATGTCGCGGACGGCCTTGCGCGCCTTGCCCTTGGCCTGCGACCAGTCGCTGCCGCCCATCTTCGACAGGGTCGGGGCTTCGCCGCCGACGTACTTGGAGAGCAGGTCGAGCTGATCGGTGGGAACGAACAGCTTGTCGCCCGGGTATCCGCGCTTGGACGGCGCGTACTCGAGCACGAGATAGTCGCGCACCGACTTGGTGGCATTGCGTCCGCCTGTGGACACCTCGCGCTGCGTCATCTCGACGAAGCGGCCGATGCCGTGGGTCGCATGAACGACGTGGTCACCCTGCTTCAGCTGCAGCGGATCGACGACGTTCTTGCGGCGCGATGCGAGCTTCTTCACGACGCGCTGATCGCCGCCGATGGTCCGGCCGTAGAACTCGTTGTCGGTGAGGACGGCGAGCTTCGCCTCCGGCACCTGGAAGCCCGCTTCGACCGAGCCCGTGATGAGCGTCGCGACGCCCGCTTCCGGGGCGTCCGGCAGCTGCTCGACGATGCGCGCGGCGATCCCGCGGTCGGCGAGGACGTCGCGCGCGCGATCGACGAGTCCGTGCCCTGCCGCGATGACGACGACGCGCCAGCCGTCGGCGAGCTTCGCCTCGACGAACGAGATCGCGCCGTCGACGTTGCCGTGGAACGACGGGATGACGGCCGCGTCGAGGTTGCCGGCCTCGGTGTCCCCTTCGCCGAGTCCGACCCCGAACGGGCTGAGCCGCCACCACACCCCGCCGCGATCGCGCACGACCTCGCGCAGCTGCGCGATGGTGAGGAAGTCGCCGGCGCCGAGATCGATGGGCGCGGATGCTCCGGACGTCGCCGCGCTCCAGGCGGCATCGAGGAACTCACGGTTCGTGTCCCCGAGCGTGATGGCACGGGCGCTCGAGCGCTCGGGGTCGATGACCGCCGTTGCGCTGCCCTCGGGGAGGTACTCGGCGAGCGACTTCAGCGGGCCGGCCACCGCGGGGAGCAGGGATTCCATGCCCTCGACCGGGATCCCCTCCGACATCTTCTCGAGCATCCCGGCGATCGCGGGGAAGCCGCCGATCAGCGCCCTGGCCCGGTCCCGCACGTCGGGCGTGAGCAGGAGCTCCCGGCTCGGCGGGAGATCGACGCCGTCGACGTCGCCCGGAAGCGAGCGCTGGTCGGCGACCGAGAACGCGCGGATCTGGTCGATCTCGTCGCCGAAGAACTCGATGCGGTACGGGTGCTCGGAGATCGGCGGGAAGACGTCGAGGATGCCGCCGCGCACCGCGAACTCGCCGCGTCGGGAGACCATGTCGACGCGGGAGTACGCCCGCTCGACGAGCTGCTCCGCGACGGTGTCGAGGTCGTGCCCGCGGCTGCCGATGCGCATTTCGAGCGGGGTGATCTCGCCGAGGTTCCCGGCGATCGGCTGCAGCGCCGCCCGTACGGAGGCGACGACGACCAGCGGGTGCGCGCCCGTCCAGTCGGCGATGCGTCGCAGCGTCTGCAGACGCAGTCCCACCGTGTCGGGGCTCGGGCTCAGCCGCTCGTGAGGCAGCGTCTCCCACGCGGGGAAGGTCAGCACCTCGGCATCCGGGAGGTAGGCGGCGAGCGCCTGCCCGAGGCTCTCGGCGCGGCGCCCTGTGGGGACGACCGCGAGGACGGCCGCAGGGTGACCCGCCGCCGCGCGCTGGGTGAGCAGCCCCGCGAGTGCGGGCGCGTCGAGTCCGTCGACCAGTCCGAGGTCGGCGTCGGTGTGCGCCCAGCGGAGAGCGTCACGATACAGAGACGCCTCTTCCAAGGCGCGCAGAATCCCCGGAACAGTCACCGGACAAGCTTAGTCCTGGGCCTCCGACACCGGACCGGGGGCGTCGCGTCGCCGAGCGCCTGAGAAAACGGAGACCATCCGCTCACAGCGCGGCGCGCCCCAGGCCGACACACTCACCTCGACGCATCTGATCCCTGTTTCCTCGCCGGCCAGAGGTCCGACGCCCTCGATCAGCCGTCGTCCTGGCACGCAATAGGATGCCGTGATGGAACCGGTCACCCTCACCACCGAACGACTCGTCCTCCGGGCGCCGGCGGATCCGGATGTCGAGGCGATCGAGAGGGCCTGCCAGGATCCGGAGATCCCCCGCTGGACGACAGTGCCGAGCCCCTACACGCGTGAGCATGCTGTGTCGTTCATCGAGATGGTGGCGAAGGGGTGGGCCGAGGATCACGAGTACGTCTGGGCGATCCGCGCGGACGGGACGCTGGTGGGCATGATCGGCCTGCACGACGTGACGCCCAACGTCGACGGAGCACACGCGGAGATCGGCTACTGGATGGTGCCCGAAGCCCGCGGCCGGGGCTATCTCGGCGAGGCCGCGCGCGCTGTCGTCGACTGGGCGTTCGCAGACCGCGGGCTGGTGCGGCTCGGCTGGCGCGCGGTCGCCGGGAACATCCCCTCCGCCCGCACCGCCCGCTCTCTCGGGTTCCGCTACGAGGGACTTCAGCGACTCGCGCTGACCGGCCCGCGCGGCCGAGACGACGGCTGGTTCGCCGGGATCCTCGCCACCGACGACCGGACGCCGCAGGACTGGCCGGTGCTCTAGCCGCACGTCGGATGCCGGTGACAGGATGAGTGCATGCCGGAGATGCCGGAAGTACAGGGACTGACGAGCTTCCTCGCCGGACGGGCCGTCGGTCGCACGATCACGCGCGCCGCCGTCTCGGCGATCTCGGCGCTGAAGACCTACGATCCGCCCATCCACGCGCTGCAGAACGCCGAGATCACGGCATCCGCCCGCCTCGGGAAGTTCGTCGTGCTCTCCTGCGGCGACGACCTTCATCTGGTGTTCCACCTCGCGAAGGCGGGGTGGCTGCGCTGGCACGAGACGCTGCCCGCCACCCTGATCCGGCCGGGGAAGTCGCCGATCGCGCTCCGAGTGGCCCTCGACGACGGAAGCGGCTTCGACCTCACCGAGGCCGGCACCAAGAAGTCCCTCGCGGTGTATGTGGCCCGCGACCCGAACGACGTCCCTGGCATCGCGCGGCTCGGACCCGATCCCCTCGACGCCGCCTTCACCCGCGAGGCCTTCGCCGGGCTGCTCGAGGGCAGACGCACGCAGATCAAGGGGCTGCTGCGCGATCAGGGGGTGATCGCCGGCATCGGCAACGCGTACTCCGATGAGATCCTGCACGCGGCGCGGATGTCACCGTATGCGATCGCGGCGAAGCTCGACGATGACGAGATCGGCCGGCTGTACGCGGCCATGCACGCGACCCTGACCGATGCCGTGGCCGAGGCCTCGGGGAAGCCGCCTGCGGATCTCAAGGACGCGAAGCGCCGTGGGATGCAGGTGCACGCCCGGCGCGGCGAGGCCTGCCCGGTGTGCGGCGACACCGTGCGCAGCGTGTTCTTCGCCGATCGCTCGATGGAGTACTGCCCCACCTGCCAGACCGGCGGGAAGCCGCTCGCCGACCGCCGGCTGTCCCGGCTGCTCAAGTAGCAGCGAGACGCGGAATGAAATGCATTCATATGCGTTGAGTACACTCAGAGCATCAAACGTGCTCCGGGGTCGGTGTGAATCCGAACCGGCGGTGACAGTCCGCGAGCATCTCGGTCATTCCGGGATGCCGATCCGGTGGAATTCCGGAACCGACGGTGATGTGGGAGAGATCCCGCTAGTCCGGAAGGGAGGCAGCACGACGCGTCTGCGCGCGCGTTCTGCAACCCCCGGAGCCTCAGAGAAGGACGACGGATGGCAGTGAACGAGGCGGAGCGCCGCGCGATGGGCCGCGCGCTCGAACTCGCCGCCCTCGGCCCGCGCGGAGTCAATCCGCAAGTGGGTGCGATCATCCTCTCCCCCGCCGGTGTCGTCCTCGCGGAGGGCTGGCATCACGGCGCAGGCACCCCGCACGCGGAGGTCGATGCGCTGTCGAAGCTGGCACCCGGCGAGGCCCGCGGAGCCACCGCCGTCGTCACCCTCGAGCCGTGCAATCACACCGGCCGCACAGGGCCGTGCGCCGTGGCCCTGATCGAGGCGGGCGTCGCCCGCGTCGTGTATGCGCTCGACGACCCAGGGGTCGTCTCCGGCGGCGGCGCCGACCGGCTGCGCGGCGCGGGCGTGAGCGTGGACGCCGGTGAGCAGGCCGATGCCGCGCACGCCCTGATCGACGGCTGGCTCACCGCCAAGCGTCTCGGCCGGCCGCACATCACCGTGAAGTGGGCGCAGAGCCTGGACGGGCGCGCCGCGGCCTCCGACGGCTCCAGCCAGTGGATCACCGGCCCCACTGCGCGCGCCGACGTGCACGAGCGCCGTGCAGAGGCCGACGCGATCGTGGTCGGCACCGGCACCGTGCTCTCCGACGACCCCTCCCTCACCGCGCGCTACG